>CBDCNF010000017.1:0-32099 GCA_965219285.1 Sphingomonas sp.
GACGACGCAGGTTCATCCGCCGCTGGCGCAGCGCCTCCACCTGATCGTCGTTGCCGTTCGAGCCCTTGCGCGGCGCGTCACCCTCGGACCCGTCGCCGCCATCCTCGTCATGGCCGCCATCGTCCTCGTACCGCTCCATCGACTCTTCATCGATGTCCTGCGCGTCGTCATCGACATCGTGTTCGTCGTCGTGGTCATCCTGTTCGGCGCGCAGCGCGGCTTCCTCGGCGGCATGCTCCGCTTCCTCGCGTAGCAATGCGTCGCGATCCTCCTTGGGGATTTGGTAGTAATCGGGGTGGATTTCGCTGAACGCGAGGAACCCGTGGCGATTGCCGCCGTAGTCGATGAACGCCGCCTGTAGAGACGGCTCGACGCGGGTGACCTTGGCTAGATAGATATTGCCTTTGAGCTGCTTGCGCTCGGCGCTTTCGAAATCAAACTCCTCGATTCGGTTTCCCTTGACGACGGCCACCCGGGTTTCTTCCCGGTGGCGTGCGTCGATCAGCATACGCGTGGTCATTATTGTGTCTCCACGCGCGCAGGCCGCCAGGCGGCGCCTCCTGCGCGCGACGATAAGGCGATGCCCGAGACGAGAGTCCGGGCACGCAAGATGTTAGCGGAAATGCCTTCGGCCGCGTCGTACGCCGGGGCAATGCGCCCTCGAACAGGCCCGCGATCGCGCGACCGCTGGCGAAGGCCAGTCGGTTCAGCGAGCGGGAAAAATACGACATGCGAACGTCAACCTGATGTCGCTCCACCCGAAAAAGCCGGGCAAGCGGTTAAGCCGGAGTGCGCGCGCACATTCGCGCCGATCCGGTCGAGACAGGGCGTAGCACCGCCACCCGAACGCATCAACTGGCAGAATCCTGCCGAACTGCCGGCAAATTCATGCCGAACGGCAAATTAACCCTGTCGGGCAACCACGGCTTGACGCGCGTCGCGCTAAGCCCGTGGTCCAGGGCGGAAAAAGGGATTGATTATGGCTTTTCGCTGGACCGGCAACCCGCCGGCGCGGCATGGTGTCCGCGTGTCTGCGCTGTTCGCCTTTTTGGTCGGGTTGCTGTTCGGCACCCCCGGCCTCGCGGCGACGGTCGAGCGCGTCGAGGTGAGCGACGGTCGCGTCGTGATCCATTTCGACGATAGTGTGACGCGCGCCTCTAGTTTCCTGGTCGATGGGCCGAACCGGATCACGATCGATGTGACCGGCGCCCGTCCGGGCCGCGACGTCGATCCCGCCGGCGTCGTCACCAGGATTCGACAGAAGCGCCGCGGTAGCGACGGCGCCCGGATCATGCTCGATCTCGCTTACCCGATGGTCGTCGCCAGCGGCCGGTTCGACGATTATGGCCGCGCGCTGGAACTCAAGCTGAAGCCGGTCGACGAACCGCGCTTCGCCCAAGCCAGCATGGCGCCGCCGCTCAGCTTCCTGCCTTTCCGCTTCGGCAACGCCCGCCCCAAATACAAGATTTCGATCCCCGTCCCGCCGCCGTCGCGGCTCAAACTTCCTCGCGTCCAGGGCGACGACAGCCGTCCGCTCGTGGTGATCGACGCAGGCCACGGCGGGGTCGATCCCGGCGCGATCAATCCCGATACCGGCCTTCGCGAAAAGGACGTGACGCTGAAGATCGCCAAGGCGATCCGCGACGACCTCCTCGCCTCGGGCCGCGTCCGCGTCGCGCTGACCCGCGACGACGACCGCTATCTCGTGCTGCGCGAACGTTACGGCATCGCGCGGCGGCTCCACGGCGATCTGTTCATCTCGATTCACTGCGACAGCGTCGGCAGCCCCTACGCGACCGGCGCGTCGGTCTACACCTTGTCCGAAGTGGCTTCCGACAAGGAAGCCGCACGGCTCGCTGCGCGCGAGAACAAGGCCGACATCATCGCCGGGGTCGATCTCGACAGCAACGCCGACGTCTCGTCGATCCTGATCGACCTGACGCAGCGCGAGACGATGAACGCCTCGGCCGGCTTTGCGCGCTTACTCGGTCGCGAGGCGAAACCGCTGATCCCGACCAAGGCGGCGTTTCACCGCATGGCCTCTCTGATGGTCCTGAAGGCGCCCGACATGCCGTCGATCCTGTTCGAAACGGGCTATATTTCGAACCCCAACGACGCCGCCTTCCTCGACAGCCGCGAAGGCCGCAAGCGGATCGCGGAAAGCGTGCGCCACGCGGTCGAAATCCATTTCGCGCAGCGGCTGCAGCAAAACGTGGCGATGCGCTAAAATTTGACCGCTTCAAGTCGAACAGTTCGTGTGCTCCCGCGCAGGCGGGAGCCCCGTCTCGTGAAGCGATCGCTGACGTGAGTCCGCGTCCCCGCCTTCGCGGGGGACACGGTGCCTGCCCTTGACCGGGACGGACCATAAGCCGCAGCGAGCGTTAACGAATCCGAACGTGGCCTCGGCCTATGGACGGTGCCATGTCCCGCCGGATCATCGACCTCACTTCCGACGGTCTGGCGAAAGCGATCGGCATTCTGTGTGCCGTCCTCGCGCTCTACGGCGCCTGGTCGACGCCGGGGTTGATCGACCGGTTCGGCATGTCCGTCGCGGGTGGCTTACTGGTCGTGGCATGGATCGCCTCGGTCGGCTTCGCAATTCCGCTGGCCCGCGCCCGGCCGTCACGGTGGTTCGCCGCGGGCCTGATCGCGGTCGCGCTGGCGTTTCGCGCGCTGGTCGCCTTGTGTTTCCACGATCGCATCCCCTCGGGTGACGCCGCCGCTTATGTCGATATCGCGCGGCGGCTGTTGAGCGGCGGCGGGCTGCAATTCCACGACCCGTATATCGGGCTGACCTTCCAGGCGCTGTTTCCGCCGGTCTATCCGCTGATCCTGGCGGCGTGGATCGCGCTGGCGGGCGCATCGACCGTCTCGCTGATCGTGCTCAATTCGGTGATCGACGGCGTCGTGGCGTGGCTGCTGTACCGCCTCGGCAAACGGATCAGGCGTGAGACTATCGGGCGGGCGGCGGCGTGGCTGTACCTCATCTGGCCATCGGTGCTGATGTCCGCACCGCTCGCGCAGAAAGAAGGGCTCTGCGACCTGTTGATCCTCGCGCTGGCGCTCGCCTGGCTTCGCGCGATCGCCGACGACAAGCCGGCGCGCTGGACCGAAGCCGCCGCCATCGGTTTCCTCGCCGCGCTGCTGGCATTGACGCAGCCGGGGGAAGCGCCGCTCGCCGCGCTCTTCGGGTTCGCGCTGATTCCGCTGTCGTCGCTCGGGACCGTGATGGCGATCGGTTTGCGCGCGATGCCGTTCGCGGTCGCGGCGATGCTGCCGTGGTGGGTGCGCAACGCGCTCGTCTTCGGCGCCTTCGTGCCGCTCACCTCGGCGGGCCCGATCAGCCTGTGGATCGGCAACAATCCCACCGCGACGGGAAACTGGATGGCGCCGCCGGTCGCCGCGCCGGGCACGAGCGAACTCACCTATGGCCGCCAGGTCGGCGCCATCGCGCGCGACTGGATCGCGCAGAATCCGGCGGAATTTATCCGGCTGACCGCGACCAAATTCGTCCGCGCGCTCGGTGTCGGGCAGTTCGGGGTCGAGCGGCTCGCGCTGATGATGCCGCATCCAGCCGCGGCGCTGACCGCATTGTGGATGCCGCTCGCGCAGGGGGCGCATCTGGCGACCCTCACCGCATCGGCCATCGCGTTCGGATCGCGCCATCGTCGCATCGCATCGGCGCTGATCCTGCTGGTCGCGGCCTGCTGGATGCAGGTCGCGCTGTTCGGCGTGTGGTTCGAATTCGGCGAGCGCCACCGCGCTTTTCTCACACCGCTGCTGTTGTTGGCCGCGTCCTGCGCCTTGCTCGAAAAGCCCGCACGTCGGCGCGCACCGCGACCCGGCGCCGCTCCCGCCACGATCCTGCCGCGAGCCTGAGTCCGCGCACGCCCATTGCGGTGATCGGGTTTGAACCTTAGACGCTGGCGCCTCGTATGGCGTCGTCTCCCCCCGAACCGATGAACCTGAAGCTGCGCCGCGAGGTCGATGGCCTCGGCGGGCATGCGTCGCGACTGTGGAAGCGCTGGTGGGTGAAGGCGCTGGCGATTCTCGCCGCGCTCGCGTTGCTTGCCTATGCGTTGCTCTGGTTGCTCATCATCCGCGACCTACCGTCGGTCGATCAACTCCGCACCTATGAGCCGCCGTTGCCGACCAATGTCCGCGGCACCGATGGCACGCCGATCTATTCCTATGCGCGGGAACGGCGCGTCGAGTTGAGCTACGCCGAATATCCGCCGCTCCTCGTCCGCGCGTTCCTCGCCGCGGAGGATCGGACGTTCTTCGAACATCACGGCGTCGATTACCCCGGCCTTGCCGGCGCGGTGATCGATTACGCGCGGAAATTCGGCACCGGCAAACGCGCCAAGGGCGGATCGACGATTACCCAACAGGTCGCGAAGAACCTGTTGATCGGCAACGCTTACTCGCCGACGCGCAAGATCAAGGAGGCGATCCTTGCCTACAAGATCGAGGATACGCTGAGCAAGGCGCAGATCCTCGAACTCTACCTCAACCAGATCCCGCTCGGGCGCAACGCGTTCGGCGTCGAGGCGGCAAGCCACGCGTATTTCGACAAGGAACTCGACGAGCTGTCGCTGGCGCAGATGGCGTATCTCGCGATCCTGCCGAAGGGCCCCGCGAACTACGATCCGTTCCGCAACACCCAGCGCGCGCTCGACCGGCGCAATTACGTGCTCGGCGAAATGGAGCGCAACGGCTTCATCACCGCGGCGCAACGCGCGCAAGCGCAGGACGAACCGATCGGCGCGATCCTGCGGCGGACCCCCAAGTTCGAGCGTCTTGGCGGCTATTTCGTCGAGGCGGTGCGCCGGCAACTGATCGACAAATTCGGCGAGACCGCGCGCGACGGGCCGTACAGCGTCTATTCGGGCGGGCTGTGGGTGCGCACCTCGCTCGACCCGAAGATTCAGGGTTATGCGCAGGACGCGCTACGCGCCGGGCTGCTCCGGTTCGATCGCGGGCGCGGCTGGTCGGGGCCGTTGAAGCATGTCGATGTCGACGGCGACCGCTGGCTGTCGGCGCTGCTCAACACCAATATCTCGCTCGACTACGACGATTGGCGCGCCGCGATCGTCATCGGCATCGACGGTTCGACCGCGCAACTCGGCTTTTCCAACGACGAAACCGGGACGATGCCGCGTTCCGCCGCGGTGATGCCGGTGCGCGGCAAGGGCGGCACCGCCTTCGCCGCGCTGAAACCCGGCGATATCCTCGCGGTCGCGCCTGAAGGATCGCACTTCGCGCTCCGTTCGATCCCGAAAATCTCGGGCGGGTTCGTCGTCGAGGAACCCGAGACCGGCCGCGTGCTGGCGATGCAGGGGGGGTTCGATTCGACCGTCCAGTCGTTCAACCGCGCGACCCAGGCGATGCGCCAGCCCGGATCGACGATCAAACCGATCGTCTATGCCGCCGCGCTCGAACACGGGCTGACCCCCGCCTCGATCATCATCGACGGCCCGTTCTGCGTCTATCAGGGCGCGCGGCTCGGGCAGAAGTGCTTCCGCAACTTCGGCGGCGGCGGCGGCTCCGGCCCTCACACGATGCGTTGGGGGGTCGAGCAATCGCGCAATTTGATGACGGTGCGCACCGCCGCGCAGACCGGCATGACCAACGTCGTCGCGCTGATGAAGAACATGCAGGTCGGCGATTACGCGCCGTACCTCTCGTACGCCCTCGGTGCGGGCGAGACGACGGTGTCGCGGATGGTGAACGCCTACGCAGTTCTCGCCAACCAGGGCCGGTGGCACGATCCCAGCCTGATCGATTTCGTCCAGGACCGTCACGGCAAAGTGATCCTGCCCGAGAACTGGCGCGCCTGCGACGGCTGCAACGCGCCCGAGTGGAACGGCAAGGCGATGCCGCGTCCGCCGATCCGCGGGCGTCAGGTGCTCGACGCGATGAGCGCGTATCAGATGATCCATATCGCCGAGGGCGTGATCCAGCGTGGCACCGCGACGGTGCTGCGCGATCTCGATCGGCCGATGTTCGGCAAGACCGGCACCAATACCGGGCCGAAGGACGTGTGGTTCATCGGCGGTACGCCGCAGATGATCGGCGGCGTTTACATCGGTTACGATACGCCGGTGAACCTTGGCGGCTACGCGCAGGGCGGAACCGTCGCAGCGCCGATCTTCAAGACCTGGGCGGTCAAGGCATATGACGGACTCGAAAAAATCCCCTTTCGTATCCCGGCGGGCATTCGAATGGTGCGGATCGATCGTCGTTCGGGGCGTCCGGTTTACGGCGCATGGCCGTCGAGCGACCCGAAAGCGGCGGTGATCTGGGAAGCGTTTAAGCCCGAGACCGAAGCCCGTCGCGCCGCGCGCCGCCCCGGCCCCGCGCCGGTCGCCGCCGCGTCGGCCGCACCGAAAGAACCGTCGCGCGACAGCGAATTCTTGCAGAGGGAGGGGGGGATTTACTAAGTCCTTACCTAATCGTCATCCCCGCGGAGGCGGGGATCCATAACCTCCGCCGTTCGCGATTATGGATTTCCCGCCTCCGCGGGAATGACAGGACAATTGGAGACACTTGATGCGCGCCGAAGCGCAGGCCCATGTCGAACAGATTAACGAGGCGCTGGCGTTGCTCCGCCGCTTCCTCGACTGGGATCGTGCGCTCCGCCGTCTCGACGAACTCAACGCGCGGGTCGAGGACCAGGCATTGTGGAACGACCCCAAGGCCGCGCAGGAGGTGATGCGCGAACGCCGCCGCCTCGACGAGGCGATCACGGCGACGCGTGCGATCGAAAGCGAACTCTCCGACACCGTCGAACTGATCGACATGGCCGAGGCCGAAGGCGACACCGAGATGGAGACCGAGGCGGTCGCCAATCTCGGCACGCTCGCCAAACGCGCCAACAGCGACAAGGTGAAGGCGCTGCTTGCGGGCGAGGCTGACGCCAACGACAGCTATGTTGAGATCAACGCCGGCGCGGGCGGCACCGAGAGCCAGGACTGGGCCGAAATGCTCCAGCGGATGTACACCCGCTGGGCCGAACGCCGCGGCATGAAGGTCGAACTGATCGACTATCATTCGGGCGAACAGGCCGGGATCAAGTCCGCGACTCTGCTCATAAAGGGCGAGAACGCCTACGGTTATGCCAAGACCGAAAGCGGCGTCCACCGCCTCGTCCGGATCAGCCCGTACGACAGCGCGGCGCGGCGCCACACCAGCTTTTCGAGCGTCTGGGTTTATCCGGTGATCGACGACAACATCGAAGTCGACATCAACGAGAGCGAATTGCGCATCGACACCTATCGCGCATCGGGCGCGGGCGGGCAGCACATCAACACCACCGATTCGGCGGTGCGGATCACCCACCTGCCAACCGGCATCGTCGTCCAGTGCCAGAACCAGCGCAGCCAGCACAAGAACAAGGCGGAGGCCTACAACCAGCTCCGCGCGCGGCTCTACGAACGCGAATTGCAGGAACGCGAGGCGGTCGCCAACGCCGAGAATGCGGCGAAGACCGACATCGGCTGGGGCCACCAGATCCGCAGCTACGTTCTCCAGCCGTATCAGTTGGTGAAGGATCTGCGCACCGGCGTCACTTCGTCATCCCCGAGCGACGTGCTTGACGGAGACCTCGACGACTTCATGGCCGCTGCGCTATCGCAGCGCGTAACCGGCGAAGCGGTCGAAGTGGAGGACGTGGATTGAGGCTAGCACACGCCCTGGTTCTGGCAGCACTCTCGCTTGCCGCCTGCGACGGCTCCAAACCGCTCATCAAACACGCCGCCAAGGAACCCGGCCCGTTCCCGCTGGCCGATCGCCCCGTCGCCAACATCGTCTCCGCGCGCTGGTCGACCGAGGAAGCGCGCGACCGGCTGAACGAAGCGGGCGAGGTGATGACCAAGGCCGACATCAAGAAGGGCATGACCGTCGCCGATATCGGCGCGGGCGAGGGCTATTACACGATCCGCCTCGCCGCCCGCGTCGGCAAGGACGGCCGTGTGTTGGCGGAAGATATCGTCCCGGCGGTCCGCGACACGCTGGCGGACCGCGTCGCGCGCGAGCATCTCGCGAACGTCAGCGTGAAGCTCGGCACGCCTTCGGACCCCAGCCTCCCGGACGCGAGCTTCGACCGCGTCTTCATGGTCCACATGTATCACGAGATCGCGCAGCCCTATGAATTCCTCTGGCGGCTGCGCCCGTCGCTGAAACCCGACGGGCTGGTCGTCGTCGTCGACGCCAACCGCGCGACGCGCGATCACGGCACCCCGCCGATGCTCCTCAAATGCGAATTCGCCGCGGTCGGCTACACGCAGGTCGATCGGCAGGAGATGCCGTCAGCAGGCGGCTACCTCGCGACCTTCCGCCCAACCGGCACGCGGCCCGACCCCGCCACGATCAAGTCGTGCCGGATCGACGACGCGTAGTGATTTAGCCCTCTCCCGTCTTCGCGGGAGAGGGTCGGGTGAGGGTCTTCTTCTTCCGACGCCCAAGAAGAAGACCCTCACCCTCCCGCTTCGCGGGTCCCTCCCTCTCCCGCGAAAGCGGGAGAGGGTCACCGCCTAAGCCGCCATCGCCGGCGTCCTCTCGCGGATCATATCCGCCGCCTTCTCCGCGATCATGATCGTCGGCGCGTTCGTATTCGAACCCACGAGCGTCGGCATCACCGAGGCATCGACCACCCGCAGCCCATCGATCCCCCGCACCCGCAGCCGCTCGTCGACCACCGCCATCGCATCACCCGCCGCGCCCATCTTGCAGGTGCCGACCGGGTGATAGATCGTCTCGGCATTGGCGCGAACCCAGGCATCGATCTCGGCCTCGCTTCGTACTTCCTTGCCGGGGAAGAACTCATCGCCGCGATACGGATCGAGTGCCGCCTGAGACGCGATGTCGCGCCCGATTCTGACACATTCGCGCATCACCCGGCGATCCTCGGCTTGGCTGAGATAATTCGCGAAAATCCGCGGGTCGGCCATCGGATCGTTCGAAGCGATGCCGATCCGCCCGCAACTCTCCGGACGCAACTGGCAGAGGTGGAACGAGAAACCGTCCTTCTTCACCCGCTCCTTGCCATGATCCTTCATGATCGCGAGGACGGCGTGGATCTGCACGTCGGCGCGCGACAGCCCCTCGCGTGATCGCACGAACGCCCCCGATTCGAGGAATTGCTGCCGCCCGAAGCCGGTGCCCTTGAAGGCATATTGCAGCCCGACCGCGAGTTGCTTCAGCCCCCGCGTCGCGGAATACGCGGTGAGCAGGTCACGGCACCGCCAACTCATGATGATATCGAGATGGTCCTGTAGATTCTCGCCGACGCCGGGAAGATCGTGAACCGGCGTGACTCCAGCGTCCTTCAGCCGCGCCGGATTGCCGATCCCCGAGAGTTGGAGGATTTGCGGCGATTGCACCGCCCCCGCGCAAAGCAGGACTTCGCCCGCCACCTCGAGGCGCTCACGCTTGCGCCCGACGCGATACTCGACCGCGACCGCGCGGCCCTTTTCGACGACGATCCGCGTCGTCCGCGCGGCCGTGACGACCGTCAGGTTCGCCCGCTCCAGCACCGGGCGCAGATATGCCGCGGCGGTCGACCAGCGCTGCCCGTTCGCGATCGTAAGGTCGTAGCGGCCGAAGCCTTCCTGACTCGCGCCGTTGAAATCCTCGGTGACGGGATACCCCGCCTCCTTGCCCGCCGCGATCAGCGCGTCGTGGAACGGGCTGTCGCTTTCGCCCGCCGATATCCGCAGCGGCCCCTCAGCGCCATGTAGATCGCCGCCACGATGATGCCCCTCCAGCCGCCGGAAATATGGCAACACGTCGTCGAACGACCAGCCGGTCAGCCCCATCTGCCGCCACTCGTCGTAATCCTGCGGATGCCCGCGCGTATAAACCATGCCGTTGATCGACGACGACCCGCCGAGCCCGCGCCCGCGCGGCCACCACAATTCGCGATTGTCGAGATGCGGCTCCGGCTCGGTCCAGAACCCCCAGTTATGCTTCGATTTCTTCTTGATGAGGCTGCCGACACCTGCGGGCATCCGTACGATCATCCCGGTATTCGGCCCGCCCGCCTCAAGCAGGCAGATGCTCGCCGCGGGGTCTTCGGACAGCCGCGCCGCGAGCGTACACCCGGCCGAACCACCACCGATGATGACGTAATCGTATCCGGGCATTCGTCTCTCCACTCGTTCCGAATCGATGTTTTCTTCAGGTCACGGCACCAACACCAGCTTCCCGATCATCTCGCTCCGCTGCATCGCCTCGAACGCGCTTCGCCAATCCGCGAGCGCATATTCGGCATGAACGCGTGGCGTGATCTTGCCCTCGTCGGCCAGTTTCCACACCGCATGGAGATTTTCGCGACCCTTGTTGGGAAACCGCCGCCCGTATTCCCCGGCGCGAATCCCGACGACCGAAAATCCCTTGATGAGCGCGATATTGGTCGCAACGCTCGCGATCCGCCCCGAGGTGAATCCCACCACCAGCAACCGCCCGCCGAACGCAATGCACCGCGTCGATTCGTCGAACACATCGCCGCCAACCGGATCGTAGATAACGTTGGCTCCACCACCGGTCAGATTCTTCACCGCCTCGCGAAAACCCGGCGCGGGCACCACCGCGTCTGGTGTATAAGCGTCCATCACAACCGCGAGCTTATCGGTCGAGCGCGACGTCGCGATCACGCGGCAACCGAGCGTCTTGGCGAGGTCGACCGCGGCAAGTCCGACGCCCCCCGTCGCGCCGTGGACGAGCACCCATTCGCCCGGTTTGGCCTGCCCGAGACGTACCAACCCGACGTAAGCGGTCAGGTAAGCCGTGCCGACTCCAGCAGCTTGCGCGAACGACAGATGTTCCGGCTTGCCGCGAACCGCGGCGGCATCGACCGCGACGATTTCGGCCATGCCGCCCAGCCGCGTTCCGGCAACCACCGCGTCACCGACCGCAAAGCCGTCGCCTGCAATCACCTCGCCCGCCACCTCCATTCCCGGCGTGAAGGGCAGGTCCGGCTTCATCTGATACTCGCCGCGCGTCATCAGCAAGTCGGGGAAATTGAGCGCGGCCGCCTTCACGCGGATAAGCACCTGCCCCTCGCCCGGCACCGGCTCGGCGACATCGGCGAGCGCGGCCCCCGAAAGATCGGGCGACAAGGCCGTCACGACCAGCGCTTTCATGCGCGGTGCGGCGGGACCGCGAGGATGTCGAGCAGTTGCTCGAACAACGTTTCCATCTCCAGATGCGGCGCGTGGATCTTGCCGTGACCGAGCATCATCAGCGCGTAGGCGCGGATATCGGCCTCGGCGCGGTCGAAGCCAGCATCTTCCAGGCAATCGCCGATGAAACCGAGCAATTCGTCGTCATGCTTCTCGACCGCGACCCGCGCACGCGGATCGCTTTCCGCCCAGGCGCGCATCGCGATCCCGAGCCGCGACAGTCCGCGCCGCCGCACCGTTTGCCCCAGCAGCCGGATGCGTCCGACCGGATCGGGTGTCGATCGCTTCAGCGCCACGATCATCTCGGTCAGATGCGGCTCCGCGAAATATTGCGCAAGCTTGCCCTGATACGCGTCGAAATCGGGGAAATGGTGGTAGAAACTGCCCGTCGAGACACGCAACTCGTCCGCCAGCGGCCTGAGCTTCAACGCCCGCAACCCGCCACGCCGAAGCAACGATTGCCCCGCCTCCAGCCAATCCTTCGGCGTCAGATCGGGCTGGCGTGTCGACGCCGTGGCCGCTCGCGATACGCTTGACATAGCTTCCACCATAACGAAGGTTATGCCGGAAACGCGGAGGCGTAAAGCCACCGCGCGCGCACGCCTTTTCTGGAGAGCCGAATGCCCGACGCCTACATCATCGACGCCTGCCGCACCCCGCGCGGGATCGGCAAACAGGGGAAAGGCGCGCTCGCCGACATGCATCCGCAGCATCTCGCCGCAACGGTCCTGAAGGCGATCAAGGAGCGCAACGACCTGAAAACCGCAGAGGTCGACGACATCATCTGGTCCACTTCGACCCAGCGCGGCAAGCAGGGGGGCGACATGGGCCGTATGGCCGCGCTCGACGCGGGATATGACGTCAGGGCCAGCGGCACGACGCTCGACCGCTTTTGCGGCGGCGGCATCACGGCGGTGAACTTCGCCGCGGCGCAGATCATGTCTGGCATGGAAGACCTCGTCATCGCCGGAGGTACCGAGATGATGTCGCTGACGATGGCGATGGCCGCCGAGGACATGGCCGAGGGCAAGCCGCCGCGGCTGATGGGATCGGACAACGAGCGCCTCAACCTCAGCCATCCGCAATCGCACCAGGGCATCTGCGGTGACGCGATCGCAAGCAAGGAGGGGATCGATCGCGAGGCGCTCGACGCGTTAGGGCTGGAAAGCCAGCGCCGCGCCAAGATCGCGATGGACGAGGGCCGCTTCGACAAGTCGATCGTGCCCGTCGTCGACGACGCGGGCAATGTCGTGCTCGGCAAGGACGAATTTCCCCGTCCGCAGACTACCGCCGAAGCGCTTGCCGCGCTAAAGCCGTCGTTCGCAGCGATGGCCGACATGCCGTACGACGCGAAGGGCAGCACCTTCCGCAAGCAGATCAACGCGAAATACCCCGACCTCCAGATCGAGCATTTCCACCACGCCGGCAATTCTTCGGGCGTCGTCGATGGCGCGGCGGCGGTGTTGCTCGCCTCGAGGGAATACGCCGAGAAGCATGGCCTGAAACCCCGCGCGAAGATCGTCGCGATGGCGAATATCGGTGACGATCCGACGCTGATGCTGAACGCGCCGGTGCCTGCTGCGAAGAAGGTGCTCGCCAAGGCCGGCCTCACCAAGGGCGACATCGATCTGTGGGAGATCAACGAGGCATTCGCGGTCGTCGCGGAAAAGTTCATCCGCGACCTCGATCTCGATCGGTCGAAGGTCAACGTCAACGGTGGCGCGATCGCGCTCGGCCATCCGATCGGCGCGACCGGCGCGATCCTGATCGGTACGATCGTCGACGAACTCGAACGCCAGAACAAGCGCTTCGGCCTCGTCACGATGTGCGCGGCGGGCGGGATGGCCCCCGCGATCATCGTCGAGCGCGTCGATGGCTGATCGCGAAACGGATGTGCTCCCGCGAAGGCGGGAGCCCAGTCTGGGCCTCCGCCTTCGCGGAGGCACATTTTGAAGCCAGGCTACGTCTATATTATGGCCAGCGCCCGAAACGGGACGATCTACATCGGCGTAACGAGCAATCTGATCGGCCGCGCATGGCAGCACCGCAATCTGCTGATCGATGGTTTTACGAAGAAATACAAATGTGTTGCTTGTATGGTACGAAGCGCACGACGACATTCAGGAAGCCCGACTACGCGAGTTGCGGGTGAAGAAATGGAACCGCCAGTGGAAACTGTCGGACATCGAGAGGATGAACCCGGAATGGGATGATCTGTATCCTGCACTGACCGGTTGAAAATGTGCCCCTGCGAAGGCGGGGGTCCAGTCTGGGCTCCCGCCTTCGCGGGAGCACATGCAGAGAGAAAACGCGCCAAATGCTCCACCCGATCGCGCACGCCAAGACGCATCCCGACAAGCCCGCCTATATCATGGCGGGCAGCGGCGAGACGGTGACGTACGGCGAATTGGACGCGCGCGCCGACCAGGGGTCGCAACTGATCCGCTCGCTCGAGCTGAAGCGCGGCGACGGCATGGCGCTGCTGATGGACAATTCGCCGCGCTATCACGAGCTGCTGTGGGCAGTGGAGCGATCGGGCGTCTATTGCACCGCGATCTCGTCGAAACTCACTGCGGCGGAGGCGGAATACATTCTCCGCGACGGCGATTGCCGTGCGCTGATCGTCTCGAAAGGCACCGCCGCGGTCGCCGAGGCGCTGCTGCCGATGATCCCCGATCTCGCGCGTTTCATGGTCGACGGCACGATCGACGGCTACGAAAGCTACGAAGCCGCGCGCGACGCGATGCCCGCCGGGCCGATCGCGGATCAGTCGCCGGGCGGGATCATGCTCTATTCGTCGGGCACCACCGGCAAGCCTAAAGGCGTCAAATACCGGCTCTCCGAACAGGGCATGGGCGACGAGGTCACACCGCTCGTCCGGCTCGGCCTCGGGCTCTACGGCTGGACGCCCGACATGGTCTACCTCAGCCCCGCGCCGATGTACCATGCCGCGCCGCTGCGCTGGTCGATGGCCGTGCAGAGTCTCGGCGGCACCGTGATCGTGATGGAGCGGTTCGACGCCGAAAGAGCACTCGACTATATCGAACGCTACAAGGTCACCCACGCGCAATGGGTGCCGACGCATTTCATCCGCATGCTCAAACTGCCCGAGGATGTCCGCGCCAGATACGACGTGTCGTCGCTGAAGGCGGTCTGGCACGCCGCCGCACCGTGCCCGATCCCGATCAAGCAGGCGATCATCGACTGGTGGGGACCGATCGTCGGCGAATATTACGCCGGAACCGAGGGCAACGGCCTCTGCGCCATCTCGACCGAGGAATGGCTGACGCACCAGGGCTCGGTCGGCCGCAACCTGACCGCCGAAACCAAGGTTTGCGACGACGAGGGCGAGGAACTCCCCGTCTGCACCGAGGGCACGATCTACTTCGCGGGCGGTCCGGCCTACGAATACCACAAGGACCCCGAAAAGACCGCGCGCTCGACCAATCGCCACGGCTGGACGACCTTGGGCGATGTCGGCTGGGTCGATGAGGAAGGCTATCTCTACCTCACCGACCGCAAGAGCTTCATGATCATCTCCGGCGGCGTGAACATCTACCCCGCCGAGATCGAGAATCTACTCGTCACCCACCCCGACGTCGCCGACGTCGCGGTCATCGGCGCGCCGCATGACGAGATGGGCGAGGAGGTCGTCGCGATCGTCCAGCCAAAGGATTTGTCGGCGGACCGCGCCGCGCTCGCCGAACGCCTCCACGAATTCGCCCGCGCCAACCTCAGCCACGTCAAGACGCCGCGCCGGATCGATTTCCGCGATCAATTGCCGCGCCACGAAACCGGCAAGCTCTACAAGCGCCTGCTCCGCGACGAATATTGGGGCAAGGCGCCCGCCACCGCATGAGCTGGAATTTCGGCGACCTGATCGAAGCGGTCGAGGCGGTCATCCCGCCCGATCGCATCGCGCTCGCGCACGGGGACCAGATCGTCAATTGGGCCGCACTGCGCAACCGCTCCAACGCGCTCGCCCGCGCGCTCATCGAGCGCGGTCTGCAACCCGGCGACCGGTTCGCGTTCTACGCACACAATTGTGCGGATTATCTGATCGCGCTGATGGCCTGCTGGAAGGCGCGCGCGACCCATGTCAACGTCAACTACCGCTACGTCGCCAACGAACTCGCCTATATCCTCGACGATTCCGACGCGACCGTGCTCGTCTATGGCGCCACCTTGCGTGATGCGGTCGCCGCGGTCGTCGATCGCGCGCCGAAAGTGCGGACCTTCGTCGAGATCGGCGGTGGCGAAGCCCCCGCCTTCGCCGAACGTTTCGACGACCTCATCACCGGTTACGACGCCCCGCTCGGCATCACTCGCGACCCCGACGACCAATTCTTCCTCTACACAGGCGGCACGACAGGCATGCCGAAAGGCGTCGTCTGGACGCATCGCGACCTCAACGCGATCGGCCGCCTCGTCATCGAACAGGCCGGCATGGCCGCACCGTCGAGCGTCGCCGAACACGCCGCGATGGCCGCCGCCAACCCCGATTGGTTCAAGACCGTCTGCGGCCCGCCGCTGATGCACGGCACCGGCCTGTTGAGCGCGTACGGCGCGCTGCTCGGCGGTGGTTTCGTCGCGACCTTGCCGAGCCTCGTGTTCCGCGCGGGAGAGGTCCTCGACGCGGTCCAGCGCTGGCAGGCGAACCGCATCATCGTCGTCGGCGATGCTTTCGCGAAGCCGATCCTCGACGCGCTCGACGCCGAGCCGAACCGCTGGGATGTCTCCAGCGTCCGCGCGCTCATCTCATCAGGCGTGATGTGGAGCCAAAGCGTCAAGGACGGCCTGATCAGCCATATGCCGCTCGCCTTCTGCCAGGACAATTTCTCGTCGTCGGAGGCGATCGGCATGGGCACCGCGATCACGACGCGCGACGGCACCGTCGAGACCGCGAAGTTCGTCGTCAACGAACGCTGCCGCGTCCTCGACGACGACGACCGTGATGTCGTTCCCGGATCGGGCGCGACGGGCAAGGTCGTGCTCGGTCCGCCGGGTCCGGTCGGCTATCACAAGGACCCCGAAAAGACCGCGCGCACGTTCCGCGACATCGACGGCGTCCGCTACACCGTCTCCGGCGATTTCGCGCAGGTGAACGCCGACGGTACCTTGGTGCTGCTCGGGCGCGGCTCAGCCTGTATCAATTCGGCGGGCGAGAAGATATTCCCCGAGGAAGTCGAGGAGGCGTTGAAACTGTGCGCGGCGATAGACGACGCGCTTGTCTTCGGCACCCCCGATCCGAAATGGGGCCAGGCGGTAACTGCGGTCGTGCGGGTGTCGCCGGGGTTCGACGAAGATGCTGCCCTCGCCGACCTTCGTGCGCGGCTCGCGGCATACAAACTGCCCAAGCGGATCGTCGTTGCCGATACCTCGCTCCGCGCTCCCAACGGCAAGGCCGATTACGATGCGGTGAAACGCATCGCTTCAGCGGGCTAGCTTGAACCAAATCCTCCCCTTGGCGGGGGGGGGCCTCATATGGTCAACCCGGCTTTCAAATCGCTGACGAACGGGTTCAGCCACCATTCCGCCCAAGTCGGCCACACCTCCATTTATCGTGAGGCCGGCAATGTACGCCGGCGCGAGTTTGGAGGGTTTTACGATGACCGGACGGATAGTGGCGGCGCTGCTCGCGGCGGCCGCATTGGTACCCGGAGTGGCGGCGGCGCAAGGCGGTCAGCATCGCGGCGGACGCGGCCAGCAGCAGGCCGACGGGATTGACGGCCAGCGTCAGGCCCGGCAGCAGTACCAGGCGCAGCGTGAGGCTCGGGCGGATCGCCGCGACGATCGTCAGCAGGCGAATACCAGCCGTAACCGCGCTGCCGACCAGCGCCAGCGCGTCGCCCGGCAGAACCGAAACAACGACGGTCGGCCGAAAAACCAGCGTCCGCAGGCCCCGGTTCGCGTGCTCCACAACGGTAACGACCAGCGTCGGACCGTCGCCAACCGCGACTACCGCGGCGCCAACGCCTACCGCGCCCGGCCGACCTTTGCCGCGAACGACTATCGCCGGTCGTGGAACAACAATTGGCGCCAGGATCGTCGCTATGATTGGAACAGCTACCGCAACTACAACCGCGGCGCCTTCCACCTGCCGCGCTATTACGCGCCATACGGTGGCAACTACGGCTATCGCCGCCTCTCGATCGGCATCCGGCTCGCCGCGCCATTGTTTGGCGAAAATTACTGGATCGACGATCCGTACGATTACCGGCTGCCCGCGGCATATGGCCCATACCGCTGGGTCCGCTATTACGGCGACGCGATCCTGGTCGATGTCCGCAGCGGCTCTGTCGTAGACGTGATCCACGACATTTTTTGGTAGAGTTCGGCGCCGGCCTGCTTCCCCGCTCCGTCTCCCAAAGACATTATATTGAGTGGGAGGTGGGTGGGGGAACGGGCTGGCGCCGAACCCGACAAAACCGCCTCCGATGGATGAATCCACCGGGGCCTTGCCATTTCGCAAGGCCCGCGCGACAGCCGTACGATGGCAGTCACCAACAAGCCCCCCGGCGGCCCGTCCAAACTCCGCGCCGGCTACGGACGCGACGTCGCCGCGCGGCTCGACAGCGATCCCTATGCGCGCCGCGCCGACCTCACCAACGCGCAATTCTATTTCGTCGAAAACTTCCTCGACGACGAACAATGCGATGCGTTGATCGCGCTGATCGAAAAGGATCGCCGCCCCTCGACCTTGCTGACCGACAAGGACCATTCGAGTTTCCGCACCAGCGACAGTTGCGACATGCATCGCTGGGGCGAAGGCGTGCAGCCGATCGACGAAGCGATCGCGGATCTGCTCGGCATCGTTTCCGACAATGGCGAGACGATGCAGGGCCAGCGCTATGCCCCCGGCCAGCTGTTCCGCGCGCACCACGATTATTTTCACGAGAGCGAAAGCTATTGGCCCAAGATGCGCGACAGCGGCGGCCAGCGGACGTGGACCGCGATGGTCTATCTCAACGATGTCGAGGAAGGCGGCGCGACGTGGTTCCCGCAAGCCGGCATCCGCGTGTCGCCAAAACGCGGCCTGCTGCTGACATGGAACAACATGGCGCCCGACGGCCGGCCCAACGCGGCGACGATTCACGAAGGCATGCCGGTGGTCGCCGGGGTGAAGTACATCGTGACGAAGTGGTTCCGCGAGGCGAACTGGGTCGGGTGAGCCCTCGCTATTTCGTCATTCCCGCGAAGGCGGGAATCTATATCCGCGACGGTTCCGGCCCAATCGGATAGCTGGCGTTTATGGATCCCCGCCTCCGCGGGGATGACGGGGTTAGTGATAAGACGGCTTCACGCGCCCACGCGCTGATTTCCACCGGCTCGTTTTTTGCCTAGGGTTCGATGGGTGACCCCCGTCCTCAACATCGAACGCTCGATCCTCGGCCGCGCCTGGCGGTGGCGCGCGCTCGCCGCGGACGGCCTCGCGCCAGACGATCTCGTCACCCAGCTTCTCCTCGCGCGCGGCTGCCCGCGCGAGGCGCTCGACGATCACCGAACCCCCTCGATCCGCAGCTTCATGCCCGATCCCTCGATCTTCCGGGACATGGACAAGGCGGCGTCACGCCTCGCCGACGCGGTGATCGCGCACGAACAGATCGCGATCTTCGGTGACTATGACGTCGACGGCGCGACCTCCGCCGCACTCCTGACCCTGTTGCTGCGCGATCTCGGCACCGAACCGCGCGCCTACATCCCCGACCGCATGACCGAAGGCTACGGCCCCAGCGTCGCAGCGATGCAACGCCTCGCCCACGAAGGCGCAACGCTGATCGTCACCGTCGATTGCGGCGCGATGGCGTTCGAGGCGCTCGACGCGACCCCGGTCGACGTGATCGTCGCCGATCACCACAAATGCGCGAGCGAACTTCCGCGCGCCCACGCGATCGTGAACCCCAACCGTCTCGACGAAACCGAAGGTGCCGCACACGGCCACCTCGCCGCGGTCGGCGTCTGCTTCCTCCTCGGCGCCGCGTTGATCCGTACCCTCAGGACACGCGGCCATTTCGTCACCCGCGCCGAACCCAAACTCCTCGACCTGCTCGATCTCGTCGCGCTCGGCACCGTCGCTGATGTGGCCCAACTCCGCGGCCTCAACCGCGCCTTCGTGGCGCAGGGCCTCAAGGTCATGTCCGGGCGCCGCAACCCCGGCATCGCCGCGCTGATCGAGGCTTCGCGCCTGACGCGAGCCCCGACCTGCGCCGATCTCGGCTTCGCGCTCGGCCCGCGGATCAACGCCGGGGGCAGGGTAGGGCGCTCCGACCTCGGCGTGCGCCTGCTCACCACCCGCGATCCCGACGAGGCGCGCGCGATTGCCGCCGAACTCGACCGCCTCAACGAGGAACGCCGTGCGATCGAGGGCGGCGTGCAAGAATCGGCGGAGGCGATGATCGTCGCCGGTCGCGCCGTCACGGTCGTCGCGGGCGAAGGCTGGCACCCTGGTGTCATCGGCATCGTCGCCGGGCGTCTGAAGGAAAAGACCGATCGCCCCGCCGTGGTCATCGCCATCGACGCCGATGGCGTGGGCAAAGGCTCGGGACGCTCGATCACCGGAGTCGATCTCGGCGCTGCGGTGCTGGCGGCGAAGGAGCACGGCCTGCTTGTCGCGGGCGGCGGCCACGCGATGGCGGCGGGCCTGACGATCGACTTGGCGCGCATCGCCGAATTCGCCGATTTTCTCGAAGACCGCCTCGCCGAACCCGTCGTCCGAGCCTCCGCCGATCGTGCCTTGCTGGTCGATACGTTGCTGGCACCCGGCGGCGTCAACCCCGCTCTCGTCACCGCGATGGAAGCAGGCGGCCCCTACGGCATGGGCTGGCCCAGCCCCTGCATCGTCGCCGGCCCGGTCCGCGTGATAAAGGCGGACATCGTCGGCAACGGCCACGTCCGCACGATTGTCGCGGGCGACGACGGTCGCAGCATAAAGTCGATGGCGTTCCGCTCTGCGGAGACGGAACTCGGGCAGGCGCTGTTGGGCGCGGCGGCGCACCGGCGCTTGTGGCTGGCGGGGCGGGCGAAGATCGACGATTGGGGGTCGAAACCAGCGGCGGAACTACATGTCGAGGATGCGGCTTGGGCGGATTGAATGTCTGCCTTTGGGGGTGGGTTCAACGGGTGGTCGCAACGCATCATTCTCATGATGAGAAGGAGTGGTGCGATGAAGCAGCGTCGTCGGATATATTACTCGGCCGCTCAGCGGGCGGAGATTTGGGATCGGTGGCAGCGCGGCGAGTCGATGAGTTCGATCGGTCGCGGCTTTGAGCGGGAGAGCTCGTCGATCTTCTCGGTGCTCTCACCGTCGGGCGGAATCCGCCCACCCGATCGGAGGCGATCGGGCCGTGCGCTGAGCTTGGTCGAACGCGAGGAGATATCCAGGGGTCTGGTCGCCGGTCGTTCGCTGCGTGCGATTGCAGTCCAGCTCTGCCGCGCGCCGTCAACGATCAGCCGGGAGGTTGGCCGTAACGGCGGCGCTGATCGGTATCGTGCCACGCTATCGGATCAGGCGGCATGGGATCGTGCGCTGCGCCCGAAGCGCTGCAAGCTCGCTTGCCACCCGGGCTTGCGACGAACAGTATCGCGCAAGCTGCGCCGCAAATGGTCGCCAGAGCAGGTTGCGGGCTGGCTCAAGCATAGCTTTCCGGACGAAGACCAGCATCGCGTGTCACACGAGACGATCTACAAAAGCCTGTATATTCAGGCGCGTGGCGTCCTCAAGAAAGAGCTGCTCGAGCATCTGCGCGCCAAGCGCACGATCCGCCGCTCGCGCCATGCCAGCCTGAAGCGCGACGGGCTCGGCCAGATCAAGGACGCGGTCTCGATCAGCGAACGGCCCGCTTGCGTCGACGATCGCGCCGTGCCCGGGCACTGGGAGGGCGATCTAATCTCGGGCGCGCGCGGCAGCCATGTCGTGACGCTGGTCGAGCGGCAATCGCGCTACGTGATCCTCGCCAAGGTCGCGAACAAGCAAACCGCGACCGTCGTGTCGGCGCTGATCGGGCAGGCCCGCAAGCTGCCCGGAGACCTCTGCCGGTCGCTGACCTGGGACCGCGGCAAGGAGCTTGCCGACCACCGGCGCTTCACCTTGGCGACCGATGTCGAGGTCTACTTCTGCGATCCGCACAGCCCCTGGCAGCGCGGCACCAACGAGAACACCAACCGCCTGCTGCGCCAGTACCTGCCCCACGGCATCGACCTGTCGACCTTCAGCCAGGCCCAGCTCAGCACCATCGCCAGGCAGCTCAACGAGCGGCCGAGAAAAACCTTGATGTACCAAACGCCAGCTGAGAAGTTCGCTCAGAGCGTTGCGTCGATCGGTTGAACCCACCGGCGATATCGGTCATCACCCGCTCTGTCCTACAACAAGCGATGGTTGTACAGCCAAGACGCTCTTTCTCACCGTTGATCCATCATGTCTCTCTGGCGGGCGTCTCACTGCATGGCGTCTCGCGCGGGTATGTCGCGACTTTTGCGACTTTAGAGCGGCGAGCGTGAAGTCCGGAGCGTCGTCCTTGCGAGGAGCGCAGCGACGAAGCAATCCAGCCCGGCGCTTGCGGCTCTGAATTGCTTCGCTCCGCATGCAACGACGATTTGATTTTGCGCTCAAAGCTCTACGGGTCGATGCAGGCGTTCTGCCCGGACCGGGCCTCACCGTTTGCCAAACCGCGCCTTCAGCATCGCATAAGCCGCCCGCATCCCCAGCGCGTCGCCGCCCTTGGACCGCCCCGGCTTGCTCGTCGGCCGCCAAGCAAACGTATCGAAATGCGCCCATGCCGCATCCCCGACGAACCGCCGCAGGAACAGCGCCGCGGTGATCGTTCCTGCAAAGCCGCTGTCCGCGGAATTGACCATATCCGCCACATCGGACTTCAGCATGTCGTCATAACCGTCCCACAGCGGTAGCCGCCACAACGGATCCCCGGTTGCCGTCCCCGCCGCGAGCAAATCCTCCGCCAGCGCGTCGTTGTTGGCGAACAGCGCAGGCATATCCGGTCCCAACGCCACCCGCGCCGCGCCGGTCAGCGTCGCGAAATCGAGGATCAGGACCGGCTTGTCCTCCACCGCCTTGGCCAGCGCATCGCCCAACACCAGCCGCCCCTCGGCATCGGTATTGGTGTTCTCGACGGTCAGCCCAAGCCGCGTCTTCAACACATCGCCCGGCCGAAACGCATTCCCCGCGATCGCATTCTCCACCGCCGGGATCAGCAGGTGAAGCCGCACCTTCAGCCCCGCCTCCGCGACCAGCCGCGCCAGCGCCAGCGCGTGCGCCGCGCCGCCCATGTCCTTCTTCATCAGCCGCATGCCGCCGCCGGGCTTGATGTTCAGCCCGCCCGAATCGAAACACACGCCCTTGCCGATAATCGCGACACGGGGATGCTTGGGATCGCCCCATTCCACCTCGATCAGCCGCGGCGCATTCGCCTTGCTCGCCGCCATTCCGACGGCGTGGATCATCGGGTAGCCCGTCGCCAGCGCATCGCCTCGCGTGACGG
Organism: Sphingomonas sp.; assembly: GCA_965219285.1. Lineage (GTDB taxonomy): Bacteria > Pseudomonadota > Alphaproteobacteria > Sphingomonadales > Sphingomonadaceae > Sphingomonas. The sequence goes on from CBDCNF010000017.1 coordinate 22,679, forward strand.
TAATCGTCCCGCCGATCGCCTTGGCCATCGCCGCCGCCTCCGCCTCCAGCTCGCCGGGGCCGAGATCGGAGGCGCCGGTATTGACGAGATCGCGCACCTTCGCGGTCGCCTCGGCAAGGCGCACCGTTTCCGCAATCCGCGCCGGTTCGCCGGTCAGCAGCACCCGCGCGCCGGTATCGCTCGCCTTGCGATAGCGTTCGAACCGATATTGCCCAAGGCACCAACCAAGCATCGCCGCCCCCGGCTCGCCCTCGGCCAGCCGGTACGTCCCTTCCGGCAAGCTCGTCCCGAGCGACGCGATCTTCCACGGAGATTCTGCGCTCTCGTTGCAGACCAGCAAATACGACCAGTCCTCACCGTCTCCAGGCAGGATCGCGCGGTTCCCCGCCTTGCCCGTCACCTTGTTGGCTGTAACCGCCGCCCGCACCCGCGCGGATTGTCCCTTGAGCCAACCCTGGAAATCGTCCGGGTGGACGACATGGATCGTCCGGGCGGATTGTCCACGATCGGGCTGGAGCAGGGCGGCGAAGTCGGTCATGCGGCAGGTTCCCATTGGCAGGCCGCCGTCCTACATCGCCTCCAAACCAAATCGAGCAAAATCCAATGACGACCCATTCCACGAAAATGCTGATCCTCGGCTCCGGACCCGCCGGGCTGTCGGCGGCGGTCTATGGTGCACGCGCCGGGATGGACCCGATCGTCGTCCAGGGCATCCAGCCCGGCGGCCAGTTGATGACGACCACCGACGTCGAGAATTACCCCGGCTTCGCCGACGTCATCCAGGGCCCGTGGCTGATGGAGCAGATGGAGAAACAGGCCCAGCACGTCGGCACCCGCCTGATGTGGGACACGATCACCGAGGTCGATCTGTCGCGCCGCCCGTTCCGGATGACCGGCGATGGCGGTGATGTGTACGAAGGCGACGTCCTCGTCATCGCGACCGGCGCGCAGGCGAAATGGCTCGGGCTCGATAGCGAAGAGGCGATGAAGGGCAAGGGCGCCAGCGCGTGTGCGACCTGCGACGGCTTCTTCTTCCGCGGCAAGAAGGTGGCGGTGATCGGCGGCGGCAACACCGCGGTCGAGGAGGCTTTGTACCTCACCAACCACTCCGAAGACGTGACCCTGATCCACCGCCGCGATTCGCTTCGTGCAGAGCAGATCCTGCAAAAGCGCCTGTTCGCGCACCCCAACATCACGGTGCTGTGGAACAAGGAGGTCCGCGAGTTCATCGACGGCGGCGGCAACGCCGGGCTCGTCGGCCTGAAGCTCGAGGATACGCAGACCGGTGAGGAATCGCGGATCGATGTCGACGGCGGTTTCGTCGCGATCGGCCACCACCCCGCGACCGAACTCTTCCGCGGCCACCTCGATCTCGACAAGGACGGCTATATCGCGGTCGAAACCGGCTCGACCCGCACCAGCGTCGCGGGCGTATTCGCGTCCGGTGACGTGATGGACAAAATCTATCGCCAAGCCGTGACCGCAGCGGGGACGGGCTGCATGGCGGCGCTCGACGCGGAGAAGTTCCTCGCGGAATCGGAGTTCGAAGAGATGCGCGAGGCGGCGGAATAACGCGTTGGTGCCCGAAGCTCCCGTCGTCGATGCGCGGCTTATCGAAGGCTGGCTGAAGGCGCGATCGGCGGCACGCGCATTGCCGATGCCCGTCGCCGATCATGGCGGATGGCGGGTCGATACGGCTTCGAAGACCGAGATTCGCCGCTACGTCTTCGCGGTTCCGAGCGAAGGCCTGCGCGTTCTCGGCGAGGAGATCACCGTCCCCCGGATTTACCTGAAACTGTGCGCGTCCGAAAACACTATGCGCCGGATGCTGCCGGATCGATGGGAATTGCAATCGGGCACCTATGTCATGACGATAGCGTCCGACCGATTACCCGATTTCGGCCTCCCCGCCGGTTACACGCACACGATCTTCGCCTCGGGAAATACGCTTGCGCTGCGCATCCTGAGCGGGACCGGTCAGTTGGCGGCAAGCGGCTTTGCGGCGGAATTGGACGGCGTGTTCGCCTACGACCGGATCTTGACCGACGCGGCGCACCGTCGACTCGGCTTGGGTCGTGCGGTCATGGCACTGCTAGGCGCCGCCCGGCGCTCGGCCACGTCCCGGCAGGTTCTGGTCGCGACCGAGGATGGGCGCGCGCTCTATGAGACGATAGGCTGGGCGGTCGTGGCACCGTACACGACGGCGGTATTGCCGTTCGAAGCGAGAGCTTCAGTCTGACGTCCGGCAAATCTCCATGATCGCTGCCTCCAGCGCCGACGCATCGTCTGGACGTGCGAAGCTGTGGGAGGAGGTCGCAATTTCCAGCGTACCCGCGCCGACACCGGCGTCACGTGCGGCGTCGACATAGGCGATCGCGGTCGCATCGCCAATGGCGAGGATCACGGTCGCCGCATCGCCCCATTGCCTGATGGCCGCCAGCACCCGTTCCGCCAGCGGATTGTCCGGCCCGGACCGCGCAGCAACGCGCCGCATTCCGCGGTAGAGCTTCGTCAGCGAAACGCGGCCGGTCAGCAACCGTCGCCACGCCGCGGGGTCGCGCAAACGCTCGGCGTAACGCGCGCGGATCGCGGCGGGTGGGGGCAGGTCGTCGACGCGCTCGACCACCCACGGATTGGCGAGGATCACCGCATCGATACCCGCCGCCCGACCGAACAACGCCAGCGCGCTCGCCGCATCGCAATTGCCGAAGCCGACGAGACGCGTGACGCCCGTCTCCACGCGGAACGTCGCGGCAGCAGCGGAGAGATCGGCGGCACTCTCGGCATAGCCGCGATTCTCCCCCGTCGAATCGCCGATTCCGCGGCGGTCGTAGCGGAACACCGGCACGCCCTCGGCCGCCAGCCGCGCCGCGAGCAGCGCCATCCCGCGATGTGCGCCGATGCGAATTTCGTTGCCGCCGGATACGATCAGGAGGCCGGTGTTGCTGTCGGTGTGTCCCCGCGAAGGCGGGGACCCAGTCTGGGTCCCCGCCTTCGCGGGGACACAAGAATCGAGCGTCCCGATCAGCGTCTCGCCTGCACAATCGAACGCGATCATCTGGCGCATGATGCGATCCAGTCGGCGATGTCGTCGGCGATCGCGGCTTGCAGCGCAGCATCGGTGTCAGGCTCGACCGCGCGCCAGAGCGGGCGGCCGGGGAGCTTGCGGTCGGCAGGACGCGGGTCGGTATCAAGGCGGACGGTGCGGATCAAAGAGCTGGGCCCCAAATCCGTTCCGGCGGAGCCCGTCGAAGTCCGGCCCGAACTCTTCCGATCTGCTCCGGTGATTGATGCGGGCCGCCCTTCGACAAGCTCAGGGCGAACGGAGGTGAGACAGGTAGCCGCCTCCAATTCCTCGATCAGTGTTGGCGATAGTCGATTGCCCGCAAATGAATGCGTATCGCCGGACGCCGATTGCGCCCGCCGCAGATCGCGGAGCACGTCCGCCCCGCCCACCGGCGCGAGATACCATTGCGATGCCGCCGATACGCCGGCAGCCACCAGCGCACCTCCGCGCCACGCCACCATATGTACCGGACCAGACAGCGTCGCGGCCGCCGCCGCGAACGCCGCGCGCCAGTCCGCGAGCGTCGCATCCGCGGTCTCGATCAGGCTGTCGCCCGTACCGGGGAGGTCGGGCAGCGCACCGCCGATCCCGTGCTCGGCCAAGCGCCGAAGTACATCGACCACCACCGCCCGCGTCCGGTTCGCCTCCTCGAACAACGGCAGCGCGGCGATCACCACCGGGCCGTCATCCGGCCCGAAGCGCAACATCGCCTCGCGCCCGCCGCTCCAGTCGTAATGCGAAATCCGCGCGCCGGTCATCCGGCCGACGCTACACCAGCGCCTTCGTCACCGCGAACGTCTTCAGCGCCCCGAACGTCTCGAGCATCTCGCCATCGACCTCGTCGTCCTCGATCAGGATGCCGAGCCGGTCCTCGATCTCGGTCAGCACCCCCGCGACCGCCATCGAATCGAGTTCGGGCAGCGCGCCGAACAGCGCCGTCGTGTCGTCGAACGCCGCGACACGCGCCTCCGACAGGCCGAGAATATCGCGCAACACCGCACGGATCGTTGCATCGACCTGGGTCGTACCTTCCGGAATCAAGCGTGCCCCCACATTCGTTCGCAGGTGCGGTAGAACCGGGGGATGAATTCCGCAACGTCTTGGCGCTATGAAAGGACATGATCGCCCTCGATCCCGTGCCGCGTCCGATCGATCACCTGCCCGCGATGGGGCGGCCGGACGATGTCGCGCTCGTTCTTCGGGATGAGACGCTGACGTTCGCCGATCTGGAGGCGGAGGTCGCGGCGTTGGCGGAGTGGCTCGCCGCGTTCGGTTTTCCCGCCGGAAGCCGGATCGCGACGTGGCTACCCAAGACGCGCACCGCCTGCCTGATACCGCTCGCGGTGACGCGCGCCGGGCTGGTTCACGTCCCGATCAACCCGCTGCTGAAGCGCGCGCAGGTGGCGCACATCCTGACGGATAGCGGCGCGCGGCTGCTCGTGTCGCAAGAAGCGCGGCTGGCGACGTTGGAAGCGGACGACGTTTCGAATGAATGCGAGGTTGCAGAAGAAACGAAGCTTCCCCGGCGAAGGCCGGGGCCCAGTATCGGAGGTTTCGCAACTAGGCCCCGGCCTTCGCGAGGGAAGCAAGACGTCAAAACCCTCGCCGCGATCCTTTACACATCCGGCTCCACCGGTCGCCCAAAAGGCGTGATGCTCAGCCACGCCAACCTGTGGCTCGGCGCCATTTCGGTCGCGCATTACCTCGGCCTCGAACCTACCGACCGCATCCTCGGCGTCCTCCCGCTCAGCTTCGACTACGGTCAGAACCAGTTGTTCTCGACGTGGGCGGCGGGCGCATCGATCGCCCCGCTCGACTATCTCACGCCGCGCGATGTCGTGAAGGCGGTCGATCGCACCGGCACCACCACGCTTGCTGGCGTTCCGCCGCTCTGGGTCCAACTCCTCGAAGCCGAATGGCCCGCCGAAACCGCCGCGAAGCTCAAACGCCTGACCAATTCGGGCGGCGCGCTGACGGTGCGGATGGTCCGGGCCTTGCGCGAACGGTTCCCGAAGGCCGATCTCTATCCGATGTACGGCCTCACCGAAGCCTTCCGCTCGACCTACCTCCCGCCGGCACTCGTCGAGGCGCACCCCGAATCGATTGGCCGCGCGATCCCCTTCGCCGAGGTGATGATCGTGCGCCCCGACGGTAGCAAAGCGGCGGCGGGAGAGCCCGGCGAACTCGTCCACGCCGGCCCGCTCGTCGCGCAAGGCTATTGGCAGGACGCGGCACGCACCGCCGCCCGCTTCCGCCCGGCCCCGGCGTTCTCGAAGGAAGGCGGCACCGCGGTCTGGTCGGGTGACACCGCGGTCGCCGATGGCGATGGCCTGCTCCGCTTCGTCGGGCGCGACGACGAGATGATCAAATCGGCGGGCAACCGCATCAGCCCCGCCGAGATCGAAGAGGCCGTCGTCGCGGGCGGCGAGGCGGTGGAGGCGGTCGCGGTCGGCGTGCCCGACGCGCGTCTCGGGCAGGCGATCGTCGTCGTCGCGCGCGGCGATGCGACGCGTGAGGTGGCGTTGCGCGCAAGGTTGAAGCGGGATTTGCCCAATTTCATGCAACCGGCGCGGATCGAATGGCGTGACGCATTGCCGAGGAATGCCAACGGCAAACTGGACCGGGCGGCGATTGCGACGAAGGTTCGAGAGAAATGCACCCCCGCAAAGGCGGGGACACATTGAGGTCATATGAAACCCTTCGGTCCTCTCCCGCCAGAATTCGCCAGCCAAACCGGCGAGCTGAAGATTGCCGGCCGCACCGCCGCCGACTGGATCGCCGAGCAAGGTTCGCCGCTGTTCGTTTATGACGCAGCGATCGTCGCCGCGCGAATCGCCGCGTTCCGTGCCGCCTTTCCGGCAGTCGATCTCCACTACGCGATCAAGGCCAGCCCCTTTCCACCGCTGATCGCCGCCATAGCGCCGCTAGTGGATGGCCTCGACGTCGCCTCCGCCGGTGAACTCGCCAAAGCACTCGCCGCCAAACCCGCCGCCGCGATCAGCTTCGCCGGCCCCGGCAAGCGCGACGCCGAACTCGCCGCCGCGATCGGAGCGGGCGCGACGATCAACGTCGAGTCCGAAGGCGAGGGGACGCGCGCACTCGCGATCGGCGATCGCCTCGGCATCGCCCCCCGCCTTGCGGTGAGGGTCAATCCCGACATCGAATTGCGCGGCAGCGGCATGAAGATGGGGGGACGCCCGTCGCCTTTCGGGGTCGATGCCGAGCGCGCCGCCTCGCTCGTCCGCATGCTACGCGAAGGCGGCGCGGACTGGCGCGGCTTCCACATCTTCGCGGGTTCGCAAGCTCTCGATACCGCCGCGGTGATTGAAACGCAGGCGGCGACGCTGACGCTCGCCGCGCGTCTCGCCGAGGAGGTCGGTACGGAACCGCCGCTGTTAAACCTGGGCGGCGGGTTCGGCATTCCCTATTTCGCGGGCGACACCCCACTCGATGTTTCGGCTGTCGGCCAAGCACTCGTCAAAGCACTAGAAAACCGCCCCGCGATCCTCGCCGCCAGCCGCTTCGCGATCGAACTCGGCCGCTGGCTTGTCGGCGAGGCGGGGGTCTACCTGACCCGCGTCATCGACAAGAAGGAAAGCCGCGGCGAGACTTTCGTCGTCGTCGATGGCGGTCTCCATCACCAGCTCGCCGCCAGCGGCAATTTCGGCACCGTCGTCCGTCGCAATTATCCCGTCGCGGTCGCGCACCAAATGGGCGCCGCGCCGCAAGAAACCGTGTCGATCGTCGGCTGCCTCTGCACCCCGCTCGACCGACTCGCCGACCGTGTCGCGCTCCCGCGGATCATGGTTGGCGACGTGATCGCGATCTTCCTCGCCGGCGCCTACGGCCTCACCGCAAGCCCGGTGAATTTCCTCGGCCATCCCGCCCCCGCCGAGGTGTTGGCGAACGCCTGATTTCGGTGCCGGCCCGCACCCCCACCCGGCCTCCCACAGAATATGCTGAATGGGAGGCCGGGTGGGGGTGCGGGCCGGCACCGCGACCGGCAAACGCCAATTCCTAAACGCTATCTTCACCTCTTCCTTCCATAGCCGAGCCTGAGCGTAGCCGCGTGCGGGGTGGACCCGCCGGCGGTGTCTTATGCGCGAAGGAGGTTTGACGATGCGGTCCGGTTTCTCGAAGGCGATCTTGGCGAGCGCGCTCGGCGCGACCACGCTGTCAGGGTGCATGAGCGGCGGAAACCGTCCCGAACTGCCGCCCGCCGCCTTCGTCGCCAGCAAGCAGGCGCCGAGCGAGGAATATGTCATCGGCCCGCTCGACACGCTCAATATCTTCGTGTGGCGCAGCCCCGAACTGTCGGCGAAGGTCCAGGTGCGCCCCGATGGCCGCATCACCACGCCGCTGATCAACGACATGCCCGCGGTCGGCAAGACCCCCGCAATGCTCGCCGCCGACATGAAACTGGCGCTCGGCGAGTACATCAAGGACCCGATCGTCAGCGTCATCGTCGAGAATTTCTCGGGCACCTACAGCCAGCAGATCCGCATCGTCGGCGCGACCGAAAAGCCCGCGTCGCTGCCGTACCGCGCCAACATGACGCTGCTCGACGCGATGATCGCGGTCGGGGGCCTCAGCGAATACGCGGCCGGTAACAGGGCTCGCCTCATCCGCTACGATCGCGGGACCGGAAAGCAACGCGAATACAACCTGAAAATCTCGCGCCTGTTGAAGGACGGCGATCCGAGCGCCAACGTCCGGCTCGAGCCCGGCGACGTCATCATCATCCCGGAAAGCAGTTTCTAGTGAACGGTCTGTACGACGAAGTCAGGATCGCGCTCCACGCGATCTGGACGCGCCGGTGGCTCGCGATGGCGATCGCCTGGGGCATCTGCATGCTCGGCTGGCTGCTCGTCAGCCAGGTGCCGAGCCGCTACGAATCGCGCGCCCGCGTCTTCGTCCAGATGCATTCGATGCTGCCGATCGGCAACGATCCGTCGGCGAACAGCGATCAGGACGATGTCGATTCGATCCGCCAGACGCTGACGTCCGCGGTCAATCTCGAAAAGGTCGTACGCGGCACCGATCTCGCGCAGACCGTGTCGAACGACCGCGATATCGCCGATCGCGTCGCGGGTCTCCAGACCGCGATCAAGGTCGTCGCGCAGCAGAACAACCTGTTCGAGATCACCACGACATCGTCTTCGCCCAAACTTGCGCGGACGATCACCCAGAAACTGATCGATATCTTCGTCGAGCAGAACCTCTCCGACGACCGCAGCCAGAATTCGCAGTCGCTCGCTTTCCTCGACCAGCAACTGGCGCAACGCCAGAAAGCACTCCAGGATGCCGAAGCCAAGCGCGCCGATTTCCAGAACCGCTATCTCGGCTCGCTCCCCGGCACCGGTACGGTGAGCGACCGCATCGGCGCGTCACGTTCGCAGATGAGCCAGGTCGACGGCGATCTCGCCGCCGCGCAATCCAGCCTCGCCGCGGTCAACGGCCAGATGGCGGGAACGCCGCAAACCGTTGCGGGCGCCGGCCCAACCGCCGGCCTCGGCCCGGCGCGTGCGCGGCTTGCGACGATCCAGGGTCAACTCGCCGATGCGCGCTCGCGCGGCTATACCGAGAACCATCCCGACGTGGTCGCGCTCAAATCGCAACTCGCGCAAGCGACCGCCGCGGCGAAGGGCGAGGCGCTGCCCGCGGGCGGCGGCGGTGTGCCCAACCCGCTCTACCTCTCGCTCCAGTCGATGCAGGCCGACAAGCAGGCGACCGTCGCGTCGCTGACGATGCGCAAGCGCCAGCTGCAGGGCGATCTCGACACGCTCGACGCCAAGATCGCGGGCGATCCCGCGGTCGCCGCCGAACAGGGCAAGATCGACCGCGACTATCAGGTCCTGAAGGATCAATACGACCAGCTTCTCGCGCAGCGCGAACAGACCAGCCTGCGCGGTCAGGCCGCGACGCAGACCGATGCGGTGAAGTTCAGCGTCATCGATCCGCCGACCACGCCGCGTAAACCGACCGCGCCGAACCGTCCGTTGTTGCTGACCGCGGTGCTGATCGCGGGGCTTTTCGTGGGTATCGGCGGCGCCTTCGGCATGGCGCAGATTCAGAGCACCTTTCCGACGCAGGGTCGGCTCGAAAAAGCGGCGGGGATGCCCGTCATCGGCTCGATTGGCGAGATGGTTACGCGCGCGCAGTCGGATGCACGCAAGCGCCGGATGAAATGGTTCGCGGGCGCCGCGGCGGGCTTGGCGGGCAGCTATGTTCTGCTGCTCGGCGTCGAGATGCTCCAGCGGGGAATGGCGGCATGAAGATGGAACCACGCCCGAAGCCCGAGCGCGAACTCTCGCTGATCGAACGCGCCGCCGAGGTCTACGACTTCGGCGCGGC
>CBDCNF010000018.1:0-284167 GCA_965219285.1 Sphingomonas sp.
AACGCCTTGGTCGAAGCGACGCCGATCTCGGGCCCGGCGTGCGTCGGCAGCAGCAGATCGACCTCACGCGCCATCGAGCTGGTCGGCACGTTGATGATGCCCGCAGTGGTGACCCCCGCCGCCTTCATGTGGCGGAGCGCCGCAAGCGTGTCGGCGGTCTCGCCGCTTTGCGAGATCACGACGCCGAGCGTGTTCGGCAGGAGAACGGGGTCGCGATAGCGATATTCGCTCGCGACATCGACCTCGACCGGCAGCCGCGCGAGTTGCTCGATCCAATATTTCCCGATCATCCCGACATAGCTCGCGGTGCCGCACGCGACGATCGCGACGCGTTCGACGGTCGAGAGGTCGAATTCCATATCGGGGAGCGCGACCTGCGCCTCGAGCGGGCGGAGGTATGAACGCAGCGTCTGCGCGACGACGACGGGCTGCTCGTAGATTTCCTTCTGCATGAAATGGCGGTGGTTGCCCTTGTCGATCAATTGCCCCGAAGCGCCCGAATTGACGATCGGGCGCTCGACGCGCGCGTTGTCGCGGTCGTAGATTTCCACGGCCTCGCGCGTAATCGCGACCCAGTCGCCCTCTTCCAGATACGCAATGCGCTGGGTCAGTGGCGCGAGCGCCAGCGCGTCGGAGCCAAGATAGTTCTCGCCATCGCCGTAACCGACCGTCAACGGCGCACCGAGACGCGCACCGATCAGCAGGTCGGGATGCGTCCGCACCATGACGCCGAGCGCGAACGCGCCGTGGAGTTGCGGCAGAACCGCCGCGACCGCGGCGCGCGGCTCGGCACCGCATTCGATTTCGCGCGCGATCAGGTGGGCGACGACTTCGGTGTCGGTCTGGCTTTTGAACGCACGCCCTTCGGCGATCAGCATATCGCGGAGTGGCTTGAAATTCTCGATGATGCCGTTGTGGACGATCACCACGTCGCCGACGATATGCGGGTGCGCATTGTCCTCGGTCGGCGCACCATGCGTCGCCCAGCGCGTATGTGCAATGCCGGCGCGGCCAGGCAACGGGTCTTCGGTAAGGCGCTTCGCCAGATTGGCGAGCTTGCCCGGCGCGCGGCGACGATCAAACGCGCCATCGTGTATCGTGCAGATGCCGGCCGAATCGTAACCGCGATATTCGAGCCGCTTGAGCCCGTCGAGGAGACGATCGGCGACGCTTTCGTTGCCGAGAATGCCGACTATTCCACACATTTAGGGAGCTTCCTTCTTGGCGCGCATCAACTCCCGAAAGCGCTTTGCCCAGCCCGATCTCGCCAGTTGTTTTGGGCGAACGAGGGCCAGGGCGTCCGCCTCGACATCGGCGGTGACGACCGCGCCGGCTCCGACGATTGCTCCCGGGCCTATCGTCACCGGGGCGACAAGCGCGGTGTTCGATCCGATGAAAGCGCCTTCGCCGATCACCGTCCGGTATTTGAAATACCCGTCGTAATTGCAGGTGATCGTGCCCGCGCCGATGTTCGCGCCCGCGCCGACATCGGCATCGCCGAGATAGGTCAGGTGGCTGGCCTTTGCGCCCTCGCCGAGCCGCGCCTTTTTCATCTCGACGAAATTGCCGACTTTCGCGCCTCGTTCGAGGACCGCGCCAGGGCGTAGGCGGGCGTAGGGTCCGACCGAAGCCTCCTTCCCAACGCTCGTGCCTTCGAGATGGCTGAAGGCGTGGATCGTCGCGCCATTTGCGACCGAAACGCCGGGACCGAAGACGACATTGGGTTCTATCGTGACATCACGCCCGAGCGCCGTGTCGTGCGCGAACCACACGGTTTCGGGAGCGATCAAACTGGCGCCATCGGCCATCGCCTGCGCGCGGCGTTGCCGCTGCCACGTCAGTTCGACCACGGCGAGTTCGCCGCGGCTGTTGACGCCCGCCACTTCGTCTGCGGCGGTTTCGATCACTGCCGACGCGCGCCCGTCGGCGCCCGCGACGTTGACGATATCGACGAGATAGAATTCGCCAGCGGCGTTGGCGTTGCCGACGCGCGCGAGCAGCGCGAACAGATCCTCGCCGCGCACCGCCATCAGGCCCGAGTTGCACAGGGTTTCGGCGCGCTCGGTCGCATCGGCGTCCTTGAACTCGACCATCCGATCGATCCGCCCCGCCGCATCTACGATGACGCGCCCGTAAGCCCCGGGGTCGGGCGGGCGGAAGCCGAGCACGATCGTTGCGGGCTTGTCCTCGGCGTGGAGCCGGTCGAGCATCCGCCGCATCGTCGCGGGCGTGACCATCGGGACGTCGCCGTACAGGATCAGGACATCGCCCGCGAAACTGCCGAGCGCCTCCTCGGCCTGTTGCACTGCGTGACCCGTCCCAAGCTGATCGGCCTGAACGATCACCTCGATACCGTGCGGCGCGACCGCCGCCTCGACCTGTTCGCGCCCGGCACCGACGACGACGATCGTGCGCGCAGGCGCCAGCGTCGTCACCGAGTCGACGAGATGGAGCAGCATCGGCCGCCCCGCGATCGGGTGAAGCACCTTGTGCAGGTCCGATTTCATACGGGTGCCCTTGCCCGCCGCCAGAATGATCGCCGCCAGCGGGCGTGTATGTGTGTCGTCTACCACGCACGTGCCCTGCCACCACAAGCTTGCCAATTCCATAGCGCGGCGTCAGGCGCGGTTGGCGATGGCTGATTTTCCTTTCGATATCGTCGGATTCGATCTCGACGGCACGTTGCTCGACACCAGCGGCGACCTCGCCGCAGCGGTGAACCACGCGCTTGCAGCGGGCGGGCGGCCGACGCTGCCGGTCGAGGCAATCACGCCGATGGTCGGCGGCGGCGCGCGACACATGCTGGCGCAGGCGATGGCGACGAGCGGCGGATATGACGAGGCGATGCTCGACCGGCTGCACCAGATGCTGCTCGACTATTATGAGGCGCATATCTGCGTTCACACAATGCCGTTTCCGGGTGCGATCGCGGCCCTCGAGGCGCTCGCCGCGGCTGGCGCGAAGGTCGCAATCGTCACCAACAAGCGCGAGCGGTTCACGACGACATTGTTGCGCGAAATCGGGCTGATCGACCGGTTCGCGTGCGTGCTGGGCGGCGATGCGCTCGGGCCGGACAAGGCCAAGCCAGCGCCAGACCTGATCGAGGCGATGGTCGCGCGCTGCGGCGGCGGACGCGCGGCGTTCGTCGGCGATTCGATCTATGACGTCAAAGCGGCGCACGCGGCGGGCTTGCCGGTGGTGGCGTGCAGTTTCGGGTTTCTCTCCGGGCCGGTCGAGGCATTGGGCGCGGATGCGGTGATCGATCATTTCGATGAGTTGCTGCCCGCGCTGGCGCATTTGTGACCCTCGAACGCAGGCTGACGTTCTGGCGGCTCGTGCTGGGGGGCGCGGTGGCTTTCGCGGTGACGATGGCGTTGTTGCCCGAGCCGCCCAAGCTGCCGCTCGATTCGTTCGGCGACAAATGGGAGCATATGCTGGCGTTCGCGACCTTGGCGCTGCTCTCCGCGCTCGCCTATCCGGCGATCGCGTTGGAGCGGATTGGCGAACGGCTGTCGTTTCTGGGCGCCCTGATCGAGGTGATGCAGTCGATTCCGGCGCTCAACCGCGATTGCGACATCCGCGACTGGATCGCGGACACTCTTGCGATCATCGTGGTGCTATCGCTGGTTGCGCTCGTCAGGCGGAGCCGCGCCGCGCCTTGATCCACAGATGCCGCGCGAGCATCGCGGGCGGCATGCGGAGCCAGTGCGAGCGGATGTAGAACGCGAGGCGCGTGGCTCTGCGGATGGGTAGGCCCCAACAGTTGCGTGCGAGGAGGCGGCGCAGGAAGACGTCGTCCGCGATCGTCCGTATTCCCGCGAAGGCGGGAATCCAGGGTTTTGAGCGATGCGTTCGATCATTCCGGGCTCCCGCCTTCGCGGGAGCACGGCTCGTTTCGGGCGTTCCGTACAAAGCTCTCGCTACCCGCAATGTGGTATCGACCGCCGACGAGACGCCGTGAAGCCTTGCTCGGTTGAAAAGCCGCTCGGCGAACCCCTCACGATCACCAAATTCCCGCACCAGCCGATCCACGTCCCACAAATTCCGCAAGCCCCCCGCCAGATCACCATCCGCGAACAGATGCGCCGCGGCATGGACGATCATGTCCTCGGGCGAGAGCACCGACAGCCCGTTGCCCAGCGGTACTGCGTTCGCGATCAGCGCCGCCGCATCGGGGGTCGGCCGTGCGGTGAGCGGCAGGATCGTGTGATGGACGTCAATCATCCGGTCGCGCTCGCGGTGGATGAGCGGGGGGAGCTCGTGCATCCAGCGGCGGTAATATTCGTCGTCGTACGGATCGGGCTTCACCCATTCCCACCCCGCTTCGAGCAAAGCGCGCTCGACCGCGTCGAGCCGGTCGCGCGGCACGAGGATATCGAGATCGCCGATCGACCGCCCCTGCCCCGCCGCCAGTCCCGCGGCGACGAACGCGGTGCCCTTCAGCAGCACGACCGGGCAATCGAGATGAGCGAGCGCGCGGCGTGCCATTTCCGCTTCCCACAAGGCTTGCGTCCGGCCCTGCTCGGCCCCTTCGCGCGCTTCGGCGAGGATGTCGGCAACCTTTGCCGGAAGCGCCAGGCCATCGAGGCGATAGGCGAGACTGCCGATCAATTGTTCCGCGCGCGCGATCGTCAGCAGCGCGGTCCATTCTGCGGCGTCGAGTCGCTCGACCGACGAGGGATCGGTAAGCGCACGCACGAAGATACCTGCGTCGGTCACGTCCGCGCCCATATCGCTTCCACTGCGGCGAGCGCGGCGGCGGTGTCGGGATAGTCGATCGCCAGCGCGGGCACACGCGCCACGAAAGCGGTCAATGCCGTAAAACCGCGCTCGCCGAGCGAAACATAATTGGTTGACGCCTGAGTCAGGCGGACGAACGCCTCGCTCGGCGGCACGGGCCGTTCGTCGGGCGCGACGCCATAGCGTGGGAAGGCGAGCAACGCTGGTGCGGCAGGCGTATCCATCATCGCAATTGCATGTGCGTCGGGTACGAGGTGACGGATGTCGCCCTTCGGCGTGCCCGCGAGCAGCGCCCCGAAGCGCCCCTCGGGCCACGCCGCCTCCGCCACTACGATGGCCGCGTTCTTCAAGCTGATCAGCCGCGGAAAGGCATGGACTAACCCCGTCTCGGGATCGAGCAGCGCGAATTCGTCGCCCATCAGCCGCCAGCCGTTCGCCGCGAGCAACGTTGCGAGCGTCGATTTGCCAGCGCCCGATTCGCCGGTCAGCACCAGCGCGCGTCCATCGCGCTCGACCGTCGCGGCATGGAGCAGCAAATACCTTCGCTGCCCAAGCGCCATCTGGAGGTTCATCCCCATCTCGGCGGCGAGCAGGCCCTGCGCGAGCGGCAACGGCGCAGCATCCGGCAGTGTGTAGTCACCGTCGATCTGTACCGATGGGCGAATGAAGCGACGCCATGGCTTCGTGGCACGCAGCCGCACCGTGAAATCGGCGATTCCGTCGTGCGGCTTCGGATAGTCGGCGTAGAACGATTCTAGCGCGGCGATCGGCGCGCGCCAGTCCGATCCGACACGAAAGCCGACCGGGCCGATCCGGAGCGCGGTCGCGTATCTCATGCGCGCTCGACCAGACCGGCGAGCGCCAGTTCGTCGAGCCGGGCGGCAAGCGCGTCGCGGCTCGCATCGGGCAGGTCGAACATCTCTGCCAGGCGCGTCAGCAAAGTGTCGGCGGTCGTCCAGTCCGCACCCAAGGCCGACAGCAATTCGGGCGTCGTCCGATCGACGAGATGCGTGATCCCCGACGTGCGATGATGCACCGCGACGAGATCGTCCAGCGCAACGATACGTAGCGCATCCGCAGGCGGCGCGCGGTAGCGCGTCGCGGCCACCGGCTTCAGCGGCGTGGCATTTGGAGCGAGGCGTAGCAGGTGAACCCGCTCTGGCCCCGCTGGAGATTGCGGACGTATTTCATGTAAGCTTGACTGCGGCTGTAATCGTAGCCGACCAACGGGCCGCCCGAAGACAGCGCGTGGCGCACGTCCTCGCCCTTCAGCGGTCGCCTGGCGGGTGGATAGGCGCCTGAAGTGCCCGCCGCGACGAGCGATCCGTCGGATTTGATATATTTGCCCGAATTGCCCGCGTCGGGCACCGGAATCTCGCAATTGAGGACCGAGCCGACCGTCGAGGCGAGCGCGGGACGGATCGACACCACACCGGCGGCGCCGATCGCGCCGAGTCGCAGCACGCGGCGACGCGACGCGCCGTCGGCGCGGATATCGTCATTCTGATCGGAATCGTCGTTCATCGCGCCCCTTATCGGCCTTGCGCCCTTTCATATTCGTAAGCGTCGGACAAGTCCGCGCGCGGTGCCGTGTCGTCATGGGACGTTTACCATCCGTATGAGACTGCCGTTGGCGCGGCGACGTGAGCGCCGGGGTGGCGCGGCGTGTGCGGACTGGCTAGCAAACGCGCAATGCCACTCGACATGCCTCTTCGCGCTTGGCTCTCGCTCATCGTCGTCGCGCTGTCGGCGCTGATCGTCGGCGTCCTGTCGGGGATGGTCGTGGCGGGAGCGATCACCGGTTTGTTCGGCGTCGTCGCGGTGCTGGTAGTATTGTGGGACGACAGCGCGCCTGCCGATCCCGTGACACCCGAGGTCGTCGATACGATCGACATCGGCGCGCTGCTCGATGCGATCGTCGAGCCGGTCCTGCTGCTGCGCGACGCGCGCGTCCATCAGGCGAACCGGGCGGCGCGGACGTTATTGGGCAACCATATCGTCGGCGAAGACGTGCGCACCGCGATCCGCCATCCTGCCGCCGCCGAACGGCTGATCGCGGAGACCGACGCCGACCTGCTGTCGCAACCGATCGAGCTGGTAGGGCTCGGCACGCTCGACCAGCGCTGGCAGATGCGCGTCAGCCGGCTCGCCGATGGCGCCAAGGCGGTCCATCTGATCGACCAGACGGGCAGCTACGCGACCGAGCGGATGCGCGTCGATTTCGTCGCCAACGCCAGCCACGAATTGCGCACGCCGCTGTCCTCGATCCTCGGCTATGTCGAGACGCTGAGCGATGTCGCGGGCGAGGACCAGGAAACGCGCGTGCGCTTCCTCAAGATCGTTCTCGACGAGGCGCAGCGGATGCAGCGTCTGGTCGAGGATCTCATGTCTCTGTCGCGGATCGAGGCCGAGAAATACCGGATGCCCGCGAGCGAGGTCGATCTCGCCGGCTTGATCGCCGAAGTGCGCAGCGAGATCGCCGACGGGCACGGCGCGCGCGATCGCAAGATCGTCGTCGAGGCCGATTCCGATCTGCCGACCGTCGCCGGCGATCGCTCGCAACTCTCGCAAATGCTCCACAATCTGATCGGCAACGCATTGAAATACGGCGCGTCGGGCACATCCGTCACGATATCGGTGACGCGCGACGGGCAGCGCATGCTGAGACTGACCGTCGCCGATCGGGGCGAAGGCATTTCACCCGATCACCTGCCGCGCCTGACCGAGCGCTTCTATCGCGTCGATCCGGGTCGCAGCCGCTCGCTCGGCGGCACCGGGCTTGGCCTCGCGATCGTCAAGCATATCGTCGAGCGGCACCGCGGGCGGCTCGATATCTCCAGCACGCTCGGCACCGGCACCCGCGTCAGCGTCACGCTTCCGGTGAGCGATGTCATCAAGACGTAACCGGTGTGTCACAAAGGGCGGGCGTCGCGAGCGAATCGGCTCGCCGGGAACCTCGATGCTTCGCCGCTTAGCCATTTTTGGTCTGTGTCTGCTCGCGTCCTGCGTCGATCAGGCGAATGGCGGCGGCGGATCGCGCGACCAGATCAAGGTCGTCGGGTCGTCGACGGTCTATCCCTTCACGACGATTGCGGCGGAACGCTATCTTGCCGCCAACCCCGAAGCGAAGCCGCCGGTGATCGAATCGACCGGGACCGGCGCGGGGATGAAATTGTTCTGTGCCGGCGTCGGCGCGGCGCATCCCGATATCGAGGACGCCTCGCGCCGGATGAAGCGAAGCGAGTATGAGACGTGCCAGCGTAACGGCGTCGGCTCGGTTCTCGAAATCCAGGTCGGGATCGACGGGATCGCCTTCGCGGAATCGCGCAGCGGCGCGAAAATGGCGCTGAGTCCGGCGGACATCTACAAGGCGCTCGCCGCGACGCCGGGCGGCCAGCCGAACCGCGCGCGGGTGTGGCGCGATGTCGATCCCACGCTGCCCGCGACACCGATCCAGGTCTATGGCCCGCCCTCGACCAGCGGAACGCGCGATGCGCTGGCCGAACTGATTCTCGCGCGGGGGTGCGAGGAGAGCGATCCCGAGGCGAAGTCGATGAAGAGCAAGGACGCCTATGACGCGCGCTGCCTCCGGATTCGTGAGGACGGCGCGTATATCGACGCGGGCGAGAACGACAATCTGATCGTCCAGAAGCTCCAGTCGAACCCCAATGCCATCGGCGTCTTCGGCTACAGCTATCTCGAAGAGAATAAGGGCGCGGTGAACGGCGTGCCGATCGCGGGCATCGCACCGACCTATGAAACGATCGCCTCGGGCGCCTATCCCGGCGCGCGTCCTTTGTACCTTTACGTCAAGGTGGCGCATCTCGCGGCCATCCCCGGCTTGCAGAAATTCCTCAACGAATATGCGCGACTCTGGGGGCCGGACGGGTCGCTCGTCAAACGCGGGCTGATCGCCGGACCCGATGCGATCCGTGCGCGCTCCGCCGCGATCGTCAAGGCATCGATCCCGCTCGACCCGCAGGTGCTCGAATAATGCCAGCATCGGCATTGCTACTCCTTATCGTCGGTCTGGCGCTGGTCGCGTGGATCACCGCACGCGTCCGCGCGAAACAGTTCCGCGCCGAAAGCCGGGCGCGGTTTAGTTCGCTGCCGTCGCAATTTGGGTGGTTCGTCGCCTTCGCCACGTTGCTGCCCCCGCTCCTGTTCCTCGTGATCTGGTCGCTGACGTCGCCCGCGCTGGTGACCAACGCGGTGCTCGCAACCCCCGTCGCCGCGCAACTCCCGCCACCGGGGTTCGAACGCGCATCGATACTGTCGGAGGCGCGCAATCTCGCCAACGGCGAGGCGTACGGCGCGTTCCACCAGCTCTCCAACCTCCTCGCCCCCTCTTATGCTGCGGCGCAGGCGCGATACGACTGGATCGCGACCGCGCTCGCGCTACTGCTCGCGTTCGCGGGTGGCGCGCTTGCGTTCCTGCGCGTCAAGCCGGGGTTTTCGGCACGGACGCAGCTCGAACGCGTCGTCATGGGGCTGTTGCTCGCGGCGTCGCTGATCGCGATCCTGACGACGATCGGCATCGTCGCGTCGCTGTTGTTCGAAAGCGCGCGATTCTTTCGGATCGTGCCGATCGGCGATTTCCTGTTCGGCACGCACTGGAGCCCACAGGTGATCGACGGGCGCGATCCCGGCGCTTCGCTGGGCGCGGTGCCTCTGTTCTGGGGCACGTTCTTCATCGGGGCGGTCATCGCGATGGCGGTGGCGATTCCGCTCGGGCTGATGAGCGCGATCTATCTGACGCAATATGCCAAGCCGCGGACGCGGCGATGGGTGAAGCCGATCCTTGAGATTCTCGCGGGCGTTCCGACCGTGGTCTACGGCTATTTCGCGGCGCTGACCGTCGCACCCGCCGTGCGCGATTTCGCGGTCTCGATCGGGATAAGCTGGGCATCGTCCGAAAGCGCGCTCGCGGCGGGGGTCGTGATGGGAGTGATGATCATCCCGTTTGTCTCGTCGATGGCCGACGATTCGATCGCGGCGGTGCCGTCGTCGATGCGCGACGGGAGTCTTGCGATGGGCGCTACCTCGTCGGAGACGATCCGGCGCGTGCTAATCCCCGCCGCGCTGCCCGGCGTCGTCGGCGGCGTCCTGCTCGCGATCAGCCGCGCGATCGGCGAGACGATGATCGTCGTCATGGCGGCATCGGGCGTCGCGACCCTGACGCTCAATCCGTTCGCCAGCGCGACGACGGTCACCAAGCAGATCGTCGATCTGCTGACCGGCGAGGCCGAGTTCGACAGCGCCAAGACGCTCGCCGCCTTTGCGCTCGGGCTCACGCTGTTCGTGATCACCTTGTTGCTCAACGTCATCGCGCTGATCGTCGTGAAACGGTATCGCGAAGCCTATGAGTAGCTCGCTCGTCCCCCAGATGCCGACAAGCGGCGCAGAGCCCGCCGAGCGCGAACCGACCGACTGGACGACCGGCGCGATGCAGCGCCGCATCCGTGGCCGCTATCGCGCGGAAAGGCGTTTCCGATTGGCGGGACTCGCTGCGGTCGTGCTGTCGGTCGGGTTCCTCGCGTTCCTGCTGGTGACGATGGTATCGCAAGGCGCCAGCGGTTTCACCCGAACCGAGATCGCGCTGCCGATCGACCTTTCCGCCTCTAAGGTTTCGATCGATCCGGCACGTCTGCGCGGATCGGGCGCCGATCTCGCGCTCGCCGGGGCCGGGCTGGAAGCCGCGGTCGATGGCGCGGCGGGCGCTGCTTTCGGCAAGGAAGGCGGCGCGGAATTGCTGTCCGACGGCGCTTGGACCGCGATCCGCGATGCGGTGAAGCGCGATCCCACCTTGCTCAGCCGCGCCGCGACGATCTCCGTACCAGTGGCGAGCGACATCGACGTCGCCGCCAAGGGGGAAGGGACGCCGCAGGCCGAAGCGACCGTCGCCGGCCTGCGCCAACGCGGGGTTCTCTCGACCGGCATCAACTGGGATTTCTTCGGCGCCTCCGACTCGACCGACCCGACGCGGGTCGGCATCTGGGGCGCGCTCAAGGGTTCTTTGCTGACGATGTTCGTGACGATGGCCCTCGCCTTCCCGGTCGGCGTCCTCGCCGCGCTCTATCTCGAGGAATATGCGCCGAAGAACCGATGGACCGATTTGATCGAGGTTTCGATCAACAACCTCGCCGCCGTGCCCTCGATCATCTTCGGCCTGCTGGGCCTCGCGGTCTTCCTCGGCACCTTCGGCCTGCCACGCTCCGCGCCGCTTGTCGGAGGCCTGACGCTCGCCTTGATGACGATGCCGGTTATCGTCATCGCCGGACGCAACGCGATCAAGGGGGTGCCGCCGTCGATCCGCGACGCCGCGCTCGGCATCGGCGCTTCGCCGGTGCAGGTTGTCTTCCACCATGTCCTGCCGCTCGCCCTGCCCGGCATCCTCACCGGCACGATCATCGGCATGGCGCGCGCGCTCGGCGAGACCGCGCCGCTCCTGATGATCGGCATGCGCGCGTTCATCGCCGCCCCGCCCGATGGCCTGCGCGATCCGGCGACCGTCCTGCCTGTCCAGATCTTCCTCTGGTCCGACGAGGTCAGTCGCGGCTTCGTCGAGAAGACCAGCGCCGCGATCATCGTGCTATTGGTCGTCCTGCTCGCGATGAACGGCGTCGCGATCTACCTCCGCAACAAATTCGAGACCCGCTGGTGACGAGCAACAATCCGCCCAAGATGACCGCCGAGCATGTCGATGTGTTCTATGGCGCGAAACAGGCGATCGATGACGTGTCGATCGACGTTTATCAGGAGGACGTGACCGCCTTCATCGGCCCGTCGGGCTGCGGCAAATCGACGTTCCTGCGCACGCTCAACCGGATGAACGACACCGTCGCCAGCGCGCGGACTTCGGGGGACATCCGCCTCGACGGCGAGAATATCTACGCCAAGGAAATGGACGTGGTGCAGCTTCGCGCCCGCGTCGGCATGGTCTTCCAGAAGCCCAACCCGTTCCCCAAATCGATCTACGAGAATGTCGCCTACGGTCCGCGCATCCACGGCCTGGCGTCTTCGAAGCCGGACATGGACCGGGTGGTCGAGACGTCGCTGACGCGCGCGGGGCTGTGGAACGAGGTGAAGGATCGCCTCACCGACAGCGGCACCGCGCTTTCGGGCGGGCAGCAGCAGCGGCTGTGTATCGCCCGCGCGATCGCGGTCGACCCCGAGGTGATCCTGATGGACGAGCCGTGTTCGGCGCTCGATCCGATCGCGACCGCTAAGATCGAAGAGTTAATCCACGAACTGCGCGGCCGCTACGCGATCGTCATCGTCACGCACAATATGCAGCAGGCGGCGCGGGTCAGCCAGAAGACCGCGTTCTTCCACCTCGGCCATCTCGTCGAATATGGCGACACATCGGACATCTTCACGAACCCGCGCCAGGAGCGGACCAAAGACTATATCACCGGCCGATACGGCTGAAGGGAACAGACATGGCAACCGGCCACGAACATACCGTCAAGGCGTTCGACACCGACATCGGGCAATTGCGCGGGCTCATCTCGCAGATGGGCGGGCTCGCCGAAGAGGCGATCGCGCGAGCGATGAAGGCGCTGCAGCGCGGCGATCTCGATCTCGCGCGACAGGTGCGCGCCGACGACAAGAAGATCGACGCGATCGAGGCCGATGTCGAGCGCATGGCGGTCCGCATCATCGCACTGCGCGCGCCGATGGCGAACGACCTTCGCGAGGTCGTCGCGGCGCTGAAGATCGCGGCGGTGGTCGAACGGATCGGCGATTATGCCAAGAACATCGCCAAGCGTGTGCCGATGCTGGAGAGCGAACACCGGATCGAACCAATCTCGATCCTCCCGGCGATGGCCAAGATGGCGTCGGAAATGGTCCACGACGTGCTCGACGCCTTCGCCGCCCGCGATGCCGAGGTGGCGGTCGAGATCGTCGAGCGCGACAATGCGCTCGACGATTTCTACGACAGTATCTTCCGGACGCTCGTCACGCATATGGTCGAAAATCCGAAGACGATCAGCCAGGTCGCACACCTGCTGTTCGTCGCGAAGAATCTGGAACGCGTCGGCGACCACGCCACCAATGTCGCCGAAATGGTCTATTTCGCCGCGACCGGCACGCAGATGGCGGAACGCGAAAAGGGAGCCGGTTGATGGCGAAGGCACGCATGCTGCTGGTCGAGGACGATTCCGCCCTCGCCGAACTGCTGATCTGGCATTTCAAGCGCGAGGATTTCGACGTCGCGCATACCATCGACGGTGAGGAGGCCCTGCTCCTCGCGCGCGAGGCGACACCCGATATCGTCCTGCTCGACTGGATGGTCGAAGGGCTGTCGGGGATCGAGGTCTGCCGCCGCCTGCGGCGCACGCCAGAGACGCAGAACGTCCCGATCATCATGCTCACCGCGCGCGGCGAGGAGGAGGATCGCGTCCGCGGCCTCGAAACCGGTGCCGACGACTACGTAACCAAGCCGTTCTCCCCACGCGAACTCGTCGCCCGCGTCGGCGCGGTGTTGCGGCGGGTGCGTCCGGGGCTGGCGGGCGAGATGCTGACGTACGGTGACCTCGAAATGGATACCGTCGGGCACAAGGTTCGCCGCTCGGGCGACGTCGTGCCGCTCGGCCCGACCGAGTTTCGCTTGCTCAAGCATTTCCTCGAACATCCCGGCTGGGTGTTCTCGCGCGAACGGCTGCTCGATTCGGTGTGGGGTCACGGCTCCGACATCGAGGCGCGGACCGTCGATGTGCATATTCGGCGGTTGCGCAAGGCGATCAACGAAGGCGGCCGCCCGGATATCATCCGCACTGTTCGTTCCGCAGGATATGCGCTCGATTCGGGCGCCTGAACGGAAAAATTTCACCGATCGTCGAATCGCTTGCGAAACGAAGGAGCAAAGTCGCGAGATGTGCGTTCCGCCCGCGCATTAAGTTCACTTTGTGCCCATACGCAGGAGGATTTTGTATGAGATTCGCTTTACTAGCAGCGGCAGCGATGATCGCTACGCCATTGATGGCGCAGGAAACGCCGCCCGCCGACGACCAGGCTCCGACCGATCAGGCTATGCCCGCCCCGACCGATCAGATGGCGCCTGCCACCGACGACGCGATGGCGCCGCAGGCTCCGACGACCGATCCCGCAATGGCGGCACGGGCAGACGCGCCGATGGCCCAGAGCGAGCCGATGGCGCAGAGCGAGCCGATGGCGGCCCCGACCGATCCGAATATGGCCGACCCCGCCGGCGGATATCAGCCGACCGCTCCGGCATCGAGCGGCCCCGCCGCACCCGGCGCGACCGTCGTGTTCCGCCAGGCGCCGACTCCGGACCAGGCGTTCCCGCCGCCCCCTCCGATGAAATCGTATCCGGTCTGCAAGAAGGGCCAGTACGACAATTGCAAGAACCCCGGCGGTCGCTGAGGTTTCTCACAGCAGGTTGCATCTAACCGGCTGACGATTAGGGAAAGGCGCTCATTCCACGCGAAGGAGCGCCTTTCCCATGTCCATCCGTTTCGACGACAAGATCGCCATCGTCACCGGCGCCGGTGGCGGTCTAGGCCGGGAATATGCGCTCGAACTCGCGCGGCGCGGCGCAAAAGTGGTCGTCAACGATCTCGGCGCGGATCGCACCGGTAGCGGCCATTCGGATGCCGCGCTGAAGGTCGTCGCGGAAATCGAGGCGGCGGGCGGCACCGCGATGGCGAACGGCGCCAGCGTCGCGGATTACGACCAAATGGTCGAGATGGTCGCCAAGGCCAAGGAGAAATGGGGCGGCGTCCACGTCCTGATCAACAACGCCGGGGTGCTGCGCGACAAGAGCTTCGCCAAGATGGACCCCGCCGATTTCGAATTTGTCGTGAAGGTCCATTTGATCGGATCGGCGATGGCGACCAAGGCGTGTTGGGAAACGATGCGCGAACAGAATTACGGCCGAATCCTGATGACCGCGTCATCGACCGGGTTGTTCGGCAATTTCGGCCAGGCGAATTACGGCGCGGCGAAGCTCGGCCTCGCGGGCCTGACCAAGACGCTCTACCTCGAAGGCGCCAAGACCAACATCAGGGTCAACACGATCGCCCCGGTCGCGGGCACGCGCATGACCGAGGATCTGTTCCCCGAGCAAGCCTTCAAGGCATTCTCACCCGACAAGGTCGTCCCCGCCGCGCTGTTCCTGGTATCCGAGGATGCACCGACGAATCAGATCGTCGGCGCGGGGCGCCGGGGTGTTTCAGGCGTCCTATGTCACATTGACGCAAGGCGTGCTTCTCTCTGATGATGATCTCTCGCCCGAAGGCGTGGCGGCGCGTTGGGCGGAGATCACCGATCGCACCGGCGAAATCGTCCCCGAATCGGGCGCGGCGCAATCGATGGTGATCGGCGCGAAGCTGGCGGGAAAGTAAGCCACCAGTTATCGCCGTTGGTGTATTGCTGATTTAATACACCAGTGATATCATCGCGTCTTCGACCGGGAGGATGCGATGTACAGCGAGAGCGATATCGACGGCGCGGTGGCGGCGGGGGCGATCACCCCCGCGACCGCCGTCGCATTCCGAAACCATGTCGCGGCGGGGCGAAGCGCGCCCGCTGTCGATGAGGAGCATTTCCGGCTCCTCTCCGGCTTCAACGACATCTTCATCTCGATCGCCGTCGTCCTGTTGCTTGTCGCGCTGGCACAGATTGGGCAGACCATCGCATGGCCGCTTGCGGGCGCCTTCGTCGCCGCGGCGGCATGGGGCCTCGCCGAATATTTTACCGCGCGGCGGCGGATGGCGCTGCCGAGCATCCTGCTGCTCCTCGCCTTCGTCGGTGGTGTCGCAGCGACACTCGCGGGACTGGCCGAAGATCTGGTGCCTCATGCGGGCGATCGGACCGGGGCGCTGATCGGCGCGGGGGTCGCGCTGACGGCGGCCGGTGCGGCATGGCTTCACTGGCGGCGCTTCATGGTGCCGATCACCATCGCAGCGGGCGCTGCCGCGGTGGTCGCGGTGGCGATTGGCCTCGTCCTGGCGGCGGTCCCGGCGGCGCAACACGCGGTGTGGCCGCTGCTGCTCGTCGCCGGCATCGGCGTTTTCGCGCTGGCGATGCGCTGGGACATGTCGGATCGCGAGCGGCAGACGCGCCGCGCCGATGTCGCCTTCTGGCTCCACCTCGCCGCCGCGCCGATGATCGCGCATCCGCTGTTCCAGATGCTCGGCGTATTCGAGGATAATGTCGGGATCGGCACTGCGATCGTCGTGCTAGCGCTCTACGTCCTGTTCGGTTTCGTGGCGCTCGCGGTCGATCGCCGCGCTCTGCTCGTGTCGAGCCTCGTCTACGTTCTTTACGCGATGTACGCGCTGATCCGCTCAGCCGGCGCGATCGAACTGTCGGCGGCGATCACCGCGCTGGTGATCGGGTCGGCACTGCTGTCGCTCTCGGCGTTCTGGAATCCGATGCGGCGGAACGCGGTTGGCGCGCTGGGGGATATCGGACGGCGCTTGCCGCCGTTGCAGACCGTGACCGCTTAATCGACCAGGCGAAGCAGGCGCCGCTCGACCGGCGCGAGCACCGGGCCAAGTTCATGCCCACGCTTGAGGACCGCACCCGCCTCCCCGACCAGCGCCCACATCCCCTGTTTGTTGCGCAACGCGGGACGCTTTTCGATCCGGAACTCGGGCCGCTCCGCGGCGCGTCGGAACGCGGCGAAAATCGCCGCGTCGCGGCCAAGTTCGATCGCATAGTCGCGCCAATTGCCCGCCGCGACCATGCGGCCGTAGAGATCGAGGATACGGGTCAACTCGATCCGCTCGAAACCGATCTGGAGCGCGCGACCTTGCGGTTGCGGAAACGGGGTTACGGTTCCCATCAGAGGCTGAAGATCACGCCCGAATTCTCACGCTCTGTCGCGCTCCTGATGCTCGTCGAGCAGCGCGTCGAGCCGTTTCCTCATCGTCTCCAGTTCGCAACGCAGCAGTTCGACCTTCTGCGTCTGTGGATCGAACATCTCGCTGCACGGCGTCCCATACGGCACGAATTTCGGCTCGGTCGCCGCGCCGCCCCTAACCGTCGTCGCGCGCGCGGGTATGCCGACCATCGTGGCACCGTCGGGCACGTCCTTGGTGACGACGGCATTCGCGCCGACGCGCGCGCCCGCACCGACCATCACCGGCCCCAGAACGGCCGCGCCGAGCCCGACGATCACATTGTCGCTGATCGTCGGGTGCCGCTTTCCCGCGACGCCATTGTCGGGGTTTGTTCCGCCCAGCGTCGCCCCCTGATAGATCGTTACATTGTCGCCGATCTCGGCAGTCTCGCCGATGACGACGAAGCCGTGGTCGATGAAGAAATCGCGCCCGATCGTTGCGCCCGGATGGATGTCGATTGCGGTCGTGAAGCGCGACCAATGGTTCACCATGCGCGCCAGAAGGTACAGCCGCGCCCGGAATAGGCGATGCGCGACGCGGTGCCAGCCGAGCGCCCATACGCCGGGATAGGTGAGCACTTCCAACCGCGACCGCGGCGCCGGATCGCGCGCGCGGATCGAATCGAGATAGGCAATTAATCGCATGCGAAGCGGTCCCTGATCACGCCGGCTTCGCAAATAAGGTCGCTTGGGCGCGATTTCCAGACGCCTCATCCAGACCCGCGTACCTTCAATTCATATCAATATTGTAGGATATGAAAATCCCGGTCATGCTGCGTGTCTGTCAAGTGAGGATGATGACACATGGAGAACCTGTCGAACTTGGATTTTTGGGGCTTGCTGCCGTTCATCGGTGTCGGGTTCGGCGCGCAGATCGTCGATGGCGCGCTTGGCATGGCGTTCGGGGTGATCTGCAACACGCTGCTGGTGGCGGTGATCGGTCTGCCGCCGGCACGCGCCTCGGCGAACGTCCATATCGTCGAGACCTTCACCACCGCGATCTCGGGGATCAGCCACTTCATCTCGGGCAATATCGACCGGACGTTGTTTCTGCGGTTATTGATCCCCGGACTGATCGGCGGCGTGAGCGGCGCCTATCTGCTCACCAACATCAATGGCGCGACGGTCAAGCCGTACGTGCTCGGCTATCTGGTCGTCATCGGCGTCTACCTGCTGATCCGCGGCATCGTGTTCCCGCCAAAGAACGCCAAGCCGAAGGTTGTCGAGCCGCTCGGCCTGATCGGCGGTTTCCTCGATGCGGCGGGCGGCGGTGGCTGGGGGCCGATCGTCACGTCCAACCTGCTCGTCCAGGGTGTCGAGCCACGCAAAGTGGTGGGGACCGTCAACAGCGTCGAATTCTTTCTGACTGCGGTCGTCTCGGCCACATTCATCTGGAATCTCGGCGTCCAGGATTTCGCGGTCGCGACGCTTCGGCCTGCTGATCGGCGGGGTCATGGCCGCGCCGTTCGGGGCTGTCATGGCGAAGCGCATCCCGACGAAGGTTATGCTGATCCTGGTCGGTGTCGTGCTGACGATCACCAGCACTTATGGCTTCATCCGCGCCGTGCTGATGTAGTGACGGCGGTGAACCGCGTGTTAGGAGCGGTATCCGACACGGAGAACAATTCTGGCTGCGACCTATCTGCCGACGCTGAAACAGCTGCAATATCTCGTGGCCCTGAAGGATCACGGCCATTTCGGCCGCGCCGGCGAAGCGTGTTTCGTAACGCAATCGACCCTATCCGCCGGCATCCGCGAATTGGAGACGCTGATCGGCGTGACGTTGGTCGAACGTACGCGGCGCGTCGTCCGTTTCACCCCGCTCGGCGACGCGATCGCGGCGAAGGCGCGCAAGGTGCTGCGCGAAGCGGAGGAACTCGGCGATCTGGCGCGCGCGGCGGGACGCCCGCTGTCGGGCGAGATGCGGATGAGCGTCATCCCGACGATCGCACCCTTCCTGTTGCCGCGCATCCTGCCCCGGCTACGCCGCGATTATCCCGACCTGAAACTGTATTTGCGCGAGGAACCGAGCGCGGGTGCGTGCGAATCGCTCCACAACGGCCGCGCCGATTGCGTGCTGCTGGCGTTGCCATTCGCGTGCGGCGACATCGCCTCGCAGGCGTTGTTCGACGACCGCCTGTTCCTCGCCTTTCCCAAAAGCGAGGGCCGCGCCACGACCGCGCCGATCCGGCCTGCCGAGATCGACGAGGCGCGGCTGCTGTTGCTCGAGGACGGGCATTGCCTGAAGGACCACGCGCTCTCGGCGTGCAACCGCCCCGAACTGCGCGCCGAGGCGACCATGATGGGGACTTCGCTCCACACGATCGTGCAGATGGTCGACAACGGGCTCGGCGTCACGATATTGCCAGAGATGGCGATCACCGCGGGCATCCTCGACCATACCGATATCGCGGCGCGCCCGCTCGACGCCGCGACGCCGGGTCGGACCGTCGCGCTGGCGTGGCGTCCTGCCTCACCGCGCGAACGCGATTTCAAGCTGTTGGCGAAGGTTCTGGCGGCGTCGTAGGAGCGCGCGACGAAACCATTTGGCGCGAAAGCCGTATCTTCTCCCGAAACGCCGAACTGGAGATCATCATGCAACGGCTGACCATTGCTCTGGCCGCGCTTGCCGCCACCACCGCCATCGCGGCGACCGCGCAGACCACCCCGACGCCGGCAGGAACCAAGCCGCCCGCATCACCCGCGGCGACGAAGCCCAATCCGCCGGTCGGCGGCGCACCGATGGACGCCGCTAAGACGATCGTCGCGAACGCATCGACCGCACCCAATCTGACGACGCTGGTTTCCGCGGTGAAAGCCGCCGGGCTCGACGCGACCCTATCCGGGCCGGGGCCGTTCACCGTCTTCGCGCCGACCAACGAAGCGTTCGGTCGGCTCGCACCCGGCACCGTCGAAACGCTGCTCAAGCCCGCCAACAAGCCGTCGCTCGTCAAGCTGCTGACCTATCACGTCGTCGCCGGCACGATAACGCTCGACCAGCTTCGCGCGCAGATTACCGCGGGCGGCGGCAAGGCGACGTTGACGACGGTAGAGGGCGATCCGCTGACCGCGACACAGGAAGGCAATGCGATCTCGATCGCGGACGCGAGCGGAAACAAGGCCTATATCCAGACCCCCGACGTGCGGCAATCGAACGGAATAGTCCATGTCGTGAACGGTGTCGTCGTTCCCAAACTGGGCTGATCGTCGAACGCTATTTGCTGTCTTTCGCGATGGCATCGACGACCTGCTCGTCGAACGCCTGCAACCGCGTCCACAACCCGCGATCGCTCGCTTTCGCCCAAGCGGAGGAAGTGACGATCACGATCTGCCGCGCCGGATCGAGATAGATGCTCTGCCCGAATATCCCCTGCGCACCCGCACGCCCATCGGGATAGATCCACCATTGGTATCCATAACCGTACCCCGGTGTCCCCGTCGGCTGTTGTTGTGACAGCGCGTCGTGAAACCAGTCGGCGGGCACCTGCCCCTTCCCGCCGTCGAGCGCAAACAACCCCATCCGCCCGTAATCGCGCAACGCTAGTGACAGGCAGCACCCACCGATTTCCTGGCGCGTCTGATCGACCATCCAGAAGCCGTCCTGCTCGAACCCGGCAGGCCGCGCGATCTTCTCGCTGGCGTAATTGGCGAGCGGCTTGCCCGTCGCCTTTTCGACCAGCACCCCGATCAGATTGGTCTCGCCGGTCTTGTATTTCCACACGGTCCCCGGAGCCGATTCACGCGGCAAGGTGCGGAGGTACGCGACGGTCGGGTCCATCCCCGGTGGGACGGGCTTGGCGTACATCTGCGCCACGTCGGACTGCGGATCGGTATAATCCTCGTTCCACTTCACCCCCGACGACATCGTCAGGATTTGCCGCACCGTGACGCCATCGTAACCGCTGCCCGCGAGATCGGGAATGTACCTGGTCACCGGATCGTCGAGCGAGGCGATCGCGCCGTCCTTGATCGCCGCGCCGACCAGCGTCGAGGTCAACGATTTCGCCACCGAGAACGATGTCCACCGCCCTTCACGCGAATACCCCCGCGCATAGCGTTCGAGCCGGACCTTGCCGTGATCGAGTACCAGCAGTCCGGCGACGTTCATCTCCGCCATGAACCGGTCGATCTCGGCATCCGCGATCGCCAGCGGCTCGCCCGATGGCAGTGCGCGGATGCGACCGCCCGCCTTCACGACATGACCGGGGAACAGATGTTCCATGTTGGGGAAATTCTGGTCGCGCTGCGCCTGATTCCAGAACAGGATTTGCCCGGCGGCGGAACGGACGTTCGCTTCGGTCGAGGCGTCGAACGCAGGGCCGGCGGGAATAGCGACGTTCGGTCCGGACGAGCCTTGTATGGCACATCCCGCGAGAAGCGCGGCGGCGAGAAGGATCGCGGCGCGCATCAGCCGATCTGCCGTGCGACGGACTTGGTGGTCGCAGCGCCGTAGGGCGGTTTCAGGCCCGCCAGTTTCGCCACGTCTAACCGCGCCTGTTTGTACACCGCCTTGGCGTGGCTGAACGTCTTGAACCCATCGTGCCCGTGATACGATCCCATCCCCGACGGCCCGACCCCGCCGAACGGCAGATCCTCCATCGAGACATGGAAGACGACATCGTCGAGTGTGACGCCCCCCGAGATCGTCCGGTCGAGCACGCGACGCCGCTCGCCTTCATCCTTGCCGAAATAATAAAGACCCAGCGGTCGATCGCGCTTGTTGACCTGCGCGATCGCGTCGTCGACGCCGTCGTAGCGGCGTACCGGCAGAACCGGGCCAAAGATTTCCTCCTGCATCAGCGTCATGTCGTCGGTCACGTCGCGGACGATGTGGAGCGGCATTTTCCGTGAGTTGGTATTGCCGAAATCCTCGTTCGCGGGATTGACCACCTCGACCGTCGCGCCCTTTGCACGGGCATCGTCGAGCCAGTCGTTGAGCCGCTGGAAATGGCGATCGTTGACGATGCTGGTGTAATCGGGATTGGCGAGCAAAGTCGGATACATCGCGGTCGCCGCCGCCTTCAGCCCTTCGACGACACGCGGCTCTTCGCTCGACGGCACCAGCATGTAATCGGGCGCCAGGCAGATCTGCCCGGCGTTGAGCATCTTGCCGAGCGCGACGCGTTCGGTCGCCTGCTTCAGATCGGCGTCCTTGCCGATGATCACCGGCGATTTGCCGCCGAGTTCCAGCGTCACCGGCACCAGATTGTCCGCCGCCGCGTGGAGAATATGTTTCGCGATCCCCGTCGCGCCGGTGAAGATCAGATGATCGAACGGCAGTTCGGCGAACGCGTTGCCGACATCCGGCCCGCCCGACACGAACGCGAGTTCGTCCGCCGCGAAATATTTCGCGACGATCTCCTCGAGCAACGCCGCGGTCACCGGCGTGTACTCACTCGTCTTGACCATCGCGCGATTGCCCGCCGCGAAAATCCCCGCGAGCGGTGACATCACCAGGTTCACCGGGAAATTCCACGGCGCGATCACCCCGACGACACCCTTCGGCTGATATTCCACCCACGCCCGCGCGCCGAGCAGCCCGAGTGGAAATTGCACCGCGCGTTTATCGCGCTTCGTCCATTTATCGAGATGCTTCATCGCGTGCTTCAACGGCCCGATCGACCCGGCAACGTCGGTCAGCATCGTCTGGTCGCGGCTGCGATGACCGAAGTCCTCGCTCAGCGCGTCGCAGAAGCGGTCGCCATTGTCCTTTATCATCGCGATGGCGCGTTTCAGGCGGTCCTTGCGGACCGACAGCGGCTCCGGCAGCGAATCCATGAACGCCGCGCGCTGTGCCGCCAGTATGTCCTGCATTCGCCTCTCCCCCGTTTTCGTCAGACGCAGCCGATCAGCCCCGCCACTGGTATCACCAGCCCATCTTTGCCTGGACGATCGACCCTGAGCGTCGCATCGGGCACCGCCGCGCCCTTGGTCAGGTCGTTCCGCGTCGTGATCGTCATGTCGATCGTCGCGGTCACGTCGCCCGCCTTATATTCAGTCGTTCGCGCAAAGCCGAAGCCGCCCTCGCCCTGTTGGGTCGAGCGCGCATAATCCGCGGTCGTCCCGTCGAGCGCGATCCGCAACGTCGCCGGATCGGCGGTCGCCATCGCCACCAAAGTTCGCGTCGCGCCGGTACTGAACAGGTAAGCCGCACACCCCCTGGCCGGGAGCGCTTGTTTTTCCAGCCCTCCGATCGGCAATCCGTCGATCGACGCCGGCGGCGTGGGCGGGTCGACTGCAAGCAGGAGGAGGAACATCGCGATCATGGCGCGGACGCTACCATGACCAACCACGCCGGGTAAGCCGCGATCGCGAGGAACGCGCCGAACGGCAGCGGCTCCTCGCCGCCGATCGTCCGGCCACGCAACCGCGCGAACAGAACGATCCCCAAGCCGACGAGGCCAGCGATCAACAGCACCGACGGCAGCAGTCGCCAACCGAGCCAAAGCCCGATCGCGCCGAACAATTTCGGATCGCCGCCGCCGAGACCTTCGCGACCGCGCAATCGCCGATAGCAAAACGAGATCAGCCACAAACTCGCGAACCCGGCGACGCCGCCGATCAGACGATCGGTCAGCGGCGGATCGAGGCCGGCGATGCCACCGGCCAGCCCGGCGACCGCGAGCGATCCGGTCAGCGCATCGGGCAACCACAATTCCGCGGCGTCGAGCGCGGCGAGGGTCAGCAACAGCCAGCCGAAGATCGCGCCAGCAGCACCGATCAAGCCGGGCGCGGCGATGCCCGATACCGCGCCGATGGTCGCGCACCCGAGTTCGATCTGCCAATGCCGCGGATCGATCCGCGCACCGCAGTCGCGGCACCGCCCGCGCAGCATCACTGCGCTCGCCAGCGGCACGAGATCACGCGCGCGCACCGTACGCCCGCAAGCGTCGCAGGCCGATCGCCCCCCCATCGCCGATCGATCCTGCGGCCAACGGATCACGATCGTCGCGCAGAAACTGCCGACGATCGCGCCGAGCAGCGCCAGTCCGACCGGCCAGACGAGTGCGTCAACCATCGGACTTGCGGATCAGATAGCGATACACCCCGAACAGGTTGATCGCGAACAGCACCGCATTCTGCGTGCCGAGCGCCCCGTCCTTGGATAGCACTGCTCCGCTGATCCAGGCGATCGACGAGGCAACGAAGATGACGAACCCCCACCCCGTCGTCTTTCGCCCGTAATCCGCCGCGATCATGAACGCCGCGACGATCCCGCTGATCGACGCGAACCATTTGAGCGCGGTGGTGAGGGTTTCCATCGGGTGGCGCCTACGCTGCCACACCCGTTCCGTCACCCCGGACGTTTTCGCGGCCAATATTCTTCTAGCTAGGTCCGCTTCCCCGGCGGAGGCCGGGGTCCAGGCGCGAAGGTGGTGGCAATGAAGCGTCATACACCGTTTTCTGCTGTCCCCCGACTAGACCCCGGCCTTCGCCGGGGAAGAAGGAACAGGTGTCCGGCTGGAAAAGGACGAGACCTGGACCTAGATGACCCTCAAACATTGGAGCCCCAAACATGTCCACCGATCCCGTCGTCATCCTGTCCTACGCGCGCACCCCGATGGGATCGTTCCAAGGCAGCCTCTCGGGTGCCTCGGCGACCGATCTCGGCGCGACGGTCGTGAAGGCGGCGGTCGAGCGCGCGGGTGTCGATAGCAGCGATGTCGAGCGGATCTACATGGGCTGCGTCCTCCCCGCCGGGCTAGGCCAGGCGCCCGCGCGTCAGGCGGCGATCAAGGCGGGGCTCGGCAATCACGTCGAGGCGACGACGGTCAACAAGATGTGCGGCAGCGGCATGCAGGCCGCGATCATGGGCGCCGAGGCGCTCGCCGCCGGCACCGTCGATATGCTCGTCGCGGGCGGCATGGAGAGCATGACCAACGCGCCGTACCTCCTCCAGAAGCACCGCGGCGGCGCGCGGATCGGTCACGACCGGATCGTGGATTCGATGTTCCTCGACGGCCTCGAAGACGCTTACGAACCGGGCCGCGCGATGGGCAGCTTCGCCGAGGAAACCGCGCAGGAATATCAGTTCACCCGCAAAGCGCAGGACGATTACGCGATCGCTAGCCTGACCCGCGCGCAGGACGCGCAGAAATCGGGCGGCTTCGATCGCGAGATCGTCGCGGTCGAGGTCAAGACGCGCAAGGGCATTGAAACGGTCGACAAGGACGAACAGCCGCTGAAGGGCGACGCCTCGAAAATCCCGACCCTGAAACCCGCCTTCGCCAAGGACGGCACGATCACCGCCGCCAACGCCTCGTCGATCTCCGACGGCGCGGCGGCATTGGTGATGACGCGCGAGAGCGTCGCTAAAGACAAGGGCCTGAAACCCGTCGCCCGCGTCGTCGCGACCGCCGCGCACGCCCACGAGCCCGCCAAATTCACCACCGCGCCGGTCGATGCCGTCACCAAGGTTCTCAAGAGAGCAGGCTGGTCGGTCGGCGACGTCGACCTGTTCGAGGTCAACGAAGCGTTCGCCTGCGTCTCGATGATCGCGATGCGCGACCTCGGCATCGATCACGCCAAGATCAACGTCAACGGCGGCGCGACCGCACTCGGCCACCCGATCGGTGCCTCGGGCGCACGGATCATGGCGACGCTGATCGCCGCGCTTCAGAATCGCGGCCTGAAAAAGGGCGTCGCGAGCCTGTGCATCGGTGGCGGCGAAGCGACCGCGGTGGCGCTGGAACTGATCGACTGAGCCAGAAGGAGAATTTCATGGACCTGGGCCTCACCGGCAAGACCGCAATCGTCTGCGCCTCGAGCCACGGACTCGGCCGCGGCTGCGCCACCGAACTCGCCCGCGCCGGCGTCCGCGTGATCCTCAACGGCCGCGACGCCGAAGCGCTCGCCGCCACCGCTGAGGCGATCCGCGCGGAAACCGGCGCCGATGTCGAAACCGTGGCAGGCGACGTGGCCGACGCCGCGGTCCAGGAAGCGCTCGTCGCGAAGGCGGGCGCGGTCGATATCCTCGTCAACAACAACGGCGGCCCACCGCTCAAGGACTTCCGCAAGCTCGACAGCGAGGCGATTCACGCCGGGGTCGATGCCAACATGGTCACCCCAATCGCGATGATTCAGCGCGTCGTCGATGGCATGATCGAACGGCGCTTCGGCCGGATCGTCTGCATCACCTCCGCCTCGGTGAAAATACCTACGCCGGGTCTGGACTTGTCGAGCGGCGCGCGGATCGGCCTCACCGGTTTCCTCGCGGGCGTCGCGCGGCAAGTCGCGCACGCGAACGTCACGATCAACTTCCTGCTTCCCGGCCTGTTCGACACGCGCCGGCTCGCTGGTGTCCACGCCTTCGCCGCCAAGGCGCAAGGCGTCGACGAAGCCACCGCGATCGACCGCAGCCGCGACCGCATACCCGCCAAACGCTTCGGTGATCCCGCGGAATTTGGGGCGGCGTGCGCGTTTCTTTGCTCGGGGCATGCCGGTTATATCACTGGTCAAAACCTGCTGCTTGACGGCGGTGCCTATCCCGGCGTGATGTAAGGTCAAGCTTTCCTTCGTTGCGTGCAGGCGCGATTTCCCGCATGAAAATTGCTCACTTGTCACCGATGGAAATGAATGATGGCCGCCAACTGGGCCCCCGATAGCTGGACGCGCTCCGAGGCACGCCAGCTGCCCGATTACCCCGACGCCGCCGCGCTGACCGCGGCGACCGACACGTTGCGCACCTATCCTCCGCTCGTCTTCGCTGGCGAGGCACGCAATCTCACCGCCGATCTCGCGAAGGTCGCCGACGGCAAGGCGTTCCTGCTCCAGGGCGGCGACTGCGCCGAGAGTTTCGCGGAGTTCCACCCAGACAATATCCGCGACACCTTCCGCGTCATCCTCCAGATGGCGGTCGTCCTCACCTATGCGTCGAAGCTCCCCATCGTGAAGCTCGGCCGCATGGCCGGGCAGTTCGCCAAGCCGCGCAGTGGCCCGACCGAAACGATCGACGGCGTCACCCTCCCAAGTTACCGCGGCGACAACGTCAACCATATCGCCTTCACCCCCGAAGCGCGCGTCCCCGATCCCAACCGAATGGTGCAGGGCTACAATCAGTCCGCTGCCACGCTCAACCTGCTCCGCGCTTTTTCCAACGGAGGCTATGCGAACCTCCATCAGGTCCACCGCTGGACGCACGATTTCATGGGCCGCAGCCCGTGGTCGAAGAAATACGCCGAGACCGCCGACCGCATCGGCGAGGCGCTGGATTTCATGGCGGCGTGCGGCATCAATCCCGAGACCGTCCCGCAGATCGCGCAGACCGTATTCTACACCAGCCACGAGGCGCTGCTGCTCCCCTACGAGCAGGCGCTGACCCGGCAGGATTCGCTGACCGGCGACTGGTACGACACCAGCGCCCATTTCCTGTGGATCGGCGATCGCACACGGTTCGAGGGCTCCGCGCACGTCGAGTTCCTGCGCGGCATCGGCAACCCGATCGGCCTGAAATGCGGCCCGACGCTCGAGCCCGACGAACTGCTCCGCCAACTCGACCTGCTCAACCCGGCACGCACGCCGGGCCGGATGACGCTCATCACCCGCTACGGCTTCGACAAGATCGAGGCCGCCCTCCCCCGCCTCGTCCGCGCGGTGAAGCGCGAGGGGCATCCGGTCGTCTGGAGCTGCGATCCGATGCACGGCAACGTCGTGAAGGCCGCCAACGGCTATAAGACGCGCCCGTTCGACCGCATCCTCGCCGAAGTCCGCGGTTTCTTCGCGGTCCACCGCGCCGAGGGCACCCACGCGGGCGGCATCCACGCCGAGATGACCGGCCAGAACGTCACCGAATGCACCGGCGGCGCGATCGACGTGACCGAACAGTCGCTGGCGGATCGTTATCATACGCATTGCGACCCGCGGCTGAACGCGAGCCAGTCGCTGGAACTGGCGTTCCTGTTGGCGGAAATGCTCAACTCGGAGATGGCGGAACGGCGGAAGGCGGCGGCTTAGCGGGTCGCAGAGCCAGCCAGCGTTCAGCATTCGCGATGCGTCGCAACAGCGTCCGCTCGACGAGCAGCACCGCGATCAGGGTGATGCCGAACATCGGAAGATAGAGGCCCAGCGCCACTATCGCTCCTATCAGCACCGCGCCGAAGCGCGGCCGCGAGAGCGGAATCGGGGCGCCGAGCAGACCGATGGGACGCCTGCGCCACCACATCACGATGCCCGATATCGCAAGCATGACCAGCAGCAGCGCGGTGAGCGTGCCGAGCAATTGATTGGCGATACCGAAGAACGCTCCCTCGTGGAGCGCGATGCCATAACCGACGACGCGGTCGATCCAATGGCGCTGCGCGAAATCGACGCGGTTGACCAAGGTGCCGGTCGCGCCGTCGATCTTGAGATCGGACCGCAGTGGACGGTCGGCAGCATCCGAGGTGATCGACCACGGCGCACCGGCACGCGCGGGCGGCGCGATCAGCACCGGCGGCGCTATCGCAAGGGGGCGGACGGTCGCGATCACGCGTGCGAGTTCGCCGGCCGTGCGGGGCGGTGCGGTCGCGGGCATCCCGTGCCCGGCATGGTCGCCGAGCATCGCATCGGTCTTTGGTGTCTTGCCGCCGATCGACCAGTCGACCGGGCCGCCGGTGGTGCCGGTCAGCTGACGGACTTCGGCGAGATACCCGCCCCACGCCTTGGCCCAGGGCAGGCCGGTCAGGATCAGGCCGAGCGCCGCGAACGACACCCAGATCCCCGCGACCGCATGGATGTCGCGCCAGAATACGCGCTTGCCGCCGCGCACTCGGGGGTAGAGCACCCCGGCCAGCCCGCGCGCGCCGCGCGGCCACCACAGATACAACCCGGTGAGCAGCATCACGATCGCCCAACACGCCGCGATCTCGACGAGATAGCTGCCCCAGACGCCCGCGAGCAACTCGCCGTGCAGATGGAAGATCACCCGCATCGGCCGCTTTTCTTCGGTGGCGACATGGAGAACCTTTAGCGTCACCGGGTTGAGGTAGACGCGCTTGTCCTCGCCGCGCTGCGTCACCAGGACATTGACCGCGCTGTCGGACGCCGGCGGCAGGACATATTTACGCAACCGCGATCCCGGCACCGCCGCCAGCGCGGCGGCGACCTGCGCGTCGGGCGACGCCGCCGCACCCGAGATCGGAAGGTGCCGATACGGCCGATCGAGCCACGCCTCGATCTGCGGCTTCCACAGATAGATCGTGCCCGTCAGCGCCAGCCAGATCACGAACGGGACGCACACCATCCCCGCATAGAAATGCCAGCGCCAAACCGAATTATACCAGCGCGTCCCCGGCGGATGGACGCTCACAGTCTCACCCCCGCTTCGATCAGGAACGTTCGCTGCGGATAGGGGTGGAACACCCAGGCGCGATCGTCGGTCAGATTGTTGACCCCGGCCGACAGGCGAAATTGGTCGGTCACGTCGAGGTTGGCCCGCACATCGAGCGCGAACAATTCGGACGTATAGCCGTAATCGTCGCCGCGTTGCACGCCGTCGAGATCGGTATTGGGGCGGCTGGCGTACCGCGCACCGACCACCGCCTGAAGCCTCGGCGTGACGCGGTAGCGCAGGTTGCCGTTCAGTCGCCAATGCGGGATGCGCGGAAATTGCACACCCTCCGACGCGGGATCGGCGTCGTTCCTGACCGTAATCGCATCGATCCACGCGGCATTGGCGTCGACGTCGAGTCCATCGACCGGCCAGTCGCGCGTCTCGCCGATCAGCTCGACGCCATATTGACGGGTGGCGTCGATGTTTTTGTAGTTCGAGGTCGAAACGCCGTTCCGGTTGAATCCGAAGAAGTTGAACAACGTATCGCGGACGCGCTGGTAGAACAGGCTGGTCGTGACCGTGACCGGGCCGAAGCCATGGCGGACGAGCAGGTTCGCATCGCGGCTCTTCTCGGGCTTCAGGTCCGGATCGAAACTGTCCCGGTTGAACGTGCCGTCGCCGTTGAGTCCGCCCTGGAACAGTTCGCCGACGGTCGGAAAGCGCGTCGCCATCGCCAGGCTGAGTTCGCTCACCCAGTCGCCGGCGAAGACGTGGCGCAACGCGACCTTCGGGCTCCACGTGTCGTCGGTGCGGCTGGCGTAGCGCTGCGTCGCGAGGCCACCGGCGCCGGTGGCGACCGCAGTCAGCCCGCCGTCATACGCCCGCCAGCGATCGTAGCGCACGCCAAGCGTCAGTCTGGTCGCGGGATCGAGTGCGATCTCATCTTCGGCGAACGCGCCGATCGTGTTGGTCCGACCGAACGTGCGAGACGTCAGCGCCGCGCCCGATGCCTCGCGCCAGTGTGTGGTGTCGAACACGCTCTGGTCGGTCTCGTAGAGGTTGGCGTCGATGCCGACCGCGATGTCGTGTGCGCCTAACGTCCGCGTCGCTAGCAGGTCGCCGGTGTACCAGCCGGTCGGCCCCTGTCGCGTCAGCTGCCCCGCGCCATCGTCTCGGCCTGCGACATAGCCGTTCGATTGCCGCGATTCCTGCCGGTCGAAACGCAAGGTCGACAGGTTGAGCCGCACGTCGAACCCCGCGACCGGCGCCTCGATCTTGCCGCCCGCGAGCCACTCGTTCTTGCGCGCGACCCCCCAGCGAAAGCTGGTGTTCGGATTGAGCGTGTAGCTGTGTCCGCGAAAGCTCACTAACCCGCTCGAATCACCGTAGAACGGTTTGCCGGTCGCGTCGGTCAAATAGGTCTTGGGATCTGTCGTCCGCTCCTCGTTCCACCAATATGCGAACAGCAATTCGCCGTGGACGTCGCCCGCATCGTAGCGCAAGTCGCCGCGCGCCTGATCCTGGCGCAGCCCCACCACCGAATAATCGCCCGCGACCGGCGGCACGACGTTGGTGCCGGTCGCGGGGATCAGCTTGGGATCGACGAACGCGCCGGTGACGGGCGTGCCACCAGCGGGATTGTCGTAGGCAACGGCGGAATAACCGAACAGATAATATTGCTGCGGCTGGCCCGCGTTGATCAGCCGCCGTGCCGAGACGCGCAGCCCCCAATCGCTGCCCTTCGGCTTGATCGAGACACCGCCCTCGGCCGAATAGCCCCACAGATCGTCGTGCGTGGCGAACTGATCGAACGGCTGATAGAAATTCTGCAGGTTGACGAACGCGCCCGTTCTGTCGGGCGGACGCGTCGCGATGTTGACGATCCCGCCCATCGAATTGCCCGGATAACGCGCCGAATACGGGCCATACACCACGTCGAACTGCTTGACCTCATTGGGGCTGACGATCCCCCACGCCGGCGGGTAACTGAACGAATTGCCGAGGAAATTCGAGATCACGAACCCGTCGACCATCACCAGTGACCGCGCACTCTGCGTCGAGTGCGTGCCGCGGAATCCCGGCACCGCATTGTTGTCGCCGATATAGCGCGTGCGCACGAAGAAATCGGGCGCATATTTGATCAGGTCCTCGGTGTTGAAGGCATTGACCCCGGCGAATTGCTCGTCGCCGAGGCTCACCGAGAGTCCACGCGGCTCGATCGAAATCGGCGCATCGCGTTGCCCGACGACGAGAATATCGGCCGCGGGGTCGGGGGTTTGCGGTTCGGCGGCGGGTGTTTCGCCGGACTGATCGGCAGCCCATGCCGGGTCGACCGCGACGATGCACGGCAGGAAGGACGCGCCCAAAAGGACGCGGCGTAAGCGCTTCATCGGTAATGTCCTTGGTCCGAATACGATCATGCCCTTGGCGCGAAGCCGGGCGGCGGATTCAGACGAGGATCGGTGGTCCGGTCGCAGGCGGTGGCGGGGCGGCAAGGCCGTGACCGACCGAAACGGTGATGACGCGCGAAACCGCGGATACGTGCGTGACGAACGGCGCAAGCCCGACGTCCGGCAGCGTCGGCTGCGTCAGCGCAAGCGCCGCACTCGTATAGGGGCAGATGTGATCGTCACCGTGACCGTTGTCATGCCGACCCTGATCGCCCGCCATGTGACGCATGCCCGGCATCGCCGCGGCCATCGTCGCATCGGGCGCGTCCAGTGCCCCCGTGCCGGTACAGATCGTCAGCCGCACGCCGTTCGCATCGCTGACCGGCATCCACCCCGCGGGCACCGCGAGACGCGCGAGCAGCGCGACCGTCAACACTGCCAGGATGACGGCGTGCGGCATTTTCCTGATCGAGCGAAGCGTGTGCAGCACGTCTTCGCCTTTGCCGTATCGGTCTCGACAGCACAACGATATGGTTCGTGGAATTTTTGGACGACTGGCTGCAGTAGTTACGGATGGTTTTTAGGTGACGGGCATTGAGGCTACCCAACCCCTTTTCCTACAACCTTGTGTTCATGATACGTTCCACCGCATACCCGACCCCGACGCCCTACTCCTCTTCACCCCGGTCCCCGCGCAGCGCGTCATCGCGAACGGCTGGTCGGCGGAGGTGCAGCGCGCGTTCGTTGCGGCGCTCGCGCGGGTCGGAACCGTCGCCGCCGCCGCGCGCAGCGTCGCGCGCTCGCCGCGATCGGCCTATCAATTGCGCGCTCGCGCCGGGGCGGACAGCGGCTTCGTGCGGGCGTGGGATGCGGCCCTTGCGCGGCCACAGCTCGAGGCGCTCGACATCGCGATCGATCGCGGTTTCGCCGGACACCGCGAGCCCGTCTGGTATCGTGGGCAGCAGGTCGGCTGGCGCATCCGTCAAGACAACACCCTGCTCCTCGCCGCGCTGCGCGCGCTCGACGGCATATCCGGCCGCTTCGCCCGCACCGATCTACGCGATCCGACAGAAGTTTTGCGCGGATGCTCTCGCGGCCATGACCGACGAGGCCGATTGTGTCGCGCCCGCGCAACAGAGTTACATGAACACCGCGAATACTGCGAAGCCAAGCCCCGCGTCAGTCCCACCGTCATCGCCTTGACGCACCCCCGCGCGACCCATAAAGCCCCGACGCCGCGCGGCCCCTTCGTCTAGCGGTTAGGACGTCGCCCTCTCACGGCGAAAACACGGGTTCGATTCCCGTAGGGGTCACCATCTCCGCGCTAAGCCGCGGAGATCGGCGGAAATCTAGCAATATCAATGCTTCGTTAGGTGCCTTATGCTACGAAAAGGTGCTACGAATGAGGCGTCGCATGAGTCATTCGCATAGGCGTAAAAGCTCCAATAATCAGTATTTTCGCATGGACGTGCCGAAGGATGTTCGCGATCTGGTTCTTCTCACGTCATGGCAACATTCGCTCCACACGAGTGATCTGACGCTCGCTGAGGCAAGGCGCGCGGCCTACGCGTCTCACTACAAGGCTGAGGTAATCCGGCTGCGCGCCATAAAAGCGAAGCGGGTCCGTGAAGACGCCGCGACCTTGGTGGGGAAGGCTTTCGATCGGCTCTCCTCCTATTTTAGTTCGATGGACACAGCCATAGCATCCGAGCTTACCAAGGTGGCGATGATCGTCCGCTCGTCGTGGAGCAACGATCACGCTCGTGCCGCCGAGGCTCAGCATCTGGGCGAAGCTTACACCGGCTGGTGCGAGGATGAGCCGACACCTATCCCCGCAATTGACGAGGAAAATGCCCGGCGCTTATTCAACGTGCGTGCCGAATTGTTCGAGGGCCGGGACCTCTCGACGGGCGGGCTGGTCTATCAGGAACTCGCCCGTGCTTTACTTGCTCGAGGGATCTACGAGCCGCTGCACTTCGCCGTCGGGTATTTGCCCTACTTGGTCCGCGATATCGATATCTCGAGGCCTGACGCTTATGACGCGATCGCGGAGGCATATTTAGCGCGCCTGACTGAGCATATATTCACGTCTTGGCCCGAAAATATCCGCGAGGCGCTCGCGCCGATCTCCGCTCCGCCGTCGCTTCCAACTGTGCAAAACTTCAGCCCCGCTCTGCCATCGCCGACGGCTGCCGGACCGACGTTAGGGGAAGCATTCGAGGAGTGGAAGCGCCGCAAGAAAGTCGTTGGCAAGCATAAGA
This sequence comes from Sphingomonas sp., assembly GCA_965219285.1. GTDB lineage: Bacteria > Pseudomonadota > Alphaproteobacteria > Sphingomonadales > Sphingomonadaceae > Sphingomonas. Next base: position 33,514 of record CBDCNF010000018.1, read on the forward strand.
CGGCCGACGAGTTCAAAACCGCAATTGAACGATTCGAACTCCTATGCGGCACGACCGACGTGACCCTTATCACCACCGAGATGGTCGAGACGTTTGGCGAAATGGTCGCGAAGCTGCCGGCCCGACCCAAGAAGGCGATCGCGGCCCTGCCGTTGCTCGAGCAGATTGCGCAAGCGACGGCAGATGGTCTTCCCACCCTGCAGGCTCCGACCGTCGGCAAGCAGATCACCGCCATCAGCGCCGTCCTCGGCGTTGCCAAGAAAAAGCGGTGGATCATGCACAACCCGGCGGCCGACGTCACGATCGACGGCGCCAAGTGGCAGGGCGACGAGCGTGATCATTTCTCCGACGAAGACATGCGACGGATCTACGCATCAGCGCTTATGACGGATCCCGACGCATGCAGCGACACGATGTTTTGGATCCTGTTTCTCGCGCCGTTCCATGGATCGCGGCCAGGCGAGCATTGCAAGCTGAAGCCAAGCGAGGTCGTCCGAGAAGATGATCAATGGATCATGCGCTTTCGGCGCGATCGCCGCGTCAAAGCCGCCTCCGAAGGCAGCAGCCCAACCCAGCGCCGTCAGAAAACGAAGAGTTCGGTTCGCGACGTGCCGTTGCACTGGATCGTCTTGGAGGGCGGATTCATCGACTTCGTCGAGCAGCAGAAGGCGCGTGGCGCCGATTGGCTGTTCGACGATCTGAAGCTCGATGGCTATGGTGATCGTTACAAGCTCCTATCTGCCGAGATCAACAAGGCGCTCCGCAAAATTGGCATCACCGAGGCGGACAAGTCCTTCTATTCGACCCGCCACACGATGAAGCGCGAGGGGCGTCGTCGCCGGATCCCAAAGCAGAGCCTCGATCAATTTTCTGGCCATGCCAGTTCGTATGTCGGCGACCGGTATGGCCAAGGCGTGCCGATTGAGACGTTGAAGGAAGATATCGACCGGCTAGAGTTTCGCAGCGTGCCGTGGGACGCAGTGGTGAAATGTGCTCGCGAGCGGGTTCTGCGTCGCGAGCTTCAGATTTCCGGCACCGTTTAAGCAGGTAAGGGCCGCTCAACAGCGAAAAGGCAGCGCACGCGCCGCAGCCTTTCCTGGCATGAAGCTATTTCAAACCAACGCCGCGTTCGGCTGCTTGCGCCCAGTTTGCGAAGGGCGAGAGCGTCGAGCGGACGACCGCTCTCACGCTGTCGGGGGGCAACCAAGCAACCAAGATCGGTATCGGCGGCCGGACCGAGGTGTTTTTCGGCCAGCGCGCGCCCGGCTGGGGAACAGTGCCATCGGCGGCGCTTGGCGCATCAGCGGCGTAAGCGTCCGGTGAGCCCGTATGATCAGGCGGGCTGGTAGTTCCACGGCAGCAGCTCGTCGATCCGGCGCTGAGGATGGTCGGCGATGCGGGCGATGGTGTCGCGCAGCCAGGCTTCGGGATCGACCTTGTTGAGCTTGGCGGTCTCGACGAGGCTGTAGATCGTGGCGGCGCGGTGACCGCCCTGATCGGAGCCAGCGAACAGCCAGTTCTTGCGGCCGACGGCGATGCCGCGCAGTGCGCGCTCGGCGGCATTGTTGTCGATCTCGAGCCGTCCGTCGTCGACGTAGCGGGTCAGCGCGGTCCAGCGCGTGAGGGCATAACGGATGGCCACCGCGAGGTCAGATCGGCGCGACAGCTTGGGCAGGGTCGCGTCGAGCCAGTGGCGCAACGCCGCCAGGCCGGGTCCGGCGCGTGCCTGTCGTTCGCATCGTCGTTCGTCGGGCGGTCGACCGCGCGCCGCGTCTTCGACCGCGTAGAGTCCGGCGATGTGTTCGAGCGCCTCGCGCGCGGTGGCCGAGCCGGTGGCGGCATGGACGTCGAAGAACTTGCGCCGGACATATGCCCAGCAGGCGACCTCGGCGATACGGTCGCCATACAGCCGGTCGAACCCGGCATAGCCGTCGGCGTGAAGATCGCCGGTGAAGGCGGCGAGGTGCTGCGCGGGACGCTCGCCCTTGCGGTCGGGCGCGTAGCGGAACAGCACGCTAGGCGGGGCGTCGCCGCCATGCCCACGCTCGTCGCGGACGTATGTCCACAGCCTGCCGGTCTTCGTGCGACCGGCACCCGGTGCGAGCACCGCACCGGCGTATCGTCGGCATGGAGCGTGTTGCCCGCCATGACGTGACGTTCGAGCGCATCGACCAGCGGGTCGAGCAGCGTTGCCGAGCGTCCGACCCAGTCGGCGAGCGCCGAGCGGGCTAGGTCGATGCCGTCGCGCGCGTAGATCGCGGACTGGCGGTAGAGCGGTAGGTGGTCGGCATACTTGGCAACGAGTACATGCGCGAGCAGTCCAGCCCCGGGCCGCCCTCGCTCGATCGGCATCGACGGCAGCGGTGCCTGGACGATGCGCTCGCAGGTGCGGCAACTGAGCCGGGGCCGGACGTGGCGGATGACGCGGAAGCTGGCGGGCACGTACTCGAGCTGCTCGGTCACATCCTCGCCGATCTTGCGCATCGCGCCGCCGCAGTCGGGGCACAGGCAAGCGGGCGCGTGCACGACGTCCTCGCGCGGCAGATGATCCGGGAGTGGCTGGCGGAACGGCTTGGCAGCATCGCGAGCCCGGATGACAGCGGGTGGTGCCTTGGCGACCGCTTCGACCTCGGCGTCTTCTAGACCCAGCTCGAGCTGGTCGGCTTGCGCGGTCAGGCGCTCGGACGAGGCACCGAACTGCATGCGGCGAAGCTTGGCGACCTGCATCCGCAACTGCTCGAGCTCGGCGTCGGCGACAACCAACATCGCCTTCAAAAGGCTCACATCATCGGGGAGCGAGGCAGTATCGAGCGACACGACCGTGCATAGCACATCGGCCTGCCCAACACACGATAAAAGCACGAAAAACCGTTGATTATCACCACGCCAGCGACGGTTGCGACGATCGGATCGGGTGCCGCCAGTCGACCCCTTCGAGCAGCATCGACAGCTGTGCCGGGGTCAGCACGGCAACACCTTCGGCGGTCGCAGGCCAGGTGAACCGACCGCGCTCGAGACGCTTGGCATGGAGCACCAGACCTTGCCCGTCCCACCACAACAGCTTGACCAGATCGCCGCGCTTGCCCCGGAACGCATAGACCGCACCGCCGAACGGATCGCGCTTCAGATGCTGCTGCACCAGTGCCGCCAACCCGTCGAACCCTTTACGCATATCGGTGATCCCGGCGGCACGATACACCTTGGTCCCCGTCGGTGGCCCGATCACCCGACCCCTGCCAGCACCGCCTTCAGCACGCGCGCATCGATCGGCGGGGTCAGGCGGACGACATGGCCAGACGGTGCGACCACCTCGACCGTGCCTGCCGACGACACATTGGGCAAAGCCGCGGCGACCGGCGCGGCAAGCTCGACCGGAACGAACGCCGACGGCGAGGGCAACGACCGTGCCGCGCGCGGCAGCCTCGATCCCAACAGCAACCTTCGCCAGCGATAGATCAGCGATCCGCACACCTCGTAGCGCCGCGCCACCTCGGTCACGGTCGCACCCGGCATCATCGCCTCGGACACGATCCGCGCCTTGTCGTCATCCGTGAACCGGCGACGGGGCACCGCCAACCCCGCGTCCACAACCTCGATAATCCGCGTAGCCATAGTGCCGCACCAGTGCCTGCCATAGTGCTGCACCTCTGGCTTGCCGCCTACGCCGCCCGCAAGGCGGGGGTCACCGGACGCTTACTCAGCGGCAGAGTGTGTTGCTGCTGCTAACAAGGTGAGCAAGACTGTGTCTCGCACCAGTATACCACTAGCCGCTTGGGTAGGGTTCGCAACCTTGCGGTCCGAGCAAATGGCGGCGGAATGACGAACCGGAAAGTAAGCGAATCGGTTGGCCAATCTCGGCGTCGTGGTTTCGAAAGCGCCAACGAGTCGGCGTGACCCACAGCACGAAGCCGCTGCGCGGCAGGGGTGTTGGTGGTGAGGTAGCGCGCTTGCGTTGAGGTTTGGCCCGGCGGGAGCGGTGGCGGACGATGGAGTTCCTTCAACAAGAGGAACTTATCATGGCGACTCAACCGATCGACCGACCCCTCACCCCGCTGCGTCAACGGATGCTCGACGACATGGCGATGCGCGCAATGGGGGCGCGGACCAAGCACGATTATGTCCGCCACGTCCGGGCCTTTGCGGCGTTCCTGGGCCGCTCGCCGGACACTGCGACCGCCGAGGACGTGCGGCGCTTCCAGATTCACCAGCGCGAACACGGTGTCGGAGAGTCCGTCATCGGCGCCACGGTGTCGGCGCTGCGCTTCCTGTTCGGGGTGACGCTGGATCGGCCTGACCTGTCGCGCAAGCTGGTGCTGGCACCTCGTCCCCGCAAGCTGCCCGACGTGCTGAGCGTCGAGGAGGTCGGACGGCTTCTCGAAGCGGCGCCGGGCATCAAGTACCGCGCCGCGCTGGGCGTCGCGTACGGCGCTGGCCTGCGCGTGTCGGAGGTTGCGCATCTCAAGGCCGACGACATCGACAGCAAGCGCATGCTGATCCGCATCGAGGAGGGCAAGGGGCGCAAGGACCGCAACGCCATGCTGTCGCCGCAACTGCTCGAGCTGCTGCGGCTGTGGTGGCGCGAGGGTAAGCGGCGCAGTGTCCTGCTGCCTCACGGCTGGCTGTTTCCGGGCCGGAGCTACACCGACCCGATCTCGACGCGGCAGCTGCACCGCGCAGTCAGCGAGGCGGCCGAAGCAGCCGGTATCCGAAAGCGCGTCAGCCCACATACGCTGCGGCATAGTTTCGCCACCCACCTGCTCGAGGAGGATGTCGATATCCGCGTGATCCAGGTGCTGCTCGGGCACAGCAAGCTCGAGACGACCGCGCTCTACACCAAGGTGGCGACGCGCACGATCCATGCGGTGACCGGCCCGCTCGACCGGCTGATGGCGCTGATGGAAGGGAAGACGCCCCCCGGTTGAGCGCGGTGCGCGCCTCCCTCGAGGTCGCCGACATCTTCCGCAGCGCCGGTCCTGCCTACCGGGCCGCGCATACCGGGCATCTCAGCCTGCACCAGTTAAAGGTCATGTCGGCCATCGAGCATTGCCGCACCGCTGCACTCGGCGGCCATACCGAGGCCTGCACCGACTGCGGGCATTGGCGGGTCGCTTACAACAGCTGCCGCAACCGGCATTGTCCCCGATGCCAGGGCGCGGCGGCACGCACCTGGCTCGAGGCGCGTGAGGCCGATCTGCTGCCGGTCGGTTATTTCCACGTCGTCTTCACGCTACCCGCCGAGGTCGCCGACATCGCCTTCCACAACAAGACCTTGCTCTACGGCCTGCTGTTCAAGGCGGCATCCGACACGATGATGACGATCGCGGCCGACCCGAAGCATCTCGGCGCGCGGATCGGCATCACCGCCGTGCTTCATACCTGGGGATCGGCGATGACCCATCATCCGCACATCCACATGATCGTGCCGGGCGGCGGTATCGCGCGCGACGGCACGCGCTGGATATCGTCACGCCCGGCGTTCCTGCTGCCCGTGCGCGTGCTGGGCAAACTATTCCGTCGACTGTTCCTGACCGGGCTGACGACGTTGCACGATGCCGGGCAACTCGCGTTCTACGGCGGCATGGCACATCTCGCCGACCGGGGGGCGTTCCTGCGTCACCTGTCCCCGATCCGGAAGAAGAACTGGGTCGTCTATGCCAAAGCACCGTTCGCCGGTCCGCAGGCGGTGCTCGCTTATCTGTCGCGCTACACCCACCGGGTTGCCATCTCGAACAGCCGGCTCCTGCGCTTCGACGAGGCCGGGGTGACGTTCCGCTACAAGGATTATCGCAGGGACGGCGCCGACCGCCAGCAGACCATGACAATCGCCACCGACGAGTTCATCCGCCGCTTCCTGCTCCACGTCCTGCCCAAAGGCTTCCACCGCATCCGTCACTACGGCTTGCTCGCCGGTGCCAACCGCAACACGCATCTCAACCATGCGCGGCGCTTGCTCGGCGTCGCGCCGCCGCCCGATGACGACACGCCAGACGAACCAGCCAATGTCCGCCCGCCGTGCCCGTGCTGCGGCGGACACATGGTCGTCATCGAAACCTTCGAACGATGGCGACAGCCCCGCGCACCGCCGCACGGTATCGTATCCACCGGGACGACCACGTCATGATCCGGCATGGCCAGGCTTCACAGCGCCGCGCAGATCCTGCGCTTCCGGCGACGATGGCGCTCGCACTGGCCCCTACAAACACCGTGCCGTCGACCATCATGTGCCTCGATTACGGCCAGCCTCCAGCTCCGACACCGCCTTTGTCCACCATATCGCCGCTCGCATTGGCGCGTTCCGACCGTCGTCGCGCACACCCCATACCAACCCGAAAACCGCTTTCCCCATAGGTCACCGCCCGTGGCCCGCGGCTTCCTGCTTTGGAGGAAATCGTACACCTAACGGTGCCCGATTTCCTTCACATATTCAGACGTTCGCGGCGGCTTCAGTGCTTCCCAACACCGGACATTGGTTAAGGTGCAGCTTGGGGCTGCATCGGCCGAAAGCGGACCTTCGATTTTTCGGGACAGCAGACGCGATAGCAGACGCTCATCGGCCGAAAATGCGGGACGCACAGCGCTCGGTGTCTGGGTTGGGATCACCTACTCCAGGGCGGGTCGGGCGTGAATTCGCGCACGAGTCGATCGATGAATACGCGCGTCTTGGCGGGTACGAACCTTCCCTGTGGCATTACGATGTGCACTGCGGAAGTTCGATCGTAGTGCCATTCAGGCAGCACACGCACCAACCGCCCTGACGCAAGATCCTGACCGATCGACCATTCCGAAGCCACCATGATCCCCGCGCCATGCACGCAGGCTACGGTCATGCTCCCGCCCTCATCGCTGACGATCGCACCGGAGACGCGTACCGTCGCCGTTTCGTCCCCCCGCCGGAGCCGCCAATCCGGCCACACTTGCGGCAGCGAAAGGCCGATGCACGCATGTCGCTGGAGATCCTGCGGCCGCGCCGGTGCGCCATGTGCCGCGACGTATGCGGGCGATGCACACAGGATTGTTTCGAAACTGGCGAGGCGCCGGACGATGAGGGAGCTGTCTTGCAGCACGCCGAGCCGGATCGCAGCGTCGAACCCCTCCGACACGAGGTCGACAAAGCGGTCGCCGTGGTGAAGCTCGATTTGCAGGTGGGGGTGCTCGCTCAAGAAGTCGGGAAGCCAGGGCGCAACCCAGAGACGTGCGAAGGTCGCCGGCATAGATAGGCGCAGCAGGCCCCGAGGCTGGGCGGAGTCTTCGGCAGCTTCGACATCGGCCGCCGACATCTCCGAAAGGATCGCCTGCACGCGTAGGAGATAGCTCGCCCCTATTTCGGTGACCGCGACGCGACGGGTTGTTCTCGACAGCAAACGAACTCCGAGCCGCTTCTCTAGGGCGTCGAGGCGCCGCGAGATGACGGATGCATCCCGCCCGAGCGCGCGCGCTGCCGCGACAAACCCGCCGTGCTCGGCAACGGCGGCAAACGCTTCGATCTGCTCAAGGTGAGCGCCGGTTCGTTCTTGCATTCAGTGCACCAGTCTTTTGGTAGGCAGCGTGCTTATCCGCCGATCATGCAGGGCTCATCTAGGACCGGAGAGGCGGAGATAGGCAATGCCGAACACCCTTAGCAAAGGACGCAAGGATGGCTAAACGCGACGCGATCTTTCCAGCAAGCCGTCAGGCACTCTACCAGAAGTACCGATATTCCGCGGCGATCCGATCGGGTGACCTTTTGTTCGTATCAGGCCAGGTCGGCAGCCGCGAGGATGGCTCGCCCGAGCCCGATTTCGAGGCACAGGTCCGGCTTGCCTTCGACAATCTTGCAGCAGTGCTCGACGCAGCCGGTTGCAGATTCGACGACATCATCGATGTCACTACCTTTCACACCGATCCGGACACGCAGTTCGAGACAGTGATGGCCGTGAAAGACGGCCTGATCGGTGAGCAGCCCTACCCGAATTGGACCGCAGTGGGAGTCAACTGGCTTGCCGGCTTCGATTTCGAGATCAAGGTGATCGCGCGGATTCCGCAAGCCTGAGCTCGCCAACCGGTCACTTGGAGACCAGCTTAAATGCTGCAGCGTAGCTTTACCAATCGTCGAAACCCCACGACATGCTGTGCTTTCTCGCCCTGCTGAGCCTCATGCTCCCGGCGAGCATGGCGACAGCCGGTCAGCGAGACAGGAATTTTCAGCGGGACCGAGCGACTTGCCTCGAGTTCGGCAACCGCTACGGCTCATGCTCGCACCGTCTTAGGTCGCGCATCCGATCCGCCACGGAAAGCAATCTCTCATGACGCTCTCAGATTTTCTCGTACCCACCTACGTGCAAATGCTCGGGGCGTTATCGAAATGGCTCGCCAAGGCTGAGGCGCAACGGCCGACTGGCGACGCCGAGACCCTATTGGCCGCGCGGCTCGCGCCAGACATGTTTCCTCTCGCGACCCAAGTTCGCTTTGCGTGTCGCCAAGCGCAAGAGGGAGTATTCCGACTGTTGAAGCAAGACTTCCCGCCCTCGTTGCAAATCCTGCTAGACGAAGGGCGAAATGCCGGTGAGCGGCCCGGCACCCTTGCAGACGCGCAAGCTCGGATCGCGGAAACGTTGTCGGTAATAGAGGCTGCCGCGGCAGCGGGCATTGCGATCGACCCTGCCGCACCAATCGCCCACGCACTGCCGAACGAAATGACCCTAGACCTGACGGCGGAGCAGTATGCCCGCGACTGGGCGCTGCCGCAATTCTACTTCCATGTTGTGACTGCCTATTCGATCATTCGAGCTCAAGGCATCGAACTCGGAAAAGCTGATTACGCCTCACACATGTTCGCCTATTTTCGCCCCCCTCCGGCGTCCTGACGCGAGCATACAGCGCTGCGGATCGCTCCGGTGCACCAATGAGTCGTTTACGATTGGGAAGACCCAGATTCCGACATCCGATGCCCCTTTTGGCCTCCCCAACACTGGGCATTCGTTCATGGCGGTCAAGTCAACGCATTTGGCTAATAGCGCAATGACAGAAGGGGGCTGTATTTTAGCAGCTTTGCAGCTGCCGCGCGGCGGTCAGGCTTCCGCAATCATCGCGATCGACACCTTCATTCCGGGGACGCGGACAGGCATCTTAGCGCCTTGTCGAGCCGGCGGATCAGACGGAAACCACTTGAGCCACTCCTCGTTAGCGGACGCGAAATCATCTTCTTCGGCGACGATGAGCGTCGCGCTGACGGCTTGTGCCAGATTACTTCCCGCTTCCTCCAAGATTGCGGCGATGTTGGTCAGGCATTGCGCGACCTGTGCCTGCACGGGTCCAACGACAATTTTCCCTGTAGCCGGGTCGATCGGAGCAGTGCCCGAGACGAACACAAGACCGGCGGCCTTAACCGCTTGGCTATAGGCTGGAGGGGCCGCAGGCGCGGCCAGGCTGGCGATGATCGTTCGCGACATAAGTGTTCCTGACTTTCGGCAAAATGGATGAAAGCGTCGTACGCCCCGAAGGGTCAAGAGGGAGTTGTCAGACGTAATGCACCGCCGATTTCCTATTTGATTAGAGCAGCTTTTCGCCCGCCCCTTGTGCCGTTTTGTTCCGAAATTGGTCCGCGGGCATTCTCGATTTTCCGTCGCCCCTCCGCTGGAACTCGAGCTTGTCGGGACCCGAACTAACCAGATGCTGGTTAGTTTGACAGTGCCCTTCGGCGACATCCGGCCTGCCGAAGCCCACCAACATGTAGCGACAATTCTCTCCTGACTACCGCTTTCACTCTGCCCCAACCTCAAAGAACGAAGTCGGCAGCCTGTAGAGTTACCTTACCATCGATCCAGAACTGCGTGTAGAAAGCGGGATCATCGTAGCCAGCGCCGTTCATCGAGCGTACGTCCACGACCGTGACCCAGCTATGATCGGGCGCCTGTTCAAACCGGAAGCTCACTCCAGCCCGATCCGCTCCGGTCGAAGCGGGCCCTCCGTTTTGATCGTATCCTTTGAACTCGAATGCCTGATTGCCAGCTTTGTGGGGATCGGCATCGATAGCGGAGAGCCTAATGTAGTCACCCTCAGCACGCGAGAAATCTCGAATTCGTGCGGCTATCATATTGCCGTCACCGGTGAGGCTGTCGAATACGAAGCCATCGCCCCCTGAACCTCCGGTGAGAAAATCTGTGCCCGCGCCGCCATTAAGTACATCGGCGCCTGCTCCGCCGAAGAGCCGATCCGATCCGACCCCGCCGTAAAGAGTGTCACTTCCATCGCCGCCATTCAGCAGGTCATCGCCATTCCCACCGTAAATGACATCGTTGCCACCGTTCCCGAATAATTTGTCCCTGCCAGCGAAGCCCTGAATAACGTCGCCATCGGTCCCACCACGAAGGGTGTTGTTACCCGAGTTTCCGTACAATCTGGCCATGTCGTTCCATTCTCCTAACCGATTCAACCCAAAATAACGGAGCGACTACGTCAGGGTTCCAGCGATTTATCCGCTTTTCAACGCCACGCGCGCCACCCTAAGGCGACCCCTCGATGTACCGCAACTGGCCCAATTCGAGCAGCCGCTGGTTATCGACGGGCGCTCAGGGAGGACCAAACGACAACAATCGACTCTGCTCAGCTGGGCTCGCTCTGGAGAGGCGCTTCGGGCGCTTGCCTTCACAGTCACGACACTACTTGATAAAACCATTGATCTTGCGAGGACGCAAGATGGCTGATGGCGCGATTCGGTAAAAATAGCTTCCTGGATCGATCCATCGGGCGGCTGGTCCTCCATGCCGGAAGCGGACATCGACTGGGCGATGAGTGAGGCTCTGCGGCAGGCAAATGGAAATAGCGGAGGTCGAAATCCCGGTTCGCGTCCTAGCAAAGTGCGTTCGATAGGAAACGCCAGTGAGAATCGGCCGGGTGAGATTGTCGCAAGGTCATACACAGACCGCCGTAGCGGATGAACGGTACTAACATCCGGACGTTAGCTCCCCAATCGAAATACGAGAGGAGAACAGAATGGCAGACGTTCCACAACGCACAGCGGCGCACGAAGCACTCGCGGCATTTCTTGGCAAATGGACGGCGCATGGAACATCGTTCGGAGGCACCGATCAGAACCGCGACGATCCCAAAGCGAATGCTCAAGCCTGGGTTAGTACACACGATGCGGCTTGGCATACGGGTAAATTTTTCATCATTCAGGACGAGCGCGCGGACATAGCAGGCGATAGGTTCGACACTTTGAGCATCATTGGTGTCGATGAAGACGGCTCGTATTTCTCGCGCAGTGTGGAGAATCACGGCTTTTACCGAGACTACAAAGTAACGCGAGAGGGCGACCGCTGGCAGTTCGACGGGCTCACGGAGCGAGCGGCCGTGACCTTCACGAACGAGGGAACACGTCAGGACTGGAAGTGGGAATGGAAACCGGTCGATAGGTGGCTTCCACTCTGTGACCGTGTCGCCGTGCGGGTCGATTGAAGCCAGCTAGGACCAACGCGTTCCAAAGCCAATATTTCCACCAAGGACGCGGCATCAGGGCCGCGGCCGCTTCAGCCGGGTGCGAGGGCGAAGACCGGTGGGTTCAACCGATCGACGCAACGCTCTGAGCGAACTTCTCAGCTGGCGTTTGGTACATCAAGGTTTTTCTCGGCCGCTCGTTGAGCTGCCTGGCGATGGTGCTGAGCTGGGCCTGGCTGAAGGTCGACAGGTCGATGCCGTGGGGCAGGTACTGGCGCAGCAGGCGGTTGGTGTTCTCGTTGGTGCCGCGCTGCCAGGGGCTGTGCGGATCGCAGAAGTAGACCTCGACATCGGTCGCCAAGGTGAAGCGCCGGTGGTCGGCAAGCTCCTTGCCGCGGTCCCAGGTCAGCGACCGGCAGAGGTCTCCGGGCAGCTTGCGGGCCTGCCCGATCAGCGCCGACACGACGGTCGCGGTTTGCTTGTTCGCGACCTTGGCGAGGATCACGTAGCGCGATTGCCGCTCGACCAGCGTCACGACATGGCTGCCGCGCGCGCCCGAGATTAGATCGCCCTCCCAGTGCCCGGGCACGGCGCGATCGTCGACGCAAGCGGGCCGTTCGCTGATCGAGACCGCGTCCTTGATCTGGCCGAGCCCGTCGCGCTTCAGGCTGGCATGGCGCGAGCGGCGGATCGTGCGCTTGGCGCGCAGATGCTCGAGCAGCTCTTTCTTGAGGACGCCACGCGCCTGGATATACAGGCTTTTGTAGATCGTCTCGTGTGACACGCGATGCTGGTCTTCGTCCGGAAAGCTATGCTTGAGCCAGCCCGCAACCTGCTCTGGCGACCATTTGCGGCGCAGCTTGCGCGATACTGTTCGTCGCAAGCCCGGGTGGCAAGCGAGCTTGCAGCGCTTCGGGCGCAGCGCACGATCCCATGCCGCCTGATCCGATAGCGTGGCACGATACCGATCAGCGCCGCCGTTACGGCCAACCTCCCGGCTGATCGTTGACGGCGCGCGGCAGAGCTGGACTGCAATCGCACGCAGCGAACGACCGGCGACCAGACCCCTGGATATCTCCTCGCGTTCGACCAAGCTCAGCGCACGGCCCGATCGCCTCCGATCGGGTGGGCGGATTCCGCCCGACGGTGAGAGCACCGAGAAGATCGACGAGCTCTCCCGCTCAAAGCCGCGACCGATCGAACTCATCGACTCGCCGCGCTGCCACCGATCCCAAATCTCCGCCCGCTGAGCGGCCGAGTAATATATCCGACGACGCTGCTTCATCGCACCACTCCTTCTCATCATGAGAATGATGCGTTGCGACCACCCGTTGAACCCACCCCCACTCGCGGACGTTCACGCGCTACGTTTTGCTACCGGACAATCGCCGCTCGGTAATGAGAGCATGGCTACGGTCCTCGAAACGGATATCTCGAGATCGCGACGGCCGCTCGGGCCAGCTTTGAACGCAGGCGTAAAGATCATCTGAGACCCAGGCTGCCGGCGCGTCATCCCAGACGAAAGCACGGGGCCGCACAAGTGCGGGATCGAACCCAGCATTCGCCCAGCAATCGGCAGTGCCGCACGCCGCTCCACGACAGTCGGGACGGCCGATCGTCCAGGTCAGGCCTCGTCGATATAGATCGAGTGTGTCGAACGAGGGCGTACCATCGAGCGTGGGCGTGGCGCTCGTGACGACGCCGCCAGGCGCGCATGAGCGGACTGCCGCGTCCAACGCGGCTCGCGCCGGATTGGCGACGAAGACGATATCGAATTCTTCGATGCCAAGCTCCTCGACCGCAACGCGGCGGGCACCATAGGCAGCAGCAACCGCCACCCGCCCGTCGTCAAGGTCGACATATACGACGTCCGACGCTCCAAGCGAAACCGCGATACCGGCCGCGTACAGGCCGATGACCGCGGGCATGCCGCCCAGGACGAGTACGCGGGCGCCGGGCATGCGCGCGAGCCCGGGGGCGACGCCGCGCCATGCATCGCGCGCCATGTCGGCGAGGCCGATCAACGAAATCGGATCCGCACCATTTGGTACTGGCGTCAGCATGGCGCGCGCGAACGGTACGCGGACCAGGTCGGCCAGGCCGCCGCCGTAGCCGCCTTCTCGTCCCATTCCGTAGGAGGCGGCGAACGGCACCGACCGGCAGCGACCCGTCATGCCGGCACGGCAGGACGCGCATTCGCCACACGATATCTGCGCCGGCACGAACACGCGGTCGCCCGGTTTGAACGCGTCGCCGAGATCAGTGCCGGGCTCGACGATTTCCGCGATGATCTCGTGACCGATCGGTTCGCCTGACGCCATCGGCAAGACGCCACGCATGTACGCAACGTCGAGATCGCACCGCCCGACGACGATGGGCCGCACGAGCGCCTCTCCGCCCGCTTCCAGGCGAGGTTCCGCTGTCTCCCGCCATTCAATCAGCCCGGGATTCACAAACACAGCTTGCCGCATCGATCACCTCCGCGCGAAACATTGGGCAAGGTTTCGACGACAGCAATTGCGCGCTGGTCCACGTCGGTTGCGCATTGGACATGGACCCGGTCGGTCGAAACGAGCCGAAACCCTGCGCGATACGGCATCATTGTTACGCCTCGACGACGCAGAACGTTGCTGGCTGCGCAACGCTCGCGTCCCGCTTCGCAAGACGGCCGAACTGTCGCTGCCGCTATACCCCGTGCGGGGTACATGCTGGGAGCTGATCATGAAGAACTTCGGGATCATTTTGGCCGCGGGCTGTCTTGCGCTTCCCGGTCAGGCAATCGCGCAGGCGGATGCGACCGCGCCGCAGACGACCCCTCCGGCGGACGACGCGAACACCGACGGGGACATTATCGTCACCGGGACGCGCTCGGTCGGACGCCGCGCGCTGGAATCGTCGGCACCGATCGACGTGGTGTCGGGCGAAGCGGTCGCCGCCACCGGCTTTCCCGATCTCGGTCGCGCGCTCAATACTCTACAGCCGTCGGTGAATTTCGCGCGCGCGGCGACGACCGCGACGGCGACCAACACCCGGCCGGTGACGCTGCGCGGGCTTTCGCCGGACCAGACGCTGGTGCTCGTCAACGGCAAGCGCCGCGCGACCAACGCCGTGCTCAACGTCAACAACTCGATCGGCCGCGGTTCGGCTGCGGTCGATCTCGATACCATCCCCGAGGCCGCGATCGAACGGATCGAGGTGCTGCGCGACGGTGCCGCCGCGCAATATGGCTCGGACGCGATCGCCGGCGTCGTCAACATCATCCTCAAATCGAACAGCAGCGGTGGCTCGGCCGAGCTATATGGCGGCATCACCGAGGAAGGCGACGGCGCGACCGGGCTGGCGAGCGCGAGCGCCGGCCTGCCGCTTGGTGCCGGCGGGCATCTGACCGCTACGATCTCCGCGCGTCATGCCGACGCGACGAACCGCGCGTTGATCGACCAGCGGTTCAGCCGGGTCACCTATCGGATCGGCGACCCGCGCTCGTCGATCTTCAGCGGCGCGCTCGACGCGGCGTTGCCGCTCGGGCCGGTCGAAGCTTATGCGTTCGGGACCGCGACCCGCAAGCGTTCGAACAACGGCGCCGGCTTCCGCGTGCCGGGCTTCTCGGTGCTCTACCCCAACGGGTTCCTGCCGATCATCACGCCGACGATCACCGATCTTGGCGGCACGGTCGGGCTGCGCGGCGAGTTCGCCGGGGTTCGTGCCGATCTCAGCCAGAGCTACGGCTACAACCGCGCGAACTTCCGCGTCGACGATACCGCAAACGTCTCGCTTGGTGCGGCCAGCCCGACCAGCTTCGATTCGGGGGGTGTGACCTACCGCCAGGCAGTCACCGACCTCGTGCTATCGCGGTCGCTCAGCGGTGTCCTCGCCGGCGGCAACGTCGCGGTCGGCGGCCAATATCGCAACGAGCGCTACGCGATCCGGAGCGGCAAGCCCGCCGCCTATTTCGGCCTCGGCGCCGACGGGTTCGCCGGCTTTAACCCCCGCGTTCCGGTGGACGACGGGCGGAACGCCTGGGCCGCGTTCGTGGATGTCGAATTGCGTCCCGTGTCCGCGCTGCTCCTGGGGGGCGCGGTACGCCACGACGACTACGACGATTTCGGCGGCAAGACGACCTGGCGGATCACCGGCCGGTTCGACGTCCTGCCGGGGGTTGCGGTCCGCGGCACCGTCGGCACGGGCTTTCGCGCGCCATCGCTGCAGCAGCAATATTTCTCCGCGGTGCAGGGCGCGACCAGCGCCGGGCAGCTCGTCACGGTGGCGACGCTGCCGGTGGCCGATCCGGTGGCGATGGCGCTCGGCGCGAGTGCGTTGCGGCCGGAGCGATCGCGCAACGCGACCGGCGGCGTGGTGTTCGGGCCGTTCGACGGCTTTTCGTTCACCGCCGACTATTTCCACATCCGTATCCGCGATCGGATCGCGCTGAGCGAGCAGCTGGGCGGTGCCGCGGTCGCCGGGGTCCTGATGCGCAACGGCATCACCGGATTCAGCCAAGTGCGCTTCTTCACCAATGCGGTGGACACGACGACGGAAGGGGTCGAGGTCACGGCGCGCTGGGCCGGCGAAATCGCATCCGAGACCCGGCTGTCGCTTTCGGGGGGCTATAGCTGGCTAAACAGTAAGCTCGACGAGCTGCGGCCCAACCAGGTGTTGCCGACGTTGCCGTTGCTCGCCACCAAGTCGATCCTGTTCCTTACCGAAGCGCAGCCGCGCGCCAAGGCGACCTTCCAAGGCAATCTGACCCACCGTGCGCTGGACCTTGCCGCGACCGTGTCGGCATTCGGCACCTATACGTCGCAGCCGCTGGTCGCGACGCAGACGTTCGGCGGCAAGGAATCGGTCGATCTTGCGGTGGGCTACCGGCTGCTGCCGGGCGTGCGCATCGGCGCGGGCGTGCAGAACGTGTTCGACGCGCGGCCCGAGTCCATCCTCGACCAGGCAACCGTCATCGCATCCACCGGCGGCAGCTTTCCCACCGGCGAGGAAACGCCGCTCGGCCTCAACGGCCGCAGTTACTACCTCCGGGTCTCGGCGGGCTTCTGAGAATGCTGGACCGGCGCACTTTCCTGCGCGGCGCGGCGGTGCTTGCCGCCATGCGCTTCGTTGCAGCTGGCGCTCAGGCCAGGGTCGACGAGCGGCCGTCGACCAAGGGGCGTGATCCCTTCGCGCTCGGCGTCGCCTCGGGCGAACCCACGCAGGACGGCGTCGTGCTGTGGACGCGGCTCGCCGGCATGTCGAGCGATCGCCTGGTCGTCTGGGAAGTCGCCGAGGACGAACGCTTCGGGCGTATTGCCCGACGCGGTCGGGCGCTGTCGCCCATAGCGCGCGGCGGGGCGGTGCACGCCGAGGTGACCGGGTTGCGGCCGGGCCGCCCCTTTTTCTACCGTTTCCTGATCGACGGGATCGCCAGCCCGGTGGGCCGGACCCGTACCGCCCCCGACATCGCGGATCGGCTGAAGCTGGCGCTCGTCTCTTGTCAGCATTGGGAACAGGGCTGGTTTAGCACGTACCGGGACATCGTGGCGCAGGACGTCGATCTCGTCGCGCACGTCGGCGACTATATCTACGAAAAGTCGTTCGGCAGCGGCCCCGACGTCCGCGCGTTCGGCACGCCCGAGCCGCGTACGCTGGCCGATTATCGTGCCCGCTACGCGCTGTACCGCAGCGATCCCGATCTGGCCGCGGCGCATGCCGCCGCACCCTTTGTCGTCACCTGGGACGATCACGAGGTGGAAAACGATTATGCCGGCCCGAACGGCGTCGCGACCGCCGATCCCGCTGCCTTCCTGCAGCGCCGGGCAGCGGCGTACCAGGCTTATTTCGAGCATATGCCGCTGCGCCCGTCGGCACTGCGGGCGGGCGGCGAGGTCAGGCTGTACCGCCGGCTCGATTGGGGGCGGCTCGCCAGCATCCACGTGCTGGATTCGCGCCAGTATCGAACACCCCACCCGTGCGACGCGCCCGGGAAGAGCGGCGGCCAGATCGTCAGGGCCTGCGATCTGGCGACCGATCCCGCCGCGACGATGCTCGGGGCGGCGCAGGAGCGTTGGCTGGCGCAAAGTCTGGCGGTTCGGCCGGCGCGCTGGTCGCTGATCGCGCAGCAGACGCTGTTCTCGCGGCTGCACCTGCCGGACGGGCCGGATGCGCGCTATTCGGATATCTGGGACGGCTATGCGGCGACGCGCGACCGGACGCTGGATGCGCTGACGACGCCCGCGGTCCGCAATCCGGTGCTGCTCGGCGGCGACGTCCATTCGTTCTGGCTCAACGACGTGCGTCGCGACTTCGACCGCCCGGACACCGCGGTGATCGCGAGCGAAGTGGTGACGAGCTGCCTCGCCTCGCGCAACGGCCCGGCGGCCTTGTTCGACCCGGCACCGCGCCTGAACCCGCATGTGCGGTTCCTCGACAACGCCCATGCCGGTTATGTGCTGCTCGACGTCCGCGCCGACGCGGCGACGGTCCAGGCGCGCGTCGTCGATGATCTGGCGGCGCGCGACGGCAAATGCCGCACGCTCGTGAAGCGCACGATCCTGGATCGCCGTCCCGGCTTCGCGACGTGAGGTTGCGGGCGGCGCAACCCGCGTTGCGGGCCGCACGCTGGCGCGGGCTCGGCGGGCGCGGCAGGCAGGTTGAATGAGTTCGACGACATCGTGGCGCAATCAGCTGGGCGCGGATCGTGCGCTGGCGCTGCTCCTGGCCGGCTACACCCTCAGCTTCGTCGATCGCACGATCCTCGGCATCGTGCAGCAGCCGATAAAGCTCGAGCTAGGCCTGTCGGATGCCGAGCTCGGCCTGCTCGGCGGTACCGCCTTCGCCTTGCTCTATTCGACACTCGGTTTGCCGATCGCGAGAGTGGCGGAGCGCGGTGGCAGGCCGCGGATCGTCGCGGCCGCGGTCGCGCTCTGGTCGGTGGCGACGATCGCCTGCGGCGCCGCCACCGGTTTCGCCGCTCTCTTCGCGGCGCGGGTGCTGGTCGGCGTCGGCGAGGCGGGCGGCACGCCACCGTCGCACGCGATCCTGTCGAGCTTCTTCGCGCCGGCCCGGCGCCCGCGCGCGATCGGCATCTACTCGCTCGGCGTGCCGCTCGGCATCCTGCTCGGAGCGTTCGTCGGCGGGCTCGTGGCGGAGCGGCTCGGCTGGCGCTATGCGTTCGTCGCGGTCGGCGTGCCCGGTCTGCTGCTAGCGCCGCTGTTGCTCACGATCCGCGAGCCCGCTCCGTCCGATGCGGCAAGCGACCGCCCGCCGCTGCGCGATGTGCTGGGCTTCGTCCGGAAGTCGCCAGCCATGCGGAACCTGATCGCCGGGATCGTCGTCGCCTCGTTCGCGGGATATGCGATCGTCGGCTTCCTGCCGTCGCTGCTAGCGCGCAGCTTCGGGCTCGGGGTGTCGACTGCAGGGTTCGCGACCGGGCTCATCTCAGGCGTCGGGGGCGGTATCGGCACGTTCGCGGGCGGCTGGCTCGCGACCCGGCTGCAGACGCGCGACCCGCGGTGGATCGGATGGGTCCCGGCGATCGGCCTGCTGCTCGCCGCGCTGCTGCTCGCGGTCGCTTTTCTGACCCGCGACGTACGGGCCGCGATCGCGCTGGCGCTGGTCGGAAGCGTCGGGCAGTTCCTTTATCTCGGCCCGACCTACGGCGCCGCGCAGTCGCTGGTGCCCGCCACCATGCGGACGACGACGAGCGCGATCATCCTGCTGTTCGTCAACGCGATCGGCCTCGGTCTCGGGCCACCGCTGCTCGGGTGGCTGAGCGACGCCCTCGCGGTCCGGGGCGAAGCAGGCGCCGGACTGGCCCGGGCGATGGCATGTTTCGCGCTGCTCTTCGTCTGGGCGGCTTGGCATTACCGGCGCGCCGGCGACGCGATCGCGCGTGAAAGGACCGACCCGTCCGCACTGCGATGACCTGCGGCGCCACCCCGAGTGCGGCCATCATTCCCATCAGGAGACAGACATGAACCTCGAACCGACCCCGCGGACGCGCGACTATCTCGACCGGCTACGCGCCTTCATGACGGCGCACGTTTATCCGGCCGAGCAGGCGATCCTTTCCGAGGCGATGAACCAGCCCGACGATTTTCGGCTGTGGCGACCGCTCGAGACGTTGGAGGTGCTGAAGGCGAAAGCGCGCGCCGCCGGGCTGTGGAACCTGTTCCTGCCCGACAGCGAGCATGGCGCCGGCCTGACCAACCTGGAATATGCGCCTTTGGCCGAGATCATGGGCCGTTCCTATTGGGCGCCCGAGATATTCAATTGCGACGCGCCGAACACCGGCAACATGGAAGTGCTGGTCCGCTACGGCACGCCCGAACAGCAGGAGCGCTGGCTCAAGCCGTTGCTCGACGGCACGATCCGGTCTGCCTATGCGATGACCGAGCCCGACACGGCATCGTCGGACGCCACCAACATCCGGATGACGATGCGGCAGGACGGCGATGAGATCGTCATCTCCGGCCGCAAATGGTGGACGTCGGGCGCGGGCGATCCGCGCTGCGAGATATTGATCGTGATGGGCCAGACCGACCCGGACGGCGAGAATTCGCACACGCGGCAGTCGATGGTGCTGGTGCCGACCGACACGCCCGGCGTCCGCATCCGCCGCTATCTTCCGATCATCGGCGTGTCGGACAGTCCGCACGGGCATATGGAGGTCGTGTTCGACGATGTGCGCGTCCCGACGGCGAACATCCTGCTCGGCCCCGGTCGCGGCTTCGAGATCGCGCAGGGGCGGCTCGGCCCTGGGCGGATCCATCATTGCATGCGCATGATCGGCATCGCCGAGCGCGCGCTCGAGCGGATCTGCCGCCGGCTTTGCGGCCGCACCACGTTCGGCCAGCGCGTGGCGGACCAGTCGCTGTGGCGCTGGCGGATCGCCGACGCGCGGTGTCGCATCGAGCAGGCGCGGCTGCTGACGCTGAAGACCGCCTGGATGATGGACACGGTCGGCAACAAGGGCGCGCACGCCGAGATCGCGATGATCAAGATCGTCGCGCCGCGCCTTGCGACCGAGATCGTCGACATGGCGATCCAGGCGTTCGGCGGTGGCGGCTTCGCCGATGGCGCGATGACGATGGCCTATGTCTATGCGCGTACCACCTGCGTTGCCGATGGCCCCGACGAGGTCCACGCCAATCAGCTCGCGCGTTTCGAGCTGGGGCGCTGGGTCGGCGACGGCGCGGACACCGGCGGCTGGGGCGATGTCGTCGTCACGCAGGGTCACGATGCCGCCTTCGCCTGAGGCGAGCGCTTGCGCCGATGCGTGCTGCCGATGCACAAGGCGATCACGCCTGAGAAGGGAGCGGACACATGCGACGGCAGGCTCCCCCGCTCGAAGCGATCGAAGCCTTTCTCATCGCCTCGCGCTCCGCGAGCTTCCGCGAGGCGGCGGACCGGCTTGCGCTCAGCCCGTCCGCCTTTTCGCGACGTGTCCAGGCGCTCGAAGCATTCGTCGGCGTGCCGCTGTTCGTCCGTGAAAAGGGCACGCCGATCCTCTCGCGCACGGGCGAACGGTATCTGCGCACGGTGGAACCCGCAATCGACGCGATCCGGCGTGCCACGGTCGACCTGCAGGCGGAACGCGGCGGAACTTCGCTGCGCGTGATCGTGCCGCAGTCCTTTGCGATCGCGTGGCTGATCCCCCACATCCCCGATCTTCAGCGGGAATGCCCGGAGGTTCGCATCGAACTGAGGGTCGGGAGAACCCTGGCCGATCTGCGTCGCGGTCACGCCGATCTCGCGATACTCGCCGGCGTCGGCCGCGCCGCGGACATGCCCTCGATCCCTCTTGCCGCGCTCTCGGCAATCGCGGTGTCGGCAAAGGTCCTCGCCGATGGCAGCGCGCCGCCGCGGTCTTTGGACGAGCTTGCCCGCTGTCCCCGCCTGGCGGTCTATCGACCCGAGGGCATCTGGGAACGGTGGCTTCGCGGCGTCGGCTATGCCGGACCGCCGCTCGATGCCCCGAACTATCACGAGGCGCATTTTCTGATGATCGAGGCCGCAGCCGCGGGGCTCGGCATCGCGCTGACGCCTCCGATCCTAGCGACCCGGCATCTGTCGGAGGGCCGGCTCATTCAGCCGCTGCCCGAGACCGCTGCAGTCGGCGTGGAGTATCGGCTGGTCTTTGCCGATGAGCAGGTCCGACGCAGAACCGATGTCGCGACCCTGACCCGGTGGCTGGTCGACCGCCTGTCCGAATTCGACGCAAGCTCGATGTGACCGGCTCCGAGCGTCAGCGGAAGGAAAAAGCGGCATTGGCGCGAGCTATCACCCGGCCATCCGCGGTCACCAAAGCCTCCGTTACCGCCGTACGTTTGCCGGCATGGATGAAGCCCGTTGCGATCTCCAGCCATGCGCCCAGCGCGGCGCGATCGAGGTAGTCGACCGTCAGCGATGTCGTCACCGCGCCTTGCTCGACACTACGCCCCTCAGCTGAGAGCATCTGACCCAGACTGAGCCCCATCGCGTTGTCGGCAAGCGCGGCGATAAGGCCGCCGTGAAGGAAGCCGCGTGAATTGGCGTGATCCTGACGCACTTCGAGGCCGAGCAGCACGCGATCTACCGTGCGCCGCACATAGATCGGCTCCCATGGCTGCGTGAGCGGGGAATGGCGGTCGTGGATCGCAAAGCCTTCACCGATCGTCATCGCGACAACTTCCGTCCCGTTACCAGTTTACCTTGACCAAGGAGTCGGCTTTCCGTGTCAAGTGTCGACGTCAGACTTACTTCCAAGCAAGGGCATCCGCTGATCCATTCGATCCAAGCCGACGGCAATTGCTGATCACAGCGCAACAGCGATTGTGCGCGACCAGTGGCTCAGCCCAAGCGCGTGACGACGTACCAATACGCGTGCTGCGCCGTCATTGGATCTCGGCCACGGTCACTCCCAGCCGCTCAGCGTACAGTGCCATCGTCTTCCGCCATGCGGGACGATCCATGGCTCGGGCATAGTATGCACACACGTTCTCATATTGGTTCATGAGGTCGGTTTTCCGAATTTCTCGTAGCACGGTCGCGAGCAGAATGTCGGCCACTGTAAACTTCTCGGCAGCGATCCATTGCCGACCTTGCAACCGACGCTCCAAGCCGCCTAGCCAGCGCCCAGCCTCCTTTCGCATTTCGTCCCGCCGCCTCAAGCTCGCCTCGTCGTCGCCGTCACCGATTAACTGAATTTCCATCATCGGTCGTTCGACAGTGCTCAACGCGGAGAAGCACCATTGCGTGACCCGTGTTCGCCCCTCGAAATCCGTGGGGATGAGTTTGCCGGCCTTCTCGGCGAGATAGATGAGGACCGCGCCTGACTCGGCGACGATGAAGCCGTCGTCGTCGATCACGGGAAGAAGATGGAAGCAGCTGATCCGACCAAATTCCGGTTCGTTCATCTCGCCACTGACGTGACCCCCGCCTTTCATCCAGCGGCAACCAGAGACCGACCGGTGTTGTCGCGCATGAGCGCGGTTGAAGCAACGGGCGGGGTTAACCCCGCCCGTTGCTGTTCAAGTTCGGCGGCGAACGCCGCCGGTGTGGCATAGCCGAGCGAGGAGTGCGGTCGTTCGGTGTTGTAGTCATCGACCCAGCGGGCAAGGATCGCGCGGGCCTGACCGATCGTGAAGAACAATGTCTCGTTGAGCAGCTCGTCGCGCATGCGACCGTTGAAGCTCTCGACAAAGCCGTTCTGGGTCGGCTTGCCCGGTGCGATGTAATGCCACTCGACGCGCGTCTCGCCTGACCAGGCCAGCACCGCGTTCGAGGTAAGTTCGGTCCCGTTGTCGCTGACGATCATCTTCGGCGCGCCGCGCCTGATGATTAGATCGGTCAGCTCGCGAACAACCCGCCGACCCGAGATCGACGTGTCGAGCACCGCCGCCAGGCACTCGCGCGTAATGTCGTCGACGATATTGAGGATGCGGAACCGCCGGCCCGTGGCAAGCTGATCGTGGACGAAGTCCAAGCTCCAGCGTTGGTTCGGCAGCGCCAACACCGGCGCGGGCGCCCGCGCACCAACGGCACGCTTACGTCCCTTCCTGCGCCGCACCGTCAGACCCTCTTCGCGATACAGCCGCTGGGTCTTCTTACGGTTGATCGTGATGCCGTCGCGGCGAAGCAGGATGTGCAGCCGCCGGTAACCGAACCGCCGGCGCTGCTGCGCCAACTCGCACAGCCGCGACCGCAGGGCGCCATCATCCGCTCGGCACGAGCGATACCGCATGCTCGTACGGTCCGCCCCGACGATAGCACACGCCCGCCGCTCGCTCATCCCCAACGTCGCCTGGAGATGCGCGACTGCTTGCCGCTTCGCGGCGGGCGCTACCATTTTTTTGATAGCAGATCCTTCAGACCCGCGTTGTCCAGCATCGTGTCCGCGAGCAACCGCTTGAGCCGTGCGTTCTCCTCCTCGAGCGCCCGCAACCGCTTCGCGTCGGATACCTCCAAACCGCCATACTTGGCCTTCCACGCGTAATACGTCGCGCTCGACAAACCGTGCTTGCGACACAGCTCCGTCACCACCGCGCCCGCCTCGGCTTCCTTCAGGATGCCGATGATCTGTTCTTCCGTAAACTGCTTCCGCTTCATCTGTCCGTCCCTTCGAGGGGCCGGTCTCTAGTTCCAAATGGATGAAGAAACGGGGGTCACGTCACCACCGGTGTGATCGAGGCCATACACTTTATATGGGAGGCCGGTCTCCTCGAGCGCCCATTGCGCGCGTAGGTCCCGCGTCTCACCAATGACCTCCCGTTTCAAGCGACCGAACCCGTAGAGCGTTATCATCTCCATTCCTCCAATTGATGGGGCAACCAGGCGAACAATCAGGACTATCGTCGGTTTCCTGGTTGTATGCATTTCGCCATGCAAGTCCCTGATCGAACCATTGAAAATACGATTTCGATTAGCTTTCACCGGCCGCCGATGTCCGCCTTTGCGATGCCAGCGACCGAAAACCGACATTCAGCTTGCAGCCCCGTTTCAGCCGTTCGCTGTAGAAGTCAGCGCGAGGACCGCTCCTGGGCTGTCAGCGGATGGGCCGCTTTGGAGAGTCACAGGCGCGAAGCTGACGTAGTTTTGAATGAAGGTTCTCTAAATCCTGAAAGAGAGCATCGACCTGCTCACCCGCTCTGCGCCGCCGCGACTCGTCAGCGTGGAATATGTATTGGCCCATCGGCCACGCCTTCGGCGGTCTTCGAGAGAACGCTAAGCGGTTTTCAATGCGGGTGCGATACGTCGTGTTGGTTCACGATGATGGCATCATATAGGGATCGGGGGCTTCGCCGGGTGTGATGCCCTATCTATGCAAATATTAAGGAGCGTTGGCGTGATTAGCGGAGAAGAGATCGAGCTCAAGCTTCAGGTCGATCTGGCCGATATCGCGATATTGCTCTCTGATCCCGTCATTTCCGAACACGATCCGGTGGCACGAGATCAGGTCTCGACTTACTTCGACACCGAAAAGCGCGCGCTCCATACTGCGGATCTATCGCTGCGTATCCGAACGTCAGCCGGCAAGCGGGTCCAGGCCATCAAGACCGAAAGCAAGACTGCCGCCAGCCTCTTTGCGCGCGGTGAATGAGAACGCCCTGTGCGTGGCGACACCCCCGAGCTAGACGAAACGCCTTACATTCTAACCAAGGCATTGGGAGGCAAGGAGGCGCAGCCACTCGCACCCGCGTTCACCGTCGAAATCAATCGCACGACCGTCGTTCATGAGAGCGGTCGGGATCGCATCGAACTTGTGGCGGACCAGGGCCGCGCCGTCGTTGCTGTCCGGGAAACGCCGATTGCCGAAATCGAGCTCGAGCTGCTCGATGGAAGCAGCGACGCGTTGTTCGATCTCGCCCACCGCCTCTCCGAGCTTATCCCCTTGCGTCTAGGCGTGCGGAGCAAGTCCGAACGGGGTTACGCCTTGCTGCTGGGTAAACAGGGATTGTCGGTCAAGGCGGAGTTGATTGCGCTGTCGCGCGACGGTGATACCGCGAGTCTTTTCGAGGCCACGGCGGGCTCTTGCATTCGTCATTTTCGCCTGAACGAGGATAAGTTGCTCGCGAGCGGCGGGCCAGCAGCGCTGCACCAGGCCCGTGTCGCCCTTCGTCGGCTGCGATCCGCTTTATCGAGCTTTGCGGACATGCTGAGGGGATCCGAACTCGACCGGATCCAGGCCGAGTTTCGCAAGCTCGGCCGCACGCTCGGCATGGTCCGCGACGTCGATGTAATGATCGGGAAAATCGCCCACGAGCCGGCACTTGATCGGCTGCGTTTGGAACGAGCGCGGCGTTATGATCTGGTCGTAGATACGTTGAACTCGCATGCCACGCGCAGCCTCATGCTCGATTTCGTCTAGTGGCTTTCGATCGGAGAGTGGCGGCAGCGCGCAGCGACAAGCGAATTGCGTGACGCGCCTACGCTAGTCACGGCCGCCCAGACGCTCGATCGACTTCGCCGGCAGATCAAGCGTCGTGGCAAGCATCTCGCCAAGCTCGACGAACATGGCCGGCATCGCGTTCGGATCGTCAGCAAGAAGCTGCGCTATACGGCAGAATTCTTCGCCGACCTTCACCGGCGCGAAAAGGCAGTCCACCGCCGTTATCAGTTGCTCACAGGGATCGAGCGTCTCCAAACCGCACTCGGTCACCTGAACGATCTGGCAAGCGGACAGGCGCTCCTTGATGAACTAGGTATCGCGGACGCTAAACGATCCTGGCCACTGGCAAGAAGTCGGACAAAAAGTGTTTACTGATTCAAGCGGAAAAAGCGTACGGCTGCCGCCGGGCCTGGATGTGCCAAGCGGTGGATGGACCACAATCTGCGGTTGAACGACCTGCTGACGGTCGGCACGCACAATAGCTACAAGCAAGCGATCCCACCGGCCGATTGCCAAGTCATTGCCGCCCGCAACGCGACGGCCGCCAAGCAACTCGACTACGCACACAAGACGATCGTTGCCGAGCTTGACGCCGGTGCGCGCCAGATAGAGATCGACGTGGTCTATGATCCGGCCGGTGGGCGCTATGCGGCCCCACTGATCGCGCGCGCGACAAAGACCCAACTCGACCCCGCTTTGGTAGCCACCATGCGCCAGCCCGGCTTCAAGGTGATACACGTTCCCGACGTCGATTTCCGATCGAGCTGCATCACCTTCAAGCAATGCCTTGGCGTTGTGAAATCATAGTCACGCGCGCATCCCGACCACGTTCCGATCATAGTCCTGATCGACGCCAAGCAGGGTGACGGCGTGCCCGGTGGCGTGCCGTTATTACCGTTCGACGCGAAGGCGTTCGATGCGCTGGACCGCGAGGTGCGCGATGTGTTGCCGCCTGCGATGCTCGTCACGCCTGACGACGTGCGGGGCCACTATGCGACGCTGCGCGAGGCGGTGTTGCACGACAACTGGCCTAGGCTGGGCGAGGCGCGGGGCCGCATCCTTTTCGCGCTCGACGAGAGTCCGGCGGTCGTCGCGGTCTATCGCGGGAAGCGCCGCTCGCTGGAAGGGCGCGCGATGTTCGTCAATTCGCCTGACGAGCGATCGCCCGCGGCGGCCTATTTCACGCTCAATCGGCCGACCGAGGACGGCAAGCGGATCACGGATGATGTCCGCGCCGGCTTCCTTGTGCGCACGCGCGCCGATGCGGACACGGCGGAGGCGCCCGCGCACGATGTTTCGCATCGCGATCTGGCGTTGCGGTCGGGTGCGCAGGCGGTATCGACCGACTATCTCTGGCCTGATCCGCGTTTCCCGGGCGGCTACACCGCGCGGTTGCCGGATCACGACGCCGCGATCTGCAATCCGGTGCGCGTGGGCGGGAAGTGTGCGGGGATTCCGGTCGAAAAGGTCCGCGATGCCGATTGGCGCGCGGCGGAAACGGCTCCGTTCGCGCGGCCTGCGGCGCGCCCGTCGCGAGCCGCGCCATGAGCGATGGCGACGCGGCGTGGTTTCCGGCCCACCACGGCTGATCGCATCGATCGGGCGAGACACCGACAAGCCGCATCACTGTCACCGGCGCGTCATCGCAACTACATCAAGCTGCCATTCGATCGGCCTAACCGAGCCCCCGACAACGAACTGCGCATGAGCGCATTTTCAAAAAGGGGCCGACGTGAAACGACATTGGTTGTGGGCGCAGTGCTGCGTCGGAGCTTTGGCAGCGGTACCGGCAACGGCGCAAACCGCCGATCAGGCTGATCAAACGACGTCCGCCGCGAATCCGGCACCGGACGATCCGGCAAACCCCGATGGCCAGGATATCGTCGTCACCGGGCGCGCCGGCGCCGGTGATCGCACCAAGCTGGACACCAGCTATGCCATCACGATGATCGACAACGCGCAGCTCCGCTCGCGTGCTCCATCGAGCGTCACCGAAGCCCTGAAATCAGTGCCGGGCTTCTGGGTCGAGGCGTCGGGTGGCGAAGGATCTGGCAATGTTCGCGCGCGCGGCATCCCGGTCGACGGGTTCGGCTCGATCAATCTGCTCGAGGACGGCCTGCCCGTGCAGCACGATCCCGCGATCGGTTATCTCAACGCGGATCAGGCATTCCGGATCGACCAATCGATCGACCATATCGAAGTGGTGCGCGGCGGCCCGTCGTCGATCTTCTATTCGAACGCACCCGGCGGTGTGGTCAATTTTATCATGCGCAGGCCCGGCGACGAGCTCTCCGGGGTGGGGCGCATTCTCTATGGTCCGACCGCCGATCTCTACCGCTTCGACGGCTGGGTCGGCACACCGATCGGCGACGGCTGGAAGGTCGATGTCGGTGGTTTTTACCGCAACGAACAAGGCGTTCGCGATCCCGGCTTCACCGGCAACAAGGGCGGGCAGATTCGCGCCGATGTCTCGAAGGAATTCAGCAACGCGGCGCTGACGCTCAGCTACAAGCATCTGAACGATCACGCGATCTTTTACACCGGCATCCCACTAACCAAGAATTCCGACGGCGATACCGTCGGGCTGCCCGGGTTCGATCCGCATTACGGCACGACCGCCAGCCGCGACAGCGCATTCCTGACGCTGCGCAGCGCCGACGGCCCAGTCGATTTCAACAATACCGATGGCACGGCGATCCGGCTCGATCAATTCTCCGCGCTCGGCGAGTGGCGGTTCGGTGACGGCTTCAAGCTCACCAACAATGCGCGGTATCGCGACAGCCACACCGTCAGAAACGGCGTCTATCCCGCCTCGATCTCCACAGCCGCCGATTTCATCGCTGCCAACACCGCGCCGTTGCTCGCCGCCTTTCCTGGCGCGACAGGCGTTCAGCTGCGTTATACCGATACTGGCGCGGCCTTCGACGTGACCGGCCAGAACGGCAATGGCGACATCTTCCTGAACGCGGCGCGCCCGGTGACCGTCGACGAAAGCGAGTTCCTCGACGATCTGCGCCTTTCCAAGCAGGTCGAGCTGCTCGGTCACCACGACTTCGCGATCGGCGGCTATTTTGCGAGGATCACCGAGACGTTTCGGCGCTATTCGGCGACCACCCTGCAGGATGTGTCGGACAATTCGCACCTGCTCGATCTCGTCGCGGTCAATGCGGCTGGTGAGGTGGTCGGCTCGGCGACGCAGAACGGCGTGGCGCGCTATGGCTCGGAATTCGCCAACGGTCACGGAAAGCAGAGCACCTGGGCGGCCTATGTCTCCGACGAATGGCAGATTGTGCCGGCCTTTCGCATCGATGGCGGCGTGCGCTACGAACACGTCTCCACCGACGGCGCGCAGGAAGGCACGGCAACTGTAGATCTCGGCGATCCGACCACGCTTGCCGACAATACGGTGTTGACCGGCAGCGGCGTTTTCACGCCCTATGATCGCGACTTCCACCGGTTTGGCGGCACGATCGGCGTCGATTGGCAGTTCGCGGAGGCCGCGGGCGCGTTCGCGCGCTTCACCACCACGTACCGCCTGCCGAGCGTCAGCAGTTTTATCACCAGCGCGACGGCAATGCCGCGTAACCAGGGCATCAAGATGTATGAGGCGGGACTGAAATATTCGACGCCTCTGCTGAGCGCCTATGCCACCGGGTTCCTAACCGATTTCGATTCCTATTCGATCGGCAACACCCAGTTCGACCCGGCCACCGGCAGTTACAACCAGCAAACCCTTTACACCAACACCCGCGATTACGGAGTTGAGTTCGAAGGCACGGTGCGCCCGGTGACCTGGTTCGATTTCACGATTAACGCGACCTTGCAGGATCCGACCTTCCGCGACCTGCGCTACAATGAGCTGGTCACGACGAACGGCCAGCAAACGCTGGTGCCGCGCGACTATGTCGGCAATCAGTTGCTGCGCATTCCGAAACTGGCGCTGCGCGCGACCCCGGCGGTCACGTTGCTCGGCGGCCGGTTCCGCGCGCAGATTGATATCGAGCATTATTCGAAACGCTATGCCGATGCCGCCAACATCTCGAAGCTGCCGAGCTATACCGTCATCAACGCAAGCGCGCATTTTGACCTGACCGATCGCATCACCTTGTGGGCGTATGGCGACAATCTCAACAACTCGCTGGGGCTTACCGAGGGAAATCCGCGCGCCGGCGAGCTGACTAGCAACCAGGCCAACGATCAGCTGTTCATCGGTCGGCCGGTGCTCGGTCGCAATGTTCGCTTCGCGGTGGATTTCAAATTCTGATGCGGATGCTGCGTGCCGCTTTCATGGCAACGATACTGGCGGCAGGTCCGGCTCTGGCTGCTGATGAGCCGCGCGCTGACGTAACGGTGCGCGGTAAGATCACCGCCTCCGACGCGCAGCATTACCTGCCGATCGATTTCGATGTGCCCGCCGGGGTCGAACGCGTCACCGTGACGCTCGATTACGACAAGACCAACAAAACCGTCGTCGATATGGGCGTGTGGGGTCCGGACGGCTTTCGCGGCTGGAGCGGCGGCACGCGTGATCGCTTCACGATCGCGCGGTCCGATGCGTCGCCGGGCTACCTGCCGGGTCCGCTGACGCCGGGCCGCTGGCATGTGATGCTCGGCGTGCCCAATGCGCGGGCCGACGCGCACAGCGCTTATACGGTGCGAGTGTTCTTCGACACTGCCACCGCGCGTCACGCCTCCGATGCGATCGCGCTACCGCCGCTCAAAACCGAGCCTGGCTGGTATCGTGGCGATCTGCACATGCACAACGCCAATAGCGATGGCAGCTGCCTCAGCCTGTCGGGCACGCGCGTGCCCTGCCCGCTGTTCCGCACCGTGGAGGCGGCGGCCAAGGCCGGGCTCGATTTCATCGCGATCACCGATCACAATACCGTCGCGCAGTTCGACAACGAGCGCGAACTGCAGGCTTATTTCGACACGCTGCTGCTCATTCCCGGCACCGAGGTCACCACCTTTCATGGCCATGCCAATGCAATTGGCATCCGGCATTTCGTCGATTTTCGAGTCGGCACGCCTGCGGTGTCGGATGCGCGGACCCTGGAACACGAAGTCAAGGACGCCGGCGGCATTCTGTCGATCAACCACCCCAATTTGCCCTCGGGCGAACTCTGCATGGGGTGTGGCTGGACCTGGCCCGACACAGATTACGCTGGCATCACGGCGATCGAAGCGATCAACGCCAACACGCTGGCCGCGCCGCTCGTCGGCACCGGCTTCTGGTATGCGCGGCTCAACGAAGGTCATCATTTGACAGGGATCGGCGGCAGCGACAATCACGATGTAGATGCGCCTGACGGCAAGGCGCCTGTTGGCACGCCCACCACGGTCGTCCACGCCTCGGCACTGTCGCTGCCCGCGATCCTCGACGGCATCCGCGCCGGCAACGTGTTCATCGACGTTGAGGGCACGCGCGACCGGATGCTCGAAATGACCGGCCGTTCGGGCGGCAAATCGGCGGCGATGGGCGAGACACTGCCAGGCGGGCGGGCGCTGACGTTGAAAATCCATGTCGCCGCTGCCGCGGGTGCAACACTCGTCCCTATTGCCAATGGCCAGCCGATCAAGGGCCGGGCGCTGCCCATTACCGATCCGGATCAGCGAAGCACGATCAGCCTCGACAAGATTTGCGGCTGGGTGAGCGTCAACGTCGAGCGCGATGCGGCGCATCCGCTGCTGATCGGCAATCCAATTTATCTTGCCTGTCGCTTGTAATCAACTTCATCGTGTAGTGTTGATAAATGGCAGCTTTCAGGCGAAGGGCTTAGTAGTCTAAACGTCTGGTGTTGGGCGCTTAACTGCTGATCACCCGAGCCTGAACGAAGGGCAGCTTACCGCCGTCCGGGTGCCCAAAGCCGCCATGCCGGTTTCCACCAAGAACCGTCCTAAAAGCCGCCGGACCGCTCTGCTGAAGTTTTCGGGCACCGGCAGTCTGACGAATGTTTAGGTCGCCCAAACCCGTGGGCAGGTTGTGGACTATGAGGTTTCTTAGATTGCGGAGACCGCGATGTTAATAAGCGCGGCACGCGTGTTGTCGTCCCTCGGAGCGGACCGGATGTTTTAGTCGACAGTAGGGCTGGCGCGGGCGCCGATCGGCATGCCTTTGCGAGCATGGCGGTGGCGCTGGCGTCGCCAGGCACAGATTCGTCCGTGTCCCGAAGCATCGGCGTTGCGGGGTCGATCCGTGTCAGTCCGTGCTGTGTCGCAGCGCCACGGGCGTCTACATTATGATACCAATCGAGATCAGATTTCTGCCCAGCAGAGGTATCGCGGCCGCTCCGCGCCAGCGCTTTCACCAGCCGCTTGATATCATGGCGAGCGGGATGGCGCAGCACTCGGTCAATCCAGAACGCCAATTGTTTTGGAGTAGGCCAGCTCAAAGCAACGTGAGATCTCGTCGAAGTCGATTTTGGATGAGGGTCACATCGAACAGCCAAGCGCCAGCATATATGCCCAACTGCCCAGAGACGACCGGGACGTTCGCCCTCGCAGAACGGGACGCTCGTGCCAATGACTCAGTTCAGCATGTCGCAGTGCCTTGAGACAGCTATCCGCTCAGCAAATATGTCTACAAGTTAAAGACCAATTCAGAAGCTTCGAATCGTGAGCCGCCGCTATCGTTCCGCGCCACGTTTCGCTTCGCGAGCTCGTGCATCCGCCGCCAGTTTGCTTTCGTCCGATGGTCTTCTGGAGTTCTGGTCGCCGCTTACCAATTTGCCACGCATGTCGATCGTCTCTGGTTTTGGCTTGGGCACTTGGTTCTTGACCGGCTTTGAGATCTGACGATCGCTAACTGGATCGGGTTGAGCTCGAAGTCGCGCTGTCGATAGTAGCTCCCGCTCGCGCGACACCATATCCGGGTCGGTGAGCGCGTCGGCAAGTCCGTGCTGCGCGGCGAGTTTATAGGCACGTTCGCGAAATTCGACGGAACCTGTAAGTCCGATTTGCCGGTCGAACTTCAAGATCGCGAGCTTGAGCGCCGCCAGCAGGGCATCGTCGCTTCTACCGGGCACCAGCTCTATCCGGTCACCGCGATCGACGAACGCGGTTCCCTCGGTGTCGCGCGCATAACGCGTGCCATCTGGAAGTGGATAAGCCCGATAGCCGTCGATTTGCGTAACAAGTGTTCCCGCTGCTCCAGTGGTTTTTCCCACGAAAACCAGGGGAGGCGCGGGCGGATTCCGCCGCTTGCGCCAGCGCTCGGCAAACCAATGCTCGTCCTGCTGCCGCAGCCAATCCTCGAGATCGGTCGGCGTCGGCGGAAGCGGCGGGACCTTGAAATCCTGTTCGCGCTCTCGCGCCGCTTCGTCGAGCGCTTCCACGATCACATCGCGTTCATTCTCACGTCCGGTCCAATCCAGGCCGCGAACATAAACGCGGTCGTCACGTGATTCCATGCGATACGTTGCGATTTGGTGCGCAGCTTCAGCCCTCTGCTCCTTGTGCATTTGCCGCTCCGCTCGCCGAGACCCTACCGCACGAAGATACTCGCCGGCGCGGAAAGCGTGTGGAAGGACGTCCCTTCCGCTGTCCCGTTTCGCAATGTCGATGTCACGGTCGCGCGGCTTGAATGTTGACTGAAACCGGTTGGAGATTGCGATGATCGTCGCCTTTCGGTGAACATCCGAAGCGTTCACGCGCACGTCGCCGACAACGAGGTAAGCGCCGTTCGTGCCGACGGCTTCATAGCCGAATCCCGCCTTGGCAAGCCGAACATGAAGATCGCGCCAGCTCAGCGCCGCCTGAATGATCGGCCAAGCCTGCTCTTGGGCAATCCGCTGCGGCGATCGGTGTCCGGTTGTCGTTCAATCGGTCACGGTGAATGTTCGTCCAACAAATTGTTCCGAAGCTGCTGGTAAACACCAAGCCGGTCGGTGATTTGCCAATGCCCTGTGAGCCGATCCTCGCCGTCAAAGGCGTAGATCGTCGCTCCAGACATACGGATGGTCTTGCCGGACGCCGGAAATCCGGGGATGTCGCCACTGTGCGTTGCCGCCCAGAACCACGACATGGCGATGTCGTCACCGTCGGCGAATAGGCCCTGAATGTCGAACCGCTGGTCCGGGAACGGAGCGCGCGACCGTCGAACCCGATCTTTGAACCCGACGAGATCGAGAACCTTACCGTCCCACGGATCACCGGGATCATGATGGATCGTGTAGGTCCCGGCTATGTACCCATCTGCGGCTTCCGCATGGCCCTTGTCCCAAACCTGTCGAATGAACTCGGCAAGCCGCCGCTTGCGCGGATGATCGAGGATCATCGATGACCATCCGTCTGGAAGGCGCCAACGAGTTTCAAGGCGTAGTTGCCGACATCCGCCGGCCACGCCGCCATACGGTCCGCAAAGGCTTTGTCGTCGCCGGAGAACAGCACTCGTATTGCTTCCTCAAAGCCAGGAAAATCTCCAGCCAGCGTAGAAAGAAAGCGATAAGCGGCTTCGCGAGCAGCTTTGATGTGGGTTTGCCCATCATCGGAACGGCGCGCATTATCGACAAGGCGTCGCAATGCCTGAGAGGCTCCTCCGGATTGCGCCGCCAGCCATTGCCAATGGCGGGGAAGAAGGGTGACCTCGCGGCCGATAACCCCCAGTTTTGGGCGACCGCGTCCCTTCGGCGGCGCATCTATATCAGGCCGGTTTCTGGTTTTAACCGCCAGAGCTTCCAACTCGCCAAGCTCGGTAAGACGGTTGACGATGTCGGCGGTGGTCCCTTGCAGGTCGAGGTCCACCACAGCGCCCGACGCATCGTCGAAGGTGAGGACAGGAGCGTTCATTGTAGTCGGTTCGGCCGCTTTTATTGCGAGCGCCACATCGATCAAAGCGCCACTGGCAAGCTGACGGGCGCCAACGAAAGAGGTGCAGGGTGTTGATAGATAGTCCGACATGACGCTTCCTAACACTCATTTATATCCGGATAAAAAATAATCCTGTCAATACACCCGGATATTATTACGCCGATCCCGCCTTTGAGATAGGCGGACCGCGAGTGCGCAGGGATGTGATATGAAAAGCGAAGACCAAAAGGCGGCTGTGAGCGCCTATAAGGAGCGTAAGATTGAGGGAGGCATCTATGCCGTTCGCTGCCTACTTTCTGATCAAATTTGGGTCGGCGCGGCACCCGACTTATCCACGATCCAGAACCGGCTTTGGTTTACGCTGCGGCACGGGAGCAACGCGCACCGCTCGCTTCAGGATGCCTGGAATGTCTACGGCGTTGACGCCTTCACGTTCGAAGTCATGGAGCGCCTCGAGGATGAAGATATCGGTTATGTCCGCGACCGTATGATGAACGACAGCCTGGCAAGATGGACGGACGAGCTCGAGGCTGTGCGCATTTGACCGTTCGGCGTTCCCCGCGCCCTACGAAATCAAGTACCTGACTGGTTTTCGATATCGAGTGGAGGTTTTTTGCGATGCGATCGATCTTGCAAAAGCTCGCCTTTACGCGATGGAGTTCGGGCATTGGAGTTGCCGGGTTTTCTGGATAGCCGGGAACGTAAAGAATATTGGACAGTTTGTCTCAACGAGCCGAAGAAGATGTCCTCGGAAGATATCTGCGAGGGCGAGAGGAGCCTAATGATGAATTCAGGATCGACGACCCGTTATGGTCGATTGGCACTTTGCGTTGCGGCGTCAACGCTGGCGCTGGCGGCATGTTCGAAAAAGCCTGCCGAGGATACGAGCGCCGCTGCCACAACCCCGGCGACCGAGACCGCCGCCGCCCCTGCTGCAGCGCCGGCGGCTCCTGCCCCAGCAGCAGACAACACCGACACGATCAGCGGCGTGAAATACGCTAGCTATACCGGTGATGCGACCAAGGGCGCGACCGATTTCATTACCTGCAAGACCTGCCACGATCCCGTCGTCAACAAGATCGGGCCGCATCTCGGCGGTGTCGTCGGGCGCAAGGCCGGCACGATCGCGGATTATAATTATTCGCCCGCGAACAAGAATAGCGGGATCACCTGGACCCCGGAAAAGCTGTTCCAGTATCTTGAGGCGCCGCAGCGCGTCGTGCCTGGAACCAAGATGACTTTCGCCGGCTTCCCCGATCCGCAGAAGCGCGCCGACGTGATCGCCTATCTCAAGACCTTGAGCTGACTCGGGTCAGCCTCGCCGGCGCAAGTCGGCGAGGTGGACCGGGAAGGACATGGCAAGCGGTAGCGCGATCCAGCGCCAGTCCGACCCTGTCAGCGCGGCCCTCAACGCAAGCATCATCAGCACACCGGGCAGCAAGCGGAACAGCGCGGTCATGAACGGCCAGCCGCGAAATGCAGTAAGTGCGGCCAGTTCAGCGAGCATTACCAGCAAGACCATATCGACCGCATGGCCGCGCGAAAACAGCCAGTCGATCAAGTCGGTCAGGAAAACGGGCCGTTCAGGTGGACGATCGTCATGTTGAGATAGCCTGCGAAGGTGACCCACAGCAGATACGGCAGTAGCAATACCGCGCCCCACATCGATCGCCGCCAGATGATCAGGATCAGCGCCAGCACCGACAACCAAAGCCCGAGCACCTCGATGACCGCCCAATCGGGCCGGTGGAGGCGGAAGAACAGCAGGCTCCACAGGATATTGAGGAATCCGTTGAGCGCGAATACGCCGACCAACCATTCGCGTTCGCGCCAGTGCATCGCCAGCCAGCCGGTCACCCCGGCGAGCGCGGTCAGCGAGTAGATCACCGTCCACGCCACACCATAAGCAACGTCGGGGGGCGCCCAACGGGGTTGCGTCAGGCTGTGATACCAGGGACCGATATCGGTAATCGTCGCGCCGAGCACCGCGATGACGACCGCGGCGAAGCCGGCGATGACGATCGGAAACAGCCAGGCGCGGCTCATCGCAGGTCAGACCCTAGATTGAATAAGATGTCGCATGTCCTTGGCGAAGATGCGCGCATAAGCGAGCGGGCGGGCGTAGACGAGTTTCTTGTTCATATAGGCCGGCCAGATCAGTTGCTGCACGTCGCGGTCCCCGCACATCGCCACGAAACGCTCGCGTCGCCGGTCGGTCGAGTACCAGAAATGCTGCATGATCCCAAGAATCCAGAAGACGCGCCCGTGCGCGCGAAGGAAGTGTTTGCGCGCCTGAGCGAGCGCCTTGGGATTGCCCGAGGTTAGGAAATTGCCGACGGCTTCGGCGGCGCCGCGCCCTGCGGTCATGGCGTAATAGATGCCTTCACCCGAGGCCGGCGCGACGACCCCGGCGGCATCGCCGGTAACGAGGATGTCGCGGCCATCATCCCATTTCCTGAGCGGCTTGAGCGGGATCGGCGCGCCTTCGCGGCGGATCGTCTCGCAGTCGGACAGGCCGATGCGCGCGCGAAGTCTTTCCACCGCGTCGCGTAACCCGAAACCCTTGTTGGCGCTGCCGACGCCGACGCTGGCGGTGTCGCCATGTGGGAATATCCACGCGTAGAAATCGGGCGAGAGCGCACCCTGATAAAACACGTCGCAACGCCCGCGATCGAACGCGGCGTTGGTGGCGGCGGGCGAGCGGATCACCTCGTGATAGGCGAACACGCAAGGCATCCGCTCGGCGCTCTTGAGCGATCCGAGCGCGACCCGCGAACGCGCACCGTCCGCGCCGATCACGCTTTTCGCGCGGATGCGACCCTCGGCGCCACCGCGCGCGTCGGTGTAGACGACGGCCGCGGTGCCATCGGTGTCGCGGTCGATCCGCTCGAACGTGCCGGTAAGCCGCTCGGCCCCCGCGAGCGCGGCGCGGGCGCGGAGCCACTCGTCGAATATCTCGCGATCGACCATCCCGACGAAGCCGTCCCCGACGGGCATATCGACCGCGATATCGGACGGCGCAATCATCCTCGCAGAGACTGCGCGTCCGACGATCAGGTGATCGGGGATCGCAAAATCCGCGATCAGCTTCGGCGGGATCGCGCCGCCGCACGGCTTGATCCGCCCGGCGCGGTCGAGCAGCAGGACATGACGCCCAGCGCGCGCCAGATCGGTCGCGGCGGTCGCACCCGAGGGACCACCGCCGACGACGACGCAATCGTAAGTAGTACTCATGCCAATTTGCCTGCGGGCACCGGCTGCGGGTCGCGCCGCGATCCGCGCAAAGCGAGCGACGCCGCGCCGAGGAACAGCAAAGCCTCCGCACCGAACACGATCGTGAAGGTCTCGGGAGTCGATCCGATCACCGCGCGTCCGACATCGACGCCGACCGCGCCGATCAGCCCGCCGAGCCCGAAGGCGATCGCCTGCGACGCGCCCCACACCCCCATGCGAATGCCCTCGCGGCCCCCCTCACCGTCGACGCCGCCTGCGCCTGCGAGGCCCATCATCGCGCCGATAGCGGCGACCGCGAAAACGCCGTTGGCAAAGCCGAGCGCGGCGACGTTAGCGGCGAGTGGCCACCCGGGGCCAGCGCGCGCAGCCATTGCAAGGCCGGCCAGCGCCAGCGCCGAGCCGAGACAGCCGCCAACGATCCAGCGGCGCATCCCCGCCGGCGTCCGCCCGCCGAACGCGCTGCCGGCGACGCCGACCAGGATCATTCCAACGAGGACACCGCCGTGCTGCACACCGGAAAGCTGGGTCGACTGGCCGGGGGTGAAACCGAACAACAGGCCCGCGAACGGCTCGAGGATCAAATCCTGCATCGAATACGCGAGCATCGACAGGAACACGAATATCGTGAAGCGCCGCGCCTCGTCGTCGGCCAGCATTTCGCGGAGCGCGGTGCGGAATCCCGGTCCAGTCGGAACATCCGGAGCGGGCGCTGGTGCCACCGTTGTGCGGCCCTCGACACCCCACACCGCGAGTACGGCTATGAGAAACGCACCGCCCGCGACGCTACCCGCAACGATCGCCAACCGCCCTAGCGAGAAAGGATCGATCATTGCCCCCGCGACCCCGGCGGTGACGACGATTCCCGCGACCATCATGATCCAGGTGATCGATGCGGCGGCGGCGCGGCGTTCGGGGGCAACCCGCGTCGCAAGCAACGCCAGAAGCGATGTCCCCGCTGCACCGACTCCCGCGCCGATCATCGCGAAGGCGAGAACCGCAAGCAGATAGCCGGAGGTTGCACGCACCGCGAGTAGACTCAACGCATCGATCGCGAGGAGCGCGCCGAGCGCCAGCGTCCCCATCCCAAACACGATCCACGGCGTCCGCCGCCCTCCCTTGTCCGAGCCATGCCCCCACGCAGGACGCGACAATTGCACCGCATAGTGCCACGCGACGAGTCCTGCCGGGAGCGCCGCGGGCAGCGCATATTCGACGACCATCACCCGGTTGAGCAGCGACGTCGCCAGCATCACGATCGCGCCGATCGCGCTCTGCACCAGCCCCAAGCGGACGATACCGATCCATCCGAGCGGCGCCGGGTTCACAGTCCGGCGACCCTGCCGAGCCCGAATGCCGACGCCAGCATGCCCAGGACATAAAGCGTCGTGCCGGTCGCATTGTACCAGGGGGTGTGGACCAGCGGATCGCGCAGTAGGCGGCGCATCAGGACGAACTGCCCGACGAGCAGTGCCGCGACGATCCCGGCGACGACGTGATGGCCCCAGAGTGCGAGCAAGGCAACGACCACCGCTTGCGGCGCGGCCATCACCACGCACGCCAGCCGGGCGGCGCGATCGACCCCGAGCACGACCGGCAGCGAGCGCAGCCCGGTGGCGCGATCGCCCTCGACCGCCTTGAAATCGTTCAATGTCATGATACCGTGCGCGCCGAAACTGTAGAGCGCGAGGACGATCAGCACCGGCGCGGCAGGCAGCGCCCCCGCCATCACACTCGCGCCGGTGAACCACGTCAGCCCTTCATAGGTCAGCGCGACCACCGCCGGGCCCCAGATGCCGCTGACCTTGAAGCGGAACGGCGGCGCGCTGTAGCCCCAGGCGCAGACGAGGCCGAGGCAGGTCGCCGCGAAAACCCACGGCCCCGTCGCCAAGGCCAAGACCAGAGACAACAATGTCCCCGCGATCGCGATCCTGAGGCCCCACGTCCCGCCGACACGGCCTGACGGGATCGGTCGCGCCGGTTCGTTGATCGCATCGACGTGGCGGTCGAACCAGTCGTTGACCGCCTGGCTGGTGCCGCAAACCAGCGGCCCGGTCAGCAGCACGCCCGCGATCAGGAACGGCCAGCGTTCGGCGACCGGCACCCCCGACGACACGACGCCGCACAGGAACGCCCACATCGGCGGAAACCAGGTGATCGGCTTGAGGAGTTCGACGATGTCTCGAGCCGCCGGAAACGGCGCG
The DNA here is from genome assembly GCA_965219285.1 of Sphingomonas sp. Lineage (GTDB taxonomy): Bacteria > Pseudomonadota > Alphaproteobacteria > Sphingomonadales > Sphingomonadaceae > Sphingomonas. The sequence continues at coordinate 73,525 of CBDCNF010000018.1, forward strand.
GCGCTCCTCGGGGCGATCGATCGATCCATGTCGGTAAGGCTAGGCTGGACGCCGGGAAGCGTCAAACCGAATTGACAGGATCAGGCGTTCAATTGTCGCCCGAAACCAGATTGCCGAGACCGTGGCGGTGAAGCTTCGAATAGAGGCTTTGGCGACTCACACCGAGGATTTCCGCCGCCGACGCGCGATTGTCAGAGGTGTAAGCAAGCGCCGCCTCGATGCACAGCCGCTCGATCAAATCCGTCGATTCGCGGACGATCTCCTTCAACGACATCCGCCCGACGAGTTCGGTCAGTTGCTCGACCGAGCGCGGCACGTCGCGCGCGACCGCTGGGGCGTCGCGCAGCCGGCGACCGACGTTGCGGATCGTGAAGCCATAACATTCACCGTCGCCCATCGGCGCGACGACCCCGGAGACTTCGATTTCTTCCTGCCCGCCCGTCGCACCGCGCAATATGGTGGCGACGTTGCGGACCGCGCCATGCTCACGCAACTGCCCGACGATCAATTCGAGGTCGATACCCGGACGGCCGAGCCACGCGCCGAGTCGTACGCCGGTGACACGGTCCGCCGAGGGCAGTTCGGTCATTTCGACGAACGCGGCGTTCGCGGTCAGCACATTCAGATCGCGATCGACGAGAACGAACGCGTCGGGCATCCGTTCGACCACCGCACCGAGCGTCGCGTCGTAACGATGCGACGCCACGGTCTCCTCGGCGGGCACGACGCGGACCAGCAGCAACGGCATCCGCGCCTGGCGGAACAGCCGCGCCGAGATTCGCGCCTCACCGCGGCGGTCGCTCAAATGCAGCATGACCGGCGACAGATCGTCGGCGGCTTCGGCGGCGCCGAGATGCGCGACGAAATCGTCGCGATCCTCGGGATCGACGATCGTGTTGACCGAATTGCCGATCAGCGCGCCGTCGGGCAGGTCGAGCAAGTGGTGCGCGGCGGGATTGGCCTCGCGGATGCGCCGCGTCTGGGCATCGACGATCAGCACCGGCTCCGACGCCATGTCGAACAGCAAACGATAGCGAGACTCGGCCTGACGCAATCGGATATAGTCGCGCTCGAGCGATTGCTGCGTTTGCAGCAGCCTTTGCTGCATGGCCGCGGCATTGCGCATGTCGCGGCCGATCGCGATCAGTCGCCCCGCCTCACCGAGCGCCATCAGAAGATAACGGAGCGGCACGTCGCCACCCGCCGCGGCGTGATTGACCTGCCGCCAACGCGGCGTCTCGCCCGCTTTCGTCGCGGCGGCGAGCATCTCGCCGATCTTCGGTCTGCTTTCGATGGTAACGGTATCGACCCATGCCTCGCCGACCCAATCGACGAAACCGTGATTGGCGAGTTCGCCCGGCGCGACCGCGATATCGAGAATCATGCCGTCCGCGTCGAGGATCAGCGTGACATCGCCGACTGCCGCCAACAGCGAAGCGGCTTCGGACGCGGAAAGAGACCCCGGCATGGTGTCGGGGGCAGCGAAAGTCGCTTTCCGGGACAGGGCGGTATGCTTGTTCATCGACGAGCGTCGCGCTCCACAGAAAAAGGCTCAACTACAGTCCGCGGTCTCCCGTTCCCGCGCGCGAACGAGTCCGCCGGCTACCGCCAGGGCAAGTTTCGCATCGCGGGCGGTGCCATCCGCCCCGACCTGCACCGCAAGATCGGGGTCCGCGCTGAAAATTCTGCCGCCGACCATCACGCAGACCCTGGGATTTCTGGAAATATTCCGCAAGGCAGCAATGATCGAAGTCAGGTCCGCGATATGGCAGTCGCAACTTATCGTCAATCCGACCACGTCGAACCAATCGTCGGCGACGCGCTTCAGCAGATCGGACGTTTCCGCCTCGCTCACCCGATCGGTCACCCAGCCGTCGCGACGAAACAGTTCGTCGATCACGACGGTGCCGAAATTATGTTGGTCGCCGGGCATCGACGCAAACAGCGCGCGGTGCCCGCCCGTCGCGAGAAGCCGATCCGGAGGCACGCGCGCGGCGATTTCGTGGACGATCTCCTGCAACCGCCACAAGCCCATCGTCACGTCGATGAAGTCGCAGCGATCGTCTTCCCAATATTCGCCGAGCAACCGCGCGGTCGGCGCGAGCAGATCGACCATCACCGTATCGACCGAAACGCCGCGTGCGAGGATTCCCTCGACATGATCGAGAAGTGCGTCCGCTTCGACTTGGAGCGCAAGCGGCGCGAGCGCCTCCACATCTTCGGGATCGATCGTCCCATTGGCTCCGGCCATAGCGATGGTAGGCGCGTCGGTCGCATGCGCGACCATCAGGCGCGGGATGATTTCGCTTTCGATCAATGTCGACAGCGATCGGGCATGATCCAGATCGACGTGGACCCGGAAAGCGGCCAGCCCATCGGCGTCGCGCGCCAACGGTCTTGCCAGCATGGACGCGCCGTTGACCGACGCCTCTCCTCCCATTCGCATCATCGATGCCACAACCGGTTCTCCCAGTTCGACGCCCGGGTCAGCCCCGGGGCTCTTCTGGATTACGACGCCCAAATACCGGCCGGGCCACCATTTTTGGATTGCCCCGCGACTCGAAACCTATGCTCATTGACGGGCGCTGACAACCGCGAAGACATGCCGCATCGCAGCATGTGTCAAAATATTTGGACGTCACTTTCGATTGACACTTTGCGGACGGCTGGCCTAGTCTTCGAGGCAATCGGGACAAGGCAGGCGGGACGCGATGCGGTCTAACGACCCTTCCTACGCAGAGACGAAAAGGGGCGCATCCCGGCCGCTCTACACGCCCGATGAGCGTCGGCGCCGCGACGAATCGCGGTGGACGCTGGTGCAGGGAGTTCTCGCGCCGGTTCAGTTCCTGATCTTCCTTGTCAGTCTCACCCTGGTGCTGCGATATCTCGCGACCGGCGATGGCGCGTTCACGGCGACCGCGTCGATCGTCGTCAAGACGTGCGCGCTCTACGCGATCATGATCACCGGCTCGATCTGGGAAAAGGCGGTGTTCGGCAAATGGCTGTTCGTGCCGGCTTTCTTTTGGGAGGATGTGTTCAGCATGCTCGTGCTGGCGCTGCACAGCACGTATCTCGTGGCGCTGATCGGTGGGCTGGGAACCGAACGCGGGCGGATGCTGCTCGCGCTGGCGGCCTACGCAACCTACGCGATCAACGCGACGCAGTTCCTCCTCAAGCTGCGCGCGGCGCGGCGGCAAAGCGCGTCGCCGACCAGAATGGCGGTGGCCGGATGACCCCCGCGTTGCCCGCCGCCGTGCCGGGGTGTGAATCGGCACCGATATTGCGCGAGCGCGGGCAGCGCGAAGTCTTCTGCGGACTGACCGGCATAATCTGGCTGCACCGCAAGGTGCAGGACGCGTTCTTCCTCGTCGTCGGCTCCCGCACTTGCGCGCATCTGCTGCAATCCGCCGCCGGGGTGATGGTGTTCGCCGAACCGCGTTTCGGCACCGCGATCATCGAGGAACGCGACCTCGCCGGAATGGCCGACTGCAACGAGGAGCTCGACCGCGTGGTCGATCGGCTGCTGACCCGGCGGCCCGACATCAAATTGCTGTTCCTCGTCGGTTCGTGCCCGTCGGAAGTCATCAAACTCGATCTGTCGCGCGCCGCCGCGCGGCTGTCGGTCAAACATTCCGGCAGCACCAAGATCCTCAATTATTCGGGCAGCGGGATCGAAACCACCTTCACCGAGGGCGAGGACGCCTGCCTCACCGCTTTGGTGCCTGACTTGCCAGACGACACCTCGGACGCACCGAGCCTGATGATCGTCGGCGCACTGCCCGACGTCGTCGAGGACCAGTTCCATCGGCTGTTCGCCGAACTCGGTATCGCGCGCGTCCACTCGCTCCCCGCGCGACACGCGGGCGACATGCCGCCGGTCGGCGCGAGCACCCGTTTCCTGCTCGCCCAGCCTTTCCTCGGCGAGACCGCGCGGGCGCTGGAGGATCGCGGCGCGACCCGGCTCGACGCGCTGTTCCCGTTCGGTGCCGAGGGGACGACCAACTGGCTCCACGCCGCCGCGCAAGCGTTTGGCGTAGACGAGATGCATTTCCGCCGCGTCATCGCGCCAGGCCGCGAACGCGCCAAACGCGCGATCGCGCATTCGGCCGAGCGACTGAACGGCAAGCGCATCACCTTCCTGCCCGATTCGCAACTCGAAGTGCCTTTGGCGCGCTTTCTCGCGACCGAACTCGGCATGATTCCGGTCGAGGTCGGCACGCCCTATCTTCACCGCCGCCACCTCGCGCAGGAACTGGCGCTGCTCCCCGCCGACACCCTGATCAGCGAAGGCCAGGACGTCGACAAGCAACTCGACCGCGTTCGCGCCGCGCAGCCCGACCTAACCGTCTGTGGCCTTGGCCTCGCCAACCCGCTGGAGGCGGAGGGCCTGACGACCAAATGGGCGATCGAACTGGTCTTCTCGCCGATCCACGGTTTCGACCAGGCGGGCGACCTCGCCGAACTCTTTGCGCGTCCGCTGCGGCGGCGTGACGTGCTGAGGGTCTGATGGCCAGAACGCCCCTCCGTCTCCCGTTCGTTTCGAGCGAAGTCGAGAAACGTGGCGCAGCACGTGGTTCACGTTTCTCGACTTCGCTCGAAACAAGCCGTGTTTTTGGGTCGGTGAAATGCAACTGACCGTCTGGACCTACGAGGGACCACCCCATGTCGGCGCGATGCGGATCGCGACCGCGATGGAGGGCGTGCATTACGTGCTCCACGCGCCGCAGGGCGACACCTATGCCGACCTGCTGTTCACGATGATCGAGCGTCGCGGCAAGCGCCCGCCGGTCACCTACACCACCTTCCAGGCGCGCGATCTCGGCAAGGACACCGCCGAATTGTTTCAGAAGGCGGCGCGCGACGCTTATGCGCGTTTCGCACCGCAGGCGATGCTGGTCGGCGCGTCGTGCACCGCCGAATTGATCCAGGACGATCCCGCCGGCCTCGCCGAGGCGATGCGCCTGCCCTGCCCCGTCGTCGCTCTCGAACTGCCGAGCTACCAGCGCAAGGAGAATTGGGGCGCGTCGGAGACGTTCTACCAATTGGTGCGGAAGATGTGCTCCCCCGCAAAAGATTGTGCTCCCGCGAAGGCGGGAGCCCAGGCTGGATCCCCGCCTTCGCGGGGATACAAGGAGGGGAAGCCCTCCGCCAATATCCTCGGCCCGACCGCGCTCGGCTTCCGTCACCGCGACGACGTGATCGAGATCACTCGCCTGCTCGCTACCCTCGGCGTGAACATCAACGTCGTGGCCCCGATGGGCGCCACCCCCGCCGATCTCGCCCGTCTGTCGGACGCCGATTTCAACATCTGCCTGTACCCCGAAATCGCCGACACCACCTGCCGCTGGCTCGAACGCCAATTCGGCCAGAAGACCGTTCGCACCGTCCCGATCGGCCACGCCGCAACGCGCGATTTCATCGCCGAAGTGGCGGCGGTGGCAGAGATCGATGCCACCGCCGCGCTCGATACATCGAACCTGCCGTGGTGGAGCCGCTCGGTCGATTCGACCTATCTCACCGGCAAGCGCGTCTTCATCTTCGGCGATGCGACGCACGCCGTCGCCGCCGCGCGGGCAGCGCGTGACGAACTCGGTTTCGAAGTGGTCGGGCTAGGTTGCTACAACCGCGAATTCGCGCGGGATGTACGCGAGGCGGCGAAACTGTACGGGGTCGACGCACTGATCACCGACGATTATCTCGAGGTCGAGGCCGCGATCCAGGCGCTCCAGCCCGAACTCGTGCTCGGCACGCAGATGGAGCGCCATATCGCCAAGCGGCTGCGCATCCCGTGCGCAGTCATCTCCGCTCCTGTCCACGTCCAGGATTTCCCCGCGCGTTATTCGCCGCAAATGGGGTTCGAAGGCGCGAACGTGCTTTTCGACACCTGGGTCCATCCGCTGGTGATGGGGCTGGAAGAGCATCTGCTGACGATGTTCCGCGACGATTTCGAGTTTTCGGATGGCGCCGGAGCGAGCCATCTCGGACACGGTTCAGCGCCCGCCCCCGATCGTCATGCCGGACCCGTTCCGGCATCCACCGAACCACAAGAAACATCCTCGCAAGCGGAAGTCCGGAGTGACGTGCTGGTCGAGACGCGTGGCTGGACCGCCGACGCCGAGCGTGAACTGCTCAAAATCCCGTTCTTCGTGCGCGGTAAGGCGCGTCGCAACACCGAAAAATTCGCCGCCGAGCACGGCCTCGCGTCGATCACGCTCGACACGCTCTACGACGCGAAAGCGCATTATGCCCGCTAGCGCCGCGCCTCTTCACGTCGTGATCGTCACGCTCGACAATCACCTGTCGGGCGCCGCCGAGCGTGCCGCTGCGCGCTTTGCGACCGACGGGTCGAACATAACGATCGGTTTCCACGCCGCCGCCGACTGGGACCGCAACGCGGGCGCACTCGACCGCTGCATCGCCGATATCGGCAAGGGCGATATCGTCATCGCGACGATGCTGTTCCTCGACGATCACATCCGCGCCGTCCTCCCCTCGCTCGAAGCGCGCCGCGAGGATTGCGCGGCGATGCTCGGTCTCATGTCGGGGAGCGAGGTCGTCAAGCTCACCAAGCTCGGCGACTACCGCATGGACAAGCCCGCCAAGGGGCCGCTCGCACTCCTGAAACGCCTGCGCGGATCGTCCAAATCGGGCGGATCGTCGGGCGCGGGGCAGATGAAGATGCTGCGGCGCCTGCCGAAAATGCTGCGCTTCATTCCCGGCACCGCGCAGGACGTCCGCGCGTACTTCCTAACGCTACAATATTGGCTCGCCGGGAGCGACGACAATGTCGTCGGCATGATCCACGCGCTCGCCAATCGCTACGCCGGACACACCGCGCGCGCCGAGGCACCGCACGACTATCCCGATGTCGGCGTTTATCATCCGAAACTCGCTGGTCGAATGGCCGAAGCGATCGAGGCTCTGCCGAAGACCCAGAGCGCGATCGGCACGATCGGTCTGTTGATGCTGCGTTCGTATTTGCTCGGTCGCGACACCGGGCATTACGACGGCGTGATCGCAGCGATGGAGGCGAAGGGCCTGCGCGTCATCCCGGCATTCGCGAGCGGCCTCGACTCGCGGCCCGCGATCGAGAAATTCTTCCTGAAGGATGGCAAGGCGGCAGTCGATGCGGTCGTGTCGCTGACTGGGTTCAGCCTCGTCGGCGGCCCTGCCTATAACGATGCCGAGGCCGCCGAGGCGACGCTCGCGCAACTTGATGTGCCGTACATCGCGGCGCACCCGATCGAATTTCAGTCGCTCCAGCAATGGGGCGCGAGCCGGCAGGGCCTGCTCCCGCTCGAAGCGACGATGATGGTCGCGATCCCCGAACTCGATGGCGCAGTGCTGCCCAGCGTGTTCGGCGGCCGCGCCGACGGATCGGGCGAGCCCTGCACTGGTTGCGGGCGCCGCTGCACTTTCCCGGCCTCGGGGCTGACCCGCGAAATGCAATCCTGCCCCGAACGCGCCGAGGCGCTCGCCGCCAAGGTCGCGAAGCTGGTGACGTTGCGCCGCTCCGAACGGCATGCGCGGAAGCTGGCGATCGTCCTGTTCAACTTCCCGCCCAACGCCGGCGCGACCGGCACCGCGGCGCATCTCGCGGTGTGGGAATCGCTCCAAGCGACGCTGAGCAAATTGTCGGCCGAGGGCTATGCGGTCGACGTCCCCGCCAATGTCGATGCGCTGCGCGAGGCGGTCCTCCATGGCAATGCCGCGCGCTACGGCGCCGACGCCAACGTCCACGCGCGCATCCCCGCCGACGACCATGTCCGCCGCGAACCGCACCTCGCGCAGATCGAGGCGCAATGGGGCCCTGCGCCGGGCAAGCAGCAGAGTGACGGCGGCACGATCCACGTCCTCGGCGCGCAATTCGGCAGCGTGTTCGTCGGCATCCAGCCCGCCTTCGGGTACGAGGGCGATCCGATGCGGTTGCTGTTCGAGGGCCGCTTCACCCCGACGCATGCGTTCAGCGCCTTCTACCGCTGGCTGCGCGAGGATTTCGGGGCGCACGCGGTCCTGCATTTCGGCACGCACGGCGCGTTGGAATTTATGCCCGGTAAGCAGGCTGGCCTCACCGGCGATTGCTGGCCCGAGCGGCTGATCGGCGACCTGCCCAATGTCTATCTCTATGCGGCGAACAACCCGTCCGAAGGGCTAATCGCCAAACGGCGTTCGGGCGCAACGCTGGTGAGTTACCTCACCCCGCCATTGGCGCAGGCGGGGCTGTACAAGGGGTTGAACGACCTCAAGGCGCTGCTCGAAAGGTGGCGGTCGTCGCCGTCCGAGTCCGAGCGCGCGGCGTTGGAGCCGATGATCGTCGCTTCAGCCGAGACGCTCGACCTCGACGCTGCCGACATCTCGACGCTCTCCGCCCGCCTCTACGAACTCGAGCGTGAGTTGATCCCGCACGGCCTCCACGTCCTTGGCCAGCCGATCCCTGAAAGCTCGATCGCGCAGATGATCGCGGCGGGCGCCGACGCCGACCTCCCCACCGACAACCACGAACTCGACGCACTCGTCCACGCTCTGGATGCCGGCTTCGTCCGCCCCGCGCCGGGCGGCGACGTGCTGCGCAACCCGAAGGTCCTGCCGACCGGGCGCAACATCCACGGCTTCGACCCGTTCCGCATTCCCGGCGCCTTCGCGATGGCCGAGGGCACACGCCAGGCCGACGAAGTGATCGCGCGACATATCGGATCGGGCGCCGCCTTCCCCGAGACACTGGCGATGGTGCTGTGGGGGACTGATAACCTCAAGACCGAAGGCACTCAGATCGCGCAGGCGCTGGCACTGATCGGCGCGCGGCCGCGGTTCGACGGATATGGTCGGCTGGCAGGGGCCGAACTTGTGCCGCTCGCCGTACTCGGTCGCGCGCGGATTGACGTGATCGTGACGCTGTCGGGCATCTTCCGCGACCTGCTGCCGCTCCAGACGCGGATGATCGCGGAGGCCGCCTGGCTCGCCGCCAGCGCCGACGAGCCGCTCGACCAGAATTTCGTCCGCAAGCACAGCCTCGCGCACGCCGCAAAACACGATTGCGATCTGGAGACCGCCGCGCTTCGCGTCTTCTCCAACGCCGAAGGCTCCTATGGCGCCAACGTCAACATGCTGATCGACGACGGCGCCTGGACCGACCCCGACGAGATCGCCGAAGTGTTCGAGCGCCAGAAGGGTTATGCCTATGGCCGCAACGGCACGCCCGCGCGCCAGGCCGAATTGTTCAAGACCGCACTCGCCGGGGTCGATCTCGCCTATCAGAACCTCGATTCGGTTGAACTCGGCGTCACCGACATCGACCATTATGTCGATGCACTCGGCGGGATCAGCCGATCGATCACCCGCGCCAAGGGCAGCAGCGCTCCGATCTACATCGTCGATGCGACGCAAGGCGCCACCAAGGTTCGTACGCTCGGCGAACAGGTCGATCTCGAAACGCGGACGCGGATGCTCAACCCGCTCTGGTACGAAGGCATGCTCAAGCACGGCTTCGAGGGCGTCCGCAATATCGAGAGCCACGTCACCAACACGATGGGCTGGTCCGCGACGACGGGCGAGGTTTCGCCTTGGGTCTATCAGCGGATCAGCGAGACCTTCGTGCTCGACGATGCGATGCGCGAGCGGCTCGCCGCGCTCAACCCGAAATCCTCCGCGCGCGTCGCCAACCGCCTGATCGAGGCGAGCGACCGGCAATTCTGGCATCCCGATGAAGCGACGCTCGCGGCGCTCCACGCGGCCAGCGACGAACTCGAAGACCGCCTCGAAGGCGTCACTGCGGTGGCGGCATAAGGAAAAGATGATGGCCCTGTTCGATCCCCCCGCCCGCACTCGCGACACCATAAGCCTAGACGGCGACGGCTCCGTTCAGGTCGCGCTCGATCCGGGCGACAAGATCGGTAACGCCAAGGTGTTCGCGGTCTACGGCAAGGGCGGGATCGGCAAGTCGACGACCTCGTCGAACCTGTCCGCCGCTTTCTCCTTGCTCGGCAAACGCGTGCTTCAGATCGGCTGCGATCCCAAGCATGACAGCACCTTCACGCTGACCAAGAAGCTGATGCCCACCGTCATCGACGTCCTCGAGACGGTCGATTTCCACAGCGAGGAACTCCGCCCCGAGGATTATATGTTCGAGGGCTATAACGGCGTGATGTGCGTCGAGGCGGGCGGGCCGCCCGCGGGCACCGGCTGCGGTGGCTACGTCGTCGGGCAGACGGTGAAATTGCTCAAGCAGCACCATCTGCTTGAAGAGACCGACGTCGTCCTGTTCGACGTGCTCGGCGACGTCGTGTGCGGCGGGTTCGCGGCGCCGTTGCAGCATGCCGAGCGCGCGGTGGTGGTCGCGTCGAACGATTTCGACAGCATCTTCGCGATGAATCGCATCGTCGCGGCGATCAAGGCCAAGTCGAAGAATTACGACGTCCGGATGGCGGGGGTGATCGCCAACCGCTCGTCGGCAACCGACGAGATCGATCGCTTCAACGAAGCGACCGGGCTGAAACGCCTCGCGCACTTCCCGGATCTCGACGCGATCCGCCGCAGCCGTCTCAAGAAATGCACCCTGTTCGAGATGGAGCAGACCCCCGAGGTCGCGGCGGTGTGCGACGAATACAAGCGCCTCGCCGCGATGATGTGGGCGGGCTGCGACGCGCTCGACGCCGAGCCGATGAAGGACCGCGACATCTTCGAGTTCCTGGGTTTCGAATGATGGCGACGCAGGCACCTTCTCCCAGCTTCCCCGGCGAAGGGGCACCCCACAAAGTATTACTTTGTGGGGACCCCGAAGGCCGGGGCCCAGTTGCGAACGGCCCGATCCTGGGCCCCGGCCTTCGCCGGGGAAGCGCGTATGATGAGCGCCGCACCAGCCTCGAAACCTATTTCGATCGCACCGCTTCGAAGACGTGGGAGCGCCTGACGTCCGACGCGCCGGTCAGCGGCATCCGCGCGACCGTCCGCGCCGGGCGCAATCGGATGCGCGAGACTTTGCTGTCATGGTTGCCCGAAGACATGACCGGGTCGCGTTTGCTCGACGCCGGCTGCGGCACGGGTGCGTTGGCGGTCGAAGCGGCTGAACGTGGAGCCGAGGTCGTCGCGATCGATGTCGCGGGGAGCCTCGTCCATGTCGCGCGCGATCGCGCAGCGGCGGGTCTCAAGATCGACTGGCGCGTCGGCGACATGCTCGATCCCTCGCTCGGCCGGTTCGATCACGTCGTCGCGATGGATTCGCTGATCCATTACCGCGCGTTCGATATCGTCGATGTCGTCCACAGGCTCGCCGAGCGGACCAGCGGATCGATGCTCTTCACCTTCGCCCCTTCGACCAAACCGCTGGTTGTGATGCACGCGGTCGGCAAACTCTTCCCGCGCTCCGATCGCGCGCCCGCGATCGAGCCGGTGCGCGAACGCCTGCTCCGCACCCTGATCGGAAACGCACTGCCGCACGCACACATCGGCCGCGACGAGCGGATCTCCAGCGGTTTCTACACCAGCCACGCGTTGGAAGTATTCACCGGCGAGGTACTGCCCGGATGAGCCGCGTCGCCTCCCTGAAAAACGGTGCCTTCTGGAACCGGCTCGGCACGCGCTTTCTGCCGTTCGCGGATGCCGCGACGAAGGAACTGCCACTCGGGCGCATTCTGCGACTGTCGCTGTTTCAGGTTTCGGTCGGCATGGCCGCAGTGCTGCTTACCGGCACGCTCAACCGGGTGATGATCGTCGAACTCGGCATGTCGGCGTCGATCGTCGCGGCGATGGTGTCGCTGCCGCTGCTGTTCGCACCGCTACGCGCGCTGATCGGGTTCAAGTCGGATCACCATCAGTCGGTGCTCGGCTGGAAGCGGGTGCCGTATATCTGGTTCGGAACGCTGATGCAGTTCGGTGGCCTCGCGCTGCTGCCGTTCGCGCTGCTGGTGATGACCGGTGGCGGGTCCATCGGTGGTGGAGGCCCGGCGATCGTCGGCCAGATCGGCGCGGCGCTCGCGTTCCTGCTCGTCGGTGCGGGGATGCATACGACGCAGACCGCGGGCCTCGCGCTCGCGACCGATCTTGCGCCAGAGGAGGCGCGGCCGCGTGTCGTCGCTTTACTCTATGTCATGCTGCTCGCGGGGATGATGGTCAGCGCGATAATCATAGGGCGGCTGCTCGCCGATTTTACCCCGACCAAGCTCGTCCAGATCGTTCAGGGCGCGGGCGCGCTGACGATGATCCTCAACCTCATCGCCTTATGGAAGCAGGAAGCGCGCAATCGCGACGCCACCGCCGCGCGCGAAGAGCGCCCCGCATTCCGCGAGGTATGGGCGATCTTCATCGCGCGGCCGAAAACGATGCGACTGCTCGTCGCGGTCGGCCTCGGCGCGGCGGCATTCAGCATGCAGGACGTGCTGCTCGAACCTTACGGCGGGCAGATTCTCGGCCTCTCGGTCGGCGCGACGACCTCGCTCACTGCGCTCTGGGCGGTCGGGATGCTCGCCGGATTCGCTTATGCCGCGCGAGCGTTGAGCGGTGGAGCGGACCCGCATCGTCTCGCCGGATTCGGTGGCGTTGCCGGGATCGGCGCGTTTCTGTGCGTGATTTTCGCCGGGCCGCTTCATTCGGTCGCCTTGCTTGGTATCGGCGCCACCTTCATCGGCCTCGGCGGCGGACTGTTCTCGGTCGGCACCTTGACCGCGGCGATGGCGATCTCGGACGCCAAAAATCTCGACGGTCGCACCGGCCTCGCGCTCGGCGCCTGGGGTGCGGTTCAGGCGACGTCGGCCGGCGTGGCAATCGCGATCGGCGCCTTCGTGCGCGACGCGATCTCGGCCGCCGCGGTCGGCAACCATCTTGGCGCGACGCTTGCCGGCCCCGTGACCGGCTATGCCTTCGTCTATTGCTTTGAGATTTTTCTCCTTCTCGGCACCATCGTTACGCTCGGACCGCTTGTCCGCAGTACCGCCGCTCCGTCCACCGCCCGTTTCGGCCTCAGCGAATTTCCGATCTGAAAGGGACCGCCATGAACCCCCAGCTCACCCCGCATATCGACGTCGCGCTCCTCGTTTTCTGGGCGTTCGTCCTGTTCTTCGTCTGCCTCGTCTTCTACCTCCGTCGCGAGGACCGGCGCGAGGGGTATCCGTTGGAGGATGAAGTCAGCGGGCGGCTCGATACGATGGGTGGCGCGCTCCACACCGGATCGACCAAATCTTTCCTGCTGCCGTTCGACCACGGTGTCGTCACCGCGCCGACCAAGGGCCGCGAGCCGGTCGATATCGCCGCGCGGCGGACCGATCGTTTTCCCGGTGCGCCTTATGCCCCGACGGGCGATCCGCTCGCCGACGGCATCGGCCCCGCCGCCTGGGCCGATCGCGCCAAACGCCCCGATCTCGACATGGATGGCCATCCACGCATCGTTCCGCTTGGCAGCGCCGCCGGGTTCGGCATCGCCAACGCCGATTCCGATCTGACCGGCTGGCCGGTGATTGGCGCCGATGGCGGCGTCGCTGGCGAAGTGACCGGGCTATGGATCGACAAGGCCGACCGCCTCGTCCGCTATATTCAGTTGGCTGGAGAAGGTGGGCCGCTGCTCGCGCCGATGATGATGGCGAAGGTCGACAAGCGCCGCCGCCGCGTCGTGATCGATGCGCTGAATGCGGCGCAGTTCGCGGGTGTGCCGCGGCTCGCGGCGCCCGACCAGATCACGCTCTATGAGGAAGAGCGCGTTCAGGCTTACTTCGGCGGCGGTTACCTCTACGCCAATGCGGGCCGGCAGGAGCCCTGGATGTGATCGAATACGACAACGAACCGATCCCCGGGCTGCCGGGCATCCCGCCCGCGGGCGAGCGCATCCTGTGGCAGGGCTCACCCGACTGGCGCGTGCTTGCGCGCACCGCGTTCCACACGCGGTTGATCGTGGCCTATTTCGCGGTCCTGGCCGCATGGGCGTTGGCGAGCGCACTGATTTCCGGTGGCGGATTTCTCGGCCTTGGGATGACGCTGATTCTGGGAAGCATCGTCGTCGCGTTGCTTCACCTCCTCGCGTGGGGCGCGGCGCGGACGACGATCTACACGCTCACGAACCGCCGGATCGTGATGCGTATCGGTATCGCGGTGCCGAAGTGCATCAACCTGCCGCTCGCACAGATCGGTTCGGTCGATCTCGCCGCGCGTGCCGACGGATCGGGCGACCTGCCGCTCACACTCGCAGGCGCGCCGAAGCTGGGGTATCTCGCACTTTGGCCGCACGCACGGGCGTGGAAACTCATCGCACCGCAGCCGATGCTGCGCGCGGTCCCCGATGCGGCGACGGTTGCGGCGCTGATCGCGCGGACCTGCCACACCGCCAACCCCGACGGCAAGCTCGCCACTCCCGAGACGCGCCCGCAATCGAGGCCCGCCTTCGCGGAGGCCGCCGCGGCATGAGCAACACGCACAGCCACGCCGACATGCTGCCGCGCGGGACGCTGATCATCGCCGGCGCGCTGGTGCTGTTCGCGTTCGCGGCGACCACGATCGTGCGGGTGGCCGGCATCCCGGCGTCGGCCTCGCCGGCGGCGATGCGGAGCGAGGCGCATATCGCGCCCGTCGCCTCTCGCGACCTGCGCTTCATCGATCGCGTCGACGGGGCGGTGGTGATCGAGGATGTCGATAAGGGCGGAATCGCGTCGGTGATCGAACCCGGCCAGCAGACGGGGTTCATCCGCGGCGTGATGCGCGGGCTGGCGCGCGAGCGGCGGATGCACGGCATCGGCGACAAGCCGCCGTTCAACCTGACCTTGTGGAAAGACGGCGAACTCTCTTTGACCGACAGCGCGACGGGCCGTTCGATCGAACTGACCGCATTCGGATCGTCGAACCGCGCAGCCTTCGCCGCACTGCTGCCGAAAGGCCCAACAGCATGATCGCGCTGCTTCGCACCAGCTTCGACACGCCATGCACCGTCGAGGTCGAACTCAGCGACGAATTCTGCCGCGCCAACGTGGTGCTGGCGAACGATTACGAGATCGGCCCCGGCGATCGCGTGAAGGTCCACGGTGCGCCGATCAGCGTCGGCTTCGGCGAGCGCCGCATCGAGGAGCGCGTCGCGACGGTCGAACGCGCCGGTGCGGTCGAGCGGCTGTGGACCAAATTCGCGGGTCATTTCGAAATGACCGAACTCTACGAAGTCAGCTTTAGCGATCGGACGACCGTATGAACGCCATCACCCCGATCAAGCGCGCCAGCGCGGACAGCGAAACGATGGCGATCGCGCGTGAGGATACCGTCCTCAGCCCGCGTTTCTACACCACCGATTTCGCGGCGATGGACCGGATCGACGTATCCGGCGTGCGCCACGAATGGGACGCGCTGATCGCCGAGATGGCGAGCGATCCCAACAAGCTGCATTTCAAGCGGACGCAGGCGTTCGACGGCGTGATCGAGAGCCTGCCCGACGGATTGCGCGAGGAATTCACCGATTTCCTCGTCAGTTCGCTGACCGCCGAATTCTCGGGCTGCATCCTCTACGCCGAGATCGCCAAGCGGGTGAAGAACCCCGACATCAAGCAACTCTTCAAGCTGATGAGCCGCGACGAGAGCCGCCATGCGGGTTTCATCAACGATACGCTGAAGGACGCAGGCATCGGCGTCGACCTCGGCTTCCTGACGCGGACCAAGAAATACACCTATTTCCGGCCGAAATTCATCTTCTATGCGACGTATCTGAGCGAGAAGATCGGCTATGCGCGCTACATTACGATCTTCCGCCACCTCGCGCGGCATCCGGAGCTGCGCTTCCACCCGATCTTCAACTGGTTCGAACTGTGGTGCAACGACGAGTTCCGCCACGGCGACGCTTTCGCGATCCTGATGCGGACCGATCCGAAGCTACTCAGCGGCATCAACAAATTGTGGATCCGGTTTTTTCTCGTCGCCGTGTATGCGACCATGTACGTCCGCGATCACAACCGCCCCGCGTTCCACAAGGCGCTCGGCATCGATCCGACCGATTACGACCAACGCGTCTTCACGATCTGCTCGGAGATCACGCGGCAGGTGTTCCCCGTGGTCCTCGACACCGACAGCCCGCGCTTCGCCGCGGGGCTGGAGCGGATGCGGCGGATCGCGCGCGGCATCGAAGCTGCGAAGAAGCAGGGCGGGGTGGTCGGCGGCATCAAGCGTTTCGGCTTGATGGGTGCGGCGGCGGTGTCGTTCGTGCGGCTCTATCTCACCCCGGTGAAGCAGAACGCGGCGCCCGCTAGCGTCCGGATGGTGCCCGCCTGGTGAGTATTCCACCGCTCCTCTTCGCGTTGTTGATGTGGTTCATCGGCACCGCCGCGGTGGTGTGGCTCGACAGCCGCCCGCGCCGGACCTTCGCGACGAGCCTGACGCTGGCGGGCGTGGTCGCGATCGGTGCGATCGGCCTGGTGTGGGCGAAGGCCGGGGATATGAGCGCGAGCGGTGCCTATGTCGGCTTCGCCGCCGCGATCGTGATCTGGGGCTGGCACGAGATGAGCTTCCTGATGGGCGCGGTCGCCGGGCCGAACCACGCGGAATGTCCCGCCGATGCGACCGGCTGGCGGCGCTTCACGGCGGCAACCGCGACCGTCATCCATCACGAACTCGCGATCGCCGCGACCGCGATCATCCTGTTCGCGGTGACGTGGGGCGAACCCAATCAGGCCGCCCCCCTCACCTTCCTGCTGTTGTTCGTGCTCAGACTCAGCGCCAAGTTCAACCTGTTCTTCGGCGTACCAAACGTCAGCGACGAGGTGTTCCCGGAGCATCTCGCGTACCTCAAAAGCTATTTCCGCAAGCGTCGGATGAACCCGCTGTTCCCGGTCTCGATCCTGCTCGGCAGCGGTATTCCCGCCTGGGCATGGATCGCCGCCGAGGCCGCGCCCGCGGGCAGCGGCGTGGCGGCGAGCGCGACGTTGATCGCGGGTCTCGCGGTGCTCGGCGTCGTCGAGCATCTGTTTCTGGTCCTGCCGCTTCGCGATGCGAAGATGTGGCGCTGGGCCGCTTCATCCACTAACGCGGGTAAGCCCGCAGCAATCGATTAACGACGGGGAAGGGTGCACATGGATTACGAGGCCTTTTTCGAGACCGAACTGGAAACCCTCAAGGACGACGGTCGCTACCGGACGTTCGCCGAGTTGGAGCGCAAGCGCGGCGCCTTCCCGCAGGCCGAGCAGTTTATCGACGAAGGGCAGCGCCCCGTCACCGTCTGGTGCTCGAACGACTATCTCGGCATGGGCCAGCACCCCAAGGTGCTCGACGCGATGCATGAAACGCTCGATCGCTGCGGCGCGGGCGCGGGGGGCACGCGAAACATATCGGGCACGACGCACAGTCATGTGCTGCTCGAGGCCGAACTCGCCGATCTCCACAACAAGGAGGCCGCGCTGCTGTTCACGAGCGGTTACGTCTCGAACTGGGCGGCGCTCGGCACGCTCGGCGCACGCATCCCGGATTGCGTGATCCTGTCCGACGCGCTCAACCACGCCTCGATGATCGAGGGCATCCGCCACAGCCGCGCCGAAGTGCAGAAGTTCGAGCATAATTCGCCCGAAGATCTCGATCGCCGCCTGGCGTCGCTCGATCCCGACCGGCCCAAGCTGGTCGCGTTCGAAAGCGTCTATTCGATGGACGGCGACATTGCCCCGATCGCCGAAATCCTCGACGTCTGCGAGGCGCACGGCGCGATGTCGTACCTCGACGAGGTCCACGGCGTCGGCCTCTACGGCCCACGCGGCGGCGGAATCGCCGAGCGCGAATGCCTGATGGACCGCGTGACGGTGATCGAGGGCACGCTCGGCAAGGCGTTCGGGGTGATGGGCGGCTATATCGCGGCATCGACGGCGCTTTGCGATTTCGTGAGGAGCTTCGCGTCAGGCTTCATCTTCACCACCGCCCTGCCCCCTGCCCTCGCCGCCGGTGCGACCGCGAGCATACGGCATCTCAAGGTCAGCGAGATGGAGCGCGCGCGCCACCGCGACCGCGTCGCGCAGGTCCGCCGCCGGCTCGACGCGATCGGTATCCCGACGCTCGACAACCCCAGCCACATCATCCCGGTGATGGTCGGCGATGCGCACAAGTGCAAACGGATCAGCGACTGGTTGCTGGAGAATCACGGCATCTACGTCCAGCCAATCAACTACCCGACCGTTCCCGTCGGCACCGAGCGGCTGCGGCTGACGCCGTCGCCGGTCCATACCGATGGCGATATCGACCGGCTGGTGACCGCGCTCAGCGAAATCTGGTCGCAATGCGAACTCGCGCGGCGTGCGATGGCGGCGTAGGTTGCGGATTCGGCAGAGCTGAATCCGAGGCCGCACCAGCCCGCTCCCCACCCAACCTCTCAAGACATTATATTGAAATGGGAGGCGGGGTGGGGGAGCGGGCCGGTGCAGTCTTATCCGCGTGAGCGGATCAAACCTTAAAGCTCAGACCGCACCTGCGCATGCGCCAGGACCGCGAACAGCCCACTGCCACCGATGATGTTGCCGGCCAACGCGGGCAGGATGAAGCCGAAAACCGCAACCGAAAAGCTCGTCTCGCCCGTCGTCGCCAGCAGCCATGCCTCCGCCGAACCGGCAATGACGTGGCTGAATCCGGCGATCGAGATGATGTATGTCAACAGCGAGATGACCCAGATTTCCTGTCCGCGCGCATTGGGCAAAAGCCACGCGATCGTCGCCAGAATGAAGCCGGCGGGAATACCGCGCGTAAAGGCGTCTGCCGCGGTCATGTCGGTGCCGTGATGCGACACCTGGATCATCGCGCCAAGAAGTTCGGGCGTAACGAGATCGACGTACGGCATCAGGATGGCAACCGCGAGCGCACCGACCATATTTGCCGCGAACACCAGCGCCCATAGCCTGAGCGTCCGCCCGAGATTGCTCCAGCCGAGATCGGTCGCGAGCGGCAGGACCGCAACGATCGTGCTCTCGGTGAACAATTGCAGACGACCGAGGATAACGACGACGAACCCGACACTATAACCGAAACTCGCCAATGCCGGCCGCCACGGCGTATCGGGCAAGGTATTCATGAGTGCTGCCTGAGCGATCAGCGACAGCCAGATCACCACCCCCGCCGCGGCGCCCGACCACAACAAAGATTCGGTCGGGCGTTCGAGTTCCTCGATCCCTTGTTGACGAATGACCTCATGGACGACGCGCGCGGCGGGCGATTTGCGCTTCTCGACCGTTTCGCGTTCGGACTCGTTTAGGTCGGCCGCGCTATCGCCGCCGCCTTCGGGAGTCTTCCGCTGGTCGGCATTGCGCTTGCTCACCGCTCCGGCTTCGCAACCGCGAAGCTCTGGACGACGGCAGGCGGCTGCGCGGCATAATAAGCCGCGACCGCGTCGATCTGCCGATCGTTCAATTTCCTGGCGATCGCGATCATCTGATCGATGGCCTTGGGTCCGGCGATGCTACCGCGTCCACCGTCACGAAAGACGCGCATCTGATTGGCGAGATACCATTTCGCCTGACCTTCGAGCAGCGGATACGCCTTCTCCGCAGCGCGCGTCACGCCGTGGCACGACGCGCATGGCGCGAGTCCTGCCTGGGGCGCGCCGGTCAACACGAGTTGCTGACCCATCGCAGGGAACGGGGCGCTGGGCTCGGTCGAACGGCGCGGCATTGCGGCATAGTGATCGGCGAGCGCCGCGATCTGCGCCGGCGAAAGCTCGGTCGCTATCACCTGCATGAAACCGCTGCGACGGCGCCCCGCAGCATAAGCCGCGAGCGTCTGCGCGATATAATCGCGGGACTGCAGCGTCAGATTGGGAAAGGCGCCGCCGCCCGCGCCGTCGTTACCGTGGCAGCGCGCGCACGTCGCCGCCGGGTTCGAATCGAGCGCATAGCCCGAAAAGCCGAAAGCCGGCGTGCGATAGCTGTAACTTGCCAGCGGCGGCTCGCCGTCGTTGCGCAGCGCATATGGATGTTGCTGTGCGGGGCCTGAGAACTGGGCGAGAGCCGGGCTCTGCGATGGCGTTACGAGAGCCAGCTTCTGGAACGTCGCGGGCGCCATGTTCGGCATCGCGCGCAGGAAGGCGACGAGATGCCATATCTCGTCGTCGCGGTGGTCGGCCGGCCACGACGGCATCGCGCTGTATTTCACCCCAGCCTTGACGATACGGAAGAGTTCTTGCGGCGAGAATTTCGCGATCGGCAGGTCGGTCGTCAGATATTGCGGGCGCGGGTGCATTGATAGCACGACCGGGTTCTGCCCGAACCCCGGGCCACCGTGACATCGCGCGCACACCTGCCCGTAATAAGCCGCGCCCGCGGCGACATGGATCGGCGAGTCGAGGTCGGCGGGCGGCTTGGTATCGGCGTGATACGCGGTCGATCGCGCGAAGGTGTAGTGCAGCAAGCGCGCCCAGCCATCGGGATGCGGCTTTGCGGCGGACAGATCGACGACGCCGGTCGTAATGACGATCACCGCGATCAGCAGCGCGGCGGCGCCCGCCGCGAAGATCGGCCCCAGCCACTGCGATATACGGAAAGGAAAAAGTAACCGGAGCATTCCTGGGTCAAATCGCGCGACGAAGCACTCGGTTCCACAGATCGAAGCGGCTGCGTAACAATTTGCCGAAGCGCCGCTATTCGACGATGTGCCGTCGCAGCCGGACGAGCGCCAAAGCGACAACAGCGAGAACTACCGGAACCGTCACCGCCAGTGCGATATCGTGCCGCAATCCGGGTATTGCGCCGAGCATATAGCCGACCAGCGCGACGAGATAATAACTGATCGCGACCACCGACAGGCCCTCGACGGTCTGCTGCAATCGCAGTTGCAGCGAGGTGCGTCGGTCCATCGAGGTGAGCAGGTCGCGGTTCTGCCGGGCGAGCGCGATATCGATGCGGGTGCGCAGCAACTCGCTGGTCCACGCCGCGCGCTGCGACAGATCGTCGAGCCGCGAGGAGAAGGAATTGCACGTCCGCACCGCCGGCATCAGCCGCCGTTCGGTGAAATCGGCGAGCGTCTGATACCCGCGCACCGCGCCGATCTCGAGACTGGCGAGGCGATCGACGCTGAGCTGCGCATAAGCCCGCGTCGCGCTCATCCGGTAACGCGTCTCGGCGACGAGCCGGGCGAGCTCGGCGGAGAGGAAGGTCAGTTCGTCGAGCAGGCGATCATCTTCGGAAGTGCGCTCCGACACCGCGTGAGTCAGTTCGGCGAGGCGCGCTTCGAGGCCGGTCACAATGGGTGTCAAACGTTGCGCCAACGGCAGGCCGAGCAGCGCGACGTTGCGATAATTGCCGAGTTCCTGAAGCCGCAGAATCAACTGCGCCGGCTCGTCGCCCTCGAGCCCGCGGTCCAGAACCAGCAGCCGACCGTAGCCGTCGTCGTTCAGCCGAAAATCGGACGCGATCCGCGCCGTGCCGGCGGCGACGTCGCAGACCACCATCGCTTCTTCGGCGAACCAGCGGCGCAGGTCTTCGGGGGGCGGTTCGGCAAGGTCGCGCGGCGCGAAGGCGACCTGCGTCGCACGGATGATTTCACCGGGCATATGCTCGCGAACCTCGGCGAGAACCGGATCGAAGACCGCAGGATCGAACGGCTCGGCGAACGCACCGGGACTGAGTAAGGTATAGGTCGCGAATTCGGTATGCCGCTCCCAGACCAGCGTGATCGCGCCGAACGCCAGCACCGCATATTTCGCGGCCGCGGGGACGATCACCTCGGCTCGCGCGATCAACGCGTCTAGGTGCGCGCGCGCATCCTCGGCGGCGGCCTCGCCCAGCACCGTCACGATCTGCATCAACCGACACGGCGCCGCGAAAGCCGGCAAACGGCGGACATGCATTTCCGCCGATAGCGCGGCGCGCAAGGGATGGTCGCGGATCGTCACGCGCGGGCGATCGAGCGACGTGGAGACGCCGCGCCGCCAATCACGGCAGCGCGGGCGCGCTTCACTGCTTGTCGGTCATCGCCCCCGGCGCGTTGAACGCCGCGGGCACCGCTTCGGCCGCGTCCGGCCCGCCGAGCGGTTGCGCGGTCGTTTGCGACCCGCCTTTCAGCACCGGCGCCTGCGCGATAATGCTGACCCCGCCGAGCGGCTTCGACACGCCCTGGTGGCAGGTGGTGCAATTGACCTTGTAGACGTCGCCATGCGGCCCCTTGCGATATGCCGGGAACACCGATTGCAGCGAGCTGATATAATCCTCGTTGATATCGCGGACCATGCGGATGCCGTAATAAGCGGTGGCGCGCTGTGCCCGGCTGAGATTCCACTGCCGGAACGACTGCGAATTGTGGCAATAGGTGCAATTCACCCCCAGCGCCGAGCTGATATGCATCATCAGGCCGTAGGTTTTCTCGGCATCCTTGATCGACACGACATGATCGGCGGCCGGGAACGGACCGTTACCCGCAACACGGATTTGCGCGCCGCTGTCGAGATAGGCCGCGAACGGATCCGACGGCAGCGACGCATAGCCGACATTGGCGTTGGGCGCGTTCTGACCATGGTGGTTGCCGCGGATCGAGCCGGGATTCGGCGTTCCTTCCGCCAGCGCCCATTTGTTCTCGGGGACGGCGTTGCCGCGGTGGCAGGTGTAGCAGGTGACGCCGGTTTCCTTGACGTGGCTCGACCAGCGTGAATTGATGTTCTGCGTCATCTGCAACATGCGCCGCGCGACGACCTTGGTGTATTTCTCGTCCGAGGCCATGTTCTCTGGATTGTGGCAATAATTGCACCCCTGCGCGGGCGGCGCGACCCATTGCGTGATCTCCGCCATCAGATGGTCGAAGCGGTCTTTGCTGACTCCGCCCAGCACCTTCAGATTGACGTAGCTGGCGGATGCGGCGGGACCGCCATCGGGCGGCAAAGGATACGGCTCCGCGGGGATCGCGCTGGCCTTTACGATGTGTTTGACCGAGACGATCTGGTCGAGCCCGGCGCCGCGATAGCCGGTCTGCATCTTGGTCTTGGGGCCGATGTCGCAGCCCGCGAGCAAGACGATTCCGGTCCCCGCGACCGCGGCGGCGGCGATAGTGAGATAGCGGCTCATTGCGGCGCTCCCGGCAGGGTTGCAGGATCGATGACGCCGGTGCCCGGATAGCTCGGCGCATAGCCGTGCAGCACCGCCCAGAGGTACCAGTTATCGACGACGGTGCCCGTCAGCAGGATGCCGATCGCGCCCGACAGCGGGCACAGCACCGCGAACCACCACGCCCAGCGGTGGATCGATTCCATCGTCGCGTTGAACCCCATCGTCCAGCGCCAGAACAAGGCGGCGCGTTCGGAGGCGGTGCCGCGATCGGTGATCTGCTCGATCTCGCGCTCGCCGCCGTAGCGCCCGACCGCGAGGATCGTCGCGCCATGCATCGCGAAGAGCAATGTCGAACCGTAGAGGAACACGATCGAGAGGCAATGGAAGGGATTGTAGAAAAGGTTGCCGTAGCGGATCGAGAAAGCTGCGGTCCAATCGAGGTGCGGGAAGATGCCGAACGGCACCGCCTCGGCCCAACTGCCCATCAGCATCGGCCGGATAAAACCGAGCGTCAGGATCAGCGTGATGCCCGCCGCGAAAGCCCAGGCGACGTGCGTTCCCATACCGAGCGCGCGGGCGCGGCGGTAGGTGCGCAGCCACCACAGGATCAGCGCGCTCGACATGAAGAAGCCCGCCATCTGCCACCAGCCGCCTTCGGCCAGCGGCACCGCGAGCTGGAATTTCCATTCGGGTCCGGGGGGTTCGAGCGCGAGCCAGGGAAGTTGCCGGACGAACTGGACCGGATCCCAGTTGACGCTGGCGAACATGTTGAGCCCGATGATCTCGAAGCTCAGGAACGCGCAGACCAGCGACAGCATGCCGAGCGTGCCGAGATAGATCGGGCCGACCTGCGCCGCGCCGAGCTTGCCGAGCCAGTAATTATAGGTGCTGAGGTTGCCGCGCGCGAAGACGCCGGCGGGAAGCCGTGGTCCCGCCTCGAGGGGCCCTCGAAGCTGCACCTGGGTGAACATGTTCTGATAGCGTGGCATGACCTATCTCCCCCTCACGACCAGATCGGCAGATTGAGCCACCACGTCCACCATTCGGGCCAGCCGCGCGTCCACAGCGGGCCGGAAATGATGATGCACACCGCGCTCCAGAACCCCGCCGACAGTGCCAGGAACAGCCCCAAACGGTGGATGCCGAGCGTACCGACCGAATAGCCGATCGTATCGCGGAAAAAAGCGTCCTCATATTCGGGAGATTTGACCGCCTGCCCCGGCGCCGGATTGACCGACGACAGCACCAGCGCACCGTGGAAGGCGAGCGCACCGCCGGTGACAAAGAAGAAGCTCACCGCGATCATATGCGCGGGATTGTAGTGGAAGTGGAGATATTGGTAGCCGGTGTTCGACACCCAATCGAGATGGCTGAAAATGCCGTACGGGAAACCGAAGCCCCAGGCGCCGAGCAGCCACGGGCGGATCACGACCAGGCTGATGTACGCGAAGATCGCGAAACCATAGGCGAAGGGCACGTGATAGCCGATGCCGAGCTTGCGGCAGATTTCGACCTCACGAAGCGCCCAGGATATGAACGCGGCGATCGCGCAGAGCGTGATGATCTGCCAGAACCCGCCCTCGCGTAGCGGTGCGAGACCGAGACCGTAGCTGATGTCGGGCGGCGCGATACTGATCAGCCACGGATTCCACGTCGGCCCCTGCGAGGCGGCGTAGAAGATCAGCAACGTGCCAAGCGTCGCGGTGATCGCGGTGATGACGCCGAAAAATCCGACGTAGAACGGCCCAATCCAGAAATCGAAGAGGTCGCCGCCGATCAGCGTGCCTCCGCGCACCCGGTATTTCCGTTCGAAGCTCAGCAGCGCCATGCCCACACCTCCCGGCCGCCGCGATCGGCTGGCCGCTTTTTACAGGAATTGCTTTCGAGTGGCCGGGGATGGACGAGGCCGAAGCCCCGTCCACTCGAAATCTTGACGTCCGACGCGTGTCAGGGCGCGGTGGGCGCCATCGGCGCCGCGGCGGCCATCGGTGCGGCAGCATGCGGGCCATCGAGCCAGTTGAACTTGTCGGTGCTGAGCAGGATGAAGTGGATCAGCAGCGCAAGCACGAACAGGAAGATGAACAACGCGACCAGCGCACGGCGCGGGTCGAAGATAAGCCAGATTCTCCACATGACGTGGCTCCTTTGCATTCAGGTACGAAGTGTCGGTCGGCTCCAGTCAGAGCCAGGGTCGCCACAGCCAGACGAGGATGTGTGCCCCGACCGCCACGAGCGTGAAGATGACGAAACTCGTCACGAACAGCTTGTGGAATTCCTTCGCTTCTTCGGGGGTCAGGTACGTTCCCGGCCCCATCCTTTCGTCTGTATGTCTTACATCGCTCATTTCACGTCTCCGTTGTTCCCGACGAGGACAGGAGCGTGACACGCGCTCCCCGGCGGCATCCGCGCGGGCTGGATGCCCACGGGGATCTCTTGGCCCGCGGAAAACCGCGGGAAAATGCGGGCCGCGCTCACGATGCGCGGCTTTCGGTGATGGCGAGCGCGAGGCGCTCGGCGGTGACGGAAGGTTCGCCGGCGCGGCGGGCGGCGCGTTCGGCGGCGTCGCGGATGCGTTTCGCCATCGAGATGCGGACGAGCACCGGCTCGCGCTCGACGACGGTGTCGAGATTGTGCTTGGCGTCGTCATCCCACATCAGCGCGCGCTCGATCCGCGCCGGGGTCGCTTCGGCCTTGTCGAGCTGGCCCGCGAGCGGGAGGATATGGAAAAGTGCGTCGAACAGCGCGTTGCACACTTCCTGGACGAGGTACGTCGCGCCGGCATAGCCCATGAACGGCGTGCCGGTGTGCCGGCGGATCACCGCGCCGGGGAAGCTCGCGGGGATATAAACGCCGCGCGCGCCCGCCTCGGCCATATACATCCGCTCGTTAAAGCTGCCGAACAGGACGAGCGGCGGATTGTCGCGGATCATGTCCTTGACCGACTGGTTGTCGGATTTGGTGCCCGCGCAGCGCGACACCGCGAAGTTGCAGGGCAGGCCCATGTCGTCTTCGAGAAATTTGCGGATGCCGCGCGCGTAGGTGTCGGTCGCGACGATGCCGAAGCTTGCGGTGCCGAAGAAATCCTGCGTGACGGAGCGCCACAGATCCCACAGCGGCTTGATCGTGGTGTGCTTTTCGCGTTCGATGAAGGGCTCAGGGTCGAGCCCGGTCAATTCGCCGAGCTTGCGCAGGAACAATGTCGTCGATTCCAGCCCGATCGGCGCTTGCAGGTACGGGCGTTCGAGCGCCTCGCACAGCCCGCGCCCGAACTCGCGGTACATGCAGACGTTGACCTGCGCATTGGCGAGTTTCTTGACGTCGGCGAGGTGGCTGCCGAGCGGGAACGCCATGTTGATCTCGGCCCCTATGCCCTCGATCAGGCGG
Source organism: Sphingomonas sp. (assembly GCA_965219285.1). Classification (GTDB taxonomy): domain Bacteria; phylum Pseudomonadota; class Alphaproteobacteria; order Sphingomonadales; family Sphingomonadaceae; genus Sphingomonas. The sequence continues at coordinate 99,861 of CBDCNF010000018.1, forward strand.
CGGATTTCGGCGAGGTCAGACGGCATGTTGAAGCTGCCGTACATCGGGCCGATGATATTGACCCGCGGCTTCTCGCCTTCGCGCAATGCCTTGAGCGCGGGCACTTTCTTCGGCCCGAATTGCGTCCACAGCCAGGTCAACGCGCGGTCGCCCGACTGCCACTGATCCTCGTCAATCGTGCGCGGGAGGAAGCGCTGGATGTTGGTGCCTTCGGGCGTTACGCCGCCGCCGATCATTTCGGCGATCGATCCGGTGACGACGACCGCGGGCAGATCGGGATCGAGCGTCGCCCAGGCGCGCTTCATTGCGCCCTCGGTGCCATCGCGGCCGAGTTCCTGCTCGCCGAGGCCGGTGACGACAATCGGCAGTTCGTGCGGCGGCAGGCCATCGGTGTAATGCAGCACCGAGGTCACGGGCAGGTTCTCGCAGCCGACGGGGCCGTCGATGATCACCTGCAATCCCTTGATCGCGGTGAAGGCGTAGACTGCGCCCCAATAGCCGCCCGCGCGGTCATGATCGAGGATGAGGGTCATGTGCCGATATGCTCCTCCGCCTTCGCGGCGGCGATGCGTTTGGCGGCGAACTTGGCCTTGAATTCGGGGCGATCGACCGGGGTCTTTTCCCAGACGCCGGCGGTTTCGGCGCGTCCGACACCCTCGAAAAAGGCGGTCATTTTGTCGAAACGATGCTGGTTGGCGAGCGCGGCGTTGACCACCATCGCGAGGCTGCCCGCGCCGGCCGGCCCCATCAGCGGCCGCGCCGAGATGAGGTTGGTAAAATAGAGCGCAGGAATCGCCTTCTGCTTGGCGTGCTGGACGACGGGGGTGGTGCCGATCGCGAGATCGGGGCCGAATTCCTCGACCGCCGCGATGTCCTGTTCCAGACTCGCGCGATATTGCACGCGAGCGCCGTGCGCTTCGAGCCATTCGCGGTCGGGGTCGGACCAGATCGTACGGGGGCAGGCGGTGCCGACATAGGGCACGTCCGCACCGCTCTCGATCAGCAAACGCGCGACCAGCAGTTCGGAACCTTCGTAGCCCGATACGCTGATCCGCCCCGCGATCGGCTTGGCGGCGAGCGCCGCGGTAATCGCGGGCAGGAACTTGTTCTTCGACGCGTCGATCTTGTCCTGTGCGATGCCGCAGGCTTTGCCGATCGCGTCGAGCCACGCGGCGGTACCATCGCGTCCGACCGGCGCCGAACCGACGACGGTGCGCCCGGCGGCTTCGAATTCGCGGATGCTGGCGGTGTAGAAAGGATGGATCGCACCGACCACCGCGCAATCGAGCGCCTGATAGAGTTCGCGCCACTCACGCGTCGGGACGACCGGTCCGGCCGCAAGGCCCAACGGTTCGAGCAATAGCCCGATTCCCGGCGGGTCGGCCGGGAACATCTCGCCGAGGAGAGTTACCGTCGGCCGATCAACACGTTCCTTCGGCGCGGCGACGGGGCCGGTTTCGGCCTCCTTTCGCGCATAAGCGAGCATCGCGCCCGCGAGCACGTCCTTCGCTTCGGCGTGGGTCGGGACGCCGAAGCCGGGGACGTCGATGCCGATCACGCGGACGCCATTGATATGGTCGGGCAGCAGTTGCAGCGGCACGCCCGACGCGGTCGGGACGCAGAGGTTGGTGACGATGATGGTGTCGTAGAGTTCGGGATCGGCGAGGCCTTCGACGGCTTCCTTGATATCCTCGAACAACTTACCCGTGACGAGGGTCTCGGAGGAGAACGGGACGTAGCCGACGCTGCGCTTCGCGCCGTAGAAATGGCTGGTGAAGGTCAGGCCATATACGCAGCAGGCCGAACCCGAGAGGACGGTCGCGGTGCGGCGCATCCTTAGGCCCACGCGCAGGCTGCCGAACGCGGGGCACATCGATTGCGGCTGATCGTGCGGGCCTTTGGGATAGTCCGCCGCGTAACGATCGAGGATTTCGGATTTGCCGGCGGTAACCGCCGCCTCGCGCATCGTGTCCTTCGACGCGCAGCCACCCTCGACCGGCCCATTGACCGACGGGGCCGCCAAATCGATCCGGTCGCGGCCACGTTCGACCTTGGGGGAAAGGGTGGCGACCTCCACGATCAGACCGCGTCGTACACGACTTCGAGACTGGGCTTGGCGACATATTCCTTGCCGCGCATGTCGGCCTGCGACGCGGGACGGAGCGTAAAGTCAGCCCCGGTCACATCCGCGCTGAACAGGTTGAGCAGCCCGTCCTGATCGAGCGGCGTCGGGCGCAACGGCGGGGCTTCGGCGACGTTGACCGCCAGTTCCTCGAACAGGCTCGCCCATTGCCCGCCGGGCTTGCCGATGATCTGATAGTTCGCACTCTTCTTGCGAATGTCCTCGTTCGCAGGAATCGCGGTCAGCACCGGAATGCCGACGGCTTCGGCGAACGCATTCGCTTCGCCGGTGCCGTCGTCCTTGTTGAGGATCATTCCCGCGACGCCGACATTGCCGCCCATCTTGCGGAAATATTCGACCGCCTTGCAGACGTTGTTGGCGACGTAGAGCGATTGCAAATCGTTCGAGGCGACGACGATCACCTTCTGGCACATGTCGCGCGCGATCGGCAGGCCGAAGCCGCCACACACCACGTCACCGAGGAAATCGAGCAGGACATAATCGAAGCCCCATTCGTGGAAGCCGAGCTTCTCCAGCGTCTCGAAGCCGTGGATGATGCCGCGCCCGCCGCAGCCGCGACCGACCTCCGGCCCGCCCAATTCCATCGCGAACACGCCGTCGCGCTGGAAGCAGACGTCCTCGATGCCGATCTCTTCACCGGCGAGCTTTTTCTTGGACGAGGTTTCGATGATCGTCGGGGTCGATTTGCCACCGAACAAAAGGCTGGTCGTGTCGCTCTTGGGATCGCAGCCGATCAGCAGCACGCGCTTGCCCTGTTGCGCCATCATGTAGCTGAGGTTCGCCAGCGCAAACGACTTGCCGCTGCCGCCCTTGCCATAGATCGCGATGATCTGCGTTTCCTTGGTTACCGGCCCGGTCGGTACGGGATCGGGCTCATGGCTCGCTTCTTCGCGCAGTTCGCCTGGATCGAACATGCTCACATCTGTCTCCAGTCGAGGACCATCTTGAGGCAATCGGGGTCGGAAAAGGCTTGCGGATAGGCATCGGTCGCCTCGCTCGCGGGACGCGCATGGCTGATGAGGCCGTCGAGCATCAGCGCGCCGGTTTCCATCGATGCCTTGACCGACGCGACGTCGTCAGGGGTGAATTCGGCGGCGATCCGCAACCGCGCCTCACGCATGAACGCGGGCGGAAAGGCGAAGGACAGGCGATCGTAGAAGCCGGCGAGGACGATCTCGCCGCCCTTGGCGAGTCGCGGGATCAGCGTGTCGAGCGCGTCCGCCGCCCCACTCGCGTCGCAGATCGTGCGATAGTCGCGGCGTTCGTCGTTTGCAGGATCGACGACGGCATAGCCCGCGCCGTCCTGCCGCGCCGGGTTGGTTTCCCAAACCGTTGGCGCCAGCGAACCGCAGGCGATCGTCAGCCGCGCGAGCAGTCGGCCGAGGATTCCGTGGCCGACGATCAACTCAGGAGCCGCGCCGCCCGCGATCGCGTGATGCGCGGTTGCGGCGAGCGCCGTCAGGATGCCGTCACGGCCAAGCGACTCGTCGATCGGCACCGCGCGCGCCGCGGGCAGGATCACGGTCCGTGCCGTACCGCCGAACAGGCCACGCGCATCGCGATAGCAATTCGCGCCTGGCACGAAGACCCATTCGCCGATCCGTTCGCGCGCCTCTGCCCCCGCATCGACGATGCGACCGACCGATTCGTAGCCGGGGACGAGCGGATAGCCCATGCCGGGAAAGCTCGGCATCCGGCCGGTCCACAACAATTTCTCGGTGCCCGAGGAGACGCCGCTCCAGTCGATCTCGACCCGGACGTCGCCGGAGGTCATCGGATTGAGCGCAAGCGACCTCAGAGAGAGCCTTTCCGGCGCCTCCAATATGACCGCCACTGCGTCCATACGGCAATCCCCTGCGGCGCGACGCTCCGTATGAGCCTCGTCACGAATGTAACTCTATCTGGACACATTATGTTGTCAACTGAATTGGACAATTGTGTCATCGCATCGCGACGATCGCCCGGGTCGTGAGCGGCATCGCGGTTGGTAGCAGCCGCGAGCGCGCAAACCCGGCGTCGCGCAGCATCGTCGCAATCTCGTCCGGGCGGCGCGGCCGCCCCGAACCCATCGCCAGCAGATAGAAGCCGAAATAGGCGTCGCCGGCGGGCTCCGCGCCTGGAGTCTGCGCCATCGGCTCGGCGATGAACAGCGTGCCGCCGGGCGGCAGCGCCGCATGGATGCTGCGCAGCAATTGCAGCGCGGGGGCATCGTCGTGATCGTGGAGGACGCGGATCACTGAGACGATGTCATGGCCGGGCGGCAGTGGGTCGGTGAGGAAGTTGCCACCGTGAATTTGGCTGCGGGACGACAATCCCGCCGCCGCGAGTCGCTGCCGCGCGCGGTCTCCCACGGCGGGCAAGTCGAACAGCGCCAATTCCAGCGTGGGCACGCGCGCGCCCAGCGTCGCGATGAAGGCCCCCTCCCCACCCCCAACGTCGAGGATGCTGCGGTGGCGGCGGAAATCATAGGCGTCGATCGCCTGCTCCGCGATCAGTGGCTGCGACGCCGCCATTAGCGCCGAATAGGCCGCGACCGCTTCACCGTCCCCCTGCCCCGCCGACTCGGCATAGCTCCACAAGCCCGACAGCGCGCCACCGCCGCCGCCGCGCCGCAGCAGCGCGACCGGATCGGCCAGGTCCGCGTAGAGAAGGCCGTGGTGCGCCACCATCTCGGCGATGCCGCGATTGCCGCGCAAGGCGGCCCCCGCGCTGCCGAGCGTCCATGCCGACCCGATCGGCTCGACGAGATCGAGCGCGGCGGCGGCGCGCAACAGACGCTCGGCCCCCATCAAGGGCAGGTCGGTTCGCGCGGCGACACCATCGAGAGCCAGCGGACCATCGGCGAGAAGATCGAGCAGCCCCGTCGACACGCACGCCGCGAGCACCTGCGAATAGGTGAAACCCGCGACGAGATCGAACAATGTCCGCGCCCGCCTTCGCGCAACCGGTCGTGTCAGGGGGAACCGCACCGCGAACCGCTGGAACCGCGGCGAAGCGAGCACGCGGTTGCGCCACGCCAGCCAACGGCCTTTCCATCCGAAATCGTCGTTGCTGGACGAAACCATGTGTCCAGTCGTGTGGACAGATGATAGCATCGCGTCAATCGATGGGGAGCATCATCGTGCCGGACGAGCGCATGATCGTGATCGGAGCGGGAGTCGGCGGGTTGGTCAGTGCCGCGCTGCTCGCCGCGCGCGGCTGCGACGTGACCGTCGTCGAGGCGGCGGCGGGACCGGGCGGCAAGTTGCGCGCGGTGACGGTCGATGGCGCCGCGATCGACGGCGGGCCAACGGTCTTCACGATGCGTGGCGTGTTCGAGGAGGTTTTCGATGAGTGCGGCGACTCGCTCGACGCCCATCTGACGATGCACCCCGCCACGACGTTGGCGCGACATGCATGGAGCGATATGCGACTCGATCTATTCGGGGACCCGGCGGCGAGCGAGGCGGCGATCGGCGATTTCGCGGGTGCGGCGGAGGCCCGTGGCTATCGCGCGTTTCGGGCCGAGGCGAAGCGACTGTTCGATGCGCTCGATCGGCCGTTTTTGCGCGACACCAAGACCGATCCGATCACGCTCGGCTGGCGGATGGGCGCGCGTGGGTTCGCCGATTACATGAACCTACGCGCCTACACGTCGATGTGGCGCGCGCTTGGTAATTACTTCAGCGATCCGCGCCTGCGACAATTGTTCGGGCGTTACGCGACCTATTGCGGTTCTTCACCCTTCCAATGCCCCGCGACGCTGATGCTGATCGCGCATGTCGAGGCGAGCGGGGTGTGGCTGATCGACGGCGGGATGCACCGGCTCGCGGAGGAGCTGGAGGCGCTCGGGCGGAAGAACGGGGCGCGCTTCCGCTACGATCGCGCCGGTGCGTGAGATCGTGGTCGAACGCGGGCGAGCGACCGGCGTCTTGCTTCAAAGCGGCGAGCGACTCGCTGCGCAATCCCTGGTGTGCAACGCAGACCCTGCAGCCATCGGCGCAGGTCGGTTTGGCGCGGCGGTAAAACGCGCGGTGTCCCCGGTTCCGCCTGAACGACGCTCGCTCGGTGCGATGGTCTGGACCGCAAAAGCGGTCGCGAACGGCTTCCCGCTCGCGCATCACAACGTTTTCTTCTCGGACGATTACCCGGCCGAATTCGCCGCACTTGCCACCGGTCGCCTCGCCGACTCGCCCAGCGTCTATGTCTGCGCGCAGGATCGCGACGCTTTTGATGGTGTTGCCGCACCGGCCCGCTCCGGCGCAGCCGACACACGAGAGCGCCTCCAGATCATCGTCAACGCGCCCGCCAACGGCGACGGCGCCAGTTTCACTCCAGCGGAGATCGACACATGCACACAGCGGATGCTGGCAGGCGTTTCGCGGGCGGGGCTTTCGCTCGATCTGGGACCGGGGGCGGTGCTGACGACGCCGCGCGACTTCGAAGCGATGTTTCCCTCGACGGGTGGAGCCCTTTATGGACCGGCCTCGCACGGGTGGGCGGCCTCCTTCCGCCGGCAGGGCAGCCGGACGCGGATCCCTGGGCTCTATTGCGCGGGCGGGAGCACCCACCCCGGCGCGGGCGTCCCGATGGCGGCGTTTTCCGGCCGGCTAGCCGTCGAATGCCTGCTCAGGGACCGCGCTTCGACGTCGCGGTCGACCCCGGCGGCTATGCCTGGTGGTATATCGACGCGACCAGCGCGGACGGTGCCTACGGGCTGACGATCATCGCCTTCATCGGCAGCGTGTTCTCGCCCTATTACAAGTTGAGCGGGCGTGGGCGGCCCGACAACCATTGCGCGATCAATGTCTCGCTGACCGGACCCCGCGCGAGTGCCTGGGCGATGACCGAACGGGGCGCCGCGCGCGTTTCGCGCGATGCCGATCATTTCGCGGTTGGGCCAAGCGCGCTTAGCTGGGACGGCGATACCTTGGTGATCGACATCGCCGAGATTTCCGCGCCACTACCGTACAAGGTGCGCGGCAAGGTGCGTGTAACGCCCGAGATGATCGGGACGACCGCCTTCGCGCTCGACCCGGCGGGGCGGCACCGCTGGCATCCGGTCGCGCCGCGCGCGCGTGTCGAAGTCGAGATGACGCATCCGGGGGTGCGCTGGTCGGGGGACGGCTATTTCGATTCGAACTTCGGCGACGAAGCGCTCGATGCGGGTTTCAACGACTGGCATTGGTCGCGCGCGCACCTGAAGAACGACGTCGCGGTGCTCTACGAAGGCACGCGCCGCGACGGGACGCCGTTCGATCTCGCGCTGAAGTTCGATTCGCAAGGGCGCTGGCACGATGTCGTCCAGCCCGCGCCGGCGAAACTGCCGCGCACCGGCTGGCTGGTGAAGCGCGCGACCCGCGCCGATGCAGGGTCCACCCCGCGCGTGATCAAGACCTGGATCGATGCGCCCTTCTATGCGCGATCGGCACTTGCGACGCGGCTGTTCGGCGAGGACGTTCAGGCGGTGCACGAAAGCCTGTCGCTCGGGCGTTTTCGCTCACCGATCGTCCAGTCGATGCTCCCCTACCGGATGCCCAGAGCCTTTTGGTGAACTCGCCTTGCGGTCGCTCGCGATCTCGCGATTGATCGACACGAGTTGCCAGATCGCGAGGCTCAGAACGATAATATGGGTGAAGACGATCTCGACGATGCTATAATATTTGTGGTCCATCGTCGCGCGGTCAAACCTCCGGCGGGTCGGGCGGTGGCTTCTTGTCCTTGGCGACCTCGCGATTGATCGACACGAGCTGCCAGATCGCAAGCCCCAGCACAGCGACCCCGACGATCGCCATATCGAGGATGCCGAAAACATGGTCGGACATCAATGCTCTCCCACAAATTGCGCGATGATCGCCGCGACCTCGTCGGGCCGCTCTTCGTGCGCGAGGTGACCGAGGTCCGGCAGCGTTATCAGCCGCCCGTCCCCGACCAACGCCGCCGCGTCGCGTGCGGTCGCCAACGGAATCGCAGTGTCGTCTTCGCCGTGGACGAGCAGCAGCGGCGTTGTCAGCCGCGGCAGATCGCGCTTCAGCGATGCAAGATCCCAATCGGCCATCATCGTAATCGCTCCCGCGCAATGCGCCGGAGTCGAGAACAGTCGCTCATAGCAAGCAATTCCCTCGGCATCGATCCGTGATCCGGTACTGCGGTGCAGGAACCGCGCGGTCTCGCCCTTGGTCCGCCCGAGCCGCGCGAAGAAATGCGGCGCCAGCGGATTGACGAACAGGAGCCGCGCCAACGACGGGAACAGCTTCGCGGCCAGCCCCGGAAACGGCAGCAACGCGGCATCGAGGCCGACGATCGCGCGCGGTGCGGCAAGTCCGTCGATCGCCATCCGGATCGCGATCGCCGCGCCCGCCGAATGGCCAACGATGATGTCAGGTTCGATCTTCAACGTTCGGAGCAGATCGGCGACGGCGCGCGCCATCGCCGGCATCGACAATCCGCCGGCCGGACGCCCAACAGTAAAACCATGCCCCGGCAAATCGGGCGCGACAATCGTAAAATGCTCGGCCAGCAACGGTGTCAGCGCGCGCCAGCTATGCGTCGCCGCGCCAGTGCCGTGGAGCAGCAGCATGACGGGCGCGCGTTTGTCTTCTGGGCCCATCACCTGAACGTGCCAGCGCATGCGCCCGGTATCGACGAAGCGGCTGTGCGCGCGATTCGGCCAGTCGCGCCCCTCGACATCCCAGCGTGGCGCGTTGTTCATCCGCGCTGCACGGCACTGACTGCGGCGTGCATCGCCGCGGCGTCGGCACGGGGCAGCGGCAGGTATCGCGCGCGCATCGCCGCCGCGAGCGCAGCGCCCTCGGCGCGCGGTCTCGCGGAGATATCGACGAACGCCGACGCGATCCCCGCCGCACCGATCGCCTTGGCGGCGGCTTGGGCGTCGGCTTCGGCGGTCTTGCGCACCGCGCTGCCATCGGCGGCGATGTTGGCGCGGCCGTCAGTGAGCACGACGACGAACGGGGTTCGTCCGCGCGCGCGCGCCGCCTCGGCGAGATCGCGCGCGGCGTTCAGCCCCGCCGCCAATGGCGTGCCGCCACCTCCCGGCAATTCCGCCAGCGAACGCCGGGCCCGCGCCAGCGACCGCGTCGGCGGCAGCAGCAACTCCGCCGCGGTGCCGCGAAACGCGACCAGCGCGACCTGCGCGCGCTTCACATACGCCTCGGCGAGCAGCAGTTCGACCGCACCCTTAGCCTCGGCGAGCCGGGCCAAGGCAGACGATCCCGACGCATCGACCGCGAAGATCGTCACCGCCTCGGCGCGCGCTTCGAACCGGCGAATACGCAGGTCGTTACGACGGATTTTTATGCGCGAGTCGCCGCCACGCAGCTTCTGCCATGGCGCGGCGGCGCGCAGCGTGTCGATCAGGCTCAGCCGCAACCCGCCACCCGGCGTTCCGGCGCGCGCGCCCATCGGCCGGCCGCGCGCCGCCGATTTCCGCCGCTCACCCGCGCCACTCGTTCGGGTTGCGGGGCTCCGACGATTGCCACCCGCGGCGATCCTAGCGAGCACGTCTTTGGGTAGCGCCGCCAATGCGGCGGCGAGGACGATGTCTTCGAGCGGTCCGGGCTCGCCGCGTTCTTCCTCGCCGCTGTCGGTATCGGGTGGCGGCGGGGGTGGAGTTTCGGACTGCGACTCTTCTGCGGCCACCGGTATTCGTGTCGCGCGTGGAGCGAGGACGAGGCGCGCGGCTAGAGAGAGGTCTTCATCGGCGATGGTGCTACGTCCGGCCAGTCGGGCGGATGCGCGGGCGGCGCGAAGTGCGAAAAGCGGGCCCCGGGCCGAATCGATGCCGAGGGCGGCTGTGGTCGCGACAATCGGCTCGACAATTGCCGAGTCGGTTCCCCGGTCTTCGTGCTCCCGCAAAGGCGGAAGCCCAGTCTGTGTCCCCGCCTTCGCGGGGACACATGTCGTCGGTCTGCGGCAATCCGCGAGGTCCACCCAAAACGCGACCCGCTCGGCCAGTGCCGCGGGCACGCGCTCATCCGGTTCGATGCCATCGTCGAGCGCGACCAACGCGAAACGCGCATCCGCGCGCAGCGCGACGCCATCGCGTTCGACCACGACCTCGCCGGTATCGATCACCGCCGCGATCCGCCCCGCGGTCGCATCGGACAAGCGCTCCGCCATCGGCAAGACCACGACGCCGCCATCGGCCTCGGCGAGCAGCCCTACGCGCGACACCGCCGCGCCGCGCGCCAGCGTCGCAGTCAGATCGATTCCGCCGAGGAGACGGTCGTCATCGATATGCGACGGAATCCGCCGGACCGATGCGGCCTCGGGCAAGCCGCTGCGCAATTCGGCGATCACCGCATCGCGCAACTCGCCACCGCCCCGCAGGATCAGACCACCAAGCCCCGGATCGATCGCGCACAGTCGCGCGGCGATCAACGCGTCCTCGAAGGGATCGGGCGCGATGTCGCCCGGCGCGGTCACGCCACCATGTCTTTCTGGGTAAGGTCCTCCAACGCGCGTTCGATCCGGACGGTCGAGCCGGTTTCGTCGAGCACGTTGCGGCGCAGGCGGTGGCGCAGCGCCATCGGCGCGACCCGACCGATGTGGTCCGCGCTCACGACAGCGTCGCCATCGAGCGCCGCCAACGCGCGCGCCGATCGCATCAACGTGAGTTCGCCGCGCAATCCATCCGCCCCGACCGCGATGCACAGCCGCGAGGCGAACGCCAGCACCTCGTCTGGCATGACGACACCGGCAAGCGCGCCCCGACCCCTGGCGATACGCCGCAAAGTCTTGCGCTCGGCCCGCCGCCAGGTTTCGGCAAAGGCCACAGGCTCGCGCTCGAACGCATCGCAACGTTTCAGGATTTCGACGCGCTGCTTCAAATCCTGCGGCGTCCGCACTTCGACCGACAGCCCGAACCGGTCGAGCAATTGCGGACGCAGTTCGCCCTCCTCGGGATTGCCGCTGCCGACCAGCACGAAGCGCGCCGGGTGCCGCACGCTCAGCCCCTCGCGCTCGACCACATTCTCACCCGAAGCCGCCACGTCGAGCAGCAGATCGACGATATGGTCCTCGAGCAGATTGACCTCGTCGATGTAGAGAAATCCGCCATTGGCTCGCGCGAGCAGCCCCGGCTCGAACGCCTTCACCCCCGCGCCCAACGCGCGTTCGAGATCGAGCGCGCCGACCACGCGATCCTCGGTCGCACCGAGCGGCAGATCGACGAACGGCACCTGGACTTTCTGGTTCTTTGGGCCCTTGCGCGGCGCCCCGTCCTGATAGCCCGCGTCGGTGGCCGCGATCGGCGGCAGCAGTGCGGCGAGCGCGCGCACCGCGGTCGATTTGCCCGTGCCGCGATCGCCGAACACCATCACTCCGCCGATCCGCGCATCGACCGCGGCGATCAGCAGCGCCAGTTTCATCTCGTCCTGGCCGACGATCGCGGAAAAGGGGAAGGACACGCGCATCCCGAACCTGTAACACGCGTTGGACACTCCACAAGCAGGACGACGCCACTGATCTCGACCCCTGTCATCGTTGCCGCGGGAACCGCGGTCTTTCTCGGCGGGTTCGGCGGACTGATGACGCCGATCGGCGCGTGGTATAAAAACCTGCGCAAGCCGTCGTGGCAGCCGCCCGACTGGCTGTTCGGCCCGGCGTGGACCGTCATCCTGGGGCTCGCGGCATGGTCGGCGGTGATCGCGTGGAATGCCGCGCCCGATGCGGCGACGCGGACCAGCGTCGTCATCCTGTTCGCGACCAATGCGGTGTGCCACCTGTTGTGGAGCCCGCTCTTCTTCCGCGCGCGACGGCCCGATTGGGCGATGATCGAGGTGGTGTTCCTCTGGGCTTCGCTGGTGGCGCTGGTGATCGGGCTATGGCCGATCTCGCAGACCGCCAGCCTGATGATCTTGCCCTACCTGCTGTGGGTCAGCTTCGCCTCGTGGCTCAACTACACGATTGTCCGGCTGAACGCGCCGTTTCGCTGACGCGCGCCGACAAGGCGCGTGAACGGGAGCGCGATCAACGACTGGCGAGGGACGTGTCGAGCATCTCCGGCGTATCGAGGTTTGCCACGGCGATAACCGGCGCGTCATTCATCGGTGCCGGCATCGGGGCGGGCGCGCCTCCAAAAACGGGGGTATTTACGATCTCGACGGTCGCGCCCTTCTCGGTCGCCTGGTAGAGTTGCTTGGCAAAGGCGCTCGGCAGGCGAATGCAGCCGTGCGACGCGGGAAAGCCCGGGTTATGTCCCGCGTGCATCGCCACCCCGCCCCAGGTCAGCCGCTGCATGTACGGCATCGACGCCGAATTGTAGAGGCTGGAACGGTGCACCTCCGCCTTCTGGAGGATCGTGAACACGCCGGTCGGGGTCGGCTTGCTGCCCTTGCCGGTCGAGACCGACGAAACCGCGACGATCGTCCGGCCGCGATAGACGTAGGCGCGCTGCTCGGGGATGCTGATCAGGATGCCGACCGGGCCGAGCGATGCATCGTCTTCCCAGACATATCGACCGGGCGACAATGTGGCTGGTGACTGGACCAGCGACATCACGCTCGTCGCTTCCGCCGCCTTCGCCCACGCGGGGGCGGCGGAGGCGAGAATCGCGGCAACGGACGTCGCGATCGTGGCAATTTTCAGCATCGTTGTTTCCCCGAACGACTCCGACCAGACTTCTCCGCTTCTCTACTCGCCTAACGCGAAAATTACCATTTGGTACCGCGGGCCGCTTCGCGATGAACCGTGGCCGTCAAGCGGCGGATGGTGGCATTTTCAGCGCAACCAACAGCAAAAGAAGGAGAAAATTCAGAAGAACTGGTCCATAGGGCGATCCAGCGGGACGATTTTGGGGTTTTCGGTTTCATGGATCATACGCGCGACGCGGCGCATACTCGCCGCGCTTTGCTCAAGAACGGCGGACTGTTTGCGGGAACGCTGGTCGTACCGCAGATGCTGTCGGCGAGGGTCAAGCACATCGTCCAGCAACCTGCGCCGCGAATCGCGCCCGATCCCGCACCCTTGCCGGTTTATCGTACCGTTGCGGCGAAGCCGATCACGTCGCCACGCGTTGTCCGCCCACCGCTGCTGCGCCGCGCGCTGGCGTCGCTCGATGCGCACGCGCGCAACATTCCGCACCGCGACCGGATCGCGATCGTCGATTTCGCGGCACCTTCGTCGCAACCGCGCATCCATTTGCTCAACTTGACCAACGGGCGCAGCGTGTCGCTGCTCGTCGCGCACGGCAGCGGTTCCGATCCTTCGCACACCGGCTGGTTGAAGCGTTTCTCGAACGAAGACGGGTCGAACGCCTCGAGCGAGGGCGCTTTCCTCACCTCCGATTATTACGTCGGCAAGCATGGCCGGTCGCAGCGGCTGATCGGACTCGACTCTACCAATAATAACGCCCTGTCGCGCGCGATCGTCGTCCACGGCGCCTGGTATGCCAATGCCGATATGATCTCCAAACACGGGATGCTCGGGCGCAGCCAGGGGTGTTTCGCGGTCGGCGAACAGGATCTGGCGAAATTGTTCGATCGACTCGGGCCGGGACGAATGATCTACGCCGCGAAGGTCTGACGCGCGCGCTTCGCGGCGCGGACGCGGCCAATCAGTCGCGACCAGAGCAACTCATCCATCCCGGCATGGCCCAGCCCCATATGCGGCGGGCGCACCGCGATCGCGTCGGCGAGCGTGATCGTCCCCGCGCGCAGGCTGGCGCGCGCCACCTTCGCCCAACGCCGTGCGGTTTCCCAGTGGATCAGGCGCGAGTCGGCCTGCGTGCAGCCGTCGCAATAATGCGCGTCCTGCAACCGGACAAGATAGCCGCCGAGTTGCGCCAAGGTCGCACGATCGGGGACGGGTTTGCGGCGCATCATGTGATCGACGACCAGCCCCGCGGCGGATGACGCATTCTCGCCCAGCGCAGCAGCATAGGCTTCGGTCAGCACGCGTTTCGCGCTCGCCTCCATGATCGCCTCGTAACGCTGAGATGCGCCGCCGGCGTGGACGCGATAGACCAGCAGTTCCTCGTCGAGCCGCGCGATCGCGCCGCGCCGCGAGAGGCGGTGGTACAGATCGAAATCCTCGGCGAAGAGAATGTCGTGCCGTGTGAACGGATCGAGCCCGCGCGCGACATCGGCGCGCAGCATCACCGAGGACCAGACGAGCGGGTTTTCGATCTGAAGCAGCCAGCGTGTCAGGCCGGGCGTCGTGTGCGGCGCATAGGTGGATGGGCCGATCACGCCGTCTTCGAGGAAGACCGCGGCGGTGCCGAGCAGGACGGTGCCGGGATTGGCCTCGAGATAGGCGACCTGTTTCGCGAACCGTTCGGGCCGGCAAAGATCGTCCTGGTCGAGCGCGGCGATATAGCGACCGCGCGCCGCCGCGACCGCGCGGTTGCGCGCGCGGACCGGACCGCCATTCTCCTCCGCCGCGATCACGGTGAGACGAGGATCGTCCCAGGCGCGGAGGACCGCCAGCGTATCGTCGGTCGATTTGTCGTCGACGACGATGATCTCGAAATCGGTGAAGGTCTGCGCGACGAGGCTCGCCAGCGTTTCCCGCACCAGCGCGGCGCCGTTGTAGGCGGCCATCACGACGCTGATGGTGGGGCTGGTCATGCCGCGATACGGGCGGCGGTCCCGAGCAATTGATCGACGATCATCATACCGACGTCGTTCTGCCACAGCCACAACCCGTTGGCCTGCCCGCTGAAGCTCGCTTCACCGCCGAGCTTGCCCCACGGCACGAAGCCTGCGGCGAGACCGATGCCATAAAGGCCGGGGATCGCGGCGCCGTCCGCACCGACGATCCGGCAATGCGGATCGACCATCGGGCGGCCCGTATCGGCGGCGAGCGAGAGCGGCGCGCCATCGGCAGCTTCGAGCGTCAGCGCGCGTGGGCGATAACCGAGCGCGGCGATGACGAGATCGGCTTCGGCGAGGATCGCGCGCGCTGCCGCATCGTCGTTGCCGACACGGTGGAGCCTGATCCGCGGATCGGGAACGCGGCCGTCGATTTCGAGCATCCGAAGCACGAGATCGCGCGCTTCGAGCCGGAAGCCGGCGAGCCGATAGACGAAGCCTGAAACCGGGCAGATGTCCTCGGGACCGAAATCGGTGAAACCTTCGACACGCGCCGCCTCGACCGACGGGTAGAAGGGCCGGATCGGGCGGCGGTGGAGAAGCGTGATAGCATTCGCGCCGAGCGGCAGCGCCGGGCGGCTCTTGAGCAGCAACGCAATGGTGGTCAGCGCGCTCGTCGATCCGCCGATCACCGCGATCCTCGGCGCGCGCTTGCTCGACAAAAGATCGGCGACTTTCTCGAACCCGCCGACCGCGAGGACTTCGTCGGACTGGACGAGGCGATCGCCGGCCTGCGCGACGAGGCTTTCGCCGGCGACCACCTGAGCCGCGAGGCGATCTAACGGCTGATGTCCGCCGGTCGCGACAACGAGATTGTGAGCGATCCGGGTGCGCTCGGTGCCGTCGTTCAGGCAGCGCAGGCGGACGTGCCACAGACCGTCACCCCCCCGCCGTGCCGAGACGACCTCATGGCCGGTCAGCACCTGTCCGCCGTTGGCGGCGATGATGTCGGCGAGGCGGTCGCCCGTGGCGCGGAGCAACGGCCCCGCTTCGACGAGAGGAACGCCGAGCGCATCCCTGTATCGTGCGACAGATTTCGCCGCAGGATGTGCGGTCAACGCGGCGATCTCGGGGTGCGGGTTGTTTTCGACCGCGGTGAGGAAGGTTTGCGCGGTCGAATCGCTGGTGATCGCATAGCGGCCGAGACGCCCGCCGCCGATCGCGCCGTCGCGCTCGACGATGGTCAGGCCGGCGCGGGCGAGATCGGCGAGACGGCCCGCCTTGCTCGCGGCGGTCAACATCGCGGTGCCGGCGGGGCCACCGCCGACGATCAATGTGTGATCGACCGAGGCGCGCGGTTGCGCCGGGGCCTTGCGCGCGGCGACCGAGGCGCAGGCGCGGTCGAGCGCAGCGATGGCGTCGCATGCGTCCACTGCGATCATCGCGTCGCTGAGCGGCAACGTCATCATCGCGCCCGCGATACGATCCGCAACCGGGGTCGCCTCGATCATCGAGATGTCGCGGATCCACGGATGTTCTCCGAGATGCGGGCTGAAATACCGTCCGTTGCCAACACCCTCCGCATCGAGCGCGGCGCCGATCGCGTCTCGGTGTGACGCGAGACGCTGGGGCAGGACGATAGGCTGGAACCCCATCGCCTGTCGTCCGATGGGTGCGGGCTGGAGCGCGTAGCGATCGCCCGCGGCCTCACGATAGGCGTCCGCCACCGCCTGCCGACGATCGCTGACCGCATCGAATCCGTCGAGCTTGGCGCGCGCCATCACCGCGAGCACTTCTGGAAGCTTGGCGTTGAGGCCGGGGAGCGTCGCGGTGCGCGGCGCGCCGAAGCCGAAATTGGCCATCGCGCGGAGCCGCTCGATCGTCGCGGCGTCGCCGCAATGGATCAGGCCGCCCTCGGAGGTCGCGAACGGTTTGGTCGCGTGCATCGAGAAGACGATCGGGAACGGCGCACCCGCCCCGAAGCCGCGGCCGTTCGCATCGGCGGTGCCGAGCGAGGCGGCGGCGTCGATCACCACTGCGACGCCGAACCGCTGCGACAACCATTTGTAGCGATCGAGATCGATGGCGTAGCCGAAGGTGGCGTAGGGCAGGATCACCGCGATGGTGTCGCCGCGCTCGCGCAGCAGGCGTTCCTCTTCGGCGGCGCTCGCGGTCCAATCCACGGAATCGATGTCGCAGATCAGCGGCGTGAGCCCGGCCCAATGCGCGGCTTCGGCGGTGGCTGCGAAGGTCAGCGCGGGCATCAGCGCGAGACGTCCGTTCGGCTCACCGACGGCATCGCGGATCGCGATCATCAGCCCGCATGTGGCGTTGTTGACCGCCAGGCAAGCGCCCTTGCCGTCGAACAATTGCGCGGTGGCCTCGGCTTCGAACGCGCGCGCTTCGGGACCGTTGTTCGAATAGATGCCCGACGCCTCGACCCGGCGCAGCGCGTCGCCGAGTTCGCTCAACCGGGGTGGCTGTGGGGCAATGAGAGGCAGGCGCATGGCGGCTCCGGGAAACGATCCCGTCGCCATGCGCCCGGACGCGTTAGGAAGCGGTTACCCGCGTATCGAATTCGACGAGTTCGTAAGCGATCGATGCCTCGACCAGCCGATCCCACAATTCGGCGATCGCGTCGCCGGGCAGACCCGAGGTTTTCGCGGCGGCACGCACGTTGGCGATCACCGCGGCCTTGCGCGTTTCGTCGCGGACATGCCCGCGCTCGGGCTTGATGCGCGCGGCGGCGTCCATGTACGCGAAGCGGCGGGCCAGCAGCGCGATCATCTCGCGATCGACTTGGTCGACGCCGGCGCGCACCTCCGCCATGGTCTTGCACTCGGGGCCGGAAAGGATCGTCATGACGGCGCTCTGACGGGACGCGACGCGGCTGTCCAGCTTGACTCAGATGCCCCCTGCGTCTAGGCGCGCCGCTTCGCAATGCCCCTGCACTCCGGTGAAGCAGGCGGCCTGCCCTCAGCAATGAGCAAGTAGCGCGATACCGGAAGCAACGTCGTTCGTAATTGCAAGGAATTGATATGTCGAAGCGTGCAAGCGCCAAGTACAAGCTCGACCGCCGGATGGGCGAGAACATCTGGGGTCGCCCGAAAAGCCCGGTCAACAAGCGCGAATACGGCCCCGGCCAGCACGGCCAGCGCCGCAAGGGCAAGGTATCCGATTTCGGCATTCAGCTTCGCGCCAAGCAGAAGCTGAAGGGCTATTACGGCGACGTCACCGAAAAACAGTTCCGTGCCTGCTACACCGAAGCCGCGCGGATGAAGGGCGACACCAGCCAGAATCTGATCGGCCTGCTCGAACAGCGCCTCGACATGATCGTGTATCGCGCGAAATTCGCGCCGACGGTGTTTGCGGCGCGCCAGCTCGTCAGCCACGGTCACATCCGGGTCAACGGCACCAAGTGCAACATCGCGTCGCGCCGCTGCTTCATCGGTGACGAGATCACGCTGGGCAAGAAGGCGACCGATATGGCGCTGGTGATGGAGGCGCAAAGCCTGGCCGAGCGCGAAATCCCCGATTACGTCGCCCCCGACGGGACGGCGAAAGTGACCTTCACACGCGTACCGACGCTCGACGAAGTGCCCTATCCGGTGAAGATGGAGCCGAACCTGGTGGTCGAGTTTTACTCGCGTTGACGCCTGGATTTAGCGCGAGCTAAATCCGGCGAATCCTCAACGCGAGCGGCCGGCCTTGCTCAGGCAAGGTCCGACGACCCGGCTTTGCCGGGTCGCGCATCGAAACGAAAGGGCGGCCCCGCAATGGGCCGCCCTTCTTGCGTCTACAACCCCATCGCGTGCCGCAAAAACGCGTCCGACTTGTCGAGCATCTCGGCACGCACCGCGCTGTCGTCGAGTTGATGATCCAGACCCTTGTATTCTACCAGCTCGACGCTCTTGCCCGCACCTTTCAGGCGCCCTTCCATCAACCGCGATTGCTCGATGTTGACGTTGCGATCGAGATCACCGTGGAACATCAGCACCGGCGCCTTGATCTTGTCGACATTCTTGGCCGGCGATCCGACGCGAACATGCGGGCCCGAGCCGATCTGACGATCAACGAGCGGGAAATTCGTGAAGAATCGCGATTCGTTGCGAAGCTGTTCGAGATCGGTGACCGGCGCGATCGCGATGATCGCCTTGAACACATCCGAGTCGAGCACCGACGATTGCAGCGCCGCATAGCCGCCATACGACCAGCCGACGATCGCCAGCTTGCCCGGCGCGGCGATCCCCTGACTGAGCAGCCAGCGCCCGCCGTCGTCGACATCGCCGATCGCGGTGCGCCACGACTGGAAACCATTCTTCTGGAACCAGGCGTCGCCATAGCCCGCCGACCCGCGGAAGTTGGGCTGGAGCACGGCATAGCCCTTCGCCGCGAAAAACTGGGCGAGCCAGTCGAAACCCCATTCGTCGCGCGCCGCCGGGCCGCCGTGCGGCATAACGATGGCGGGCAGGTTCTTGCCGGTGCTACCGGGCGGCAGCGTCAGGTAACCCGGGATCGTCGTGCCGTCCGCCGCCTTGAAGGTGATCGGCTTCACCGTCGCGAGAGTCACCCCCTCAAGCCTCGGCCGCGACGGCATCACCTCTTCGAGATGATGATCGGCCTTGTCGAACAGATAATAGCCGCCGGGATCGATGTCGGCACCAGCACGCAGCAACAATTGCTTCTCGTCGGCGCTGGCATCGATGAAGGACACCTGCGGCTGCTTGGGTAACGCCTTTGCGAGCGACCGGGTGAGCGCGTCGAGCTCGGCGTCGAAATATTTCGCCTCGCGCTTTTCGGTCACCCAGGTCGCGCCGACGACGCGCTGCTGACGGCCGATCCGGATCACGTCGTCGACATCGACGTCGGGACGCGCCACGACGACCTCGCGCGTCTTGGTTCCGTCGAGTGCGATCCGGACAAGCGCCCGACGACCGTCCTGATCGTCGAGCGCATAGAGCATGTTGGTTTTGGGATCGACCGCAACCGGGTTTAACCCGCGATTGGTCTCGACCCCGATCTGCTTCGATGCGAACGTCGTGAACGACCGCTCGTCAGGCTTGCGATAGCCATAGGTTTCCGTGCTGCCGATATAGCCGCCGGACCCCGACGAGAGCGTCGCGATCACGCGGACGTGACCGAGCCCGTCGGTAATATAATCATCGACGTTCAACCGCGGCGCCTCCACGCCACGGTGCGACAGCGTCGACGTATCGACGAGATCGACGCCGACGCCTTCCTTGCTCTGGGAGACCAATGTCCCGGTCGATCTTTCAGGGACGTAGCTGCGCAGCATGAGGACCGATCCGTCACCCTTGCCATCGCCGGTATAGTCGATCACGCTGCCGCCGAACTGGCTGATCCCGAGCGAGCGCGGTGTCGACCGGTCCGAAACCATTTTTAGCGCGCTGCCGTCGCTGTCGAGCGCGATCAGCCGATTGAAGCCGAGCGTAAACGCGCTCGACGTATCGACGAAATACACGCCGCAGATAAGCCGACTATCCGTCACCCAATGGCAGTCGGTCAGCCGGTCGGGATTGCCCGAGGTCCGCAGGACGACCTTTGGGGGTTTGCCCGAGGTAAAATCCGCGATCGTCAGCACCGAACCCCGCGTGCCGTCGGGCTGGACCATCGCCACCTTTTTCCCATCGGGCGACAGGCTGATGTCCTGAACGTAGTCGCGTGCGCCAAACGCGATCGCTTCCTTGGACGGTTCCGCCAACACAGGCACCGACACGCCGGCCAGCAGCAACGCGGCCATCGAAAATGATATCCTCATCCTGACACTCCCCCTATACCCCGCATCGATATTATCCGGCTTCGATCGTGTTTCCAAGACCTTGGACGCGCCGCCCTTGCGCGGGTGATGCGGCGCTGCCACACCTCCTCGCGATCCCGATCTTACGGAGTATGCCGATGCGATATCTTCCCCTGTTCCTGGCGCTCACCGCCGCGCCGGTCGCAGCGCAGCAGGCCGCGCCCGCGATCTCGGTCGATACGCTCAAGAGCGTCACGAAGGAGCTGTCGTCCAACGCCTACGAAGGCCGCGCGCCGACGACGCCCGCCGAGGATAAGACCGTCGCGTACATCGTCAAACGCTTCCAGGCGGCGGGGCTGAAACCCGGCAATCACGGCAAATGGACGCAGGATGTGCCGATGGTCGAGATCACCGCCGGCGGCGTCCAACCGCTCACCTTCACCGGCGGCAAGACGCCGGTCAGCATGGCGTACCGCACCGGGATGGTCGCGGGCACCTATCGCGTCGTGCCGCAGGTCGCGCTGAAAGACAGCGACGTTGTCTTCGTCGGTTACGGCATCGATGCGCCCGAGAAGGGCTGGAACGATTATGCCGCCGTCGACGTGAAGGGGAAGACCGTCGTCATCCTGGTCAACGATCCCGACTGGCAGACTCCCGGCAAGCAGGGCCCGTTCGAGGGCCGCGCGATGACCTATTACGGGCGCTGGACCTACAAGTTCGAGGAGGCCGCGCGACAGGGCGCCGCCGCCGCGATCATCGTTCACGATACCGAGCCTGCCGCCTACCCTTGGGCGGTGGTGCAATCGTCGTTCACGGGGCCGCAGCTCGAGCTCGACGAGAAAGGCGATCATATGGATCAGAGCCAGATGATCGGCTGGATGCAACTCGCCAAGGCGCAAGAATTGTTCGCGAGCGCGGGCAAGGATTTCGCAGGCTTGTCGGCGGCGGCGAAGGTCAAGGGATTCAAGGCGGTGAAGCTGGGGGTGAAAATGTCGGGGGGCTTCACCAACACCATCAAACGCCAGGCGTCGAAGAACGTCATCGGCGTCCTGCCCGGCAAAACCGCGCCGCAAGAATTCGTGCTCTATTCGGCACATTGGGACCATCTCGGCCATTGCGACGCGGTCGATGGCGACGACATCTGCAACGGCGCGCTCGACAATGCGAGCGGCATCGCCGGTCTGGTCGCGATGGCCGAGGCCGATACGAAACAGGGCCCGGCGCGACGCTCGATCGGCTTTCTCGCGGTAACCGCGGAGGAATCGGGGCTGCTCGGCTCGCGCTACTACGCCGAACATCCGATCTATCCGCTCGGCAAGACCGTCGGCGGGGTCAATATGGACGGGCTGAACATCATCGGCGCGACGAAGGATTTCGAGATCACCGGCGCGGGCAAGTCCGAGCTCGAGGATCTGGTCAAGCCGCTGGTCGCCGCGCAGGGCCGCACGATCGTGCCCGAGGCCAGTCCCGAAAAGGGCCATTATTACCGCTCCGATCATTTCTCCTTCGCCAAATTGGGCGTGCCGATGCTGTCGGCGGGGAGCGGCGAGGATCTGGTCGATGGCGGCGTCGCGGCGGGCAAAGCGGCGGCGGAGGATTATGTCGCGCACCGCTATCACAAGCCGCAGGACGAATACGACGCCAACTGGAACTGGGATGGGGCGGTGCAGGACCTGACGGTCTACTATCAGCTCGGGCGAGAACTTGCCGACGGCGATGCCTGGCCGAACTGGTATCCGACCGCCGAGTTCAAGGCGATCCGCGACAAGAGCCGCGCGGCGGCGAAGTAGCGCGGCGCATTTTCCCGCGCTAGACGAAACGCCGATGCAGGCGCCCGCTCCGGAATGGGCCCGCCACAAGGCGGTGTGGATCGGGTTTCCGAGCCACCCCGAGTTGTGGGCCGACGATATCGCCGAAGCACGCGACGAGGTCGTCGCCTTCGCGCGCGCGGTCCACGCCGACGGACGCGGCGAGACGGTGCTGCTGGTCGCCGCCGACGACGAAGCTGCCGCCGCGGCAAAGGCGATGGCGCCGTTTGCGGACATCCTGGTCGAGCCGTTCGGCGATATCTGGCTGCGCGACACAGCACCGATCATCGCCGCCGACCGCGGCGCGCGCGATTTCGCATTCAACGGCTGGGGCGGCAAATACGATCTGCCCGGCGACGAGGATATCGGCGCGCGGCTCGCCGAACGCCGCGGCAAGCGCGTCGTCCGCTGCGACTGGGTGCTCGAAGGCGGCGCGATCGACGGCGACGGCACCGGGCTGGTCGTCACCACCGAACAATGTTTGCTCAACCCCAATCGCAACCCCGGCATGGGCAGGAACGCGATCGAAGACGCGCTCGCGCGTGATCTGGGCTATGATCGCGTCCTGTGGCTCGGCGACGGGCTGCTCAACGATCATACCGACGGGCACGTCGACAATCTCGCGCGCTTCGTCGGCGAGAACCGGCTGGCGATCCCGGTCGCGTCGGACAACGATCCTAACTGGCAGGTCTATCAGTCGGCGGCGCAGCGCGCCCGCGCGATGGGGGTCGAAGTGGTGCCTGTCCCGTCGCCCGGTCGGGTGTTACGCGACGAGGAGATCGTGCCCGCGAGTTACATGAATTTCTACATCGGCAATGCTAGCGTGGTGGTGCCTCTATACGGCGCGGGCGACGATCAGGCCGCGGTCGTCGCGTTCCGCGCGCTGTTTCCCGATCGCGAGGTGATCGGCCTGCGCGCCGATGCGATCCTGACCGGCGGCGGGAGCTTCCACTGCATCTCGCAGCAGATCCCGGGTTAGCGGGGCGAGGCCGACGGTGCGGCGCGCACGATCAGCCTTCGATGAGTCCGTCCGCTGCAATCAAAAGGTGGCTCGTTTCGCAAAGCCATCGAGCGTTTCCGCCGGCGCGTCCTCGCTGACCGCGACATCGGTGACGCGCGATGCGGGCGAGCCCTCTCGCGCCTTCGCAACGATCGCGTCGATCATCTCGCTTGCCCCCTCAATAACCGCCTCGACACTGCCGTCGGCGCGGTTGCGGACCCAGCCGTCGAGGCCGAGCCCTACCGCCTGTTCGACGAACCAGTCGCGGTAGAACACGTTCTGCACGCGTCCGGTGACGACGAGGCGGCGGCGGATCATGGTCATCCGTCCTTGCGCTTCTCGTCGATCCACGGGCGCGGCTGCCCGGTCGGCTTGGCCTTGCCGTCGAGCCTGACCGCGCGCTTAACATAGACCGGACGCAGCAGCAGCGTCCCTCGCATGCTCTGCCCAGTCGGCATCGCCAAGATGCGCTTCACCGTGGCCTGCCCGCCGACGACGCGGCCGAACGCGGCGTAACCGGGAAAGCCCGCGCGCGCGTCCATCGACGGGATCGCGCCGACGGTGATAAAGAAATTGCCGTTGGCCGACCCCGGATCGCCCATCCGCGCCATAGATATCGTCATGTCGAGATGCTTGATCCCGGTCTTCGCGGTCGATTCGTGTGCGACCGGATCGAGGAAACGCCGTGCATCGGTGCGGATCCCCGACTGGATGAAGCCGAATTGCGGCGCGCTCTTGCGCCGCGCGGAGCGATAAAAACTGACGCCGTCGAAACGGCCGTCATCGACATATTTGAGGAAATTCGCGGTCGTCTTCGGTGCGCGGCGGGCGTTCAGCGCGAGGACGATCGGGCCGGCGGCGGTTTCGAGGCGGACGCGGACGTAGCCGGGCGTCGTGCGATCGGCACGCTGGGCAAGCGTCGGAGTGGCGAAAGCGAGCGCGAGCAACGTCGCGGCAAGGACAAGAAAGCGCATATTTACCCGGCTAGGCGGCGATGCGCGCGATCGCAAGCATCGGCCATGACACCCCCCCTTCCCCGGCGAAGGCCGGGGCCCAGTAACGAGCCGCCAATAGCTGGGCCCCGACCTTCGCCGGGGAAGTGATTTCGAATAATCGTTATTGCGGCTCGCGATATTGCCCCGATTCGATCAGCCGGCGACGCTCTTCGAGGCGGCGTTGATAATTGGCGTCTGCGGCTTTCGACGCGGCGACGTCCGTTTCGTATTGCGCGCGCTCGCGATCATAACGCGCCTGCGTTTCCTGCCGGCGCTGCAACGCCGCCGCCTGCGCTTCGGCACGCGCACGCTCCTGTGCGTCCGCCTCGGCATTGATCCGGCGCTGCCGCTCTTCCTCGGCCGGCGTGAGCGCGGCCGGATCGCTGGTGACGATATCGTCGGTGCCGAAACTGTCCACCGATAGCGCTTGCCGCTCGCCCCAGACGGCGGCGGGGATCGCGTCCTCGCACGGCGATCTCGCGGAATCGCCGACGATCGCTTTCAACGTCGCGGCGATGTCGCGGCCATAAGCGTCGGCTTCGTCGTCGGTAGCGATGCTCCGCTTCAACGCAGCGGCCGCGCAAAACACCCAGAGTTCCGCATTCGCGCGATCGGTCTGCGCACGCTTCAGATAGAGATCCCCGATCTGCGACGCCGGCGCCACCATGCTCGGCGGCAGCGTGGTCGTGCGGATCGGCGTATCGGGCGCACCCCCGCCCCGCCACGAGCCACCGTTCGGCGCCTGCGCCGACGCCGGTGCCACCCAAACGACGATCGGAACAACCGTGGCGAGTGCAACCGCGGCTCGGCGGAACGATGGGGTCATGAGGATATTCTCCGTTCGGATCCCGGCGAACCTTTCGTCAGACGCCGAGCCAGTCAAGCCCGACAGGTAGCGACGCCGCGGTGAAGTCCACCTGAACGACGCGTCTGTGCGCCTCACTGAAGAGACCGACCGCGGCAGCTTCACTACACCGAGAATCGAAAGGGCGGCACATTCGTGAAGCGCCGCCCCGTCGGTATCGAAATCGGGGTCGCCCACCCACGACCGCCCGATCACAGCTTCTCGGTCAGTTCCGGCACGATCTTGAACAAATCCCCGACCAGCCGGATGTCCGCGACCTGGAAGATCGGGGCGTCCTCGTCCTTGTTGATCGCGATAATCGTCTTGCTGTCCTTCATCCCCGCGAGATGCTGGATCGCGCCGGAAATACCGATCGCGATATAAACTTCGGGCGCGACGATCTTGCCGGTCTGGCCGACCTGATAATCGTTGGGGACATAGCCCGCATCGACCGCGGCGCGCGACGCGCCGACACCCGCGCCCAGCTTATCGGCGAGCGGCTCGATGATGGTGTGGAAATTCTCAGCATTCTGGAGCGCGCGGCCGCCCGAGACGATGATCTTGGCGCTGGTCAGTTCGGGGCGTTCGAGCTTGGCGATCTCCGATCCCGCGAAGGTGGACAGGCCCGTGTCGCCGGTGCTGGACACCGCCTCGATCGTGCCAGAACCGCCTTCGGTCGCGGCCTTTTCGAACGCCGTGCCGCGGACGGTGATGACCTTTTTCGTGTCGGACGACTGGACCGTCGCGATCGCGTTTCCGGCGTAGATCGGGCGGGTGAAGGTGTCGTCGCTCTCGACCGAAAGGATGTCGCTGATCTGCATCACGTCGAGCAGGGCGGCGACCCGCGGCGCGATGTTCTTGCCGGTGCTGGTCGCGGGGAACAGCATCGCGTCGTGATGCCCCATCAGATCGACGATCAGTGGCGCCACGTTCTCGGCGAGCGCGTGTTCGTAGGCCGCGTCGTCGGCGACGTGGACCTTGCCGACGCCTGCGATCTTCGCGGCTTCGGCGGCAACGCCGTCCACGCCCTTCCCCGCGACGAGCAAATGAACCTCGCCGAGCTTCGCGGCGGCGGTGACCACCGCGAGCGTGGCATCCTTGACGGTGCTGCCGTCATGTTCGACCCAGACGAGCGTCTTCATTTGGCAACTCCCATCGCCTTGAGTTTGTCGACCAGTTCATCGACGTCGGCGACCTTGACGCCTGCGGTGCGCTTGGCCGGTTCGACCACCTTCAACATCTTCAGCCGCGGCGTCACGTCCACCCCGTAATCGGCGGGCGTCTTGTTCGCCATCGGCTTCGATTTCGCCTTCATGATATTGGGCAGCGAGGCGTAGCGCGGCTCGTTCAGCCGCAGATCGGTGGTGATGATCGCGGGGAGCTTCAGCGTATCGGTCTCCGACCCACCGTCGATCTCGCGTGTCACCGTGACACTGTCGCTGGTCAGTTCGACCTTCGATGCAAAGGTCGCCTGCCCGACGCCGAGCAACCCGGCGAGCATCTGACCGGTCTGGTTGTTGTCGTCGTCGATCGCCTGCTTGCCGAGTATGACGAGATCGGGCTTTTCCTCCTCGACGATCTTGGCGAGAATCTTGGCGACCGCGAGCGGCTCGGCCTTTTCGTCCGACACGACGAGGATCGCGCGATCGGCCCCCATCGCCAGCGCGGTACGCAGCGTCTCTTGGCTTTTCTGCTCGCCGATCGAGACCGCCACTATCTCGGTCACGCCCTTATCCTTCAAACGGATGGCTTCCTCGACCGCGATTTCGTCGAACGGGTTCATGCTCATCTTGACGTTGGCGAGATCGACCCCGCTCCCATCCGATTTCACGCGGGGCTTCACGTTATAATCAAGCACGCGCTTGACGGGCACGAGTACCTTCATCTGCAAACCTCTCTGATCGTCATGCCGGACCTGATCCGGCATCCCGCTTCTTCAACGAAGTTTAGCGGGACTCCGGATCAAATCCGGGGTGACGGGTTGTGGTCACGCCGCTTTCTTAACCTCGGCGACGATCTTCTTGGCGGCATCGCCCAGGTCGTTCGCCGGGACGATCGCCAGCCCCGATGTCGACAGGATTTCCTTGCCCTTCTCGACGTTGGTGCCTTCCAGGCGAACCACCAGCGGCACCGAAAGGTTCACCTCTTTCGCCGCGGCGACGATGCCGTCGGCGATGATGTCGCACTTCATGATCCCGCCAAAGATGTTGACCAGGATGCCCTTCACGTTGGGATCGGCCAGGATGATCTTGAAGGCCGCGGTCACCTTTTCCTTCGACGCGCCGCCGCCGACGTCGAGGAAATTGGCGGGGAACATGCCGTTCAGTTTGATGATGTCCATCGTCGCCATCGCGAGGCCAGCGCCATTGACCATGCAGCCGATGTCGCCGTCGAGTTTGATATAGGCGAGGTCGTATTTCGAGGCTTCGAGTTCGGCGGGGTCCTCCTCGCTCTCGTCGCGCAGCGCCATCAGATCCTTGTGGCGGAACATCGCATTGCCGTCGAAACCGACCTTGGCGTCTAACACCATCAGTCTGCCGTCTTCGGTGACCGCGAGCGGGTTGATCTCGATTTGCTCGGCGTCGGTGCCGAGGAAGGCGTCGTACAGTTTCGAGGCGGTGTTCGCTGCCTGCTTGGCGAGATCGTCGTCGAGACCCAAAGCGCCCGCGACCGCGCGCCCGTGATGCGGCATGAAGCCGGTCGCGGGATCGATATCGATACTGTGGATTTTCTCCGGCGTGTCGTGCGCGACGGTTTCGATGTCCATGCCGCCCTCGGTCGAGACGACCATCGAGATGCGGCTGGTTGCGCGGTTGACGAGCAGCGCGAGGTAGAATTCCTTGGCGATATCGACGCCGTCGGTGATGTAGAGGCGGTTGACCTGCTTGCCGTGCTCGCCGGTCTGCACCGTAACGAGCGTGTTTCCGAGCATGTCGGCCGCGGCGACGCGAACCTCGTCGGCGGTCCTGGTGAGGCGGACGCCGCCCTTGGCGTCGGGCGCGAGTTCCTTGAACTTGCCCTTGCCGCGTCCGCCGGCATGGATTTGCGCTTTCACTACATACAGCGGCCCCGGCAGTTTCTTCGAGACCTCCACCGCCTCGTCGACCGACATCGCGGCAAAGCCCGCGGGCACGGGGACGCCGAATTTCGCGAGCAGTTCCTTCGCTTGATATTCGTGGATGTTCATTCGTAAAGGGCCTTCGGCATGACGGAAGTTACGCTGGCCTAAAGCACAGGGGGCGAGGCGAATCAAACCTTCTCCGGTCGTTCCCGTGTCGCGGCGACACCGTTGAGAATGGTCGCCATGTGTCCGTTTCGACCAGCCCAAAAGGACACGCTTGGAGCCCACACTGCCTAACCGCTTGTTTCGAGCGAAGTCGAGAAACCTACACCAGCGGTACATCAATCCTTCTTGATTTCGCCCGAAGCGAACGGGGTGGGACGGATGCACCACTCACCCCCGTCACATTTTGCGACAATTCTCTTCATCGGCGGTACATCTGCGCGACAGCTAGGCGTCAGAAGCACTTCTGACGGCGGGATAGTCCCGCCCGACCCCGAAGGACGAACCCCCATGAGAAACATCCTGTCGGCCGCCGCGCTAGGCGCCGCTCTGCTGAGCGGCGGCATCGCGATCGCCCAGCCTGCTCCACCCCCGCCGCCGCCCGGCGCCGACCGACCCGCACCGCCCCCCGGCGGACCCGCGCACCGGATGATGCGCGCCGATACGAACCGCGACGGCGTCATCACCAAGAACGAGATGATGGCGATGGCCACCCGCAAGTTCGACAAGATGGACGCCAACCACGACGGCAAGCTCGACGCCACCGAAATGGCGGCGCGCGGCGGGCATCGCGGCGGTCGTGGCGGACATCGTGGCCCCCCTCCCCCTCCGCCCGCTGACGACCGCGAGTAAGGCGGGGACGCCGGGCGGGCTGCCCTCCTCGCTCGCCCGGCGCTTTTCTCGGATGCCCGATATGCTAGACGATCCCGCGATGGGGGATATTCCGCACCTGCTGCTCGTCGACGACGAACGCTCGATCCGCGAGCCGCTGGCGCAATATCTGACCAAACAGGGCTTTCGCGTGACTCAGGTCGGCGAGGCGGAGGCGGCGCGTACCCGGCTCACCGCCTACGCCATCGATCTTGTCATCCTCGACATCATGATGCCCGGCGAGGACGGTTTGTCGCTGTGCCGCCACATCCGCGAAACGAGCGAGACGCCCGTCATCCTCCTGACCGCACGCGCGGAGGAAACCGACCGGATCGTCGGCCTGGAAATGGGTGCCGACGATTATGTCGTGAAGCCGTTCTCCCCACGCGAACTCGCCGCGCGAATCAAGGTCGTCCTGCGGCGCTCTGCGGGTGGCGGCCAACGCCAACATGCCCCCGACAGCGGCTCTTACGTCTTTTCGGGCTGGGTGCTGAAATCGGGCGAACGCGCCTTGGTCGATCGCGAAGGCGTGTCGGTTCCGCTCTCGACGGGCGAGTATAACCTCCTCCTCGCGCTCGTGACACGGCCGCGCCAGGTGCTGACCCGCGACCAACTGCTCGATCTGACGCAAGGCCGTGAAGCGGCGGCGTTCGATCGCGCGATCGACAATCAGGTCAGTCGCCTGCGCCGCAAGATCGAACTCGATCCGAAGAATCCCGAGATCATCAAGACCGTCTGGGGCGGCGGCTATACGCTTGCCGCCGAAGTCACGCGCTTATGAGGCTGGCGCGGCCGGGTCCGCTGGGCCTCGCGGGCCAGATGGCGCTGTTGATCGCGCTCGCGCTGTTCGTCGCACAGGCGATCAACCTCGGTCTGATCCTGCAGGAACGCGCGGCGCTCCGGCTCGAGCAATCGACCGGCCCCGCCGCGGTCCGCATTGCCGATGCGCTGGAGCGTGAAAGAAACGGCCGCCCGATCTCCGCGGATCGCGGTCGCGTTCGCCGCGTGCTCGACGATCCGATCTCGACCGATCTCGAACGCCATCCCGAGGTGTCGACGTTGCTGCGCGATCGGCTATCCGAATTCGGCGTCACCGTCGGGCGGATCGACACCGGGCTGCGCACCGAACGCCCGCCGCCGCCGCCGAATTCGCGCCGCCACCGTTTGCGCCGTCACTCCGGTCACGGGCTGATGATCGCGGTCGAGCAGCCCGGTCGCGGCTGGCTGGTGCTCGGCGCACCCTGGCCATCGTCGCAGGCGCCGATCGTCTGGCGCCTGATCTTCCAGACCGTGATCCTCTACGCCATCGTCCTGTTGCCGGTATTGTGGATCGCACGCCGCATCTCACGGTCGTTGCGATCGCTCGGCGATGCCGCGCGTCGGTTCGGCCCGGGCGAAGACCCCGGCCCGGTCGAGGCGACCGGCCCGCCGGACGTTCGCGCGGTCATCGCGGCGTATAACGCGCTGCGACTGCGAGTCACCGCGATGCTGGAGGAAAAGGACCGGATGCTCGGCGCGATCGGGCACGATCTGCGGACCCCGCTCGCGGCGCTGCGTGTCCGCATCGAATCGGTCGAGGACGACGACGATCGCACGCGGATGGCGGAGACCATCGACGAGATGAATCAGACGCTCGACGACATCCTGTCGCTCGCGCGTCTCGGGCGTCCGAGCGAGGCGATCACCGCAGTCGATCTCGGCGCGCTCGTCGATGCCGTCGTCGAGGATTTTCGCGATCTCGACGCGCCCGTCACCTATCAGGAATCGCCGCGCCTGACGCTGCGGCTCCGCCCGTCGCTGATGCGTCGCGCGGTCCGCAACCTCATCGAGAATGCGTTGAAATACGGCGGCGTCGCCGAGGTCAGCCTGCGCCCCGGGCCGCACCGCGTGGCGATCGTCGTCGCCGACACCGGTCCCGGCATCCCCGCCGATCGCCTGGCCGACGTGTTCGTGCCGTTCACCCGGCTGGAAAGTTCGCGCAACCGCGGCACCGGCGGAATCGGCCTCGGCCTCGCGCTCGCACAAGCGATCGTCCGCGACGCCGGCGGCGAGATAGCGCTTGCCAACCGCGCCTCGGGCGGGCTGGAAGCGATCATCACGCTACCGCGCTGAGGGGGTTTTCGATGTCCGTATTGTCCGACCGCTGGATTCGCGAGCAGGCGCGCGACCACGCGATGATCGAGCCATTCGTCGAGGCGCAGCGCCGCGACGGCTGCATCAGCTACGGCCTGTCGTCCTACGGCTACGACGCGCGCGTCGCCGACGAGTTCAAGATTTTCACCAACATCGATAGCGCCTTGGTCGATCCCAAGGATTTCGCCGCCAACAGCTTCGTCGACCGCAAGACCAACGTCTGCATCATCCCGCCAAACAGCTTCGCGCTGGCACGGACGGTCGAATATTTCCGCGTGCCACGCGACATCCTCGTCATATGCCTCGGTAAATCGACCTATGCGCGGTGCGGCATCATCGTGAACGTGACGCCGCTAGAGCCCAGGTGGGAAGGCCATGTCACGCTGGAATTCTCGAACACCACGCCGCTGCCCGCGAAAATCTACGCCAACGAAGGCGCGTGCCAGTTCCTGTTCCTAAAGGGCAACGAACCCTGCGAGGTCAGCTACGCCGACCGCGCCGGCAAATATATGGGACAGCGCGGCGTGACGCTGCCCAAGCTTTGAAGCGGGTCGACATCCAACCTTCCGTCATCCCCGCGAAGGCGGGGATCCATAATCTCTAACGTCTCGGCTCAAGCGGCGAGGCCAGCGTAAATGGATTCCCGCTTTCGCGGGAATGACGGCGATGGGGGTTGGCCGGATATCGACTGACGCTGAAGCTCAGCGAGTCGCGAGCGTGTCGCCGCCGATCTTGGCCAGTCCGGCATTCGCCACGAGATGCGACGACACCGCATCGCCGTTCGACATTTCCATCGCCACCGGCGCGCTCGCCAGCACCGAACGATACATCGCTCGCGCTTCGGCGACGCGCCCCGTCCGCTCATAAACCACCGCCAGGTTGAGCATCAGCTCGGGGTGATTCGGATAGATTTT
Source organism: Sphingomonas sp. (assembly GCA_965219285.1). Classification (GTDB taxonomy): domain Bacteria; phylum Pseudomonadota; class Alphaproteobacteria; order Sphingomonadales; family Sphingomonadaceae; genus Sphingomonas. The sequence goes on from CBDCNF010000018.1 coordinate 131,920, forward strand.
GCGTTCCGCGACGATCGTACGCTCGGCGCCCGCCAGATCACCCACCGCGATCGCCTGATACCCCGTCCGGTCCCGCGCCATCGACGGTGTCGCCACCAGCATCGCGGCCATCGCTACGCCTGCAAGCCTGATATCCATCCAACGTCTCCCGTTACACTCAAGTTACATTGAGGTTGCACTTTTGTGACATTGATATGTCACTTATGTGAATCGCGCGCAAGCGGGTTTGTCGGCTGCTCAGGCAGCATGTTGGAATCGCGAAAGAATAGAATCAGTCCAGGTCGAGAATCTGGCCGGTGGTCGAAGCCGCGGTCATGAGAAAGTCGATCGCCTCCGCCACATCGCGGACGTCGTGATCGACCCCCGGCACGACCGCGTTCACGCGTATTTCGGGAGCCTTTTCGATCGCCAACGGCGTGATCGCTGCCCGCATCGTCGCCATCGTCAGCGCATCGAGATCGGCCGCGAGCAGCACCACCACGTCCTCCGTCGCGGCGCGGACCGCCGCAGCCAGCGTCGCCAAATCGCGCGGTTCGATGACCGCCATTAGCGGCGGTGCCGCACCAGCGTGATCCCGATCGATTCGCCGTTTTCGGAGATCGCCAGCTTGACGATGCGCACCATCACGCGTCGCACGCGTGCGTCCTGGAGGAACAACGTTTCGCAAATGTGATCCGCCACCGCCTCGATCAGCGTGAAGTGCACGCCCGTTGGCAACGCGCTCGTCGCCGCGCGTTTCAGGTCGAGATAGTTTTTCGACGCGGACAGCGGAGCGTCCGGCGCGAAATGATCGGGACAATCGATATCGACGGTCAGCGAGATGCGCAGCGGCTGCGGCAAATGCGTTTCTTCGGAATAGATGCCCGTCAGCACCGGCACTTCGAGATCATGCACTTCGAGCTGCAGGCTATCCATACGCCGCCTCTATCGCGACGACGCGGCGCGTACCAGCGGCACGCGCCAATTCGGCTTGCGTTCATGCCCCGCGACGCTAAGCCGCGCCGCCCGATGCTGCCGTCGGGTATGGAGATGTGCGTGATCGAACTGGTGCCGTTGCAGACGATCGAACCCGCCGCGGTCGAAGCATTGCTCGACCGCGCATTCGGCGCCGATCGCCATACGCGCACCGCCTACCGCCTCCGCGACGGAACGACCGCGCTCGCGAACGTAAGCCTCGCCGCGCGTGACAGTGGCGCGCTGGTTGGATCGATCCAGCTCTGGCCGGTCCTATTTAGCGGCGACGACGGCAGCCATATTCCGATGACGCTCGTCGGCCCCGTCGCGGTCGCACCGGTCCGCCAGCGTCAGGGCATCGGGCACCTGCTGATGGACGCGGCTTTGTCGCGTGTATCGGGCGACGCGCTGATGCTGATCGGCGATCCCGAATATTACGGGCGCTTCTTTGGCTTCAGCGCGGATCGCACCGGCGCGTGGCGCCTCCCCGGCCCGGTCGAGCGCCACCGGCTGCTTGCACGCGGCACCGGCGTGCCTGCGGGCGCCGGGACGATCGGCCCACGCATCGCTGCGGTCGCCTGACCTTTACCCGCTCGCGCCTTCTCCCTACCGCCGCGGTCATGCCGATGGCCGCGCCGCCCGATTTCGATACGATGACCGTTGCCGACATCGCGCGCCTCGCCGACAGCGACCGCCTGCCCCCGGTCGAACGCTGGCACCCGACGCATTGTGGTGACAGCGAGATGCGGATCGCGCGCGACGGCATCTGGTATCATCAGGGATCGCCGATCGGCCGCACCGCGATGGTCCGCGCATTCAGCCGCATCCTCCGCCGCGAGGATGACGGCGGTTATGTCCTCGTGACGCCCGTCGAAAAACTCGACATCGCGGTCGAGGACGCGCCGTTCGTCGCGGTGGAAATGAAAGCCGAAGGCGACGGCCAAGGCGCAACCCTCGCATTCCGCCTCAACACCGGCGATTTTGTAACCGCCTCGGCCGAACATCCGCTGCGCTTCGTCGAGCACGACGACGGCCCCCACCCCTACCTCCTCGTGCGCGGTGGGCTGGAGGCACTTGTTGCGCGCGCGGTTTATTACGACCTCGCCGAGCGCGCGATATCCGGGGTCGAAGACCCACCCGGCGTGTGGAGCGCGGGCGCTTTCTTCCCGCTCCAGCCATGACGCTGGCCGAGCGGATCGCCGCGGCGCTGGTATCCTGCGACGATCCCGATGTGTTGCCCGGCGACAGCGGCATCCTCACCGATCACGACGCGCTCACCGCCGCCGCCGTCCTCGTTCCGATCACCGATCGTGCGCGCCCCGGCGTGATCCTCACCCAGCGCACCGAGACCTTGCGCAAGCATCCCGGACAGGTCGCCTTCCCCGGCGGCCGTCTCGACCCCGGCGAGGACGCGGTAACCGCCGCGCTGCGTGAGGCGGAAGAAGAAATCGCATTGCCGCGCGCCGAGGTGGAGGTGATCGGGACGGGCGACCTGTACCGCACCGGCACGGGCTACAGCATCACCCCCGTCCTCGCGGTCGTTCCCCCCGACCTGGCGCTCGTCCCGAGCGAGGCGGAGGTCGCGAGCGTCTTCGAAGTCCCGCTCGATTTCCTGCTCGATACCGCCAATCACTTCGCGGCGCGCGCGATGTTCCAGGGCCACGAGCGTCGTTATTACGAGATCACCTGGGAAGATCGCCGCATCTGGGGCGCGACCGCGGGGATGATCGTCAATCTGTCACGGCGGCTGGCATGGACCGCGTGACGCTTCCGGATGCGCCGTGGCGCCATCGTCCCGGCCTGGCGGAACTTGCTGTTGCGCTTGGCGCGGCAGACGGCGATGCGCGCTTCGTTGGCGGCGCGGTGCGCGACACGTTGCTCGGCGGAGGCGTCGCGGACATCGATATCGCCACCCGGCACCCCCCCGAAGCAGTGATCGACCGGCTCACCGCCAAGCGGATCAAGGCCATCCCCACCGGTATCGCCCACGGCACGATCACCGCGGTCTCGCAAGGCACCGTTATCGAAGTTACGACCTTGCGCCGCGACGTCGCGACCGATGGCCGCCACGCCACGGTCTCGTTCACCGACGACTGGCGAGAAGACGCCGCGCGCCGCGATTTCACGATCAACGCACTCTACGCCGATCCGATCTCGGGCGAGATTTTCGATTATTTCGGCGGCCTCGACGATCTCGCCGCGCGCCGCGTCCGCTTCATCGGCGATCCCTACCAGCGCATCGCCGAGGATCACCTGCGCATCCTGCGTTTCTTCCGCTTCCACGCGCGTTTCGGCGAAACGATCGATGCGGACGGGCTTGCCGCGTGCACGGAGCGTGCGAACGATCTGATGGCGCTCTCGCGCGAACGGATCGCGAGCGAACTGCTGCGCCTGATCGTCGCCCCTGCGGCGGTGCCGACGCTCCGCATCATGGTCGATCGCGCGATCCTGTCGCCGGTGCTGCCCGAGATCGACGGTGACGGGATCGGGCGGCTCGAATCGCTGATCGGGCGCGAACACGCGGCGGATGTTTCCGCCGATCCGATCCGCCATCTCGCCGCGCTCATCCCTTCGGCCCGCGTCGAAGGCGTCGGCGCACGACTGAAGCTATCGAACGTAAACCGCAAGCGCCTCGTCGCGGCGACGGAAGCAATCGGCAGCGAAAGTCCGGAAGCGCTCGCCTACCGGGTCGGGACGATCTCGGCGATCGACCGGTTGCTGTTGGCCGATGCCAACGTCGCAGCCGTCAAGGATTGGACGCCGCCCAGACTACCGATCTCCGGGGGAACGCTCGTCGCGCGAGGGCTCGACAAGGGACCGCAAGTCGCCGCGGCGTTGCGCGCAGTGGAGGATCGCTGGATCGCCGAGGGGTTTCCCGGTGCGGCGCGCACCGGCGAAATCGCCGACGCGGTCGTCGCTCAGGCGTTGCGCTCCGACAGCAAAGCATAGGCCGCATCGGCGTCGAGCGGCCGGGCGTAGACATAGCCCTGACCATAGGTGCAGCCGAGCGCAGCGAGCGTCTGGCCTAGCTCGGGCGTCTCGATTCCTTCGGCCACCGTCGCCATGCCGAGCGCCTGCGCCAGGCTGAGGATCGCGCGGATGATCGCGATCTTGTCGCGATCGTCGAGCATCCCGGTCACGAAGCTGCGATCGATCTTGAGGATATCGATCGGCAGCTTCTGGAGATACGCCAGGTTCGAATAGCCCGTTCCGAAATCGTCCATCGCCAGCGTCGTCCCGAGCGCTTTCAGCGCATGCAGCGCGCGCGCGATGCGATCGGGATCGGAGATCAGCGCGCTCTCGGTGAGTTCCAGCTTCAGCCGCCGGCCTTCCAGCCGATGCGCAGCCAGGGCCTGCTCGACGACCGGCGCGATCGAATCGCGTTGCAGCTGAATCGCGGAAAGGTTCACCGCCATCGCAACGCCGCAATCACCACCCGAGCGTCGATCCCAATCCGCCAGAGTCCGCAACGCTTCGTCGATCGCCCAACGACCGAGCGGCAGGATCAACCCCGATTCCTCCGCCACGGGGATGAAGTCGTCGGGCGAAATTTCCACCCCCGCTTCGTCGGTCCACCGCGCCAGCGATTCGAACGCGACGATGCGCCCGGTCGCGAGATCGCAGATCGGCTGGTACGACAAGCGAAGCTGGTTTGCATCGATCGCGCGGCGCAGCGCGGTCTCCATCGCGAATTCCTCGCGCGCCAGATCGAACGCCTGCGTCTGATACGCCTCGGCGCGGCCGCTCGTCTTGGCGCGCTTCATCGCGAACTGGGCGTGACGGATCACGTCCTCGACATCCTCGACCGCATCGGTGCCGAACGCGATCCCCACCGCGCACGACACCCGGATTTCATAGTCGCTGAGACGGAACGGCGCCGACAATGCCCCCTTGATCCGGCTCGCGACATGATCCGCCTCGCTTTGCCCGGACTCGATCGCCATGAGGATGCCGAATTCGTCGCCGCCGATCCGCGCCAAGATGTCGTGACCGCGCAACGCACCGCGAATCCGGCGCGCGACGGTGATCAGCAATTCGTCTCCCGCCAGCGAACCGAGACACGCGTTGACCCGGCTGAACCGGTCGAGATCGACCATCAGCACCGCCACGCGCGAGCGTTCCTCCGCGATCATCGCCTCCAGCCGGTCGCTGAACCCGGCGCGATTCGGCAGTCCGGTGAGGCTGTCGGTCGACATTTCGCGACGGAGATTTTGTCGGTTGCGGACCTCTTCGGTCTCATCGACGAAGCTGATGACGCAACGCGGATCGGGGTGGTGCAGAACGCGCGCGAGTGTCACGCGATACCGGCGCTCCTCGACGACATCGCCGATCCGGCAGGCCACCGTGTGACGCAGTTCCCCGGACGCGAGAAACGTCGTGATTCGGGCCGCCAGATTCGGCGTCATCGACGCATGCCCAAACGCCGCATCGATTCCCAGCGAATCGAACGCCGCATTCCCGAATTCGACCTTCACGCCATCGACGGCAGGGAGCACCAGCGCCGCCGGAATCGAGACGAGATCGAGCGCCCCTTCCGCCGCGGTGATACCGGGCGGCAGGACGAAAGCCTCGGGCGGAGGCGATGCGGAGCGATCGACCGGCGTCATTCGCCGACCGATTTAGGTCAAGTCGGTTAAGACGCGATAAACCCGATCAAAATCTGTTGTCTCGCGGGAAGCCGGTCGGCGGCATCCGTCCCGCCGCCCCTCGTGCCGCGCGCCACGGCCCGAGATCGCCTTCTGAGCGCGTCCGTCCGGTTTCGCCGCCCATCGCCCAGCTCAACCCTTCGGCGAAGACGAAGGTCTTGGCGTCCGATAGCCCGCCGTCGCGATAGCGCTGGAGCTGGACGCCCTGCCCCCGCGTCATCTCGGCGAGTTCCGAAAGCGGGAACACCACCATCTTGCGGTTGTCGCCGATCGCCGCGACGTAATCGTCGGTGGCAGCGACCGGGCGCACGACCTTGAGCAACGCACCGGTGCGCGGTGTCACCACCGTCTTGCCCTTGCGCGTTTCGGCGATGACGTCGGCGACCGGCACGACGAAACCGCGCCCGTCGCTCGCCGCCACCAGCAGCTTGTCGATTTTGGCCGCGCTCAACAGCGCGACGATGCCGACACCGCCATCGAGATCGATCATCGCGCGCACCGGCTCGCCGAAACCGCGACCGCCGGGCAGCTTGTCCGCCGCCAGCGTGTAGAACCGGCCGTTCTCCGCCGCGAGCAGCAACTTGTCGGTGGTCTGCGCGTGGAAGGCGAAGGCGGGACCGTCGCCTTCCTTGAATTTCAGCGTCTCGGCGGCCGAGAGTTCGACGTGGCCGCGCATCGCCCGGATCCAGCCGCGCTGCGACAGGATGACCGTAATCGGCTCGCGATCGATCATCGCCTCCAACGGAATTTCGCGCGTCGGGGCGGCTTCCTCGATCGTGGTGCGGCGTTTGCCGAGCGCGGTCTCGGGACCGTAGCGGTCGCGGATTTTCGTCAGGTCGCGTTTTAGCCGCGTGCGCTGACGCGCGTCGGAACCGAGCAGGAGCTGGAGTTCGGCCTGTTCCTTTTCGAGCTTCTCGCGCTCGCCGCGCAACTCCATTTCCTCCAGCTTGCGCAGAGACCTGAGCCGCATGTTGAGGATCGCTTCGGCTTGCCGGTCGGTCAGCGCGAATTCGGCGATCATCACCGGCTTCGGCTCGTCCTCGGTGCGGATGATCTGGATCACACGGTCGAGGTTGAGAAACGCGATGATGTAGCCCGCGACGAGTTCCAGTCGGTCGGCGATCTTCGCCAGCCGATGCTCGGTGCGGCGACGCAGCACGACGAACTGATGCTCGACCCAGCTTGCCAACGCTTCACGCAGGCTCATCACCCGCGGCGTCCGCCGCGCATCGAGCACGTTGAGGTTAAGCGACACCCGCGTTTCGAGGTCGGACATGCGGAATAGCCCGTCCATCAGCACACCCGCATCGACCGTCCGGCTGCGCGGCTCGATGACGATGCGAATGTCCGCGTCGGATTCGTCGCGGACGTCGCCGAAGATCGGCAGCTTCTTGTCCTCGATCAGCGCGGCGAGCTGTTCGATCAGCTTGCCCTTCTGGACGCCGTAAGGAATTTCCGAAACGACGAGATGCCAGCCGCCGCCCTTCTCGACGACCTTCTCGATCTTCGCGCGCACCCTGAAGCCGCCGCGCCCGGTGGCATAGCTTTCGGCGATCGCCGCAGGGCTATCGACGACGATCCCGCCGGTCGGGAAATCGGGGCCTTTGACGAACTCGAGGATCGCGGCATCGTCGGCCTTGGGCTGATCGACCAGCATAATTGCGGCTTCGAGCAGTTCGGCGGCGTTATGCGGCGGGATGTTCGTCGCCATGCCGACCGCGATCCCGCTCGCGCCGTTCGCCAGCAGGTTTGGGAACATGCCGGGGAACAGTTCGGGCTCCTGATCCTCGCCGTTATACGTCGGGCGATAGGCGACGGCATCCTCGTCGAGCCCGTCCATCAGATCGATCGCGACCTGCGTCAGCCGCGCCTCGGTATACCGGTACGCCGCAGCGTTATCGCCGTCGATGTTACCGAAATTGCCCTGTCCGTCGACGAGCGGGTAGCGCAGCGAAAAGGTCTGCGCGAGACGGACCATCGCGTCATAGACCGATTGGTCGCCGTGCGGATGATATTTGCCGATGACGTCACCGACGACGCGCGCGCACTTCTTGTAGCCTTGGCTGGGATCGAGCCGCAGCAACCGCATCGCCCAGAGCAAGCGTCGATGGACCGGCTTCAGCCCGTCGCGGACATCGGGAAGCGAGCGCGCGGTGATCGTCGACAGCGCATAGACGAGATACCGCTCGCTGAGCGCCGAATCGAACGGCGCGTCGAGGATGCCGATCGGGGGTTCCTGGAAGTCGGTGGCCATAAGTCGCGCGGGGTTAGCAGGCGTTCGGTGGGGGCGCTATGGGATGCTGCTGCGCCAAAGATCACCGAAAAATCACACCGATGGGAAAGTGCCAGCGTTGCCACGCCTGAAAAAGCTCAGGGCAAATCACTCTGACAATTTCAATCTTTCGATCTCGGCTCGCAGCGCGACGATCTCGGCGCGCAAACTTACGATTTCAGCGAAGTGACTGTCGCGTTGTGCCGCGATCGAAACGACGATCCGCGCGGCATCCTCCAATTCTTCACGACGATGCTGGCTTTCTTCGAGTGCCTTGGTCAGGACGCGGTTCTGGCGCTTGATACCCGCGCGACCGACCCGGTCTTTGAGCGCCTGCCCGCCGATCGCTTTGGCGAGCCAGACAAGGATTTCGGCCGCCACCATTCAGGCTGCCCTCTCGAGAGCTAGCGCGAGAGCGCGCGACGCTGGCGTTCGCCCTCGGCTTCGGCCTCAGCGATCGCCGCGACCAAGCGGGTCTGGGCGCGACGCTCGGCGGTTAACGCAACGTCCAGTCTCGCTGCCAGGGTCGCGAATTCAGCGGCGGTGTCGGTGGTGTCCAACTGATTTATCGATCGGGTCGCCATGCCCGAAACATAAGTCGAAAGCGCCGAAAATTCAACGACGGTCAGCTTCACCCCCGCCCCGCCCGGTCCAGCGCGATCTCCGCGAGCAGCCATTCGCGGAAGCGCTTGATCTTGGGCACGCCGCGCCGGTGCTCGGGCGACACGAACCAATAGCCGTATCCGCGCGTCGAGATCTGGTCGGACAGGCGCACCAGCCGGCGCTCGGCTAAATCATGCCGCCAGAAAAACGGGGTCAGGATCGCTACACCCTGCCCGGCGATCGCCGCATTGCCCTCGTGCGCCTGCGAATCCATCCGGACGCCGGGGCGGATCGCGCCTTCGGGCACCTCGACACCCGCCTCGCGCAACCACCAAGCCCACCAAACATCCTGCGGACTGATCAGCGAGAGGTGTAACAGATCGGCGGGTTCGATCCGGCCGCCTTGTCGGGCGAGAAAGCCGGGGCTGCACATCGGAGTGAAGTCGATCGTCAGCAGCAGATCTTCGGACACCCCGTCCCAACCGCCCATGCCCGATCGGATCGCGCAATCGTTATCGTCGGCGGCGAAATCGACGAGCGTGTCGCTGGTCGTCAGGCGCACCGCCATCTCGGGATGCGCGAGCTGGAACGCACCCAGCCGCCACGCGAGCCACGTGTTGGCGAAGGTGTTCGAAGTGGAAACCGTCATCAGCAGCCCTTCGTCCTCGGCGCGGACGCTGGCGAAGGTCGCGTCCATCGCATCGAACGCGCGGGTGAGTTGGGGCGCGATGCGGCGGCCGGTCTCGGTAAGACTGGCGCGACGTTTCTCGCGGCGGAACAAGGCGACGCCGAGGCGCTCCTCGATCAACTTCACCTGATAGCTGACCGCAGCCTGGGTCATGCCGAGTTCGCCAGCGGCGGCGGTGAAATTTTCGTGGCGCGCGGCGGCCTCGAACACGCGGACGGCGGCGAGCGGGGGGATTTTGCGCATAAGCTATCTATAAGCCATGCTTATGATCTGTGTCGAATGATTTGTTGGCGGCGCGCCGGTGGGATCGGCATATCTGCTTCATCGATACGAAGGAGACGAGCGATGAGAGACGATTATCTGAGCGCCGATTGGGCCCGCCATCATAGCAGTATTGCCACCAGCTTCAATAAGCTGATCACGACCATAGCAACGGGCTTCGTACGCCTCAACGCCCGTCAATTCGATGCGCCGTGGCGGCATGAGCCAGGCACGTGAACCAGAGACTGCGATTGGCGGGATCGCGGCGGATAGGGTAGCAGGGAGCATGCGTCCCCTTGCCTTCCTCGCCGCGATCCCGCTGATGGCGTGCATGCCATCGACCGAAGCCCCCGCCCAACCTCCGGCCAAGCCGCTGCTGACGTGGCCCGATCTGACCGAGCGCGCGCGACCCGCCGCCGACGCGACGATCGCGTACGGCGACGATCCCTATCAGAAGATCGATGTCTGGGTGCCGAAGGGCGAGGGGCTGCATCCCGTCGTGCTGATGGTGCATGGCGGTTGCTGGACGACGAGCATCGCGGATCGCACCCTGATGGACTGGGTCGCCGACGATCTGCGCAAAAGCAGCATCGCGGTGTGGAATATCGATTATCGCGGAGTCGACCGGCCGGGCGGCGGCTATCCGGGGACGTTCACGGATGCCGCGAAAGCGGCGGACCTGCTCGCCGTCGATGCGGCGAAATACCATTTCGATCTCGGACGCGTCGTCGCGGTCGGGCACTCGGCGGGGGGCCATCTGGCGCTGTGGCTGGCGGGGCGGGCGAAGCTCCAAGCCGACAGCCCCTTGCGGAGCGCGCATCCCCTGCCGATCGCGCATGTGATCAGCCTTGGCGGCCTCCCCGATCTCGAAGCGACCGCGGCGAGCCCCGACAACGGCTGCGGCACCGAAGTGGTCGCGCAACTCGTCGGCACGCCGCCGCATTACGCCGATACCTCGGTCCCGCATTTGTTGCCGCTCGGCGTACCGCAGGATTTGGTCGATGGGCGCGAAGACCGGATCATCCCGTACCGGCTCGCGACCGATTACGTCGCCAAAGCGAAAGCGACAGGCGACCGCGCCACGCTGCACACCGTGCCAGCGACCGGCCACGTCGAACTGATCGCACCGGAAACCGCGGCGTGGGCCGAGACCAAACGGCTGATCCGAGCCGCATTTGCTGCCCAGCGTCCGCGCGCGATCGATGGCCCTGCTCCAAGACCCGGAGAAGAATAGGCCATATTCGGTTCGTCGATCAAAATGCACGCTTGACCGTATAGTATCCCAATGGGATAGGATTACTTAAGTCACGGGAGAGAATCGATGCGGTCTCTATTAATCGCGGCCTCGCTTCTGACCTTGGCTGCCTGTAGCAAGGCACCGGATGGCGACGCCGGACCGGATCTGAATGGCAATGCGACGGCGGGTGTCGCGTTTACCTATGCGTATGATTTCGAACTACCTTCGCGGTCGATTTCCGATCTTCAGGAGGCGCACGCCCAGGCGTGCGAGCGCCTCGGTGCCGGGCGCTGCCGGATAACCGGGCTGCGCTATAACGTCGACCGCGATGGCGGAGTAGCGGCAAGCCTGTCGGTTAAGGTTGCGGCTCCGATCGCCCGCGCTTTCGGTCGCGGCGCGGTAAAGACCGCCGAATCGACGGGGGCGATACTGGTCGGCTCGGAAATCGGTGGCGAGGATGTCGCAACCGCCACCGGTGAATCGATCGCACGACAGCGTACCGCCGAAGCCGACGCGCAACGTATCGCCGGGCAACTCGCGCGTTCTGATCTGCCACCCGCAGAGCGCGCGGAACTGCTCCGACAGCAAGCAACTCAAATAGACGAAGCGCGAACGCAGGCGCGAGAGGCAGGACGACAGCAGCAGCGGCTCGCCAACACACCCATGTCGTTCGATTATCGCGCGGGGCACGGTCGTGGCCTGCTGAACGGATTGCGCGATACCGCCGACACCGCGCTCGCCTCGACGCGCACGACGCTCACGGCGCTGGTTTGGGTGGTTGCAGCGCTCGGGCCGCCAGCCCTCGTCATCCTGCTTGTGCTGTTGCTCTGGATCCGCTGGGGACGATCGCTGTGGCGCCGGGCGATCGGCACCGCGGCCGATTGATCCCCCCGCCCCCATCCCTTATAGGCGCGCTCATCCAGCCCCGGCTTCGCCTCCAGCGCCGCCGGGGCCGCTCATTTCAGGGGACAGACATGGCTCGTCGCCGCCAGATTTACGAAGGCAAGGCCAAGATCCTCTATGAGGGTCCCGAACCCGGCACGCTGATCCAGTATTTCAAGGACGATGCCACCGCCTTCAACGCGCAGAAGAAGGGCACGATCAACGGCAAGGGCGTGCTCAACAACCGGATCAGCGAGCATATCTTCACCTTGCTCGATACGATCGGGGTGCCGACGCACTTCATCCGCCGTCTTAACATGCGCGAGCAACTCATTCGCCAGGTTGAGATCGTGCCGATCGAGGTGATGGTGCGCAACGTCGCGGCTGGGACCCTGTCGAAGCGGCTCGGGATCGAGGAGGGCACCAAGCTGCCGCGCACGATCATCGAGTATGCGTATAAGAGCGATGAGCTGGGCGATCCGATGATCAGCGACGAGCATATCGCCGCATTCGGCTGGGCGAGCCAAGAGGAGATGCACGACATCGCCGACCTGGCGATCCGCATCAACGATTTCCTGTGCGGGCTGTTCGCCGGGGTCGGCATCCGGCTGGTCGATTTCAAGCTCGAGTTCGGGCGGATTTTCGACAACGACTATGGGCGGATCATCCTCGCCGATGAGATCAGCCCCGATTGCTGCCGCTTGTGGGACATGAAGACCGACGAGAAACTCGACAAGGACCGCTTCCGCCGCGACCTCGGCGGCGAGGCCGAGGCGTATCAGGAGGTCGCGCGGCGGCTCGGCCTGATGCCCGAGGGTGAGGATTCGGCGGTGCTCGATCTTGAGAGCCACCGGAAACGGCGCGGTAAGTGATGAAGGTCAAGGTCCACGTTACTCTGAAACCCGGCGTGCTCGATCCGCAGGGCAAGGCGATCGAGCATGCGCTGACCGGTCTCGGGTTTGCAGGTGTCGAGGGCGCGCGGGTCGGCAAGGTGATCGAGCTGGAGCTGGCCGACGACACCGGCGACGCGGATGTCGAGGCGATGTGCCGCAAGTTGCTCGCGAATACCGTGATCGAGAATTACCGGATCGAAGCCGTTGGTTCCGGGGCATGAAAACCGCGGTCGTCGTCTTCCCCGGATCGAACTGCGATCGCGATATCGCGGTGGCGCTGGAGGACGTGACCGGGTTGAAACCCGCTATGGTATGGCATCGCGAGACCGAGTTGCCCGATGGTGTCGGGCTGGTCGCGCTGCCTGGGGGGTTTTCGTACGGCGATTACCTCCGCTCGGGGGCGATGGCGGCACGGTCGCCGATCATGGCTGCCGTCATCGCAGCCGCAGCGAAGGGCATGCCGGTGCTCGGCATCTGCAACGGCTTCCAGTCGCTGACCGAGGCGGGGCTGCTTCCCGGCGCGCTGATGCGCAACGCCGGGCTGAACTTCATCTGCCGCGACGTCACGCTGACCGTCGAAAACACACAAAACGCATTCACCAGCCGCTACGAGGCCGGCGAGACGATCCGCATCCCCGTCGCGCACCATGACGGCAATTTCTTCGCCGACGCCGAAACGCTCGACCGGATCGAAGGCGAAGACCGCGTCGCATTCCGTTACGCCGAGAGCGTCAACGGCAGCGCGCGGCAGATCGCGGGCATTCTCAACGCCGCGGGCAACGTGCTGGGCATGATGCCCCACCCCGAACGCGCGATCGAGCCGGCGCATGGCCGCACCGACGGGCGGAGACTGTTCGAGGGCTTGCTGGAACTGGTCGCCTAGCTGGGCAAGCGCCGCATTCTCCGCGTCCTTCCAACCGAAACGCCGATATCGCGTGACCAGGCAACGCGGTTGCGGCAAATGCGTCGGCAAATCCGCACATGGCCTTCCCGATGATAAAAGTCGCCAGTTACAATATGCGCAAGGGGATCGGCACCGATCGCCGCCGCAGCCCCGAACGCGTGCTCGAAGTGCTCCGCGAGATCGACGCCGACGTCATCGCCTTGCAGGAGGCCGATCGCCGTTTCGGCGCACGCGCGGCGGTGATCACCCCGCATCTCCTGGAAGAACATAGCGACTGGAAAGCGGTGACGTTCGGCATGCGCGCGGGCAGCATGGGCTGGCACGGCAACGCTTTGCTGGTGCGCAAATCGGCGGACATCCTCGATTGCGAGGTGATCCATTTGCCCGCGCTCGAACCGCGCGGCGCGGTGACGGCGGCAGTTGAGATCGGTAAGGCAAAAGTCCGCATCGTCGGTATGCACCTCGACCTGTCGGGGCTGTGGCGGCGGCGGCAGGCGGCGACGATCATGAGCCATGTCGATAACTGCGCGGCCTCACACCCAACCGTATTGATGGGCGATCTCAACGAATGGAGCGCGGCATCCGGATGCCTGCGCGACTTCGCGGGCGCCTACGCCTTCGCCGCGACCGGCCCGAGCTTCCATGCGCGCCGACCGGTCGGACGGCTCGACCGGATCATGGTGTCCGGTGGCCTCAGTGTCGAGGCGTGCGGCGTCCACGCATCCCCGGCCGCCCGCAAAGCCTCGGATCACCTGCCGATCTGGGCCGAGCTACGGGCGACCTGATGCAGGAAAAGGAACTGCGGCTCGCGCTCGTCTGCTACGGCGGGATCAGCCTTGCGGTCTATATGCATGGCATCACCAAGGAATTCTGGCACGTCGCGCAAGCGAGCCGTGCGCGCCTGGCCGGCGACGAACGCGCGACCGGCAGCGTCGCGGTTTTCGAGAACCTGCTCGACGAGATCGGCACGACGAGCGGCCTGCGCCTGCGCGTCCTGATCGACATCGTCGCGGGCGCGAGCGCGGGCGGGATCAACGGCATCTTCCTGGGCCAGGCGATCGCGACCGGGCAGAGCCTCGACCCGCTGACCGACCTGTGGCTCGAATCCGCCGACGTCGAGGCTTTGATCGATTCGGAGGCGGCGCCATCTTCGCGCTTCTCGAAAGTCTGGGCGCTGCCGCTGGCGTGGATGGCGGCAGGGCGAAGCGCCGACAAGCTCCACGAAATCGAGGATTCGACGCGCGAGGAAGTCCGCGCCAAACTATCGCATTTCGTGCGTTCGCGCTGGTTCGAGCCGCCCTTCTCCGGCCCCGGCTTCACCGGCCTGCTGCTCGACGCGTTCGAGGCGATGGCGGCGGCGCCGCGCGGCCCGCGTCTGCTCCCCGATCGCCAGCCGCTCGACCTGTTCGTCACCGTCACCGATTTCGGCGGCCACCCCGAACGCCTGCGGCTCAATTCGCCACCCGAAGTCGTCGAGACCGAACACCGCCTCGTCTTCCCGTTCAGCGATCGCGGCCAATCGGTCGACACGCTCGCCGCGATTCCGGAACTTACTTTCGCCGCGCGCGCGACATCGAGCTTTCCCGGCGCCTTTCCGCCCTTTACCGTCGCCGAACTCGATGACGTGTTGAAGGACCGCAAGGCGGCATGGCCCGCGCGCGACGACTTTCTCTGCCGCGTCCTGCCGCGTCAGGCGTCGGTCGGCGCAGCGGAAAGCGCGGTGCTGATCGACGGCTCGGTCCTCGCCAACGCGCCGTTCCATCCCGCGATCGAGGCGCTGCGAGAACGCCCCGCACGCCGCCCGGTGGATCGGCGCTTTCTCTACATCGATCCGTCACCGGGGACGAAAATCCGTTTCGGACGCGACGCGGACGGCGTGCCGGGGTTCTTCCAGACGATCCTCGGCGCGGTCAGCGAATTGCCACGCCAGCAGCCGATCCGCGACAATCTCGAGGAAATCGCGGCACGCTCCGACCGGATCGAGCGAATGCGCGCGATCGTCTCCGCGCTGCGCCCCGAAGTCGATGCCGAGGTCGAGGCCTTGTTCGGCCGCACCCTGTTTCTCGATCGCCCGACCCCAAGCCGCCTCGTCGCCTGGCGTCGCCGCGCGCAGGAAGCCGCCGCCGCCCGCGCGGGTTACAGCCACGCTTCCTACGGCCATCTGAAGCTGACCGGCGTCCTCGAACTCACCGCGACATTGCTCTACTCGATCGGCGGAGAGACGGGCCTCGGCCGCAGACGCCGCATCCACGCCGCCTTGGCGGAGGCGATGGCGGATCGCGGGCTGGACGACACCGCATTCGCGCGCGGCGCGACGCCCGCCGCGATCGGCTTTCTCCGCGCGCACGATCTCGCATTCCGCATCCGCCGCCTTCGCCTGCTCGCGCGACAGCTTGGCGCCATCGACGACGACCGCGGCGTCCTGCAACCGATGCGCGACGCGATCTTCGAATCGCTGTCTGGGTATCTCGACTGCAAGATGGCGGAATCGCACGCGGACATCCGCGACATGGTGCGCGTTCGCCGCCCCGACGGCGCCGCGTTGCTCGACGCGCTCGCCGAATCGATGGACTTGACCCGTCGCGATGCCGACACCGACGAGCATCTCGCAACCGCCCTGGCGCAACTTCCCAAAGACCTGCGCCGCCCGTTGCTGCTCGACTATCTCGGCTTCCCCTATTTCGACGTCGCGACCTTGCCATTGCTTCAGGGCGAGGGCCTCGACGAATTCGATCCGATCAAGGTCGACCGCATCGCCCCCGACGACGCCCCGTCGATCCGCAGCGGTGGCGCGGAAGCAACACTGAAGGGCATCCAATTCAACAGCTTCGGCGCGTTCTTCAGCCGCGCATACCGCGAGAATGATTATCTCTGGGGTCGCCTGCACGGCGCCGAGCGCGCGATCGACATCATCGTCTCGACGCTCCCGAACGACCGCCCGCTCGGGCCGGGCCGCGTCGCCGCGATCAAGCGCGACGCATTCCTCGCGATCCTCGACGAGGAGGAACCGCGCCTGACCGCGGTCGGCGCGCTGGTCGCCTCACTGCGCCGCGAAATCGGCTAACGACGGATAGAATCAGCCCTCATCCGTTCGTTTCGAGCGAAGTCGAGAAACGAACGGCACAGGCTGCGCATGAGGGTGGGTCGCTTTGGTCCCGGCAATTGCCCCCTCCGCCCCGCCGCGCTAGGTTCGTCCGCACCTGGAGGGTGGCATGCAGTTCCTCAAGATCATGTTCTGGTGCCTGCTGGCGTTCGTCGCCGCGCTGTTCACCTATGGTAATTGGACCAGCATCCCGATCAAGCTCTGGGGCGGAATGATCGCCGAGACGAACCTGCCCGCACTGCTGCTCTTCACCTTCCTCATAGGATTCCTGCCGACCTTCGCGTATCAGCACGCGGTACGCTGGCGCCTGCGCCAACGCCTCACGACCGCCGAACGGACGATCAGCGAGTTGCGCGCGACGGCGGTGCCGCCCGCGACGATCGACCCCGTCCCTCCCCTACCCCCGGTCAACACGAGCGCGGCGCCGCCGCTGGTCGTCTGATGTCGAGCCGTATCTTCGTCGCGCTCGACACGCCCGATCTCGACCGGGCGAAACACATCGCCAAACGCGTGCGCAACCACGTCGGCGGGGTGAAGGTCGGCCTCGAATTCTTCGCCGGTAACGGCCGCGCCGGGGTGCGCGAGATGGCCGATCTCGGTCTGCCGATCTTCCTCGACCTGAAACTCCACGACATCCCGAACACCGTCGCCAAGGCGGTGCAGGCGCTGGCCCCGCTCGCCCCCGCGATCCTGACGGTCCACGGCGCGGGCGGGCAGGCGATGCTCGAAGACGCCAAGGCGGCGGCGCACCCCGACACCAAGGTCGTCGCGGTGACGATGCTCACCAGCCTGGACGAGAGCGATCTCGCAGCGACGGGCGTCACCGGCAGCGCGCACGATCAGGTGCTGCGGCTGACCGAACTCGCGATGCGCGCGGGCGTCGACGGCATCGTCTGCTCGGGCGGCGAGGTAAAGGCGGCGCACGCTTTGTGGCCAAAGGGCTTCTTCGTGGTCCCCGGCGTCCGCCCGGCGAACGGCGACCTCGCCGACCAGAAACGCGTCGTCACGCCGCGCGAGGCAGTCGATGCGGGCGCCTCGATTCTGGTGGTTGGCCGACCCATCACGCAGGCGGAGGACCCTGACGCAGCCGCCCGCGCGATCGGCGCGACGTTGTGAATGCGGCCGAGGAACTGGAGAGCTTTCGCTTCGGCGACAGCCCGGAACTGGCAGACGCGTTGCTCGCGCTCGTCATCGCCGGTCGCAAGACCGCGACATGCTGGTCGGTTCGCGATGGCCAGCAAACCGAAGTCGGCAAGCGCATGATCGTGCGAGACGGTGCCGATCGACCCAGCGCGATCGTCGAGACCGTCGAACTGGAACAACGCAGGTTCGATTCGGTCGATGTCGATTTCGCGGCTGACGAGGGCGAAGGCGATCTCAGCCTTGCGTGGTGGCGCGAAGCCCATGCCGCCTATTTCGCGCGGAACGGCGGATATTCTCCCGACATGCCATTGTGGTGCGAGCGTTTCCGGCTGATCGAGGTGCTCCACCCGCGCTGACGCTTCCCCCCAGCGCCGCACGCTCTATACCCTGCAATATGCCCGTCACCGCCAAAATCTGCGGCCTGTCCACGCCCGAAACGCTCGACGCCGCGATCGCCGGCGGCGCGAGCCACGTCGGGTTCATGTTCTTCGCATCCTCGCCGCGCAATCTGACGCCGGCACGCGCCGCGCAACTCGCCGCGCGCACGCCCGACCATGTCACGCGCATCGGCGTGTTCGTCGATCCCGACGATGCGCTTATCGAGGCGGCAGTCGCGGCGGGCAGCCTTCAGGCGCTTCAGCTCAATGCGACAAGCCCCGCGCGTGCCGCCGCGATCCGCGCGCGGACCGGCCTGGAAATCTGGGCCGTGGTCGCGGTGAAGGCGCGCGACGATCTCGCAAGCGCCGCACGATACGCCGGCGTGGCCGACCGCATCCTCTACGACGCCAAAACGCCGCCCG
Source organism: Sphingomonas sp. (assembly GCA_965219285.1). GTDB lineage: Bacteria > Pseudomonadota > Alphaproteobacteria > Sphingomonadales > Sphingomonadaceae > Sphingomonas. The sequence continues at coordinate 150,306 of CBDCNF010000018.1, forward strand.
GCGCCGCGCTTCCCGGCGGAATGGGGGTGCGTTTCGATTGGACGCTGCTGAGCGGTTTCCGCCATCCGCTGCCGTGGGCGCTCTCGGGCGGTCTCGATCCGATCAACGTCGCGGAAGCCGTGCGGATCACCGGCGCGACGATGGTCGACGTTTCGTCGGGTGTCGAGATCACGCCCGGCATCAAGGATGTGGACAAGATCGCGACGTTCCTTAAAGTCACCGGCTCCTTATGAACGTCCCCAATTCCTTCCGTTCGCAACCGGACGAGCGCGGTCATTTCGGCGCGTTCGGCGGCCGCTATGTCGCCGAAACGCTGATGCCGCTGATCCTCGATCTCGACCGCGAATACCGCGCGGCGAAGAACGACCCCGCATTTCAGGCGCAATTCGACGATCTGCTCGAACATTATGTCGGTCGCCCCAGCCCGCTTTACTATGCCGAACGCTTGACCGAAGCGCTCCGCGAGGGCGCGACCGACGGCATGGGCGCGCAAGTGTGGTTCAAGCGCGACGAACTCAACCACACCGGCGCGCACAAGATCAACAATTGCGTCGGCCAGATCCTGCTCGCGATGCGGATGGGCAAGACGCGGATCATCGCGGAGACCGGCGCCGGCCAGCACGGCGTCGCCACTGCCACCGTCTGCGCGCGGTTCGGCCTGCCCTGCGTCATCTACATGGGCGCGCGCGATATCGAGCGGCAGCAGCCGAATGTCTTCCGGATGAAGCTGTTGGGCGCCGAAGTTCGCAGCGTTTCTTCAGGTGCGAAGACGCTGAAGGATGCGATGAACGAAGGGCTGCGCGACTGGGTCGCGAACGTCCACGACACGTTCTACATCATCGGCACCGCCGCCGGCCCGCACCCCTACCCCGAACTCGTCCGCGATTTCCAGAGCGTCATCGGCAAGGAAGCGCGCGCGCAAATGCTGGCCCGCACCGGCCGCCTGCCCGACCTGCTCGTCGCCGCGATCGGCGGCGGATCGAACGCGATCGGCCTGTTCCACCCCTTCCTCGACGATCCCGACGTCAAGATGCTCGGCGTCGAAGCGGCTGGGCACGGCCTCGACAAGGAACACGCCGCCAGCCTGACCGGCGGCTCGCCCGGCGTGCTTCACGGCAACAAGACGTATCTGTTGCAGGACGCCGACGGCCAGATCACCGAAGGCCATTCGATCTCGGCGGGCCTCGACTATCCCGGCATCGGCCCCGAACACGCGTGGCTCCGCGACATCGGCCGCGTCGAATACGACAGCGCGACCGACGTGGAGGCGCTCGACGCGTTCCAGTTGCTGTGCCGGACGGAAGGCATCATTCCCGCGCTCGAACCTTCGCACGCCATTGCAGCAGTGGCGCGCAAGACACGGGATATGCGGCAAGATCAAATCATTCTCGCGAACCTGTGCGGTCGCGGCGACAAGGACATCTTCACCGTCGCTAGTGCGCTGGGGGTGGAAATCTGATAGGAGGGACGGGTGAACGTCTATAATCCCTTGAATTCGATGAAGCGGCTTGAGGCGGCAGGCCTTAGCAGGCAGCATGCGGAAGCGATTGCCGGGGAAATCAGCGAGGGTACGAGCGATTACGTGACGAAGGCGCAACTTGATGCCGCACTCGATCGCCTCCTCATCAAGATCGGCATCATGATGTCCGGAATCATTGCGTTGGCATGCACGGTCATGGGCGCGATCATTTCGTTTTCATGACGCGACTGGCCTCAGCTTTCACGAAAAGCGATCCCGCGCTCGTCGCCTTCGTCACAGCCGGCGATTCCACCCCCGCCGCGACCGCCGCAATCCTGGACGCGCTCGTCGCAGGGGGCGCGGACGTGATCGAACTCGGCATGCCCTTCACCGATCCGATGGCGGACGGCCCCGCGATCCAGGCGGCGAACCTGCGCAGCCTCGCCGCGGGCACCACTACCGCGGACATCCTCGCCATCGCCAAGGCGTTCCGTGCCCGCCATCCGGAAACCCCGCTAGTCCTGATGGGCTATGCCAACCCGATGCTCCGCCGCGGCGCCGACTGGTTCGCCGCCGCCGCGAAAGACGCGGGCGTCGATGGCGTCATCTGCGTCGATATCCCGCCCGAGGAAGACGACGCGCTTGGCCCCGCCCTGCGCGAAGCCGGCATCGCCCCGATCCGCCTCGCCACCCCGACCACCGACGCCGCTCGCCTACCAGCCGTACTCGAAGGCGCCAGCGGCTTCGTCTATTACGTCTCGGTCGCAGGGATCACCGGCCTCCAGCAGGCGGCGCAGGACAGTATCGATACCGCGGTCGCGCGCCTAAAAGCCGCCACCGACCTCCCCATCGCGGTCGGCTTCGGTATCCGCACGCCGGAACAGGCCGCCGCGGTCGCGCGTGTCGCCGACGGCGTGGTGGTCGGATCGGCGATCGTCGAGATCGTTGGCAAACACGGCATGGATGCGCCCGGCCCCGTCCGCGCCTATATCGAAACCCTCTCGGCGGCGATCGCCGACGCAAGGAAACAACCCGCATGAGCTGGCTCAGCAACGTCCGCAACGCGCTATCGTTCGTCGTGCCCGTCAAGAAGGACACCCCCGACAACCTCTGGCACAAGTGCAAGGGCTGCGGGCAGATGGTCTTCACCAAAGAGATGGAGGAAAACCTCTACGTCTGCCCGAAATGCGACCACCACGACCGCATCGGCCCGAAAGCGCGCTTTGCGCAACTGTTCGACGACGGCAGCTGCGCCGAACTCCCCGCGCCGAAGGCCGCCGAGGACCCACTGAAGTTCCGCGATTCGAAACGCTACGCGGATCGCCTGAAGGCCGCCCGCACCGAGACCGGCGAGCCCGACGCCTTCGTCAACGCCCGCGGATCGATCGCCGGGCACCCCGTCGTCGTCGGCGTCCAAGATTTCGCGTTCATGGGTGGATCGATGGGCCAGGCGGTCGGCGAGGCATTCATCGCCGGCGTCGAATCGGCGATCGCCAACCGCTGTCCGTACATCGTCTTCACCGCCAGCGGCGGCGCGCGGATGCAGGAGGGCATCCTCAGCCTGATGCAGATGCCGCGGAGCACGGTGGCGATCCAGATGCTCCACGACGCCGGCCTGCCTTATATCGTCGTGCTGACCGATCCGACCTCGGGCGGCGTCATGGCGGCGTATGCGATGCTCGGCGACGTCCAGATCGCCGAACCCAAGGCGACGCTCGCCTTCACCGGCCGCCGCGTCATCGAGAACACCATCCGCGAGAAATTGCCCGACGATTTCCAGACGAGCGAATATTATCTCGAACACGGCCTGATCGACATGGTCGTCCACCGGAAGGACCTGCGCGAACGCCTCGCGACGGTGATCGCGTATCTGTGCGGCGAGCGGAAGGCGGCGTAACTTCAACCGCAGCGCCAAAAATGCCGTTCGTTTCGAGCGCAGTCGCGAAACGCTGAGGGAGCGCAACGTATCTCGACGTCGCTAGACACCAACGGGAATAGGCACCCGGGAATTGAAACATGTCTGACCACGCTTATTCCTCCTCGCCCGCGGTACAGACCCAACTCGACCGCTTGTGGAAACTCTCCCCCGGCGCCGACATCCTCGGCCTCGAACGGATCACCCGCCTCCTCGCCCGCCTCGGCAACCCGCACCTAAGCCTCCCGCCCGCCTTCCACGTCGCCGGGACCAACGGCAAAGGCTCGACCTGTGCGTTCCTGCGCGCCGCGCTCGAAGCCGCGGGCTACCGCGTCCACGTCTATTCCAGTCCGCACCTCTGTCGCTTCAACGAACGCATCCGCCTCGCCGGTACGTTGATCGACGACGAAGCGCTTGCCGCACTCCTCGCCGAGGTTCTCGACAAAGCCGATGGTATCGGCGCGAGCTTCTTCGAAATCACCACCGCCGCCGCCTTCCTCGCCTTCGCACGGACCCCGGCGGACGCCTGCGTGATCGAGGTCGGCCTGGGCGGTCGGCTCGACGCAACCAACGTCATCGCCGCCCCGGCGGTGTGCGGCATCGCCGCGCTCGGCATCGATCATCAAAGCTTCCTCGGCAACACGTTGATCGCGATCGCGCGCGAAAAGGCCGGCGTCGCCAAATCCGGAGCCCCGTTGATAACGATGGCCTATCCGCCCGACATCGCCGAAACGATCGCGCGATCGGCTGAGGCGGCCGGCGCATCGCTCCTCACGCGGGGGGAGGCGTGGCAGGTCGCGGAAAACAAAGCCGGACTGACCTATTCCGAGCCCGGTTACGCACTCGCGCTGCCGCACCCGGCGCTCGTCGGCACGCATCAGGCGGACAATTACGCGCTCGCCGTCGCTATGCTGCGCCACCAACGCGCGCTGTCGATTCCGGAAGAAGCAATGCGTGCCGCGGCGCATGACGCGAGGTGGCCCGCGCGGATGCAACGGCTTGGCCCCGGCCCGCTAACCGAGATCCTGTACGTTCCGTACGGCATCTGGATCGACGGCGCACACAATCCGTCGGCTGCCGAGCCCGTGGCCGATGCCTGGCGCAAAATCGCGACCGACGGACCAAGCGCGCTCGTCATCGGCATGCTGGCGAACAAGGATGCCGATGCGGTCCTCGCGATTCTTGCGCGGGTCTTCGATCGCGTCGTCGCCGTCCCGATCGACGATCACGAATATCACGATCCGGACGCGCTCGCGGCGATCGCGTGCCGGTTCGGAGCGGAGTCCTCGGCGGCGCCGTCGATCAAGGCCGCCCTTTCGAGCTTGGCGACTGCAGGCGAACCGCGCGCCGTCCTGATTGCCGGTTCGCTCTATCTCGCAGGCGAGGCGCTCGCCGCGAACGACGAGATGCCGACCTGACCGTAATTGCTATTGACTTGCAATAACGATCGCAAGAAGGTGGCGTTCGTTCAAACGGAGTCGCCGATGACCCTAGCCCCCGCCACGCAGGCCCTGCCCCACATTCTGCCCGAATGCGCCAACGCGCGGATCGCGCTGTTTGCGATACGGCGGATCGGCGCGCACGGCCTGACCGATGCGCGCGCCGCGCACGTCATGATGACGACGTTCGGCTCGGCCTTCCGCCGTCCCCTGACGCTGATCCGCGCTTTCATGGCGGACATGGCGGCATCTTCCGCGACGCCGATCTCGATCGCGCCATGTTGCTGCCCGCGGATGACCCCTGCGGAACAGGCGCTGATCACGATCCTCACGCGCGTCGAGACCGCCCCGGAAGCCGCACGGCTGCTGATGGCGGACCTGCTCGGCCTGCGCCGCGTCGACGGCATCCTGACGATCGCCGCGGCGGTGACCGCCGCCTTCGCCGATGCGGGGCGGCCGATCGGCGCTTGATCGCTTTAGATGCAATCGGCGACGATTCCTTCGATCAGAATTGCAATTCCTTGACGAAAAAACTCTTGATATCGAACCAGATCGTCGTTTCCGATCCGTCGTCCGCGATGGTGGTGAGAACGTCATACGGGTGATGATCGTCAGCGAAGACGAGCGCCTGTTGTTTCAATCGCAAACCCCGATCCCTGAGAAGCGCATATTCTTCGGGCACGCTATTCACCTTTATCGCGGTTTCCTTGGTCGCACCCGCTTCGGCGACCGCGACCCGATCCGCTTGAGTGGCCAGACAAGTCGCCGGAACACCGGCCACAAGAGCCAGAGAAATCAAGAATATAAGACGCATCGTGAATCCCCTTCAAAACCGCGGTCAAGCATTTTGATTTACGCCACCTCACCCTCGACCGCATCGCCCTCGCCTTCGACGCCCGCGCTGCCGATCGATCGGTCGATCAGCCCCGATCGGCTCATCCACCAGAACAGGATGACCCCGGGAAACGCGATGACCGTCGTCAGCAGATAGAAATCGACATACCCCAGTCGCTCGATCAGCGCCCCCGCGGTCGTGCCGGTCACCAGCCGCCCGACGACGCTCGCCGCCGCCGAGATCAGCGCATATTGCGCGGCGGTGAAGCGCAGATCGCACAGCGCCGAGAAATAGGCGACGACCGCGACGCCGCCGAAGCCACTCGCGATATTTTCGAAGCCGATCGCGCCCGCCATCCCCAGATTCGAGTGTCCCGCCAGCGCGAGGCCCGCGAAACTGAGGTTAGAGATCGCCATCAATATCAGCGCCAAGAGCACAGACCGCTTCATCCCGATCCGCTCATAGAGCAATCCGCCGATGAAAATGCCGATCAGATACGCCCAAAATCCGATCCCGACGTCGTAGAAGGCGATTTCGTCGTTCGAGAATTTGAGGTCGTCGAACAGCAACCGAAAGGTCAAATTGGCAAGCGTGTCACCGATCTTGTGGATCAGGATGAAGATCAGGATCACCACCGCCCCCGGCCGCTCGAAGAACTGCACGAACGGCCGCCAGATCGCAGCAAGCACGTCGCTCGCCCCCTTCCGCTCGATCGGCGCGCGCCGCCGCTCGGGCTCGCCGACGATCAGCCCCGCCGCCATCGCCGGCAGTGCGAGCGCCGCGCAGGCGAGATACGCCGCCTCCCAGCCGACGCGCGCCGCGATCACCAGCGCCAGCGCACCCGCCCCCGCCGATCCGATCCGCCAACCGTATTGGCTCATCCCCGAACCGACGCCCAACTGCCGCGGCTCCAGAATCTCGATCCGATACGCGTCGATGACGATATCGAAGGTCGATCCCGCGATGCCGACGAGAATCGCCGCGAACGCCACCGCGGCGATATCAGCGCGCGGATCGACCAGCGCGAGGTTCGCGACCGCGGCAATCACCAGCACGCCTGCGACGATCAACCACGACACCCGCTGCCCCAGCCGCCCGATCCCCGGCAACCGCACGCCATCGACGATCCACGCCCACAGGAATTTCAGATTATAGACCAGGAACGCCAGGCTGAACGCGGTCACCGTCTTCTTGTCGATGCCGTCCTGCGCCAGCCGCGTCGTCAGCGTCGCGCCGATCATCGCATAGGGAAAACCCGACGACACGCCCAACGCCAGCGCCGCCAGCGGCGCCTTTTCGAAATAGGGGCGCACGCCGTCGATCCACGTCCGCTCCACCGCCGTCGCCATACGATACTTGCTCCTCGCGTCCTTTGCGTGGAGACTAACGTCAAACGCGCCAGAGGATAGCCATGAACGTTGCCGTCGGACGTCTCGAGCCCACCGCCGGGCAACTCGCGCTCGCCGCGTCGCTCGCCGATGGCGGCACGCAACGCCAGCGCGCGATCTCGTACGTCTACGCCGCGGCTTACACCTCGCCCGAGCGCCACACCGCAGAGCAGCGCGCGATCTTCAAGAAAGCGCCGCTAGTCATCGCCCCCTCCGCGCTCCTGCCCAAACCCGGCATGGCGGTGCCGCACGACGGCTTCGGCAAGCCGCTGCTCATCACCCGCGACAAATCGGGCGAAGCGCACGTCTTCCTCAACGTCTGCCGCCATCGCGGCACGCGTCTCGTCGAAGGCAGCGAGATCGCCTGCACCCCGCGTCTGATCTGCCCGTATCACGCCTGGAGCTACGCGCTCGACGGCAAGCTTGTCGCGATGCCGCGCACCGACGCCTTCCCAGGCCTCGACAAAGCCGATTACGGGCTGAAGCGTCTTCCCACGCGCGAGGCGGGCGGCCTGATCTGGTTCGCGTTCGATGAAAATGGCGACGACGAGGCCGATTTCACCGACGCCGAAGCGCTCGGCCACGATTTCGACGCCTTCGGTTTGGCGGGGCTGCACCTGTTCAAGCGCCGCACCCACGATGTGCCCGCGAACTGGAAGCTCATCATGGATGCCTTCCTCGAAAGCTACCACGTCCTGCGCCTCCACGCCGATACGATTGGCCCGTTCTTCAAGGACGGTGTTTCGACCGGAGACATGATCGGCCCGCACCAGCGCAGTGCGGTCGGCCGCGACGTCGACGAAGCGGCGGTGCGCGCGGGCGATTGGCCGACGCTGCGCGGCGCGATCACCTACACCTATCAGATGTTCCCCGGCACCGTCCTGATCGTCAGCCCCGATTACGTGAACCTGATGGTCCTGATGCCGCAGGCGCACGATCGCGTACTGGTCGAGGATTTCATGCTGATCCCCGAGGCGCCCGCGACCGACAAGGCGCTGCGCCATTGGGAAAAGAGCTGGAACCTGCTCGATGGCGGCGTTTTCGGCAGCGAGGATTTCCGCGCCGCCGCGCTCGGCCAGCAAGGGCTGCAATCGGGATCGATCGACCGCGTCACGCTCGGTACGCTCGAAGCCGGCATCCGCAACTTCCACGATCAGGTCGAGGCGCGGCTGGTGTAAGATGTCCGGCGCAAGTCGAAGGAAATCCTGTGCTCCCGCGAAGGCGGGAGTCCAGTCTCGCGAAGCGATCGCTCATGCGAGACTGGGTCCCCGCCTGCGCGGGGACACTATTTCCCCCATTTGAACCGAATCGACGCTAGGATGCGGCGATCTCCGCCAGCAACGTCGCTCGCAACTCCAAACACCGCCGATACAGCCGGTAATCCTCGGCATACCAGTCCGCCACCGCTTCTCGCCCCGCCTCGTCGAGCGCGGTATCGAATCCCTCCGGTGTCGCATGCGCGCGCTCGTCGCTCGGCAGCGCGACCGCCGGATCGACCCCGAGCCGCTTTTTCAACAGCTCGAAATCCGCAGTCAGCGTCGGCTGGTGCCCGACGAAAACGACGCGATCGAGCATCGTTTCGAGTTGCTCGACCGTGCCGATCCACGATGCCTGCGTCCGGCGCGTATGGATCATGCTGTCCATCGCCTCGCGCGCCGCCGGATCGTCGCTCGCCAAACCCCGTGCGAGATCGCCAGCTGACGCAAAGCGCGCGAAGGTGACGCGCTCTTTCTCGTTCCAGTCGTGAAAACGCAGCGGCTGCCCCTTGCGCAGCCGGCTGTTGAAACCGCTGACGAAGCGTTTGACCGGATCGCGGACGATGAAGAACGCGCGCTCGTCCGAGGGAATTTCGTGCAATTTCCTGCCGTGCCCATGCGGCACGATGCCGGTGCGCTTGCCGAGCGACTTGAAAACGTCGCGCAGCACACTGCCGCCGGTCTTGCTGATGTGGATCAGATGGTATCGCATGCGCGCGTTTGGGTATCGCCCGCGCATTGGGGGCGCAAGCGTCGGTAGCACCCGATGCGTTATGCGGTGGGGGCGGTTCTCTCGAACAGCCGAAAGCCCCCCGGCAACCGCCGTGGCCGCTTCCCGACTAGCGTCGTTTCGATCGCATCGATTGCGGCGAGCAGCCCCTTTTGGGTGTAAGGCTTGGCGAGACATCCGGTCGCCAGTTCCTCCGCCTCGCCGGGACATTCCCCCGTCACGAACAGCACCGGGATCGCCCGGCGATGCGCCTCGCGCGCGACGTCGATGCCGCTACCGTCCGCCAGCATGACATCGACAAGAACAAGGTCGATGGCCCGCCCGTCGCCGACCAAGGCTATCGCATCGGCGACGCGATCGACCGTGGCGACGACCTCATAGCCTTCCTCGGTCAGCAGATGTTCGGTGTCGAACGCGATCAGCGGCTCGTCCTCGACGACGAGGAGCCGCGAAATACGCCGCTTCTTCTTCCCGAACACCATGTTGTCTCCGCGCCACGCGCGCCCGCGCATCGTTACGTTGCCGTCCTTAACGCGTTCGCGCGGCTTCGGTCGCAAATATTTCTGCGCGAGAAGCGTAACGGATGTATCAGCCGCGCCATGCCGACCCCCCCATCCGACGAAAGCCCCGATGAACGCCCCGAGGAGCGCCAAAGAATCGCCAAATTGCTCGCCCGCGCCGGCGTGGCCTCGCGACGCGAGGTCGAGCGGATGATTGCCGATGGCCGCGTCGCGCGGAACGGCGTGGCGATCGACACGCCTGCGACATTGCTGGCGTCGCTCGACGGTGTGACGGTCGACGGCAATCCGGTCGAGGCTGCGGAGACAACGCGACTCTTCCTGTTCCACAAGCCATCGGGCGTCCTGACAGCCGAGCGCGATTTCTCCGGCAGGCCGACGATCTACGACAAGCTTCCCAAGGACTTGCCCCGCCTCGTCCCCGTCGGCCGGCTCGATCTCAATACCGAGGGACTGTTGCTGATGACCACCGACGGTGGCTTCAAACGCCAGCTCGAACTGCCCTCGACCGGCGTCGAACGCGCCTATCGCGCGCGCGCCTACGGCCAGGTCAGCCAGGCGCAGCTCGAGGATCTGATGCACGGCACAGAGATCGACGGCGTCCGCTACGGCTCGATCAACGCCAACCTCGAACGCCGCACCGGCGCCAACATCTGGATCGAGATGATCCTGACCGAGGGCAAGAACCGCGAAGTCCGCCGCGTGCTGGAACATCTCGGCCTACGCGTCAGCCGCCTGATCCGCACGCGCTACGGCCCGTTCGTGCTCGGCGATCTGCCGGTCGGCGGAATTGGCGAGATACGGCAGGCGGACTTGGCGGCATTCCGGCAGACGTTGCGAGAAAGACGGCCTTCGGACCTGAATAAAGCCCCTGTCTCCGTTGGGGCCTTATCCATTTCGAAGAAGGCCAGCCCAAGCAGCCGTGCTCCAGCGAAGGCAGGAGCCTTGGACCACAAAAGTTTCGCCCGCAATACTGCGCTCCTGCCTCCGCAGGAGCACACCCCTCTGGCGAAACGAGGACCCATAGGCGATTCTCGCGCCCCACGCCGGCCGACCGGACAAGCCGGCCGCTCGGAACAGGCATCGACAATCTCAGGACGGAAGCGCAGCGCGCAGCCGACCCTTTCAACGCAGGCGGCACAAACGAAGCGCGTCGATCAAGGTTCATCCCCGAACACCCACAAACCCGAGCCCACCCACGGCCGCGAGGAACGCGACGAACTCGAAACCCGCGCGCCGCGCCGCGACCGTCCCGATGCCGCCTCCAACCCGCGCCCGCCCAAGCCCGTCCGCAAAGCCGGCTGGGCCAAGGCGAAGCCCAAGCCGCGACCCCATTCCAAACCGCGCGATCCCCGCAAATGAGGATCATCGCAGGGCAATGGCGCGGTCGCCCGATCGTCGCCCCGAAAGGCGATGCGACCCGCCCGACCGCGGACCGCACCCGCGAGGCCTTGTTCTCGATGCTGACCAGCCGACTCGGGAGCTTCGAAGGGCTGGCGGTCGCCGATCTGTTTGCCGGCTCGGGCGCGCTGGGATTGGAGGCGCTGTCGCGCGGCGCCGCCACATGCCTGTTCGTCGAGCAGGACAAGGCCGCGCTCGAAGCCCTCCGGTCGAACCTCGCGAAGCTACGTGAAAAGGGCGATGTCCGTGCGACGTCGGTCATGGCGCTCGGCCCCGCGGCGGCACCGCTCGATCTGATCCTGATGGACCCGCCCTATGGCAGCGGCGCCGGCCTGGTCGCGCTCGACCGGCTTGCCCGACTCGGCTGGACCGGTCCCGCGACGTGGATCAGCATCGAAACCGCCAAGTCCGAGGAGATCGCGCTCCCCGGCTTCGCGGTCGATGCTTCGCGAGTCCACGGCAAGGCACGGCTCACGCTATTGCGCTCCGCCTAATTCTCTCCAGCCGCTCGTTTTGAGCGAAGTCGAGAAACGCTATGGAACGCCTGCAATACGTTTCTCGACTACGCTCGAAACGAACGGGAAAGTAGCGCCAGGCCACCGAAACTCAACACGCCCGCCCCGACCAGATACGCGCCGACCAGCCCGATCCCGCCGCGCTCCACCGCCGTCTGAGCCGCGATCGGCGCGAGCGCGCCGCCGATGATCCCGCCGAGATTGAACGTCATCGACACGCCGGTGTAGCGGACGCCCGCCGGGAAGAGGCTCGGCAACCATCCTCCGAGCGGCCCATAAGCGAACCCCATCACGAACAGCGCGAACGCCATCCACGCGAACACGATCGCCAGCGATCCGCTCGCCAGCATCGGCCCCATCAGCAACCCCGCGACCGCACAGCCGGCGAAGCCCCAGCGCAACATCGCCGCCGCGCTGCGCCGGTCCGCCACCACGCTCGCGACGACGACCCCGCTCGCCAGGAACAGGATCGCGCCGAGTTCGACCGCAAGGAATGCCTCGCGCGAATAGCCGAGCGTCCCGGTCCCATAACTCAGCGCAAACGCGGTCGCGATATAGAACAAGGCGAAGCACGCGACGACGCCCAACGTCCCCGCCACCACTTCGCGCGGATAGCCCGAGAGCAGGGTCGCGACCGGCACCTTCGGCAGTGCGTCCGCCTTTTCCGCCGCGCGAAACGCAGGCGTCTCGGTCAGCTTCAACCGCACCCAGAGCCCGAGCGCGACCAACACCGCGCTCGCCAGAAACGGCAACCGCCAACCCCAGTCGCGAAACTGCGCGTCGGTCAGGAACAGCCCGAGCAACAGGAAAAATCCGTTCGCCGCAATGAATCCGACCGGCGCACCGAGCGGCGGAAACATCCCCCAGGTGTTGCGCCGATCCGCCGGCGCATTCTCCACCGCAAGCAACGCCGCCCCGCCCCATTCGCCGCCAAGCCCGAACCCCTGCCCGAACCGCAGGATGCAAAGCAGCAACGGCGCGACCCAGCCGACCTGCGCATAGGTCGGCAGAAACGCGATCCCGACGGTCGATGCGCCCATCAGCATCAGCGAGGCCACCAAGGTCGATTTCCGCCCGAGCCGATCACCGAAATGCCCGAACGCAACCGCGCCGACGGGCCGCGCGAAAAACGCCAGTCCGAAACTCGCATAGCTTAATAACAATTGCGCCGAGGGCGACGTCGCAGGGAAGAACAGCGGCCCGAACACCAGTGCCGCCGCGGTCGCGTAGACATAGAAGTCGTAGAACTCGACCGCGGTCCCGATCAGGCTGGCGGCGAGAATATTGCGGCGGGATGCGGGCGGTGTCACCCGCGCCGCATTCCCGTTCGCAGGGGACGCGTCAATATTTCACGCCGGACACACGAAACCCGCAGAACAGTCACAATCGGGACACATCCGGCTATTAGCTGGGCTGTGTCGGTGGCCCGCTCCCCCCTGTTGGGCGCCGACCGGTCGGGCGAACGCCCCCTGTCCGGCCCTTCCCTGAACTACGGGGCGATCCTCACGGGGTCGCCCCGGTTTTTCCCCAGAAATTACGCGCCGTTCGCTCGGACGATCGTCAGCATCAGCCAGTAAAGCCCGCCCGACAGCGCCATCGCGACCGGCAGCGTCAGAACCCACGCCAGCAGCATGTTGCGCACCGTCCGCGCCTGAAGCCCCGCGCCGTTCGCAACCGAAGCCCCCGCCACGCCCGACGTCAGGATATGCGTCGTCGAGACCGGCAGCCCGTAACGCTCGGCAAGGAGGATCGTGCTCGCCGCGACCAGTTCCGCAGACACGCCCATGCCATAGGTCAGATGCGTCTTGCCGATCCGCTCGCCCACGGTGACGACGATCCGCCGCCACCCGACCATCGTGCCGAGCCCGAGCGCCAGCGCAACGATGACCTTCACCCAGAACGGAATGTAGCGCGTGCCCTGTTCGAGCTGCGTCTGATACGCGCCGATCGCTTTCAGGTCGGCGGCCGACATGCGCTGTTCGGTGGTCTTGTCCTTGGTGACCAGCCTGGCGGTATCGAGCACCAGATACATGTCGTTGCGCAGGTTCGGCGTCGCCGCAGCGGGCACCTTGCCGAGCGAGCCGAAGCCGCTGATCCGCTGCGTCACGTCACCCGACAGCGTATCGAGCGCGGCGTAGGTGGCCGTACTCGAAACCTTATGGGTCTTCAGCGCATCGGCGAGGACAGCGCGCGACTGTTCGACCGTCACCGTCGTCCCGTGCGATTGCCGCTCGAACGCGCGGTTCGCGGCATCGGCGGTCTGGACGAAGGCCGGCGTCGCGCTCTCGGGCACGGTCCGGTTGAGCGCGTATGCGGTGGGCGCGCAGCCGATCAGGATCAGCATGATCAGCCCCATGCCCTTCTGCCCGTCGTTGCCGCCATGCGCGAAGCTGACCGCCGTACAGGTGAAGATCAATACCGCCCGGATCCCGCGCGGCGGCGGCGCGTCGCTCTCCGGCTCGCGGTAAAGCTTGGGATTGTGCAGAAACCGCTTCATCACGAGCAGCAGCATCAGCGCGCCGACGAAGCCCAACAGCGGGCTGAACAGCAACGCCGACAGCACCTTCTGCGCCTGCCCCCAGTCCACGCCCGAGGTGCCGCCGGGTCCGCTCGACAGCAATTGATTGGCGAAACCGACGCCGAGGATCGACCCGATCAGCGCATGGCTCGATGAATTGGGCAGTCCGACATACCAGGTCGCCAGATTCCAGCCGACCGCCGCCAGCAGCAACGCGAAGATCATCGCATAGCCCGCCGCCGATCCGACGTTCAGGATCAGATCGACCGGCAACAAGGTGATTATCGAATAAGCAACCGCCCCGGTCGAAACCATCACGCCGAGAAAATTCCACGCGCCCGACCAGACGACCGCGAGCGGCGCGGGCATGGCATTGGTATAGATCACCGTCGCGACCGCGTTGGCAGTGTCGTGGAACCCGTTGACGAATTCGAAGCCCAGCGCGATCAGCAGCGCCACGCCGAGGAACAGGAACACGCCAGTCGCAAGCTGCTCGCCGACCTGTTGCGTGTCGACGAAGATGCTGATCCCGGCATAGACGAAGCCGCCGACCAAAACCGCCGCGAAAAGCCACTTGGCGAGCGGATGATGCGCATGATCCATGCCGTGCGACGGCGGACGAGCGAGCGAATCGGCCGTCGCGGGAGCGGTGGTTGCCATGATGGTCTAGCTCTCCGCCGCTTCTGTGACGCTTTGATGACACCGCCGACCTGGACGGGCCGGTTTGAGACACCCATCGTCCGCCCGCCCCTAGCCACCCTAATCCATATCAGCAACAAATCCCGGCACCGCGATGCAACACGCGTCGACCCGCATCGTTGTCCTCTCGTGGCGCACCAACCGGCGCGCCCCCAATCACCATTACAAGGACATCATCATGGGCCTGTTCAGCAAGGATATCGAGACGTTCGAGGACCTGTTCCTCCACCAGCTTCAGGACATATTCTACGCCGAGAACCAGATCACCAAGGCGCTGCCGAAGATGATCGAGAAGGCGACCGACCCCGCGCTGAAGCAGGGCTTTGAGATGCACCTTCGCGAGACCGAAGGCCAGATCGACCGACTGAAACAGGTGTTCGAACTGATCGGCGAAAGCCCCAAGGCCGCGACCTGCCCGGCGATCGACGGCATCATCAAGGAAGCCAATGAAGTCGCCGGCGACATCGCCGACAAATCGGTCCTCGACGCCGCGCTGATCGCGTCGGCGCAGGCGGTCGAGCATTACGAGATCACGCGTTACGGCACGCTGATCGCGTGGTCGAACACGCTCGGTCGCAGCGATGCGGCGGCGCTGTTCAAGGCGACGCTCGACGAGGAATACGCGACCGACGACAAGTTGACCGCAATGGCGACGTCGAAGACCAACGCGAAGGCCGAGGCGGTTACCGTCTGACCTTAGGCGCCGCGCTCGTTTTTTGCGGGCGCGGCGCTTCGTCTGCCGCGAGCGGCAGCGCATAGTCGAGCAAAGCCGCAAGCACGTGGCCCGGCTCCTCGATCATCGGCAAATGCGCCGAATGCTCGAACCAGACCGTTTGCTTCTTCGGCGCCCAGAGCCGTTTCATCCAATCAGCGGCGAAGGCGGCATCGGTGGTGTGATCGTGCCGACCGATCAACATGATGACCGGTGTCTCGATCCGGTTCACATCCTTGAAACTGACATCGGCGAGCCGCGGCCAGAGCGTTGCCACCGAGAACGCACTGCCCTCGTCCCACGCCTTGAGGTCGGCTGGCGTATACTCAGGCGAAAGCCGCGGCGCACGGAGATAGAAATTCGCATCGGCGCGATCGGCAGCGAGCGAGCCATAACCGATCGCCCATTTGCGCCACGCATCGGCCTTGTCGATGGTAAACGGCCCGGAATCTGGATAGGGCCGCAGAGCCTCGATCTCGCGCACCGCTTGCCGGTTTCCCGCCGCGCGCACCTTCGCCAGCGTCCACGCCATCCCGCGCCGTTCGTTCTCGCGCCAGTCGATGATCTGCCCCATACCGATATAGGCGTAAAGCAGGTCGGGCCGCTTCGCCGCCACCGACAGCCCGACCGACGAACCCCAGCTATGGCCGAGCAGGAACACCTTTCGCTTGCCGTATTTGCGCCGGAGCAATTCGATCAACTCGATCGCGTCGTCACGGTAACGATCGGGCGTCAACGTCGGCGCGATCGCCTTCGGATCTTCGAGCCGGAACGATCGCCCCGCCCCGCGCTGATCCCATTGCACGACGGTGAAGAAATCCTCCCACGGCCGCTGAAACGCCCAGGCGATCGGCATCTCGACCGCGCCCGGTCCGCCGTGCACAAACAGCAGAATTGGATTGGTGCGATCGGCACCGCGCACGCTCACCACCTGCTTGGCCCCGCCCAAGGTCGCGATGAAGGTTTCCTGCACGCCGTTCGGTGTGACGATCCGGTCGATGTCGGCAACGATCGCCCGACCGGGGGCGTAACGATCGGCAGCGGGCGTCTGCGCATCGGCGGCGCCCGCGAGAACCACGGCGACCAGCGTTAGCCACCCGAGTCTTACGACCGCCCTCACGCGCTCAACGCCGCCGCCATCAACGGGACCACCGCATTCAGCGCCTTCATCGGCCGAACCATCACCTTGAAATTAGTGATCAGACCCGCATCGTTCCAAGCGATGATATCGACACCGTTGACCTTGATTCCGCCGTCGATCTCGCATTCGAACTCCAGCACCGCCGATCGCTCGGCGCGCCACTCGCCGGTGTAGCGGAAGCTCGGATTACCGAGCACCGTCGCTGCTGCGCCGAGATATTTCAATGTGATCGCCTTGCCTCGTTGCGGCGTATGGACCGCGGGCGATTGGAACACGACGTCGTTATCGAGCAACGCATCCAGCGCCGCAGCGCTAGGCGCCTCCATATACGCGTGCCACCGCTCAATCGCGTCGGGCATCAATCCATGCCCGGATAAGTCTGGAACCCGGGCAGATCGGTCATCGCCTTGGTCCAGCCCAGGCGATCCTTGACCATGATCTGCGCCCCCGGCGGGTTCGCCTCGGGATCGTCGAGCGTCCCCGAATGAATATCGATAATCCCCGGCAACGCCGTCGCGTTGCGATAGAACAGCCCCGTCCCGCATTTGCCGCAGAAATCGCGCGTACCGGTCTGCGACGAATGATAGGTCACCGGCTCCCCGATGATCGTCACTTGATCCTCCTGCCACGCGATCCAACCCGCTATCGGCGCGCCCGACCACCGTCGGCAATCGATGCAATGGCACAAAGCATGATGCTCAGGCGGTCCTTCCGCCGAATAGCTAATCGCGCCGCAATGACATTTACCGGTCGTCGCCATGCCGATCCTCTCCCGATGTTTCGTATTTGTTCTCACAAATCGCGGAGACGCGCAAGGCCCTCAATATTGCCCGTACCGCCCGGTTACCGATCGCAGCAGCGGCGCCGGATCGTAACCGACGCCATTCTTGAACACCGTCACGACATTCTCGATGTCCGCGATCCGCGCCGAAGGATCGCCCTTCACCAACACCAGATCGGCCTCCTTGCCCGGCGCGATCGATCCGATTCGGTCGGCGACGCCGAGATACGTCGCGCCGTTGAGCGTCCCGATCCGGATCGCCTCAACCGGCGTGAACCCCGCTTCGACGAGCAATTCGATCGCGCGCTGATCGCCGAAGCCCGGCAGCACCTGCCCGCCCCCGGTCGGATCGGGCCCGGCGAGCAAAAGCCCGCCCGCCGCGACGAATGCGCGCTCAAGCCCCAGTTCGTTCGCCCACATCGCCGCCGCCTGCGCGCGCTTCTCGGGGGTCCGCGTCGCGCCGAGCGTGCGGACATAGAAATAATCGGTCCGCGCCTCGGGGGTCATCAACGCGAGTTGGCGCGGCGGCAAAGTCTTGTAGGTCGGCGACGCCGCCTCGAACACCGGCAAGGTCGATGTCACAGCGACATGCTTCGCCACCAACGACGCGATGAGGTTCTTCGCCGCCGCGCTATCGGGCGCCATCCCCGTCAAAGTCGGACCGCCGGTCCCGTCCGAACATGTGTCCGCCACCTTCCCCGGATCGTTCTGCGTATTGACCCAAAACCCGTGTTCGAGATTGTCGATCCCGATCGCCGCGGCCTCGGGATAGGTCACTGAACACAGATGCCCAGTCACCTTGATCCCACGTGCATGCGCCGCATCGACTGCCGCTTTCAGCTCCGCGCGGGTGATGTTCATATACGCCTTGAACGAGGTAGCCCCCTGGTCCGCCCAGAAATTCACCGTTCGCGCCGCATCGCCCGCATCCTTCAACGGATGCATCTGGAGAAACGGACTGCCCGCTCCTTCGAGATACGGCCCGGTCACGTCCATATGCGGCCCCGGCAAGGTGCCCGCGTCGATCGACGCCTTCATGTTGAGATCGGTATACGGCTCGACGCTGCCGGTCGTGCGCAGCGTCGTCACCCCCGCCGCGAGGTACATCCGCGGCGACGAAAACGCCATTTGCGGCACCATCAACGGCGGCTCGCTATGCCCCGCCGCATCGAGATTGGGCCGCGCGATATAATATTGGTGATCGTGCATCCCGACGATGCCAGGCATCACCGTCTGCCCGGTCGCGTCAATCACGGTATAGCGCGCCGGAACCGCATCGCCGCCAGCCTGCACCCCGGCGATCTTGCCGCCATCGATCAGCAGCGTTCGATCCGCGACCGCCGCAGCGCCGGTCCCGTCGATTACCCGCACATGCACCAGCGCGATCGTCCCCGCCGCCACCTTGACGAAAGGCCTCACCGCTTCGCCCGGCACAGCGGCGGGCGGCAGCAACCGCGCGGCCATATCGATCTTCGCGGGGCCCGCGGCGATTAGCATCAGCGCCGGCACTATCCCCAAAACCCGATTCATCGCCTCACTCCTGATGCTTGCCCGCAGCGCCGCCGTTCCCTACCTGTTCGACGGTGACCGACGCAAGCCAAGCCCTCACCGACGCCCCCTACCTCCGCGGCCTGAACCCGCCGCAGCGCGAGGCCGTCCTCACCACCGACGGCCCCGTCCTCGTCCTCGCCGGCGCGGGTACGGGCAAGACCGCCGCGCTCACCGCCCGCCTCGCGCACCTGCTCTACAACCGCAAGGCGTACCCGTCGGAAATACTAAGCGTCACCTTCACCAACAAGGCCGCGCGCGAGATGCGGACGCGCGTCGGCAAGCTCGTCGGCGACATGGTCGAGGGCATGCCCTGGCTCGGCACCTTCCACGCCATCGGCGCGAAGATGCTGCGCCGCCACGCCGAGCTCGTCGGGCTGCAATCGAACTTCACCATCCTCGACACCGACGATCAGCTGCGCCTGATGAAACAGCTCATCACCGCCGCCGACATCGACGAGAAACGCTTCCCCGCCCGCGCGCTCGGCGGCCTCATCGACGAGTGGAAGAACAAGGGCCTCACCCCGCGCGAGATCGACGCCGGCGAATCGGAACGCTACGCCAACGGCCGCGGCGGCGAACTCTATGAGCAATATCAGGCGCGGCTGAAGGCGGTGAACGCCTGCGATTTCGGCGACCTGCTGCTCCACGTCCTGACGATCCTGAAGACCGATCGCGAAGTGCTCGCGCAATATCAGCAGCGCTTCCGCTACATAATGGTCGACGAATATCAGGACACCAACAGCGTCCAGTATCTCTGGCTCCGCCTGCTCGCGCAGGAGCGGCGCAACCTGTGCTGCGTCGGTGACGACGATCAGTCGATCTATTCGTGGCGCGGCGCGCAAGTCGAAAACATCCTGAAGTTCGAGAAGGATTTCCCCGGCGCCAAGGTGATCCGCCTCGAACAGAATTACCGCAGCACCCCGCACATCCTCGGCGCGGCGGGCGGCGTCATCGCCAAGAACGCCGACCGCCTCGGCAAGGCATTGTGGACCGAACTCGACCAAGGCGAAAAGGTCCGCGTCATCGGCGTCTGGGACGGCCCCGAGGAAGCCCGCCGCGTCGCCGAGGAAATCGAGGCGGCGCAGCAAATCCACGGCAAATCACTCGACGACATCGCCATCCTCGTCCGCGCGCAGCACCAGACCCGCGAGTTCGAGGACCGCTTCATCGCCATCGGCATACCGTACCGCATCGTCGGCGGCTTCCGCTTCTACGAGCGCGCCGAGATCCGCGACGCGCTCGCCTATCTCCGCGTGGTCAACCAGCCCGCCGACGATCTCGCCTTCGAACGCATCGTCAACGTCCCCAAACGCGGCCTCGGCGACAAGGCGGTCGCGAAGGTCCACCAGCTCGCCCGCGCCGAGGGCCTGCCGCTCACCGCCGCCGCCGCGCGCATCCTCGACACCGACGAACTCACCCCGCAGGCCCGTCGCGCGCTCGGCAACCTTGTCGTGGACATCGCAAGGTGGCGCGACATGGCGACGTCGCTTCCCCACCCGGAACTCGCCCGGCAACTGCTCGACGAAAGCGGCTACACCGCGATGTATCAGGCCGAAAAATCCGCCGAAGCCGCCGGCCGACTCGAAAACCTCACCGAACTCGTCCGCGCGATGGAGGAATATGACAGCCTCGGCGCCTTCCTCGAACACGTCAGCCTCGTCATGGACAACGAAGGCACGCGCGAAGACCCCAAGGTGACGATCATGACGATCCACGCCGCCAAGGGCCTCGAATACGACACCGTCTTCCTCGTCGGGTGGGAGGACGGCCTGTTCCCCTCGCAACGCGCGATCGACGAGGGCGGCACCCGCGCGCTGGAGGAGGAACGCCGCCTGGCGTACGTCGCGATCACCCGCGCCCGCCGCCGCGCGACGATCCTCCACGCCGCCAACCGCCGCATCTACGGCCAGTGGACGTCGAGCATCCCCAGCCGCTTCGTCGGCGAACTCCCCGAAGCGCATATCGAGAGCGAGACGACGATGTCGGGCGGCGAAAGCCTGTGGCGCGCCAACTGGTCCGAACGCGCCGACCCGTTCGCCGACGTCGCGCGGGGAACGGGGCGCGGCCCAGGCTGGCAGAGGGCGGCAGGCGTCGATATGAAGAACCCCGGCGGCAGCTACACCAGCCGCACCTTCACCCGCGAACCCAGCCGCGTGGTGGAATCGCGCGCGTCGGCGATCAGCCTGGGCAACAAGGGGCGCGACGATCTGTCGGTGGGAATGCGCGTGTTCCACCAGAAATTCGGCTACGGCAGCATCGCGGAGATCGAGGGCAACAAGCTCGAGATCGAATTCGAGAAGGCCGGGCGGAAGCGGGTAATGGATTCGTTTGTGACGTTGGGCGATTGAACTAGCTTATATGGTTTATGTGTCCCGACCAATTTAGAGATGCAAATTCAGTCCGCCGCATCCGAGCCCAAAGCTGAACTTACGGCTTGAGATAGAATAAATTATTAGTCGTTTTTGCTCCCGACTATTACTGCGATCGGTGCTCCATTTGCATAAAAATGATCATCGATAGCAGTGAGTCGCATTTTTGAAAATAGTATTTGGAAATTACCATGACGAAAAATTCTTAATTCAACCGAGGCAGAATATGGGGCCTCTCCGCTCATCCGGATACTCGATAAACATCAGACCCTGATGCGCGCCCCTTGGTAAATCACGATCGTCTGTGCGTAGTAGGGAGACGGCATTATATCTTACATTCTGACCTAATGACCCTATAGTATAACCGGTTCGATCACCAAATTTACTCTTGGTCTTAGTTTATGGCAGTTATATACTTGACGTAGAAACGCGGCGGGCATAGAAGGAGGTATCAAAAGGATGCTTCCGATGTTCGACCTTACCAACCCGATTTTCACCGACGCCGACAAGGCTCGCGAGCATCTGGAAGCGATCAACTGGCCGCAGGGTCCGTTCTGCCCTCATTGCGGTGAGTGCAAGAACGTCCACCGCCTACAGGGCAAGAGCACCCGCCCCGGTCTCATTCAGTGCAATTCCTGCATGAAGAACTTCACCGTGACGGTCGGCACCGTGTTCGAGCGCAGCAAGATCGCGCTCAATAAGTGGATGCTCGCGACCTACCTTCTCGCGTCGAGCAAGAAGGGCATGAGCGCGCATCAAATCCACCGTATGCTGGGCGTCACCTACAAGACGGCTTGGTTCATGTGCCATCGCATCCGCGAAGGCATGGACGGCGCGGCACCTTCCGGCCCTATGGGCGGCGAAGGCGCGACCGTAGAGGTCGATGAAACCTACGTTGGCGGCAAGGCAAAGAACCGCGCGACCCGCAAGCCTGCCCCTAAGAAGGCGGTTGTGGCGCTGGTATAGCGCGACGGTAACGCTCGCAGTTTCCACGTCGCGAACGTCACCGCCAAGGACGTTCGTTCGCTAGTCGTCTCGCACGTCGATCGCGCCAGCTTCCTTATGACGGACGAAAGCCCGATTTACACCCGCATGGGGAAGGAGTTTGCCGCTCACGCGACCGTGAACCACAGCGCGGGCGAGTACGTCTCCCTGAAAACGCTCCACAGCAACACGGTCGAAAACTTCTTCTCGATCTTCAAGCGCGGTGTAATCGGCACCTATCACCACATGAGCGAAGCGCACCTTGGCCGCTACTGTGCCGAGTTCGACCTGCGCTACAACACACGTTCGCTGACGGACGGGGAGCGCGCTAACGCAATCTTGAAGGGCGGCATGGGGCGTCGCCTGACCTATCGGCGGACTGACAGGCTCGCCGCCTAAGACGGCGCGCATCCAGCGCACGTTCGGAACTTCTCGCAAACGCTATTACAGCTAGAAACCCAAGTGGTAATCTGGTACCCAGATACCATGGAAGAGGATCAAGTCGATGTCATAAGGGCCGCTATTTTGCGGAGATTAAGGGAGGTTGCTACCCCTCTCAATTCTCATGAGACAGCTAGTGATTGCTGCCAACGCGCGGCGGGGCTGAGAGTCCGGTATCGCGGAAACAGCCTCATGAAGTTGATTCGCAATTTCCTCCATTTTCCCGACGGCCTGTAGGCGATCAGGGCTGAGGGCTATAACCGTCTCGAAGACGACCGCGCTCATAACGGCTGCCCATTGCTCGACTGTGAGATCGTTCATCATCGCCTCCTAAAAGAGGCGGCGATACAGCCTTACTTTGCCTTTGTGGACCCGACTCGCCTTTTACCGATAGGCTCATGCTTCTTGTGGGGCGTCGCCAGCATCCGGCTGAGCGCCGCCTTGGCGCGGGCTTCCGTCTCTGCCTCCGTGAAGGAATCGCCGCCACTAATGTCTGATTTGTCCAAATCCACTGATCCTTATGATCCCGATATTTTAAAACCATACTGGCTCGCCCTCGGCGAGTTCGCATTCTACTTCGCACGCCTCGAACATGAAATGCACATGATCGTTTCAAAAATTGCGTTCGGACGTTCTAATCCGGGAATTGCTAGAGCTGTGCTGCAGGGACGTCGAATGAGGGATGAGATTGATATACTTGGCAGGATTAGCAAAGAGATTGGTTCGCCATTCCCGCACGAATTCCAAGAAGGATTGAGCCAAGCAAATGCAATCAACACCAGGCGCAATGATATACTACACTACGGACTCCAAATCGATGAGCAAGGAGCTTTCATAAGCAACGAACACAGAGTTTCTATTGATTCCTTAAAAGTTACGCGGGCATCGGTTGACGATCTTAGAAATATGACAGAGGACGTCGTAACCATTTGGGCTAGGGTTGTAATCTTTCTATCTGTTTTTAACGACATTGATCCGAAAGATATCAGTCAAGAATGGCACTATCTTGCGAAGCGCGCATGGCAATATAAATCGCCTCAACCAGTGCGGCTGCCGAGTAACTCTCGGAATGCCAAACGAAAACGCGTTCGCCCGCGTCAATCATCGCGCGACTGACTTTAATCTGAGCGCCGGCCTGTCCCGCATCCTGTACCATCGAGTCGTCCCTACGTCACGTATATAATTGCCTTAGTTATTATGCCCTTGTAAACCTTCGCGTCCGTCGGCTCGAGCAGAGACATGCTCACGCCAAGCGCATAGGTCTTAAATTGTGGGAAATAGGTAATTAACACTTTCAATCCGCCCGTCGCGGACCGCTCGCATTCTATATCCAAACGAGCGCGCTCCTCGCGTCTTGTCGCCAACCGCCTCTCGTTCCACGGAACCAAAACCGCAAGTGCTCCAGACACCACAATGGCTGCTGCGCTCAGATAAGCTTGCGCCCACGCGGCGGCGTCAGGCCCAACCATTTGCTGTTCCTCTTCTATTCAAGCCGCCACCCGCTCCACCAAAATCGCTCCCTCCCCCGCCCGAGCCTGCGCCAGATCGTACCCCGCTTGCATCCGCATCAACGTATCCGCACTAAGCCCGAACGCCTTCTCGAAGCGGATCGCCATCTCCGCCGATAACCCAGCGCGACCGCCCAGCAAATTGCTCATCGCCTGCCGCGTAACCCGTAGGTTGGCCGCAACGTCGGTCACCGACAGGCCGTGAGGCTCCACAATCGCGGCGCGCAGCCACGCACCGGGATGGACCGCGAAACTCGGATGCAGCTTGATCGCCATCAGTGATAATCCTCCAGATAGATGTCCTCGATCGCGCCCGCGTCGTTGACCCGAAACGTCATCCGCCAGTTCTTCGTCACCGTCAGAGACCATTCGCCCGCACGGTCGCCGGTCAACGGATGCGCCCCGAAATTCGGCGGCACCCGCAATTCGTCCACACTCGCGATCACATTCAGATAGGCGAGCATGTTCCGCAGCCGATCGACCAGATTTCCGGGCAATCCCTTCGATCGTCCCGTCTCGGCGAAGGATCGCAACGCCTTGTGACGAATGCTCTCGATTTCCACTTCGGCGAGATGCGACATCGTGTAAGAATTGTCAACCGTCGCTTGACGCTTTACGCACCATAACACCTCTACCAATGTTGGAGAAAGACGCAGTTAGACTCGTCGATGACCGAGTCTCCCGCGGTCGATCCCGCGAAATATCTCACCGATTCCCGCCGTGGCGACGGCTGGTCGATCGCGCGACAGATGGCGTTCCTCGGCGCGCTCGGCGGGGTCGCTGCCGCGGCGCGCGCGGTCGGGATGAATTCGCAATCCGCCTATCGCCTGCGCGATCGCTCCCCCAACTTCGCAACGCTGTGGGGATTCGCGATCGAGGAAGGCCGCGGCCGCGCCTATGATCGCGCGGTCGATCGCGGGCTCAACGGCTATACCGCACCGGTCTGTCGCAGCGGTCGCCTCGTCGGCACCGTCCACCGCCACGACAACCGTCTGCTCTACGCCGCCTGCTACGGCGAAAAGATGCCAAGGTTGAGAGAATGACGCGATCTTCCGTCACTTTCATCACCTTTCGCGGCTTACCGCACCGTCACCCGGCCCAGGAAATCACGCGCCCAGCCCGCCTCCTTCGGCAGCACGAACGCCTTGCTGGTATATTGCACGATCGCCATCTCCGGCGCGATCGCGATGGTCCGCGCGAAGACCGTCTCGGGTTGCCCCGTCGCGGGGTGGCGCGGGCAATCGATCCGCACCCCCGCTTGCTTGCCCGCCATCGGCACGACGATCGCCTTGGCGCGCGGGCAGCGCGAAAGGTACGTCTTGGTGAAGCCGGCGAGGAACTGCGCATCGGTCATCCCGCGCGGCGCGGGCAGCGTCTGGAGCGTGATCATGCGGGTGAATTTCTTCACCGTCTCACCCTTCGGCACGAACTCGATGATCGATTGCCGCCCTTGTTTGGCCGAATAGCCGGGGACGAAACCGGGCGCGGGCGGCAGGAACACCTGCCGGTCGGGTACCTGCGCCGGGAGTGCGACGGGCAACGCCGCGATGGCGGCAAGCACGATAAGGCGGGGGATCGTCATGGGGCGTCTCCTTCTCTCACGAAGGCAAACGATCGCGTCGTCCGCGAATATCCCTCAACCGGTGGCGAACATCAGCGTCAACGCCATCACCAGCACGACAAAGGCATAACCGACGAACGGAAACACGATCGCGGCGATGATCGGCCGGGTAATCGCATACCCCCAGCCCGATCCGGTGACATCGCGGACATGGATCGCCCCGTGCGCGATCACCGCCGCACCGAAGACGAGCGTCGTCAGTCCGCTCGCCGCCAACGCCGGAGACACCAGCCGCAGCGAAGACCAGACCCCTGTCGCGATCAGCAGGAACACCGATTCGACGCAGCACAGGATCAGCGCCGCATGCGTCGTCACCCGCCGCCACGGCGCCAGCGACAGGAATCCCGGCAGGATGAACAACGCCGGCCAGAATGCCGCGAGATACGAGGCGGTCGCGCGAAACTGGCCGATCATGCCCACGCCATCGCTCATCGCCAACCTTGTTCCCGCCGGGAACATCCCGCGCAGGAACGGCGCCGCGACGAGCATTTCATTGAAGGTCGGCGGCATCTCCGCCGGGGCGCGATGCCCGGTCAGCCGCACGAGCACGAACCCGACGATCGCGGTCACCGCGGTCACCGTCCCCATCATCGCGATGGGCGTGGCGAGCCCCTGCCGCCGCCCCTCGATCCACCGCTTGGTCAGTTCGGCGGGATAGCGCAACGTCATCCACGCGGTGGTGGCGAGCGATTTCGCGGGCGGCACCTTGAGCCCAAACGTATCCTTCAGCACCGCCCCCGACGTGGCATGCAGCCCCAGCGCCTTCCCACACGCCGAACAGAACCGCCCCGACGCGGGTGCGCCGCAATACGGGCACTCGGTGATCGCGGCGGTCTCGGATTCGGCCATCGTGTCGATGTAGGCGACGGCAATGGTAAAGCGCCAGCCGGGACATCGAATTGCGTCGTGCTCTCCGCTATCCTAGAGCCGCGCGATGACCGCCGATCTCGCGCGCCGCCTCGCCGCCGGCCCGGCGCATTTCCCGCATTCGCTCGATCTTGCGACCGATCGGCTGCTGCTGATCGAGACGACCGAAGCCGAGTTGTCCGCCGCGAGCTTCCTCGACCAGCGCCTGATCACCCCGGCCACCAAGGGCGCGTGGGCGGCGATGGCCGACGTCGTCGCCACCGATCCCTCGGCGATGGAGCGGTCGTCGAAGATCATGCTCGACGCAATGTATCGCAACGAGGAGTTCCGCAATTACGCCTTCCCCAAGGTCGTCGCGCCACCACTGATCACCACCTATCACAAGGCGATGCGCTACGGCCTCCACGCCGATGCCGCGTTCATGCCCATCGGGCAGCGACCGCTCCGGGCGGACTTGAGCTGCACGCTCTTCCTCAGCGACCCCGACAGTTATGAAGGCGGCGCGCTACGCGTGGTGCTCGGCTCGCGCGAGGTCCTGTTCCGGCTCCGCGCCGGGTCGCTCGTCCTCTACCCCTCGACAACGCTCCACGAGGTGACCCCGGTGACGAGCGGCGAACGCCGCGTCGGGCTGACCTTCATCGAAAGCCGCATCGCCGACGCCGAACGCCGCGAATGGCTCTACGAACTCAACGAGGTCGCCGCGCTCGAAGGGCTAGGCATGGAGCGCGAGAATTTCATGCGGCTCCAGCGGATCCAGCAGAACCAGCTGCGCCACTGGAGCGATCCCGGCTGAAAGTTCTTTTTTGAAAACACGCTGAAGGCGCGTTTTGCAGCACCCGCCCGCTCCCCCACCCGACCTCCCACAGAATATCCTGGATGGGAGATCGGGTGGGGAAACGGGCCGGTGCCGTATCGAAACTCGCTCTCTCGCGAGTTTCCAAACAGGAGACGATCGATCAGTCCGCCACCGCCGCCTTGCAAAGCGCCGACAGATCGCGCTTGATCGTTGGCCCGGTCAGATGCGCCTGCACCGCTTCATAGCCTTCGCGGATCAACGTCGTCCGCACTTCGTCGACGGTCCGGCACTTGCCCGATCGCGCCAGTTCGTACGCGCGTTCCACCGTCGATAATCGTCTGTCGTCGGTCATGCGGTTTCCCCTTGATATGTCCTGCCGCGCCCGAACGGCCAATCGACGATCCGCGTCGCCCACAAGGCCCACCAGATGATGACGGGCTGAAGCAACAGTCGCGGCGCGTGGTACCAGATCGACAGCCCCGTGCCGCTACCCAAATCCTGGATCGCATGTTGCACGTTCGCCGGATAGACGCACACCGCATAAGCCGCGAACGCCCATCCCGCCGCGCGCCGCCAAGCCGTCGTCATCAGCCCGATCGCGCCGGCGAGTTCGCACAGGCCGGTCGCGATCACCACGGCGTGCGGATACGGCACCCACGCGGGCGTGATCTTCACCATCGCATCGGTCGAGACCAGATGCGCGATCCCGGCCAAACCGTAAAACGCGATCAGCAGCCAGCGCGCAATCGTGCGACCGGTGCCGTCGCGCGCGATCACGCCTCGGTGACGGTGACGCGGTCTTCGTAGAACGCGAGATGTCCGGCGATCTGTGCGACTGCATCATAGGGCGCCTCATAGCTCCACACCGCATTACGGCCACGCTCGCCTAGCGACAGGATGTGGAAATAGGACGCGTCGCCCTTGTACGGGCAATAGGTCGTGTGGTCGCTGGGGCGGAGTGCGGCCATATCGACATCCACGCGCGGGATGTACTGGACCGGCGGATACGTCGCTTCCTGCAACAGCAGCGCGTCGTTCGTCTGCGCGACGGTGGCGTCGCCGACGCGGATCGTGACATTATCGGGATTGCTCTCGATTCCGATCGGATGATCGGGGCCCGGGATTTTGACTGGCTTCGACATGGTTTTCCCTTCGCGCCCTATGTGGCGACGCAAAGTCCCCGGCACCAGCCCTATCAGTCGCGATCGATCGCCATCAGCGTAACGTCGGTATATTTCGCGTCCGCCGCATCGAACAGCGCGTTCGGCACGAACCGCCGCGCAGTCAAACGCAGCGGCGCCAAGCCGGCGAGCTTGAACGCCCCGACCTTGGTCTCCTTCGGTGGCTTGCCGTCGCGGTCCAGCGTCACGCCATCGACGTACAACTCGCCGTGCCGCGTGTAGATGACATGCGGCGCCAGTGTCACCTCGCCACGATTGTAGGTCGCGGCGAGCGCCAGTTTCTTGACGATCGCCTCGAAGACGATCGGCGCCGCGCCGGGCGCGGGCTGCGCCGCAACGCGATCTTCTTCGGTATTCAGCTTCATGATTTGGGCATATCCGATTTGCTGCATCGCAGCAATAACCGATCTACTGCCGTGCGGTTCCGCCCTGCGTCGCGCCCGCGTCGGCCGGTCCGATCAGCTTCTGCGCGAAATACGTCATTTGCAGCGCCTGGAGCCGCGCACCCTGCGCGATATCGGCATCGCCCGAATGGCCACCCGCCGTATCCTCATAGAACAGATAGGGCAGACCATATTCCTTCATCCGCGCGGCGAATTTGCGCGCGTGTTGCGGCCCGACGCGATCGTCCTTGGTCGTCGTCCAGATATACGGCTCGGGATACGCGACGCCCTTCTTCAGGTTCTGGTAGGGCGAGATTGTCTCGAGAAACTTGCGCTCCGCGGGGATCGACACGCTGCCATATTCATCGACCCACGACGCCCCCGCCGCGATCCGTTCGTACCGCATCATGTCGAGCAACGGCACCTGGATCGTCACCGCTTTCCACAGATCGGGATGCTGGTTGAACTCCACCCCCATCAGCAGACCGCCGTTCGACCCGCCATAGATGCCGAGTTTCTGCGGGCTCGTCAGCTTGCGTGCGAACAAGTCCTTCGCCACCGCTGCGAAATCATCGTAGACGATCTGTCGCTTGGTCTTGCGCCCCGCGTCATGCCATTTCGGCCCGAACTCGCCGCCGCCGCGGATATTGGCGAGCACGAACGCCCCGCCGCGCTCCAGCCAAAGCTTGCCGGTCGTCCCCGAATAGAACGGCAGCCGCGAGATTTCGAACCCGCCATACGCGGTCATCAGCGTCGGCGTCGTCCCATCGAGCTTCGCGCTTTTGGGATGGACGACGAAATAGGGGATTTTTGTGCCGTCGGTCGAGGTCGCCTCGAACTGTTCGACGACCGATCCCGAAGCATCGAACCGTGCCGGCAGCGCCTTCACCTCTCCCGGCGCGGCATTGCCCGCGAGATCGACCGACCACAGCCCGGTCGGCGTCAGGAACCCCTCTGCGACGAGAAACGCGCGTTCGCTACGATCGGTCGTCGAGACGACATGGATCGCCAGATTATCGGGAAACGTCAGGCGCCGCTCGGACCAGCCCTTGGCGGCTGGCGTGAAGGCGACCGCGCGACCGCGAACATTGTCGTAGATGCTCGCCAGCACCTCGGACCTGGTGACGGCGACGTCCTCGACCGATTGCCGCGCACTCGGCGCGAACACCAGTTCCGGCGTGAAAATACCCTTGCGCACCTCCGAAAGCGGTGCGGCGGCAATCGACCCGGCCGGAATCGCTCCCCAAGGATCGCTGGTCTTGAAGATCATCCGGCCATCGACCAGCCCTTGCGGATCGGCGCGGTCGGGCACCTTGAGCGCGACATTACCCTTGGGCGTCCACAACAGCTTGTCCGATCCGAAGAACGTCTTGTTACGCTGGATCACAACCGCGCGATTGCCCGCTCCGTCGTAATAGACCACAGCGCCGACGCCGCCCTGATCGGTCTCGGCACCGCGATACACTTCGGTCGCAGCGGCGAGCGGTTGCCCACGCTTCACCAGCTTCACCACGAACGGATAGCCCGACGCGGTATTCGTGCCCGCGCCCCAATCACGCGCGACGAGCAACGTGTCCTTGTCCACCCATGCCGCGCTCTGCTTCGAAATCGGCAGCGCGAAACCGCCGGTGACGAACGCGCCCGTCGCGACGTCGAATTCGCGCAACGTCACCGCATCCTCGCCGCCTTCGGACAAAGCGACGAGACATAAGGTCTCTTCCGGGTCGAGGCACGTCGCGCCCTTCCACACCCAAGTCTTGCCTTCCGCTTTCCCGAGCGCGTCGAGGTCGATCAGCGTCGTCCACTTCGGCGTCGGCGAAGCGTAATCGGCCTCGCTCGTCGATCGCCAGATGCCGTGCGGGTGCGCCGCATCGCGCCAGAAATTGACGATCCGACCCGCCATCTGCGTCGGCATCGGGATACGATCCTCCGCCGAGGCGATCGCGAACGCGTCGTCGTAGAAGGTCTTGTACCGCGGATCGTTCTCCAGCCGCGGCAGCGTCCTGGCATTCTCCGCCTCGACCCAGGCCAGCGCTTTCGCGCCGTCTTTGTCCTCCAGCCAGATGTACGGATCGTCGCTGGTGTTCGTTATAGGCGATTGCGTCATCGGTGCCGTCTGCGCGACGACGGGCGCGGCGGCAAGCGCCAGCATAGCGAGCGTGATCCGGGGCAAAGATGGCATGACGTCACTCCTAGGGAGCGCGCGTCATGCCAAGGGTTTGCGCGTCCGGCAACCGCGGCTATCGCACCCGCGATGAGCGATGGCCTGCCCCTTCCCCGCCGCTATCTTGCGATCGCGGCGATGTCATTCGGCTCCGCACTCGTCATCATCGACGGCGGCGTCGCCAACGTCGCCTTGCCGACCATCGCGAAAGACCTTGGGGTCGAGCAGAGTTCGGTCGTGTCGATCGTCACCGTCTATCAGGTGATGCTCGTGATGCTGCTCCTGCCCTTTGCGGGACTAGGCGAGCGGATCGGGCTGAAACGCACCTATCAGGCGGGTCAGGCGATCTTCGCGATCGCGACATTGCTGTGTTTCTTCGCCAAGAGCCTGCCGTTCCTGCTGATCGTCCGCGCCGTGCAGGCATTGGGCGCGGCGGGCGTGCTCAGCGTCTCGTCGGCGCTGATCCGCCAAATCTATCCCGCGAAACAGCTCGGTCGCGGTCTCGGCATCAACTCGGTCGTCGTCACCAGTTCGGCGGCGATCGCCCCGACGATCGGCGGGCTCGTCCTCGCGGTTGCGCCGTGGCCGTGGGTCTTCGCCAGCGCGGTGCCGTTCGCGGTGCTCAGCCTGGCGCTCGGCAGCGCGATCCCGAAGCCGACGCCGCGCCTCACCACCTTCGACGTGCCCGGCGCGGTGATGTGCGCGGCGATGTTCGGCCTCATCATCGGCGGCCTCGAAAGCGCGGTCCACGGCGACAGCCCCGTCGTGTCGGCGGCGATCGTGATCGTCGGCGTCATCGTAGCGGTCTATTTCGTCCGCCGCGAGATCGGCGAACCCAACCCGATCTTGCCGGTCGATCTGCTCGCCAGACCCGTCCTCGCCCTCTCGTCGTTCGGCGGCTTCGTCGCCTTCACCGCCTCGATGACGCTCATTATCTCGACCCCGTTCCGCCTCGCCAGCCTGGGCTTCAGCGCAGCGGAGATCGGCGCCGCCCTCGCACCATGGCCGCTGACCAACATGGTCGTCGCGCCGCTCTCGGGCTTTCTTTCGGATCGCATCCCCGCGGGCATCCTCGGCGGCATCGGCATGACCGTGTCGATCTGCGCGTTGCTGTTGCTGGCGTTCATGCCCGCAGACCCAAGCTATTTCGACGTCGCGTGGCGGATGGCGCTATGTGGATCGGGCTTCGGCACGTTCCTGCCCCCCAACGCCCGCCTGATCGTCGGCAGCGCCCCACGCGAACGCGCCGCAGCGGCGGGCGGACTGGTCTCGACGGTGCGGCTGACCGGCCAGACGACGGGCGCCACTTTGGTCGCCGCGCTCCTCGCCCTAGGCGTCGGCACCGGCCGCGTCCCGCCGCTGGTCGCGGCGGGCCTGGCGCTGATCGCCGGCCTGTGCAGCATCGCCCGCCTCCGTCCTTCGATCCGCAACCCGACGATCGACGAAACCCGCGACGAAGTGCCGACGCTGAGGCAGACGCGTTAGAACACCGCTTTCGGCGTCGTTTCCTTCATCATCGCCTGCCGCACCAGCGGGATCGGCGGACCGCCATAGCTCAGGAACTGGTCGTGAAACGCCTTCCACGCCTTTCGCCCGCCGCGCGGCGCGGTCCAATCGGCACGCAGGCGGCGGATCATCAGCTTGCCCATGGTGTAATTGAGGTACGCCGGATCGTACGTCCCCCGCGCGCTCTGCTGCCGCGCATTGCCCTCGTCCTGGTAGCATTGATCGACGAACATCTTGCGCGACTGTTCCTGCGTCATCCCGCGCGCATGCATGCCGATCGCCGAGAGATACCTGCAATCGCGCAGCAACGCGTTGGATAGCTGGCCGATGTGAACTTCGGGAGAGCCGTCCCCCAGCCCCGCCTCCCACATCATCTCCTCGGCATAATGCGCCCAACCCTCGGCATAAGCATAACCGACGAACAACCGCCCGAAGAGCGACGGCGATCGATTAGCATGGCGGAATTGCAGGAAATGACCCGGCATCACCTCATGCACGGTCGTGAACAGTAGATCGTCCTTGCCGGGCACGAACGCCTCCTGCGTCGCCTTGTCCCACGCCGGATCGGGCGGCGAGATGTAATAGATCGAGGGAACCCCCTTTTCGAACGGCCCCGGCGGATCGATGTACGCCGAATTCTGCCGATTGTACGGCGGACTTTCCTCGACCAGCGCCTGTTCCTGATCGGGGATCGTCACGATGTCGTGATCGGTCACGAATTTGCGAAGCACCGGAATCTGCCGCCGCGCCTCCGCGACCGGACCATCTGCCGGTTTGTCCGAAGCCATCTTGGCGACACAATCGGGGATCGATTTCCCCGGCGCGAATTCGCCGCATGCGGTCTTCAACGCATCCTGATTGCGCTTCCGGTCCGCGCGCCCCGCCGCTTCGAGCGTGTCGAGCGACGCATCGACCCCCTCGGTCATCGTCACCATCCGCTGAAACCGATCCGCACCAAGCGCGAAATCCTGCGTCGCGGTGCCGCGCTGCGCCTCGATCCACGTCGCGAGATCGCGCATCGCCGCCGACGCCGCCTTCGACGCGGTATCGAACTGCGCGTGCAACGCCGGGTTCTTCACATCGGCGAACGCTACCTTGGCGTCACCCCCATAATAATCCGCAAACCCCGCGAACGCCGCCTTGCCGAAATCGATGAAACTGAGCGGCATCGGCGTCTTCAAATTCGCGCGGATATTCGTCGCGGCGGCGGGGATATTGCCGAAGAATTTGATCATTGCCTTCATCCGCGTCGCCTTGTCGGCATAATTGCGCGCGATATAGACGTTGGGATCGAGCCCGCCGCCGACGTACCATGCCGGATTGCGATGCGGCTGATCGGCATCCTCCAGCCAGAACAATTCCTTTTGCGCGACCATGACGAGATAATCGCGCTCGAACGCATCCTGCCCCGCCAGCCCCGTCATCGCCTTTGCGCGAACGATCGCAGCGCGCAGGAAATCGCCGCGCCGCTTCAGCCCGGCCGCGCTCCAGTCGGCGAGTTGCCCGTCGAAATCGTGCCGCCCCTGATACACCGCATTCGCCGGATCGATCTTGAACCAGCCTTCGATGTAGGCGTCGCGGAACGACGACCAGCCCGACGCGGCCTGTTTTTCGACCGGCGGCTGTTGTGCCGCACCGGCGACCGAGGCTCCACTCAACAGGATCGCAATCAAGGGAAAAGCGCGGCGCATCATAGTCTCCTCTTGTCCGGGCGGCGTGGTGGCACCGCTCGCCGGAAAACGCCAGCCGCACCCGGAACGCGCTCGCCGTCGCAGCGTTCGGCGGACACAGGATCAACCCAGGCGGAGACGGACCTTGCCTTACATCAAGACTCGCGACGGAACAGACATTTACGTCAAGGAATGGGGCAGCGGTCGTCCCATCGTCCTGATCCACGGCTGGCCGCTGTCGAGCGACAGCTGGGACGAACAGGCGATGGCGCTCGCCGATGCCGGTTTCCGCGCCATCGCCTACGATCGTCGCGGCTTCGGTCGGTCGGGCCAGCCGTGGAGCGGCTACGATTACGACACGCTGGCCGACGATCTCGCCGACGTCATGGCCGCGACCGGCGCGGACAAGGATTCGACGCTCGTCGGCTTCTCGATGGGCGGTGGCGAAGTCGCGCGCTACATGAGCCGCCACGATGGCAAGGGTGTGATCGCGGCAAGCCTGATTTCGTCGGTCGTGCCGTACATGCTCAAGACCGACGACAATCCCGATGGCGTTCCTGAGGAGGAACTCAAGAAGATCGGCGACGGCATCAAGCAGGATCGCCCCGGTTTCTTCCAGAGCTTCGTCAAGGATTTCTACGGCGTCGGCTGGGTCAGCAGCCCGGTCAGCGAGGGTCGCCTGCAATGGGCCTGGCAAGTCGCGATGCAGGCCGGGCTGAAACCGACGCTCGCCTGTGCGGAGAGCTTCGGCCACACCGATTTCCGCCCCGATCTCCCATCCTTCCACGTGCCGACGCTCGTCATCCATGGCACCGGCGACAAGACCGTGCCGATCGACGCCAGCGGTCGCGCCGCGGCGAAGGGCATCTCGGGCGCGCAGCTTGTCGAATATGACGGCGAGCCGCACGGCCTGACCGTCACCGCCTGCGATCGCGTCAACACCGATCTGCTGACGTTCCTCGGCCGATAAGACTCGGCCCCGGGCGGGAGCGCGCTTCCGCCCGGATCAATCGCCGGTCAGGATACGATCGACGAGTTGCTTAACACTCGGTACGAAGCCGTTCGAATAGAAGGGGTCGCGTTTGAACTCATAGGCCGAATGCCCCGCAAACATTAGATTTTGCTCGGTATCGCCGCCGTGCGCGATATCCTGCAAGGTCTTCTGGATGCAGAAGCTGCGCGGATCCGCCAGCCGCCCGGTCGAGTTGGTATCGGTGTCGGCCCAGCTGGAGAACAGGCATTGCGACAGGCAGCCCATGCAGTCGGTCTGGTCCTTTCGGATGTCCTGCTTCTCGGTCTGCGTCACGAAAACCAGCGTATTATCGGGGGTCTTGAGGGCCTCGGTGCAGCCCTCGCCGAACCACGTCCGCGCGCGCAACAAATCGCCCTTGGTCACCCAGAAATTCTTGCCCTTCACACCGACGTCAAGCTGGAAGACATGGTCCCCCGCCTCCTGCCGCGAAAAGGCGATCTGCCGATCCGACCGCGCTTCGAGATTGCGCAGGAATGGATTGCGCACCGCCGACGAATAGAAACCCGTCGGCGAAAAGCGGTGAAGCAGAACCTCGCCTTCGTCGATCGTCGTCAATCTGTCCTTCCAACCTTGGGGAATCGGGCTTTCCTTGGTCAGCAACGGGCGCGTGCCATATTGAAACATGATGCTGCCGAGCTCGGGATTGTCGACCCAATGATCCCAGTCGCGCAGATACCACACGCCCCCCGCCATCACGATCGGCGTCGAATCGGGGATACCCCCTTCACGCATCGTTTCGCGCAACGCCCTAACGCGCGGATAGGGGTCTTCGGGCTTCAGCGGGTCTTCGGCATTCGACAGGCCGTTATGCCCGCCCGCCAGCCACGGGTCTTCATAGACCACCGCCGCCAACCATTCCGAAGCCTTCGAATACGCCCGCTTCCACAGCGCGCGAAAGGCGCGGCCCGAACTGATGATCGGCAGGTAATTCACGTTGTAAGACGCCGCGATCTCGCTGAGCTTGTACGGCATGCCCGCGCCGCAGGTCACGCCCGCAACCAGACCCTTGGTCCGTTCGAGCACACCGTGGAGCACGCGCTGAGCCCCGCCCATTTCCCACAACACGTTGATATTGATCGCGCCCTTGCCGCCCGCGATCTCGAACGCGCGCTTCACCTGCTGCACCGCACCCTCGATCGCATATTCGACGAGTTCCTCGTGCCGCTCGCGCCGCGTCAGCGCCGTGTAGACTTGCGGGATGATCTTGCCGTCGGGATCATAGCTGTCGGCGTTGACCGCCGACACGGTGCCGATCCCTCCGGCGGCGGCCCATGCGCCCGCGGAAGCGTGGTTGGTCGCGGCGACGCCCTTGCCGCCCTCCACCAGAGGCCAGACCTCGCGGCCTCCGTAGACGATCGGCGTCAGCCCCTTGAACACGTGCTTCGGTCATCCTTCGAAAAATATACGCGCAACTATACCGCAAGGATGCGCCCGCGCGAGAGAAATACGATTCAGGTTAAGGCGCCGGTCAGGTCAAGGCACCGGGACGCCTAATCGCCGACTCGTAAAGCGCGGCATAGCGCGCGATCATCGCGCTTTCATCATATTCGATGCGCGCCTTGGCACGGTTCGCCGCGCCGACCGATCTTCGGAGGTCCGGATCGACAGCCAGCGACTGAATCGCGTCGCGCAACCGAACTTCTCCCGGATATTCGGTGATATATGGCGCATTTTGAGGAGCGACCATCAACGGAAGATCGCCGACCGGAGGCGCCGCGATTGGCAATCCTGCGGCCATGCCTTCAACAACCGATATCGGAAACTGCTCCGACCGCGACGACAGCGCGAGCAGATCGAAATGCCCCATGAACCGATACGGCCTATCGAGAAACCCCGGCATCACGATTCGATCCGCGATCCCCATCGCCGCCGCCGCGCGCATGATCGTCTCGCGCGCGGGACCTTCACCGACGATCACGAGCCGGAACGCCATCGGCAATCCGCCCGCGGCACGGACCAGCGCGGGGAGGTCCTTCACCGCACGCAGCCCCGCGACTGTCCCGATCACGACTTCTTTCTTGTTACGAACGAATCCCGGTATCGCTTTCGGATCAGGTGCTTTTTCGTAGAGTTTTGTCGCAATCCCATTGACGATCCAGTGAACGCGCTCGCGCGGCTGCTTCCAGGTGTCGAGCGCGATCGTCTCCAACGTTCGCGACGGCACCACCAATGCATGCGCCGCGCCCAAGGCGAGCCGCCGATAGAGGTTGCGCTCGCGCTTCAGCCCGCCCGCCTCGTCCTCGTTGAATCCGTCCTCGTGGTGCACCAGCGGCGGCAGCCCTTTGCCGAACACGCGCCGCGCCATGACGCCGTCGATCGCGCCCCAATTGTACGTCAGCACCAGATCGAACCGCCGCATGTACCGAGCCAGCGCCTCGAATCGCGCAACCGATGGCCGCCCGGTCAATGCGGGCGCATTCTGCGCAATCTCGTAAATGATGCCCTTCTCGATCCGCTCCCGCGCGCCGAGATTGTCGGGCATCGCCGACACGATCGTATGCCGCGCCTTGTCCCCGAACGCGTTCATCAACCGGACCGCGCGCGCCTCCTTGCCGCCGAGATCGAAGGTGGAATGGAGGTGGAGGATGTTGACGGGCATGAACGACGCCTATCAAAGTCTTGGCTGAGATACACGGAGTGAAGGCATGCGTGACCTGAGATTCATGCGGACGCTCGGGCGGTTGGCGGCAACTTTCGTCTTCGCGGTGCCGGCGATCACAATCGCACGGCCACTGGCTCACCGTGAAAGCCATCGCGCGGCAGTGCCCGCCGACTGTGTCGCGGCACATGATCGGTTCGGGGCGGCACGCCTCCTCTATTCGATACCCGGGAGCGGAGACGAAGCGAAAGCGGAGCGGTCGCTTGGTCCGGTCCTCTTAGGGTGCAAAGTCGCTCTCAGCACGCCAGCGCAGCGCGAACAACTGCGGGGAAACTTGGCCGAAAATCTGTGGTTGCGGAGTGTCAGTGAATTCGGTGGTACGCTTTCGGACGTCAAGCCCGACATGCCGAATTACGGTTCGGGGTTTCCCAACGAGCCCAATTTCCCGCAAATCTACTCTTTCGTCACTTGCGTCGTCAGAAGTCATGGTAGCGACGTCGATACTCTCATCCGCACGGCACCGGGCTCCGAGGCGGAAAACAACGCGATCGCAAGCCTTTCCACAAGCTTCGCACCCTGCCTTGACAGAGGCGCCACGGTCAATCTTCCAAAACCGCGATTACGCGCCCTTCTCGCTCAGCAAATGTTTCGGAGCTACGGTGGCCCATTTTACGACGCACCACCGGATTTACGTACGGCGATCTTGAGGGAGGGAGAACCCGGCGATCAGCCGGCTCTCGCGCGGTTCCGAGAGCTTGCAGAAGAGACCGCTGCCAAGGCATCGAAAGGATACGTGACACCACGATTTCGGTGGGACATGACGATGGCCGCCGGGACCGTTCGTTTGTACAACGGTCGACGCTTCAGCGGGTGGTGGGCGTGCGGCAAGATGTACGATGCGCTCGGCGGACGACCGCGTCCATTTCTGGTGGTTATCAGGAGCGACAAAGTCATTTATTCAATAGTAGGAAACGATCTCAATATTGATCTCGCCTATTCCGCGTGCCGCGACGCCCGAGCAGCGCATCTTTACTAAAAACTGAATCCATCTTTCGCCACATGCGTGATTCGGCAGGCCATATCCGCCTCGCCGCTCGCGACGATCCAATGGTCGCCGCCGTCCGCAATGCCCGTCGTGAACACGATATTGTCGAGGTACATCTTGTCTTTGAGCGGCTCGGTCAGCACTGGATTCGGTTCCAGAAACGGATCGTGGTTCGTGCGTATTGTGCGCCACGGCTCATGCTCGTCGAGGATCGACACATAAGTCCGGTAGATGCCGACCATTCCCGACCGCTCCACCCCATGCCACAAGCTGAGCCACCCCTCGTCGGTCAGCACCGGCGGCGCCCCGCCCCCCATCCGCGCGGTCGCCATCGTCGCGACATGCGGGCGGATGCCGGGTTGATCGCACGGCTTCCAGTGCAACGCATCGGGCGAACTCGCCAGATTTATCGACGGCCCCGCGCGCCATTCGCTGTCGGGCGGATACGCAAAATACTGGTCGCCGAGCGGCCGCGTCTGAGCCCAATATTTCCCGCCGATCAGCCCTTCGAAGATCAGCATGTCCTTGTTCTGATGATCAAGGACGATCCCCTCCAGCGTCCAGTCGAGCGCGTTGTCGCTGGTATATAGCGTCGCCGCCTGTCGCTCGGGGCTGACCGAACAGGCGGTCATCAGATAACGATCGCCGACCTTCGAGATTCGCGCATCCTCGACGCCATAGCATTGGTAGGACGCGGCGGGCGCGATCGCTTTATCGTAATGCACCGCCTCGACCCTTCGTCCCTCACCGTCCAGCTCGACCGGCAGCAGCCACGAGATCGAGGTTAGAGCCAGCACCTTCCACCCGCCGCCGCGCATCGCGAAGGCGCGCGGATCGGCGGTATCGACGAGTTGAAGCGGCCACGGGTCGAGGCAATATTTCCCGTCATCCCACCTGAGCGAATGGATATGCCCGTCGACGATCGGCGTCTTCAACGCCTCCGCCACGCGCACCATCAGCAACAGATTGCCGTTGGCGAGCCGCGTCATCCCCGGATTGAACACGCCAAGCACATAGGTCGGCACGTCGATATGCCCGCGCAGCGGCGATTTCGACAGATCGACGTCGCGCGGGGTGAAGACCAACGCGTCGAACGAGAACGTCACGCCGGCTCCGCCTGCCGCGCGGCGCGATCGAGCAGCGCGTCGATCCGCGCCGCGACCTCCGCCTCACCCAGCGTCGGCGCATGCCCGACGTTCGGCACGGTCACCAATTCGGCGGTCCCGAGCGAATCGACCATCCGCTCCGCCACTCCCGCCGACAGCACATCGGATCGCCCGCCGCGCACGATCAGCACCGGCACGTCCGCCAGGCTCGCCAGCGCCCGCCACATATCCGGCCCCGCCTCGTTTCCCGGCACCCGGAACGGCTCGGCAATCCGCATGTCGTAATCGAGCACGACGCGCCCCGCGCTGTTCAGCCGATAGAGCCGCTTGGCCATCGCCAGCCAATCGTCGATCCCCCAATCGGGATAGGCGTCGCGGTTGGCCTCCGCGACGGCACGCGCGGCGTGCATCCACGTCGGCCATACGCTCGGCTTGCCGACATAGCCGCGGATGCGCGCGAGCCCCGCCGGATCGATCTCGGGCCCGACATCGTTCAACACCGCCGCCGCGATCTGCCCCGGCCGCATCCCCGCGACCAGCATCGTTACCACCCCGCCGAGCGAAGTGCCGACCGCGACGAACCGCTCGATGCCGAGATCGACCAGCAGCGCCTCGACATCCTGCACATACGTGAGTGGCGCGTAACTCATCGGGTCCTTGGCGTAGGCGCTCTCGCCGCGCCCGCGAAAATC
Source organism: Sphingomonas sp. (assembly GCA_965219285.1). Classification (GTDB taxonomy): domain Bacteria; phylum Pseudomonadota; class Alphaproteobacteria; order Sphingomonadales; family Sphingomonadaceae; genus Sphingomonas. The sequence goes on from CBDCNF010000018.1 coordinate 191,129, forward strand.
GAGCGCGATCACCCGCCATTCACCCGCCAGCCGGGTTGCCAACGCCTCGTAATCGCGCGCGTTGCGGGTCAGGCCGGAAAGGCAGACGATCGGTGGCCGCGACACATCGCCCGGGTAATCGCGCGCGTGCAACCTCAGGCCATCGCCCGACCACCAGAATCGATCCTCATAAGCCGGCATGCTTGCGTCCCGCGGTTGCCGGCCCCCATATCGCTGGATGCCATTCGACCCGCAAGCCTACCGCCCCGAGACCGCCCTCCTCGCGCTCGGGAACGGCTTCTACGATCCGGTCGCGGCAGCGGATTTCCCCGAGACCCGCCTTCGGTTCCGCAACGATTGCGCCGCCGCCGAGGTCGGTCTCGACGCACTGAGCGACGACGACTGGGTCCAGCATTTTGGCCGGTTCGAGCCCGTGCCCGGCACGCTGCCGCAACCGCTAGCGCTGCGCTACCACGGCCATCAGTTCCGAGTGTATAATCCCGAGATCGGCGACGGCCGCGGCTTCACTTTCGCGCAGATGCGTGGTCGCGACGGTCGCCTGATGGATCTCGGCACCAAAGGCTCGGGCCAGACGCCGTGGAGCCGTTTCGGCGACGGGCGCCTGACTCTCAAGGGCGGCGTCCGCGAAATTCTCGCCTCCGAAATGCTCGAAGCGCTCGGCGTCCCCACCTCGCGCAGCTTCTCGCTGATCGAGACCGGCGAGCAGCTTGAACGCGGCGACGAGCCCTCCCCCACCCGCTCGGCCGTCCTAGTCCGGCTGAGCCACGGCCACATCCGCATCGGCACCTTCCAGCGCCTAGCCTACGAACGCCACGAAGCCGGGATGCGCGCGCTAACCAGCTACGCCCTTCGCAATCTCTACGGCGAAGACAGCGACGATCCCGTCCGGCTGCTCGATCTCGTCGTCGGAAGATGCGCCACCCTCGCCGCAAGCTACATGGCGGCGGGCTTCGTCCACGGCGTCCTCAACAGCGACAACATCAACGTCACCGGCGAAAGTTTCGATTACGGCCCGTGGCGGTTCGCGCCGACCTGGGACCCCGGTTTCGTCGCCGCCTATTTCGACCACGCCGGCCTCTACGCCTTCGGCCGACAGCCCGAGGCGATCCACTGGGATGCGATGCAACTCGCGGTCTCGCTCCGCCTGATATCGGACGCCGAACCGTTGATCGCAGTCCTCGAAACCTTCGGCGAGCGCTATCAGCCCGCGATCACCGACGCGATCTTGTGGCGGTTGGGTCGCCTCCCGCGCGACGCAGACAACGATCGCGCGCTCGTCCAAACCGTCGAACGCGCGCTGCGTGAGACGAACGCGCCGCTAGACCAGTTCTTCTTCGACGCCTTCGCCCAGCCACTTCCGCCGTCCTACGGTGAAGCCTGGGCCGACGCCCGCGCCGCGCTCGACGCCTACGGACCCCGCAAGGATCGCACGCACGCCTTTTGGTCCGGCCCCCCCTGCGCGATGCTGATCGACGAGGTCGAATCGATCTGGTCGGCGATCGCAGAACGCGACGATTGGGCGCCGTTCGAGGCCAAGGTCGATAGCATCCGCGCGCTCGGCACCGCGCTTGCCTGAAGCCGCGGTTCGACAAGCAAATTTCTTCCGCTAAGACACGCACAGCGTCTTGGGATATCGCTGTACAGATGACCGAACTCGTATCGTTCGAACCCGCCACCGGCGCGGAATTGTGGCGCGGCGCGCACGGCGACGTCGATGCCGAGGTTGCGGCCGCGCGTGGCGGCTGGTCGAGTTGGGCGGCACGCCCGCTCACCTATCGCATCGAAACGATGCGCCGCTTCGCCAATGTCGTACGATCGCGCGCCGACGCCTTCACCGATCTCATCGCACGCGAGACGGGCAAGCCGCTTTGGGAAGCCCGCACCGAAGTCGACAGCGTCGTCGGCAAGGTCGACATCTCGGTCGCGGCTTATTCCGAACGCAGCGCGCAACGCCGCCTCGACGCGCCGATGAACAGCCGCATGGCGCTCCGTCACAAACCGCACGGCGTACTCGCGGTGCTCGGGCCGTATAATTTTCCGGCGCACCTCCCGAACGGCCACATGGTCCCCGCCCTCATCGCGGGCAACGCAATCGTCTTCAAACCCTCGGAAAAAACCCCCGCGACCGGCGCTTTCCTGATCGATTGCTACCGCGCCGCCGGAGTCCCCGACGAATGCGCGCGCATCGTCATCGGCGACCCCGCCGAGGGCAAGGCGCTCGCCGCGCATCCCGACATCGACGGGTTGCTCTTCACCGGCTCCGCGCGCACCGGCATCGCGCTCAACCGCGCCTTCGCCGACAAACCCGAAAAGATCCTCGCGCTCGAAATGGGCGGCAACAACCCCATCGTCGTGTGGGACACCCCCGATCTCTACGCCGCCGCGATCCTGGTCATCCAGTCGGCCTTCACCACCGCCGGGCAACGCTGCACCGCCGCGCGCCGCCTGATCGTCGAGGAGAAACTCGCCGAGCCCTTGCTGGCCCAGATCAACAAGCTTCTCGACCGCCTGATCGTCGGCGAGCCGCACGCCGACCCGGTGCCGTACATGGGCCCGGTGATCGACAACGAAGTCGCCGACGGTTTGACCGAAAGCTTCCTGGCGCTGCTGATGAACGGCGGCCGCCCGATCCGCTATCTCGAACGCCCGGTCGAGGATCGCCCGTTCCTCCTCCCCGCGCTGATCGACATGACCAATGCGCCCGAACGCCCCGACATCGAGCTGTTCGGTCCGATCCTCCAGGTCTTCCGCACCGGCGATTTCGATGCCGCCATCGCGGAGGCGAACAACACCCGCTACGGCCTAAGCGCGTCGCTGATCAGCCAGACCCCCGCGCTCTACGACCGGTTCTGGGCAGGCGCGCGCGCGGGCATCGTCAACTGGAACAAGCCGACCAACGGTGCCTCATCGGGCGCTCCGTTCGGCGGTATCGGCTGGTCGGGCAACCACCGGCCAAGCGCCTATTACGCGGCGGATTATTGCGCCTATCCCGTCGTCTCGAACGAAGCCGATGCAGCACGCGCGTCGATCGGGATCGGCCTCAGGGACGGCTGATGTTATAGAACCAGATCGACCGGGTGCACCGGATGCGCGCCGTTGAGTTGGATGATGAAGTCGGAATGCCCATCGCCGTCGCGGTCGATCTCGATGAAAGTCGACTTGGTGTGCGCGGACGGGTCATCCACGAACACATGGTAGCGCAATTCGCCGGCGTGACCACTGAACGCGTGCGTCCCGATATACGTGAAAGACTGATTTCCGGCCTTGTTCGTATTCGCGTCGATATCCGACAGATCGATCTTGTCGCCTTCGGAATGCCTGAAATCTCCGATCAGCGGCGGAAAATGCTGCGAGTCGGAAATTGCGCTGAACTTGAACCGGTCTGCGCCGCTACCACCGAAATATTGATCGGATGGACTATCGCCACCCTGAAGCAGATCGTTACCCGCGCCGCCGAACAAAACGTCGTTACCCGACCCCCCGAAGAGCTGGTCGTCGCCGGCGCCGCCGTAAAGAATGTCGGTCCCGCCACCGCCGAAGATATGATCGTTTCCCTTGCCGCCGTGGGCCTGGTCACCATTCTTGCCAAGGTACATCACGTCATCGCCAGACGTGCCGTACAGATCGTCCTTGCCATTGCCGCCACGGATTTTCGCCACGCTCGTTTCCCGGTGTCATTGCTGCTGCGAGCGGAAACCGGTTGAGGCGCAGCGAGTTCCGTGCGGCCACCACGCTACCTCACAAGTTTCGCTACGGAACGGGCAAGCATCGCTGGGTTGTAGGGATCGATCCAAGTGCCGATGTGTCGTTCATGGCCACTCTCCTTGATTCAGACGCGCGCGGTCGCGTCATCCTCGTCGGTGCCGGGCCGGGCGATCCCGGCCTGCTCACCGTCCGCGCGGTGGAGGCGCTGAAAGCCGCCGATATCGTCGTCCACGACGGCCTGATCGACCCGCGCGTCCTCGACATCGCTCCAGCCACTGCGCAGCGCATCTCGGTCGCCAAGCAACGCGCGCGACACACCTTGCCGCAAGACGCGATCAACGCCCTCATCGTGGCTCACGTCAAGGCCGGCAGCGTTGTCATTCGCCTCAAGGGCGGCGACCCGTTCGTCTTCGGGCGCGGCGGCGAAGAGGTCGAAGCGGTGCGCGCCGCCGGTTTGCCGGTCGAAGTGATCCCCGGCGTGTCGGCGGCGTTAGGTTGCGCGGCGGAGGCGATGCTTCCCCTCACCCACCGCGACCATAGCTCGGCGGTCAGCTTCGTCGCGGGTCAGTGCAAGGGCCTGACCGAACAGGATTGGTCGGGTCTGGCGGGGCAAGGCCGCACGCTCGTCATCTACATGGGTGTCGCCACCGCCGAGGCGATCGCAGACAAGCTCATGGCCGATGGCGTCGCTCCCGACATGCCCGTTGCGGTGCTCGAAAAGGGCACGCTTGCCGGGCATCGCGCGCTGAAGACATTGCTCGCCGATCTCGGCGCGATGGTGTCGCGCGAAGGCGTTCAAAGCCCCGCGATCATCATCGTCGGCGAAGTCGTCGAACTGAGCGACGCCGAAGACAAGCTCGTCACATGGGCGAAGGTCGCAGAAGGAATCGCCGCATGAAACTCCTGACCGGCAACGATCTCGCCACCGGCGACGTCACTTGGTGGACCGGCAACGGCTGGTCGCGCCACGTCGAGGACGCCGCCGACGCGGGCGACAAGGGCGAGGCGATCGCCAAGGCCGAGGAAGGCGCACGCCGCGTCAACGGCCCCTATGTCATCGACGCGACGGTGACCGAGGACGGCCCTCGCCCCGCCCACATCAAGGACCGCATCCGCGCACTCGGCCCGACGGTGCGGCCTGACCTTACATTGAAACCGGCCGATCCGAACGCCGGGGACTGGGTGATCTGATGTACAAATATGATACCTACGACCAGGCGATCGTCGATGCCCGCGTGGACGAGTTCCGCGATCAGGTGCAACGCCGCCTGGCCGGCCAGATCACCGAGGATCAGTTCAAGCCACTCCGGCTGATGAACGGTCTGTACCTGCAACTCCACGCCTATATGCTGCGCGTCGCGGTCCCCTACGGCACGCTCGACAGCCGCCAGATGCGGATGCTCGGCCATATCGCGCGCAAATACGATCGCGGTTACGGTCATTTCACCACCCGCCAGAACATCCAGTACAATTGGATCAAGCTGGAAGACGCGCCCGACATCCTCGCCGATCTCGCGACGGTCGAGATGCACGCGATCCAGACCAGCGGAGACTGCATCCGCAACATCAGCTCGGATCAATATGCCGGTGCGGCCGCGGATGAGGTCGCCGATCCCCGCGTCTGGGCCGAATTGCTCCGGCAGTGGAGCAGTTTCCATCCCGAATTCAGCTATCTGCCGCGCAAGTTCAAGTTCGCGGTGATCGGCACCGAAGAGGATCGCGCCGCGATGCGCCTCCACGACATCGGCATCCAGATGGTGATGCGTGACGGCGAAATTGGCGGTCGCGTGTTCGTGGGCGGCGGCATGGGCCGCACCCCGATGATCTCGCCCGAAATCCGCGATTTCGTGGCTGCCGCGGACCTGCTGAGCTACGTCGAGGCGTGCCTGCGCGTCTACAATCGCTACGGGCGTCGCGACAACATCTACAAGGCGCGGATCAAGATCCTCGTCCACGAAATCGGCGCCGACGAATACCGCCGCCAGGTCGAGGAGGAATTTCTCGCGGTCAAGGCGCTCGGCATCGATCCGCCGCAGGCCGAGTTCGACCGGATTAGCGCCTTCTTCGCACCCCCCGCGTTCGAGACCGGCGCGTCGGACGACATCGATCGCACCGACCCCGACTTCGCGGTGTGGCTCGACCAGAACGTCAAGCCGCACAAGCAGCCGGGCTACGCCATCGTCAACATCAGCCTGAAGCCGATCGGCGGCATCCCGGGAGACGCCTCGGCCGATCAGATCGATCTGATGGCCGATCTGGCAGAACGTTTTAGTTTCAATGAATTACGCGTAACTCACGCCCAAAATATCGTTTTGCCACACGTTCCTAAGCGTTACCTTCATAACCTTTGGAGCCTGCTCGCCGAAGCCGGACTCGCCGAAGCGAACCTCGATCTCATCAGCGACATCATCGCCTGCCCAGGCCTCGATTATTGCAGCCTCGCCAACGCCCGCTCGATCCCCGTCGCGCAAAAGATCGCGATGCGCTTCGCCTCGCCCGAGCGCCAGCGCGATCTCGGCGAGTTGAAGCTCAAGATCAGCGGCTGCATCAACGCCTGCGGCCATCACCACGCCGGCCACATCGGCATCCTCGGCGTCGATCGCAAAGGCACCGAGAATTACCAGCTCCTTCTCGGCGGCTCGGGTGCGGAGGACGTGAGTCTGGCGAAAATCACCGGCCCCGGCTTCTCCGAGGACGGCGTCGTCGATGCGATCGAACGCGTCACCGACAAATATCTCGTGGTCCGCGAAGACGGCGAACGCTTCGTCGACACCTACCGCCGCGTCGGCATGGAGCCGTTCAAGGAGGCGATCTATGGTTGACCCCATCGAGATGTCGGCGTCCGCCGACGGGCTACTCCGCTTCCGCGACGACGACGCGCACGACGAACCCGCCGTCACGCTCGACAGCTTCCTAGACGGCCAGACCAACGCCGGCGCGGTTCGCATCGAGGCGGGCGACGACGCGCGCGCTCTGCTGCCACACCTCGGTCAACTCGCGCTCATCGAGGTCAGCTTCCCGAGCTTTCGCGACGGCCGCGGCTATTCCTCCGGGCGCATCCTGCGCGAAGGCGGCTACACCGGCGAACTCCGCGCGGCCGGCGACGTGCTGGTCGACCAGATTCCGTTCATGCGCCGCTGCGGCTTCGACAGTTTCGCCCCCGAAGCGCCGATCGATCCGGTCGTCCTGAAGCGCAACCTCGACCGCTACGATTACGTCTATCAGCCCGCCGCCGATGCCGCCGTCCCGGTGTGGAAACTGCGTCATGGGTGAACCGCTGCGCAAGCTCGACACGATCGACGTCCGCTCGGCCTACACTCAGGCCGACGCCGACGCGCTCGACGCGCGCTTCGACGGCGTGGATACGCTGACGATGTTGAAAGCGCTGTTCGCCGAGAACGTCTTGGGCGAGACCGCGGTCGTATCATCGTTTGGCACCGAGAGCGCGGTGCTGCTTCACCTCGTCGCGCAGGCCGATCCGAACACGCCGGTGATCTTCGTCGATACGCTCAAGATGTTCCCCGAAACGCTGGCGTATCGCGACGACCTGATCGCGCGCTTCGGCTTCACCAATTACCGAACCGTCGAGCCCAATTTGCTCGTCCTCGCGCAGAAGGACGACAAGGGCTTGCGCTGGTCCTACGACCCCGACGGCTGCTGCGATATCCGCAAGGTCGAACCGCTCCGCCGCGCCAAACACGGCCTCGACAGCTGGATCTCGGGCCGCAAGGCGTTCCAGTCGGTCACCCGCCAGAACATCGCGCGGTTCGAGGTCGAGGACGGTCGCCTCAAGGTCAATCCGCTCGGCAATTGGGTGAAGGCCGACCTAGAAGCGTATTTCGATGCGCACGATCTGCCCCACCACCCGCTCGAAGCCGAAGGCTATCTCTCGATCGGTTGCCTACCCTGCACGTCGAAGGTCCAGCCCGGCGAAGACCCCCGCGCGGGCCGCTGGCGCGGGTGGGAAAAGGTCGAATGCGGCATCCATGTCCCCGAGAAACCGGGCGAAGAACCGGTTTTCTAAACTCCTTCTCCCCTTGCGGGAGAGGGAACGGCTCAATACCCCGCGTAATCCGAGAACTTGGTGATGTTCGGCTCGAACTTCAGCATCACCTTGCCCGTCGCCCCGTGACGCTGCTTGGCGATGATCATTTCGGCAAGGCCATAGACCCGCTCCATGTCCGTCGCCCATTTCGCGTGGTCCTCGAACACCTTCGAATCGTCGCCTTCGCTCGGTCGTTTCGGCTCCTTCGCGGCGACGTAATAATCCTCGCGGTAGATGAACCACACCATGTCGGCGTCCTGCTCGATCGATCCCGACTCGCGCAGGTCGGAGAGTTGCGGGCGCTTGTCCTCGCGCTGCTCGACCGCGCGGCTGAGCTGCGACAGCGCCAGCACCGGCACGTTCAAATCCTTCGCCAGCGTCTTCAATCCCCGCGAAATCTCCGAAATTTCCTGCACGCGATTCCCGTCCGATTGTTTGCCGGAACCGGTCAGCAATTGCAGGTAATCGACGATCACCAGACCGATCTCGTTATTGTGACGCCGTTGCAACCGCCGCACGCGCGTGTGGAGCGCCCCGATCGAAAGCCCGCCGGTATCGTCGATGAACAGCGGCAAATTCTCCAGTTCCGCCGCCGCCGCCGCGAGTTGCGCGAATTCGGCGCGGCTGATCTTCCCGCTGCGCAGGCCCTCGCTGCTGATTCCCGATTGCTCGGCGAGAATACGCGTCGCAAGCTGATCGGCCGACATTTCGAGGCTGAACAGCGCGACCTTCGCACCGACCGATTGCGCCGGTGCGATCCCGTCGGCCATGTCTCGCATCCAGCGCCGCGCGGCGTTGAACGCGATGTTCGTGGCAAGGCTGCTCTTACCCATGCCCGGACGCCCGGCGAGGATCATCAGATCCGAGTGATGCATCCCGCCGATCTTGGCGTTGATCGAATCGAAACCGGTGGTGATGCCCGTAACCCCGCCACCCGTATTGAGCGCGCGTTCGGCCATCTTGAGCGCCAGCGTCGTCGCCTGCGCGAAGGATTTGACGCTCGATTCGGTGCCGCCGTCCGCCGCGACCTTGAACAATTCCTCTTCGGCGAGTTCGATCTGCGCGCGCGGATTGACCTCTTCGGAAGTGTCCATCGCGCGATCGACCAACGTCCGCCCGACGCTCACCAACGCACGGAGCATCGCCAGATCGTAGATCTGCGTCGCGAATTGCCGCGCCCCGATCAGTCCCGCGCCCGATCCGGTGAGCCCGGCGAGATACGCCGGCCCGCCGAGTTCCTTCATCCCCTCGTCCGCATCGAACATCGGACGCAGCGTGACGGGCGTCGCCAGCATGTCGTTCGACCGGAGCGTCTTGATCGCGGCGAACACCCGCCCGTGGACGGGCTCGTAGAAATGCTGCGGCTCGAGCCGGTCGACGATGTCGTCGGCCAGCCGATTGTCGATCATCATCGCGCCGAGCATCGCCGCCTCCGCCTCGACATTGCGGGGAAGCTGGACGGGTTCGACCGCGGCCGGTTGCTGGAATGCGAGAGATGCCATGACCGCACTTTGAGCGCCGCGGCGAGTCGGCTCAACCCGCTTGCGCCGGTCCGGCGTGGATTACCTGTGGGCGGATTGTCGCTTTCGCACTTCGTCTCTATCGAAACCACATGGCCGACCCGCGGATCACCCATATCGAACTCGACGAGCGCACCATATTGTGGCGCTCGGCGGATATCGAGCAGGAACGCCGCATCGCGATCTTCGACCTGATCGAGGGCAACCATTTCGCCCCCCAGCGCGAACACGCCGACGGCTATGCCGGTCCCTACCGCGTCGCATTGAGCGTCGAGGAAGGGCGCCTCGCCATCCAGATCCAGCGCGAAGACGAGACCCCGCTGGAGACGATCATCCTCGGCATGAGTCGCTTCCGCCGCCAGATCCGCGATTATTTCGCGATCTGCGACAGCTATTTCCAGGCGATCCGCCAATCGACACCACAACAGATCGAAACCGTCGATATGGCCCGGCGCGGCATCCACAACGAAGCGGCGGAACAGTTGAAGGACCGGCTGGAGGGCAAGATCGACATCGATTTCGACACCGCCCGCCGCCTCTTCACGCTGATCTGCGTGCTCCATATCCGGGTCTGATATGCGCGGATTGTGGCGCTTCATAATGGTCGCGTTCGTCGTCGGGCTGGCGGCGATCGGGGTATGGCGGCTGGCGATCGGCTGGCATCCCGCGATCGACCATTATCCGGTGCAGGGCGTCGACGTATCGGAAGCCAATGGAGCGATCGACTGGAACGCAGTGTCGGCGGCGGGCGCCGATTTCGGCTACGCTGTCGCCACATTCGGCGCGCAGCGACGCGACACCGCGTTCGAGACGAACTGGCGCGGCATCGATCAGGCCGGGCTCAGGCGCGGTGCGATCCACGTTTATTCGCTGTGCCAGTTGGCGACCGATCAGGCCGACGCCTTCAACACGCTCGTCCCGCGCGACGAGACCGCCCTCCCCGCCGCGATCGACCTCCATTACGACGCCGGCTGCACTTCACGCCCCGACCGCGACGTCCTGCTCGGCGAACTTGCGCGTTTCGCAACGATGATCGAAACGCACACTCGAAAACCCGTCCTCCTCAAACTCTCCGCGCCGATCGAAGCGGACTATCGGCTGAGCGAAGCCCTGCCCCGCAGCATCTGGGCGATCGGCAACGTCTTCCCGCCCGATTACACCGCGCTGCGGTGGCGGATGTGGCAGTCGAGCGACTTCCGGCATATCGAGGGCGTCGACGGCCCGATCCATTGGGATGTGGTGACACCATGACGATTCCCAACCTCATCGCGGCGGCGCGCAAAGCGGCGCTTCACGCCCATGCCCCGTATTCGCGCTTCGCGGTCGGCGCGGCGCTGTTGCTCGACGATGGTTCGGTAATCACCGGCACCAACTTCGAGAATGCGAGCTACGGCCTTTCGCTATGCGCCGAGACAGTGGCGCTCGCGAACGCGAATGCACAAGGGCGCTTGCGCGACGTCATCGCGGTGGCGGTGATCGGCGGCGCGATCTATGCCGACGGCACGCCCACCGGCACCGCGCCCGTCCGCCCGTGCGGACGCTGCCGCCAAATCCTCAACGAGGCGGCCCAACTTGGCGGCCGCGATCTCCCGATCCATTGCGCCGGCGCGACCGGCGACGATCATGAGACCTATCTGCTGTCCGAATTGCTCCCTAACGCGTTCGGCCCGGCCGACCTCGGCATCGGCTAGGGAAGGTCCGGTTCATATAAAATCGCACCACCGCTCGCACATTTGACCCTTCCGCTTCCCCAGCGGAGGCCGGGGTCCAGTCGGCAAGCAGAAGTGATCGGATGCTGCGCGCCGCAACCTCGACAGGCGTGACTGGACCCCGGCCTCGGCCGGGGAAGCGCACATGTCGGAAAGGCACAATCACCGCGTGCGCGGGTGTGCGCCGCTACCTCGATCTTGGCCGGACTGCCCCTAGAACTGCACGCGCTTGGTGTAGCCGCCGTCGATCACGATGTTGGTGCCGGTGGTATACGACGAGGCGGGGCTCGACAGGAACACGACGGTCCTGGCGACTTCCTCGGCATCGCCGAACCTGCCGAGCGCCATCTGCGCTTCGGTCGCCTTGTAGAAATCGGGCATCCCCGCCTCGATCTTCGACCAATTGCCGCCGTCGAACCGGATCGGCCCCGGCGAAACCGCATTCACGCGGATGCCCTTCGGTCCCCACGCCTGGCTCAGCTGCTTGGCGTAGGTGAGGAGCGCGGCCTTGAGCGCGTTGAAGGCGGCGGGCTGGATGAAGGTCTCGACCGCGGCGGTGCTCGACATCAGGATGACCGATGCGGCATCGGATTTTTCGAGATACGGCTCGAGCGCGGCGCATCCGTCGACCGCGCCCTTCACATCATATTGGAACGTCATATCCCAGTCGCCGGTGCCGCCGGCGCCCGACGAACTGACGTTGTGGATGAAGATGTCGCACCCGCCGAGACCGTCGGCGGCCTTCTTCAGCCAATCGAGATAGCCGCCGTCGGCCATGTCGAGGCTGTCGGCGATCACCTTGCCGCCATGCTTTTCGAGCGACGTCTTGGCGTCCGCGACCTGCCCCGCATCGCGCGAGAAGAAGGCGACGTCGGCGCCTTCGGCGGCGAACAGTTCGAGCGCGGCGCGGCCCAACCCGCGGCTACCGCCGCTGAGGATGACCTTCTTGCCCTTGAGTCCGAGATCCATCTTACTCTCCTGTCATGCGTTGAATGGCGGGCTCGCAGGCCCAGGCGATGCCGCGACGCAGCAAATCGTAATAAACCGGCAGTTCCCACGAGCAGCGATCGATCGTCGGCCACCAAGCGGCGACCGGTTGAAGATCGTAATGCCCGCGACAATGGCCGAGCGCGTTGTACAGCACCGCGCCGTCACCGAGCGGGCGCAGATATACGATCGGATGCCGCGCCTTCTCCCAATGCGAATCGACGAAGCCAGGCGTTTCGCCACTGAATTCGGTGTCGAGGATGACGTGCATCTCCGCACGAGGACGGCTCAGATAGAGTTCGTCGGTCGTCTCGAACGGTTCGATCCCCGCCGCGATCGGATGATCGCGATCGGCGACATCAACGCGATACGGCTCGATCGGCGGGTGCGAGGCGAAGGCGGACCCCAAAGTCTCCATGAAATGCGGCGCCCAGTCGGGGGCATCGACCAGCCCGCTCTCAAGGAAGCGCAGGATCGAATTGGTCCCATGGAGCGCGTAGTAACGCCCGCCCTTCGCGACGAACGCCCGGATCGCCTCCTGCGCGACCATGCTCGGCGTGACGTCGCAGGTGTAGCTGATGAGCAGATCGGCCGAAGCGATCGCCGCGACATTCTCGAAATCCTCGAACACTCGCGTCCGGATGCGATCATCCTCGGCGAGCAATTTCAGCAATTCTAGCCGCGCGAAGTCGATGTCGTGATATTTGCCGCCCGCGATCAGCACGCAATTGATGCGTTTCTGATCTGGTCTTTGATCGGTCATCCTCGCCCCCTGATCGGATCTTTGCCGTCCCAGTCGCGGTGCTCCTCGCGCATCATCGCGAAGCCCGCGCGTCCCGCCTCGCCGATTTCGAGATATTCCATGACGGTTCCCGGCCCACCGCCGGTATCGACATAGATCACCGCCCCCGCGCCGCCGGGCAATGTACCCTCCTGCAACACGGTCCCGCCCTGCGCCGCGACACGCCGCCGCGCCTCGGCGACATCGTCGATCAGGACGCACATATGCTGCACGCCCTCGCGACCTTCGGCCAACCATTCGGTATACATCGACGGCGCGTCGTTATGCTGACGGATCAGCTCGATCTGAATGTCGCCGAGATACCCAAGCGCCATCGAAAAATCGATTGCGCTGAGTTTCCCGCGAAACTTTACGTCGTCGAGTTGGACATGCGCCATCTCGAAGAACGGCCCCGCCCCCATCGAAATCCAGTAATCCAGCGCGGCGTCATAATTCGCAGGGCAATAGCTCAGCTGCATGATCGGTCCGAGCGCGGCGAGACTGTCCGGATCGCTCATTGCGCCGCCATCGCCGCCATGACCGACGACTGAATCTCGTGCTTCCACGGGTTGCGCCGCAGCGTCAGCCCGCCGTTCACCTGCAGATTCTGCCCGGTCAGGAAGCATTCGTCCGACGACAGATACACCACCGCCGCCGCGATATCGTCCGACGTGCCGACACGCCCCAACGGATAGCTCGGCAGGAACGCCTCCCACAGCCCCGGCGTCTTGCCGTTCGCCGCGGTCATCGGCGTCTCGGTCAACCCCGGCGAAATCGAATTCGCCTTGATCCCGCGCTCACCGAATTCGTTGGCGATGCAGCGGATGACGTGATCGGTCCCCGCTTTGGTCCCCATATAGGCGGCGTGATCGTTGAGCATGATCGTCGCGGTCGCCGACGAAATCTGGATGATCGACCCGCCCTCTTTCATGGCTTCGATCATCGACTGGAAGAACAGGAACGGCCCTTTGAACTGAAGATCGCCAATCTGCTGCAATTCCTCCTCGGTGGTTTCAAGGAATGGCTTGAGCAGCCCCCAGCCGGTCGCGTTCACCGCGATGTCGACGCCGCCCATCTGATCGCTCGCGGCCTTACCCAAGGAGTCGTTATCGGCTTCCTTGGTAATGTCGGCGAGCGCCATAAAACCCTTGTCGGGGTTCGCATCGACGAACGTCTTCAGATGCTCGGGCTTGCGCCCCGCGACCATCACCTTCGCGCCCTCGGCGATCAGCCGCCGGGCGATCACCTGACCCATATTGTCCTTGCCCGCCGCGCCAAGCACGACAGCGCGTTTGCCTTCCAGCCTCATCCCATCTCTCCTTTTTATCAGCCGCCGATCGTCCGGTCGGACGGCCAGAACGGCTTTCTCAATTCGCGTTTGTTGACCTTGCCCATCGCGTTGCGACCGACCGTCTCGACGATGTCGATGCTGCGCGGACGCTTGTAACTCGCGAGCTTCCCGCGCGCATAAGCCGCCAGGTCTTCGCAGGTCAGCGACGCACCCGGACGCGCCACGACGAGCGCCTTCACCTCCTCGCCCATGTCGGCGCTCGGCACCCCGACAACCGCGACGTCCTCGACATCGGGATGCTCGATCAGCACCTGTTCGATCTCGGCGGGATAGATGTTGACCCCGCCCGACACGATCATGTCCGACGAGCGATCGGTGATGAACAGATACCCTTCGTCGTCGACATATCCGATCTCGCCGAGCGTGAAGACGCCGGGTTCGATATGCGCCGCCGCGGTCTTTTCGGGATCGTTGTGATAGACGATCCCGCGCCCGCTCGGATCGCGGAAATAGATCTGGCCGACCCCGCCCGCGTCGAGCCGCGCACCATCCTCGCCGACGATCAGCATCTCCAATGGCGGCACCGCCTTGCCGACCGACCCCGGCTTCCTCAGCCATTCCTCCGAGGTAATGAGGTTGGTCGTTCCCGCCTCGGTCGCGCCATAAGCGTCGGCGAAGACCGGCCCCCACCAGTCGATCATCGCGCGCTTCACCTCGACCGGGCAGGCGGCGCCGGTGTGAGGCACCAGCGCGATGCTCGACAGATCGTATTTGCGCCGCACGTCCTCGGGCAGCGCCAGCAACCGCTGGAAATGCGTCGGCACCATCACCGACGTCGCCACCCGATGCTGCTCGATCAGCACGAGAATTTGTTCGGCGTCGAACTTCGGCATCACGATCAGGGGACGTCCGCCGCCAAGCTGCCGGACCGAGCCAAGCGGGCCGGTATGGTAAGCCGGGCCGACGAGTAGAACCGGCCCCGCCACTCCTCCGGCGACGACCTCGCGGAGCGCGCGGAACAGTCCGGCGACATCGGGTTCGCGCGGAAACATGTTGGGCGGGGTCTCGGTCCCCTTCGGTCGCCCCGTCGTCCCCGACGTGTAGTGCATGTGCGGGAGCGGCTTCATGCCCGTCGGCGGCTCTGCATCGCTGGCGGCGCCCAGCCAATCGTCCCACGATTCGACCCCCGCGACGCCGTCGCAGCGCCAGCCGATCACCCGGTCTATGCCGGCGCGCTTCGCCGCCGCGACGCCCGCCTCGGCGGTTTCGGGACCGACGAACACCATCTGCGCGCCGCTATCCTCGAGGATGTAAGCGACCTCGTCTGCGGTCAGGTGAAAGTTGACCGGCACGCTCGAGACGCCAGCGTGGAGCGCGCAGAGATAGGCGAGCGCGCTCTCGGTCGAATTATGCGCGAACACCGCGATGCGCGGCGGATCGCCAAGCGACGCCGCCAGCAAAGCATTGGTGCCGCGATCGACGATCGGATCGAGCGCCGCCCAGGTCAGCGTCATCCGCCCGTCGGTGACGGCAAGGTCGTCGGGCATCGTCTTGGCACGCTCGGCGGCGATCAGCGACACGTCAGGCTCCTTCGACGTCAGGTTCGCGCCACGCCTCGGCGTCGGCGAGCGCGGTGCGGAAATGCGCGAGGCAGCGCCAGATGCAGAACGCGCCGATCGGGTAATTCACCGCCGCCATCAGCGCGAGCGTCCCTCCCAGCGACTTTCCGCCAAACACCTGATCGCTGATCAGCCCGCCGAGCAACGGTCCAAATGAATAGCTGAGGAAGTTCACCACGACGAAATACAGCGCCATCATCTGTCCGCGCAGTTCGTTTGGGACGATGAATTGCAACGCCGCGGTGCCGAGGCCGTTGGGCCAGCCCATGAAGAAGATCGCCACCGCCACCAGCGTCATCGCCAACGCATAGCTCGGCACCAGAAACGCCGCGACGCCGACCGGGATCAGCGCCAGCGTCGCCACCAGCACCAGGCGCAGCGTCGCATCGGCGCGTCCGTCGCGCATCATCCGCGCCGCCAACTGCCCCGCGAACACGCCGCCACCGGTGCCGATCACCAGCGCGATCAGCCCGAAGGTGAAACCGACGCCCGCCCGATCCGCACCATGTTCGCGCAGGAAGAACTCGATCACCCAATAGAACAAGGCCCAGCCCTGCATGGCGAGCGCGGTGTAGCCGATGAAATGATACGTCAGGAACCGCTTGCGTCCGGCAAAGAACCGCAATGCATCGCGGATCGACATACCCGCGCCCGATGCGATCCGCCCGACGCGCGGCGGCTCGCGAACCGTCAGCGTAGTCAGCGCCAGCAGCAGTCCCGGCGCGCCGACGATGACGAACATCGCCTGCCACGACCGCATCGTCCCGAACACCGGCAAAGAAATGTGCGGCATCGCCTCGAGGTTGCTGATGACGACACCACCCAACAGGTTGGCGAGCCCGACCCCGATGAACGGCGCCGCGCCGAAGATCGCGACCGCAAGCGGCAGCCGACGCCGGTCGAAATAGTCCGACAGCATGGAGATCGCCGCTGGCCCCAAGGTCGCTTCGCCAACCCCGACCGTCGCGCGCGCGATGAACAGATGCCAGAACCGGCTCGCGAGGCCGCACCCCATCGTCGCAAGGCTCCAAAAGAAAATACCGAGACCGATGATCCGCCGCCGGCTGGTGCGATCGGCGAACCACGCCATCGGCAGCGTCAGGATGGTGTAGAACAAGGTGAAAGCGAGCCCGCCAAGCAGCCCCATCATCGTGTCGCTGACCCCGAGATCGCGCTTCACCGGCCCGATCATCAGCGCCAGAATTTGACGATCGATCGTCGATACCGTCGATGCGAGCGTCAGAAAGCCGACGACATACCAGGCATAGAACGTCGAATCCCGCGAACGCGGAGATACCACATCGACCGCGACGCCATCGAGAACCGGGGCAACGACGACGCTCATGCCAGAGCGCCCCCGCTCAACCCGCCTTCGCCGCTTTCTCCCCCTCGGCGATGTAACGGTCGATCATGTGGTGCATCTGGCGAATCCGCATTTCGGCGTACCGCCCGAAATGAAGCACGCCGGTCTCCGACGCCCCCATCCCCGTCTGGACATGCGGCAAATTGCTCATGTCCTGTTCGAACACCGCAGCGAGGCCGGGCGACATCCCGCTCTTCGGCCCGAGTTCGACCATACTCTCGTCGAGCCCGATCTCGAACACCGGCGACGGCTTCGGCCGCGGCTTTCCCTTGGGCACGCGCTTCATCATATAGATGTCCATGATCGACGTCTCGTGATCGTGCCCATTGGGCCGCCAGCGATACGTAAGGTTCGGCATGAACCCCGCCCAGAAACTCATGTGCGGGAAGACGTTGTAGAGCAACGCATCGACCATCTCGGCATCGGACGCCTCTGCATAATCGTGCCCGTCCTCCGCCGTCAGCGTCTTGCGCGTCACCTCCGCCATGAAGGTCCGCGCGGTCTCGCCGTCGGGCACCTTCATCTCATCCTCGGATTTGCCGATCCCCGCCGCCGAACGCGATCCGACGCCGAGCAACGCCCGGACGATCTCGTCCTCGCTATAGTCGCGCTGGTTGAACGGGCTCGGCACCATCTGCGCCGAAAATTGCCGCGTCACATGGTCCGACAATATGTCGTACTGGCTGTTCACGTCGGCGAGATACGGCAGCAATTGCGGGTGCGTGGTGATCGCGTGGTGGCTTTCCATGAAAGCCTCCGCCGCAGTCTTCCAGTTGCACGGCACGATCTTCTGGACGTGGAAGTGGATGTAGCGCTCTTCGTTCTCGTAGCGCGCGAAATGCGCCTTGATCGGGCCGAGCACCTCGTCCAGCGGGGCTGCGTCCTTGTCCATGTTGATGAACACGAACCCCGCCCAAGTGCCGACCAACGCCTCGGGCAGCGACACGTCGCGGTCCTGCCATTGCGGGAAATCCCAGCCGATCGGATTGTCCTTGAAACTGCCGTCGGTGTTCCAGGCGATGCCGTGATACGGGCAGCGGAATTCGTTCTTGCAACCGCCCAGCGTCGCCAGCTTGCGCGCCCGGTGGAGACACGAATTGTGAAACGCGCGGATCGACCCGTCCGCCTGCCGCGTCACCAACAGCGAACGGCCCGCGATTTCGTAGACGATCGTGTCACCGGGATTGGGAATTTCCTCCTCGCGGCACGCCATCTGCCAGATGCGCGTCCACAGGAATTTCTCTTCCGCCCGCGCGAACGCAGGGTCGATATAGCGATCGACCGGAATCGGATCGGTGCCGATATCGGGCACCGGGCCTTCGCGCAGATGCTCGGGAATCGGCCGGCTGTCGCGTTCGAGGATTTCCTCATAGGTCTCCGCGGGATGGCGATCCGCACGGAAATTCTTGACGGCGACGTTCATGGCTTTTCCTCTCGCCGCTGAAAATAACACATTCTGCAAACTTGCCAAGGGCTATCGCTTAGGCACCCATGCCGCCTCGGTCCCGAACACGACGGTCTCGCGCTCGATCGCCTCGGCAAGCGCGGCCGCAATGTCGGGAAAGCGCGAATCCGATCGCAGCGCGGCGATGCCGTCCTGAAACGACTCGAAGCTTGGCAAAGTCCAGATATCGATCGCGGTATGCAGCCGCCCGCTGATCTGCTGAATTGCGGTCACGAGATGCCAGCCTTTGGCCTCGACGATCGCGACGAGATCGCGCATCGCCGCTTCGAAACGTGTCGTATCGACCATGCGCAATTCCAGCGTCGATTGCATATAGACGGTCATGCTGTCTCTCCTTCAGGGTGCAGCCTGAGCAGCTGTTTTCCGACGTTCGCGCCGGAAAACAGCCGCATCAGCGTGCGCGGTGCGTTCTCGAACCCTTCCTGCACATCCTCGCGCGTCACGAGCGTCCCATCGGCAAGCCAGCGCGAGAGCCGCGTCCGGGCGAGCGGAAACTCTGCTTCGTAATCGTTGAGCAGGATGCCGCGCATCGTCGCGCGCTTGAAGACGAGGTTGAAATAATTCGACGGACCGACCGGCATGCCGCCTGTCTTCGAGCGCGAAATGCCGCCGCAAATCACGACGCGCGCGTGGAGCGCCAGATGCGCGAGAATGTCGTTGAGGATCACGCCGCCGACATTGTCCCAGACGACATCGACGCCGTCGGGCGCCAGGCGAGCGAGTTCGGCGGAGACGTCCTGAGATTTGTAATCGATCGCGGCATCGGCGCCGAGGTCGCCGGTCAGCATCGCGCATTTCTCCGCCCCGCCCGCGATCCCGACGACGCGGCATCCCGCGATCTTCGCGAGTTGGACGACGATCGCGCCGACCCCGCCCGCCGCACCCGTCACGACGACGGTTTCCCCGGGGAACGGCTGACCGACATGCTTCATCCCGAAATACGCGGTCAGCCCGACGACGCCGAGCAGCCCGAGATGCGCCGACGGCGAGACATCGCCTTCGACGCGCTTCACCTCGCTGCCGGCGAGAGTCGCATATTCCTGCCAACCGAACGGCCCGAGCACCCTCGCTCCCTTCTCGATCCCGTCGGCGCGGCTCTCGACCACCGTGCCGATCGCGGACCCGCGCATCATGTCGCCGATCTCGGTGCGAGCGACATAGCCGCCGATATTCTCCATCCAGCCCTTCATCGCGGGCTCGAACGCGAGCAGATCGAGACGAACGAGCACCTCGCCCTCATCGGGCGCGCGCGTCTCGCCTTCCTTCATCGCGAAATCCGCCTCGGTCACATCGCGCCCGACCGGGCGCCCTGCGATCGTCCAGCGGCGGTTCTTCAACGTCATGCCAATCCCCTTTACCGGTCGCCTACACGTAAGTTGATACGCGGTGCAATAAGAGGCTAGACGGCTAGGCATCGAAGGGACAGGATACGGAAATGGCATCGCACCCCCTTTCGCTCGCCGCCGGCGTCCTCCCCGATTTCTCGCCGCAGGAAACCGCGCGCGCCGCGGCCGCCGCGGGCTACGATCAGACCGGAGTGTGGATCGAGATCGCCGACTGGACCGACCGCACCACCGCTGAAATGCGCGCGATCCTCACCGATACCGGCGTTCCCGCACTCGATGTCGAGGTGGTGTGGCTCCAGCCCGGACCGATCGACCCCAATCACCTGCGCATCGTCGATATCGGGCGCGAGTTAGGCGCCGCCAACGTCCTCGTCGTTAGTTCCGACCCGGACGACGGCGGCACTGCCGAAAAACTCCGCGCGCTATGCGAACACGCCGCGGGCGACATCCGCATTTCGCTCGAATTCGGCCTGTTCACCACGATCCATTCGATCGCGCAGGCGTCGGCAATCTTAGACCGCGTCGGTCATCCCGCCGCGGCCCTGCTGATCGATCCGCTTCACCTCGAACGCACCGGCGGCACACCGGCGGATGTTGCGCGCGTCGATCGCGCGCGCCTGCCCTACGCGCAATTCTGCGATGCGCCGCCGCTAAAATACGATTTGGCAGATCGCGGCGCGGTGATCGTCGAGGCAGTCGATGGTCGCCTGCTACCGGGCGAAGGCGTACTGCCGCTCGCCGCGCTGATCGAGGCGCTGCCGTTCGTGCCGCTCAGCATCGAGCTCCGGTCGAAGGCGCTGCGAGAGGGCTTCCCCGACGCGACCGATCGCGTGAAAGCGGTGCTCGACGCGACGCGGCGTTGTCTATCCTGACACTCGCGACACTCGCGCGATTTCAATCCTCCCCCGCCAGGGGGAGGATCGGTTTACGCCAGCGCCGACCGGTTAATCTGCAATCTATTCCGCGGCGATCGCCATCTCGATCTCTGCAACGCGCGGATCGTTCGGCATCACCCATTCCTCACCGATCACCTGCGCCACGCGTAACTCGGGCGGGATATTTTCCGCCCCGATGATCGCATCCGCTGCCTGATGCCAATGATAGATGCGCGCCTCTTGATAGCTCAGCGGCACACCCTCGAAGCCATAGGATTCCTGGCTCTTCTGGATCCATTTGCCGAATTCGGTGTCCTCGCGCAGCACCATATTGAGATAGTCGATCGTCGTATCCCAATAGGCCGGGCGCTCGCCCGCGCCCCAGTCGGGGCCGAACCACCACACCTCCATCTTCGATTTCGTCGGGCCGTTGGGCCAGAATTGCAGGACGAAATACCCCGTCGGGCCGAGCGGCGAGACCCAATTCGGAAACAGATTGTACGATTGCGTGCAGGTCCGCCCGATTTCGCCGATGTCGGGAATAACGAGCTTCTCGATCCCGTCGATATTCGCGGCGCGATAATTGCTGCCCTCGCGGTCGTCCCAGCCCGGCGCGACCATCCGACCGTGGCCGTGCGGGTAGAAACTGTTGACGTTGCGACGATGGTCGAGACCGATCGCAACCGTCGTCGGGTGGATATTGGGAACATGGTACACTTCCATGTTCGCCTCCATCGCGATCTTCCAGTTGCAATCGAGATCCCAGACGTAATGATCGACGAGGCGGTTTTGGTCGAAGCGGAATTCCTCGAACTCGTCGCCGATCTGCCCGATCCATTCGGCGAGCGACGGACCATGCTTCGAGAAATTGACGAAGATCAATTTGCCATACCGCTCGCACCGCACCTGCCTTAGCGAGCGGCACGAAAAATCGAGATCGACGAAATCTTCCGGGTCGCGCACCGATTTCAGCGCACCTTCGTCGTCATAGGTCCAGCCGTGATATTTGCACGTCAGCCGCGCGCTGCGCCCCGCGTCTTTCGTGACCACCGGCGCGCCGCGATGGCTGCACGTGTTGTAGAAGGCGTTGACCGCACCCGAGCGCGCGTGAACCAAGACAATCGGCTGGCCCGCCGACTCCCAGAGCTTGAAGCAGCCCGCCTTGGGCACCTCGTCCATATGCCCCGCGAGCAACCAACTCTTGCGCCACAGATGTGCGCGTTCCAGCGCATCGAAGCGCGGGTCGGTGTAACGACCGCCGGGGATGTCCGGAAGCGCCGGGAAGTCCGTCGGAGGCGCGGTTCTTCCCGCCTCATATTCCATCAATCCGCGGAGCGTCGCGACCTCGCCGGCGTCCATCTTCAGTCTCCTTATTCGGCGGCCTGCTGCTGCTCGGGCGTGAACATCGCGACCAATTCATCATCGTTCGCGCCGATGATCCGGTCGGTCCATTGGTGGAAGGCCTGCGCCCCACCCTCGTTGCGCCCAAACAGGACATGATCGAGAGTCCCGTGATCGAGCGCGCGCTGCTGGCGCAACCCGGTCGCGTAATCCTCGTCGCGCACGACGACCTCCAGGAACGCGAACTGATCGTGCGCGGCCTGTTCCTGATCGGCGGTCGGGGGCTTTTCCATCAGATACATCTGACGTGTCCACGATTCGCCGACGACATCGCCTGGCAGCAGTTGTGAAACCATCACGCCGCGCCCGCCGCCGTTGAAGCTCGCGATCGAGATCGACGGGAAGATCGTCCACACGCCGTTGAGGACGAGATCGTCGGCCCATTCCTCCTCGGGCCGGTCGCCGAGCTCGCGCGCAGCGCGATCGGGCGCGACGAGCCGCTGATGCGGCCCCCAGGCGTGATAATGCGCACGATTGCCGAGCAGTCCGTTGGCGTTGAGCGTATCCTTGTGGAGCACCGGCAGATGATAGAAATCGAGATAGCCGTCATAGGCGATCTTCCAGTTCGGCCCGCGCAACGTGCGACTCGAAAAGAAGTGCCAGTCCTTGAAATTGAACGCTTCGAGCAGCGAATCGTAGCCGCACAGGAAATCGTCGATATCGAGCTTCGAATGCGGATCGACGCTGCCGAAGATCAGCCCGGCGCGCTCGGCGACGGGCAGCGCGGTCAGGCCATAGCAGGATTTGTCGATATGCCCGAAATCGCCCGAAGCGGCGACCGCGATCAACTCGCCCTTCTGCCCGAACGTCCAGCCATGATACGGACAAGTGAAGCGCTTGGTATTGCCCGTCGCATCGACCGCGACATTGGTGCCGCGATGCGTGCAACTGTTGATGAACGAGCGCACGACGCCGTCCTGCCCGCGCGTCAGCAACACCGGAATCCCGCCGACCTCCAGCGTCTTGAAATCGCCCGGGTTGGGCATCTCGCACGACGGCGCGAGCATCAGCGGCAGCCGCTTGAAGATGCGATCGACCTCGTTTTTGAAGCGCCCCTCGTCAGTGTAATTCTTCGCCGGGACCTTCAATACGTCGTCGACCTGCTCGAAAGTATTGTCGCGGGCGTGCTTTACGCTGTGGCGCATGACCTCCGCGATATCCGGATTCGCCATCGCTCGCATGGGCTTCTCTCCTGAAAGTTAGCCTGCGTGATACCTTCTGCGGGGGGTTGTCGTCAATCCGGCTGAGAGTCTGTGTGGTCGCCTCACGGCGAGTGGGCTGGTGCCGCCCAAAACGCGTTTCAACGCGTTTCCAAATTACGCCGTCGCGCCCCCGTCCACGACCATCGCAGCGCCGGTGATGAACTTTGATCGCTCCGAAGCAAGGAACAGCACCATCTCGGCGATGTCGCCGGGTTCGCCGATATGCCCGATCGGGTGCGTCGCGACGAAGCCCGCCATCAGTTCATCGGGATTGGGCACCTGCGCCATCACCTTGTCGAGCATTGCGGTACGGATGACGCCGGGATGCACCGAATTGCAGCGCACCCCCGATTTCGTTTCGGCACAGTGAAGCGCAATCGATTTGGTCATCAGCGTGACCCCGGCCTTCGCGGCGTTGTAGGCGATCAGGTTCGACGACGCCATCAGTCCGGAGATCGACGCAATGTTGACGATCGATCCACCGCCACCGCGTCGCATCAACGGCAGCGCCAGCTTGCACCCGAGGAACGGCCCGACGAGATCGACGTCGATCGTCTTGCGGAAGCGCGCCAGGTCCATCTCCTCCAGCGACCCCATCAGCGTGATGCCGGCATTGTTGACGAGGATGTCTAGCCGACCGTGCGCCGCTTCGACCTCCCCGATGACCCGCGCCCAATCCTCCTCGCTCGCGACGTCGTGATGGCGATACGAACCGTTCGCGAGCGACGACGCGACCGCCTGCCCCGTCGCATCCTCGATATCGGTCACGATCACCGTCGCGCCTTCGTCCGCCAGGCGGCGCGCGATCGCCTCGCCCAGCCCCGCCGCCGCGCCGGTCACCAGCGCAATCTTGCCGTCCAGTTCCATCTTTGTCTCTCCTGTCAGTTGCGCGCCAGCGTTTGTTCGTCGGGACCGGGCGGCGCATCGGGTACCGCCACCTCGATCCAGCCATCGACTTCACGACAGTCAAATATGCGCAAAGAGCGATACAGGCCACCGATGCACGCACCATCCTCGACCCGGAAGCGCGCGCCATGCGCCGGACACATCAGCATCCCGCGCCGCGCACGCCCGCCGGGCGCGAAGGCGGAGGCGGCGTGCGTGCAGCGATTGATCGTCGCGCGCACCACGCCCTCGCTGCGGACGACCAGCACCGGCCAGCCGGCCACGGTGTCGCCGTGCAACATACCTTCGGCGAGCGCGTCGGCCGCGACGACGCGGTGGAAGGTGACCATCGTTCCCCCGTGATTGAAATACGCATGCTACTATTGACGCTCCTCCCCTACGCTGCAAGCCTGGGTTCTCGATAGGATGGAGAACGCGCGTGGATGAGAGCCAAACCGACCATGCCGCCGCCGATCTCATCCTCATCGACGATCCTGCGCGGGGCGTACGCCGCCTGACGCTCAACCGTCCTGAAAAGCGCAATGCGTTGTCGAACGCGCTACGCGCACAATTGCTGGCCCTGCTCGAAGCGTTCGATCGCGATCCGGACGTCCGCGTCACGATCCTGCGCGGCGCGGGAACCTGTTTCTCGGCCGGATACGATCTCGGCGGCGGCACCGGCGCGCCATATCCGTATCACACCGCCCCCGGCACCGGACATTGGCCGCGCCACGTCGTCGAGGGCGCGTTCCGCATCTGGGATCTCGCCAAGCCCGTCATCGCGCAGGTTCACGGCTGGTGCCTCGCCGGGGGCTCCGAACTCGCGACCGCCTGCGACGTCGTCTACGTCGCGGAGGATGCGCGGATCGGCTATCCGCCGGTGCGGATGATGTCGCCCCCCGACAACCAGTTCCATCCCTGGCTGTGCGGGATGCGCGCGGCGATGGAGATGATGCTGACCGGCGATGCCATCGACGGACACGAGGCGGTCCGCGTCGGTTTCGCCAACCGCGCTTTCCTGGCGGACGATCTCGACGACGTGGTCGTCGCGATCGCCACACGTATGGCAAAAATTCCCACCGACGTGCAGCAAATGAACAAACGCTCGGTCCACCGCGCCATGGAGATCATGGGGCTGCGCGCCGCGATCCGCGCGGGTACCGAAATCCAGGCGCTGGCGATGACGACCGAAACGAGCCGGGAAACCTTCGCCGAATTCCGCCGCAACGTGACCGAGGCGCTCGACCAGCGCGACGGCGCATTCGGCGATTACCGCACGAAACCGCGCACCTAACACTTTTTTCGCGACGAACCGAGGCTTCGTGGAGCCAAGTCGTTCATCCCCCGTTTTCGATGGACACTGTATGAACGAATACGATTCGCCGCCCTGGCGACACGGAGAATACCAATGAAAATCACTACCCTAAGGCGCGGCGCGATGCTCACGGCGGTCGCGTCGGGCGCGCTTCTGCTTGCGGGCTGCGCGACCGAGACCACCTATCGCCCCGCGACCGGCCACGGTTTCAGCCGGACCGGCTACAGCGACCGCCAGATCGAATCGGACCGCTATCTCATCACCTTCGCAGGCAACAGCGTCACCGACCGCGACACCGTCGAACGCTATCTGCTGTTCCGCGCCGCCGAACTGACGCTGCAGAACGGCGACGATTATTTCGTCATGGTCCAGCGCGACACCGATCGCCAGGCGCGGACCTATTCGACCGGCTTCGGCGGCGGCTATGGCGGCTTCGGTTACGGCGGGTTCGGCGGCGGCTATTGGGGCCCGTCCTGGTCGTTCTACGGCCGCGGCTTCGGCTACCGGCGGTTCGGCGGCGGCTTCGGCTACGGTGGATTTGGCGGATACGGTGGGTTCGGCAACGATTTCGACGTCCGCACGATCGACCGTTACGAAGCGAGCGCCGAAATCGTGATCCGCAAGGGCGTCCCCGCAAAGGACAACGTACGCGCCTTCAATGCGCGCGAAGTGACCGAGAGGATCGGGCCGACGATCGTGTTGCCGAAACCTTAGGCGCTAATTTCCGGGATCGGCGAAATGACGGCGGGGCGGCGTGGGGCGGGGCCGAAGGCCGCACGCGCCTTTGGCGCTTTGGAGGTCTGATAGTGCATCGCGGGCGGGAATCGCTACTCCAGCGATTCTCCCCGCTCTCCGCGTTGCATCATTTCCTTCAGCCAATCGCGAAGCTCGTCTTGATGCGGCTGTTGTATCAAGGCCTCGCGGCCGATCTCGATCGCTCTGTCCAAGTCGCCGACGCCCGCCAATGCTTCGGCGAACCGAACGAGCCTTTCATGGCTTCGGTTTTCTCCAACCATGTCTTCGTGAAGCGGCAGCGCTTCGGCATGGAGGCCGTTTTGTGACAGCCAGTCGGCAAGAAGAGATCGCACCCGCAAATTTTCTGGTGCCGCAGCGGCGGCACGACGGGCAAGCGAAAGCCCGATTCGTCTCCGGTGCGAGGGCTGCCGCTTGGAGATCTCCACGAGATAGTTGAAGCTGCGCGACCGGGCGGCCAACGCGGCACGCTTGATCTTCGGCGGATCCAGCGTCCCGTCCAGCGCGGCGAAAATGATCTCGTGCAGCAGGCCCGCCTCGAGCAGAAACCGCCCGACCGGATGGCCGGCATATGGCAGGTCGATCAGATCGCACGGTGTTTCTTCGGCAATCAGTTCGGCGTGGCGACGATCGGCGTTCTCCGAATCGTAAATCACCGCGGGCACCCCATGAAAAGACAACGGCTGCGCCGAATGGGGTTGCCATTCGATCCCGTCCCAATCCCGTTGCCACCGCAATTCCCAGGGAACGCGCGCCGGATCGTTGCTGTATTGCGGCGACAGGGCAAGGACGGCGCTGGCCCCCAGCGCGTCGGCGTGACGAAGGGCGGCATAGGCGCCCATGCTGGTGCCATAGGTTAGGATTCGGTTCGCGCCGCTTCGCACCAGCGCCCCGCGCGCCGCGGCGATCGCCTCCGGCATGTCGGGATATTGATACCAGTGGTTGCCGGCGCACATCACATATAACGCGGATATGCCGCGCTTCTTGAAGAATGCTTCACCGAACGCACGACGATTGAAATCGGTGAGCGGCCTGTAGTGGTCGAACGTCACCACCCACCGTGTTCGATCCGGTCGAGGTACCGCGCGGACGACCAGCGTATCGCTTCGATAAAGCTCCGACATCATTTCCCCGCGATAGCCAGACGCGCCCGTCGATGGCAACCGAGACGCACCCGACGCTACGGCCTTCGCCGGAATGCCGATATCAGGGAAGGCGGGCGGCGTGACGCCGCATGTTTCGTCACACCGCGCCGTGGCAATGCTTGTACTTGCGTCCCGACCCGCATGGGCACGGCGCGTTGCGGCTCACCTGTCCCGCCCATGTCGCCGGATCGTCGCCGATATCGGCGGCACCCGGCTGCGCGATCTGGAGCGGCGGGAGTTGCGACGTCACCAGCCCCAGCGTCCCCGCGTCGATATCGTTCGAATTGTCCTCGCCCGAGAACGGATCGAAATGCGTCGTGATGAAATCGGGCAGTTCGGGTAGCTCGGGCATCGGCTGCATCTGGAACTGCGCATGCGCGATCGTTCGGGTCACGTCCTCGCGGATCGAATCGAGCATCCGCTGGAACAACGCGAATGCCTCCTGTTTATATTCGTTGATCGGCGTCTTCTGCGCATAAGCGCGCAAATGGACGACCTGGCGCAGCGCATCGAGCGTCGCCAGATGCTCCTTCCAGTGATGATCGAGGTTCTGGAGCAGGATCGACTTCTCGATCTGCGTCCACATATCGGGTTCCAGATCGCCCGATTTCGCCGCGATCAGATCGTCGGCTTCTTTCTGAACACGTTCGAGGACCAGTTCGGGATCGATCGAATCCTCGCTTAGCCACGCATCGATGCGGGGTTCGACGTTCAACGTGTCGGCGAGTTTCTCCTTCATCCCCGCGACGTCCCATTGTTCGGGATAGCTGCCGACCGGACACGCCTCGCCGACGATCGCATTGACCGTCTCGGCGCGCATGTCCTCGACGACATCGCCGACGGTATCCGCATCCATGATGTCGGCGCGCTGTTCGTAGATCACCTTGCGCTGATCGTTCATCACGTCATCATATTCGACGACCTGCTTGCGGATATCGTAGTTGCGCGCCTCGACCTTCTTCTGCGCGGTCTCGATCGCCTTCGACAACCATTTGCTGCCGATCGCCTCGCCGTCGTCGATATTGTTGCGCATCATCCGCGCAAACAAAGTGTCCGGGCCGAAGATGCGCAACAGATCGTCGTCGAGGCTGAGGTAGAAGCGGCTGAGCCCCGGATCGCCCTGCCGCCCCGAACGTCCGCGCAACTGATTGTCGATCCGGCGGCTTTCATGCCGCTCGGTGCCGAGCACGAACAACCCGCCGGCTTCGAGCACACGCGCCTTTTCCGCCGAAATTTCGGCCTTGATCTGCGCGATCGCCTGATCGCGCTCCGGCCCCTCGGCCATTTCCGACAATTCGTCGTCGGTACGGAATTCCAGATTGCCGCCGAGCTGAATGTCGGTGCCGCGCCCGGCCATGTTGGTCGCGATCGTCACCGCGCTCAACCGCCCGGCCTGCGCCACGATATGCGCTTCGCGCTCATGGTGACGCGCATTCAGCACCGAATGATCGACGCCTTCCTGGTTGAGGAATTCGCTGAGCAGTTCGGACTTTTCGATCGAGACGGTGCCGACGAGCACCGGCTGACCCTTTTCGGCGTGGATCTTGATCTTCTTGGCGATCGCGCGGAATTTGTCCTGCGTGTCCTTGTAGAATTCGTCTTCCTCGTCGACCCGTGCGACCGCGACGTTGGTCGGGATGGTGACGACGTTCATCTTGTAGATGTCGAAGAATTCCGCCGCCTCGGTCGCCGCGGTGCCGGTCATCCCGCTGAGCTTGGGATACATCCGGAAATAATTCTGGAAGGTGATCGACGCCATCGTCTGGTTCTCGGGCTCGATCTCGACTCCCTCCTTGGCCTCGACCGCTTGGTGCAAGCCGTCGGACCAGCGCCGCCCGTCCATCATCCGCCCGGTGAATTCGTCGATGATGATGACCTTGCCGTCCTTGACGATGTAATCGATGTCGGACTTGAACATCACGATCGCACGCAGCGCCTGATTGAGGTGGTGCACCACCTGCGTATTCTCGAAATCGTAGAGATTTTGCCCCTCGAGCAGCCCGGCATCCTCGAGCATCCGCTCGACTTTCTCGGTGCCGTCCTCGGTCAGGATGATCGTCTTTTGCTTCTCGTCCTTCTCGTAATCCTCGGGCACGAGCCGCTTCACGACCGCGTCGACCTGCATGTACAATTCGGACTTGTCGTCGGTCGGCCCGGAGATGATCAGCGGCGTGCGCGCCTCGTCGATCAGCACCGAATCGACCTCGTCGACGATCGCCATCGCGAACGCCCGCTGCGTCATCGACGCGCGATCGTATTTCATGTTGTCGCGCAGATAGTCGAAGCCGAACTCATTGTTCGTGCCGTAGGTGATGTCCGAATTATACGCTTCGCGACGCTGCTCGTCGGTCAGGTTCGGAATGATGACCCCGACGCTAAGCCCGAGGAATTTGTAGACGCGTCCCATCCACTCGGCGTCGCGCGCGGCGAGATAATCGTTGACGGTGATGACGTGAACGCCCTCGCCCGGCAGCGCGTTGAGATAGGTCGCAAGCGTCGCGACCAGCGTCTTGCCCTCACCCGTCCGCATCTCGGCGATCTCGCCGCGGTGGAGGACGATGCCGCCGACCATCTGGACGTCGTAATGCCGCTGACCGAGCACGCGCTTCGCCGCCTCTCGTACGGTGGCGAACGCCTCGGGCAACAGCGCGTCGAGCTTCTCATCGTTCGCGAGCCGCTCGCGAAACAGGATTGTCTGGTGCCCCAGCATATCATCCGACATCGCCTGAAGCGCAGGTTCGAACGCCGCAATCTTGGCGAGGATCGGGTTGAGCGATTTGACGTACCGGTCGTTGGACGACCCGAAGAGCGATTTTGCGACGCCACCGAACATGGGCTGAATCCTGATATTGAGGCGGCGCGGCACCGCTTCACATGCGGCCCGCGCGGGAACTGGCGATAGGAAGAGCGCCGCGCGAACGCGGGCAGCTCCGCGCTATTCGCGCCGACGGCTCGCGTAGAGCGGCTTATCGAACGCCAAGATCGCGACCGGCGGCATCGGCGTGTAGGCCACTTCGCGAAGAGAGGGCGGTACCTGAGAGGGTCGCGGAGCTGGCGGGATCACCGCATCTACCGCAAGACGTGCGACGTCGATCTTCGCAGCGATCGCCGTCGCCGCTTCGGGCACGCGCGCATTGTTGCCGATCCCGGTCAGGGCGGACAACAGCGCCGAAAGAAGCAGCAACAGGTTCATCGCCACAAATATAGGAGCGCGCGCACGCCGCGTCCACCGTCGCGCCATGTTCGATCTCACGAAACCATGCTAACGTGTCAGATCGGATGTAAGTCCGCAAACATGATGGGAAAAGTCATGCGATATCGCGACACGGCCGGCGATGACGATCTGATCGGGACGAACGCCGACGACGTCTTTTTCATCAGATACGGCCACGACCGGGTGACCGGCGGCGGCGGGTACGACAAGTTGGTCGTCGATTACGGTGGGGCGAACGCGGCCGATTACGAAGTCGGACAGATTTTCATCGATAGAGACGGGCCGATATCCGGAACGTTCTCCCGCGGTGTACGATCGTCCGTAAACTTCACGGATGTCGACGAGGTCGAGTTCAACGGCTCCGACACGCAAGACTATCTTTACGTCTCATTTTACAATGATTCCGGGACAGCACCGATTTATGCGGACGCGGGTGGAGGTCAGGACGTGCTGAGCCTGAGATTTCTAGGCGACAGCGACGATTTGGTCGTCACAACGGGTAAAGACGATATCATCCACGTGGCCGGTGGCACCTACAAGGGCTTTGAGGAATACGGAGTCTTTTTAGGGAGCGGCGACGATGTGGCGAAGGGTGGATCAAAGTCAGACACCTTTGATGGGTTCCGCGGCAAGGACGACCTGTCCGGCGGCGGCGGCGACGATTACCTGAGCGGCGGCCTGAGCAAAGACACACTGAACGGCGGCCGCGGCGATGATTCTCTGTCGGGTGGTTTGGGAGCGGACACGCTGACCGGGGGTGCCGGCGCCGATTTTTTCATCTATTATTTCGCGCGCGAGTCCCACGCCGACAGGACCGACTCGATCACGGACTTCAGTCACGCCGAGGGCGACAAAATCTACCTGTCCCCCATCGACGCGGATGAGACCGTTCGGGGCAGCCAGAAGTTCGTGTTCATCGACCAGAGCGCCTTCACCGGCGCGGGCGGGCATGACGGCGAGGTCCGCCAGCAGGTGAACGGCGACGGCACCGTGACACTCCAAGCCGATGTCAATCACGACGGCATCGCCGACTTCGCGGTCCTCATCACTACCACCGAGCCACTTTTGGCGATGGACTTGGTCTTATAGCTGGATCGACCACAGCCAATTACGCACGAACCTCTTCGATCTGACAGCGCACGAGACTATGGAGTCGGGATGACCGCGTCCCCCTCCCCGCTTGCGCTCCCGTTCCCCGCGATGCCAACGATCGCTGGCGTCACCTGCCGCGTCGCCCGCGCCAAATACAAGGCATGGGACCGCTGCGACCTCACCTTGATAACGCTCGACGCCGGTACCGCCGTCGCGGGGGTGCTCACACAAAGCAAATGCCCCTCGCCCGAGGTCGAATGGTGCCGCAAGGCGATCGTGCTCGGCGAGGCGCGCGCGCTCGTTGTCAACGCGGGCAATTCCAACGCCTTCACCGGCCAACGCGGTCGCGCCGCGGTCGAGGCGATCGCGGCGCGGACCGCGGCGCATCTCGGTTGCCAGCCGTCGGACGTGTTCGTCGCCTCCACCGGGGTGATCGGCGTGCCGCTGCCGATCGACAAGGCCGAGGCCGGGCTCGACGCCGCGTTCGCCGCGACCCCGTGCGGCTGGCAGGACGCCGCCGCGACGATCATGACGACCGACACTTTTGCCAAGGGCGCAACCACGACCGCGATCGTCGATGGCTGCACGGTAACGCTGGCCGGGATCATCAAGGGTTCGGGGATGATCGCGCCCGACATGGCGACGATGCTCGGCTTCGTCTTCACCGACGCCGCGGTCGATCCGGCGTATCTTCAGGCGGCGCTGGCAGCGGCGAACGCACCGAACTTCTCGTGCATCACCGTCGATGGCGAT
Organism: Sphingomonas sp.; assembly: GCA_965219285.1. GTDB lineage: Bacteria > Pseudomonadota > Alphaproteobacteria > Sphingomonadales > Sphingomonadaceae > Sphingomonas. The sequence continues at coordinate 223,595 of CBDCNF010000018.1, forward strand.
ACATCGACCAGCGACACCGTATTGGCGTTCGCGACGGGCAAGGCGGGCAACGCGCCGCTGACCGAAGACGACACGCCCGGCGCCGACGCCTTCCGCGCCGCGCTGAACGATCTGTGCCGCCAACTCGCATTGCTCGTCGTCCGCGACGGCGAAGGCGCGACCAAGCTGATCGAGGTGCGGGTCGAAGGCGCCGAAAGCGACAGATCCGCGCACCGCATCGCGATGTCGATCGCCAATTCGCCGCTGGTGAAGACCGCGATCGCCGGCGAGGACGCGAACTGGGGCCGCGTTGTAATGGCGGTCGGCAAGGCGGGCGAACCCGCGGAACGCGACAGACTCGCGATCCGTTTCGGCAACACCCAGGTGGCGCGCGACGGCGTGGCGGTCGAGGGTTTTGACGAGGCGTCCGTCGCGGCGCATCTGAAGGGCCACGAGATCGAGATCGGCGTCGATCTCGGCTTGGGCGAAGGCCGGGCGACCGTGTGGACGTGCGACCTGACGCACGGTTACATCTCGATCAACGCGGATTACCGGAGTTGATTAATCCAGCGCCGGAGACAGATCGTTGTTTTCCTCGATGCGCAACATTCGAATATCGCGAACCGAGGGTTGGAACCAGTTATAAGTGCGCTTGAGCTCCTGCACCACAAGGACACAATCGACTGCGGTGACGCGATCGTTTCCGAAATACGTCGATCCTTGCTGCCAGTCGAACCCTCGCTGCTCAAGAACCTTTCTAACGTCGGCGTAAGCATTGCGCCACGACGTGTTAGGATACGTATGCTCGAGCGTACTGGTGTCCAGGTCAAAGACGATTGCGTACATGCTTCCTCCGCCCGCGCCGGCGCGACTGCCGTATCGATTGTGATCAAACGCGGTGGCCATGGGAAACAGGTTACCTGAAAATCATGAGGATCGCTATCATGCGACCCTCACCAATGGCGACATCTCAATGAACGCGATCACCCGACGTTGGTCGCCGCGCCACCGACCGTCCCAGCAAGTTCACCCTCGAGCCAGCCCTTGATCTGCCCCTTGGGCGCCGCGCCGACCTTGGTCGCGGCGGGGGCGCCAGCCTTGAACAGGATCATCGTCGGGATGCCGCGCACGCCGTATTTACCCGGCGCGTCGGGATTTTCGTCGATGTTCATCTTGACGATCGTCACCTGCTCGCCGAGCTCCTCGCTCAGCTCTTCCAGGCTCGGCCCGATCATCTTGCACGGGCCGCACCATTCGGCCCAGAAATCGACCAGCACGGGCTTGTCCGCGCTCAGGACGTCGGCGCGGAAGCTGTCGTCGGTTACTTTCGTCGTCGGCATGAGAATCTCCTTGTCTCGCCCAATCTAGGGCGGCGGACGCGCCTACTCAACGGCTGTCGGGCAAGCTTTGCTCCCCGACGCGATAGCCGGGCTTGTGCGCGGCGAGAATCGCCGGCGGCAGGACAAGGAGGTGCGGGCCGCTCGTATAGAGCAGCGCTGCTTCGATCGCGCGATCGGGAAAGATCACCGCGAGTGCAGCGGCATAGGCCGCCATCTGACGCAGATGCCAGGCAGGCACGTCGTCGATATCGCGCGGCAACGAGCGACCGGTCTTGAAATCGACCACCGTCACTTGACGGTCGGTGACGAGCAGGCGATCGACCGTTCCGGCGACGACCAGACCATCGGCGAGCACCGCGCTGATCGGCGCCTCCCCGAGCGAGTTCTCACCGAACAGCTCGGCATGCGCGGGATCGTCGAGCACCGCCATCACCGATGCCACGATCGCGGCTCGCTCGCCTGGATCGGCGATATCGGCGGTACGCTCAAGCCAGCGCTCCGCCGCCATCATCCGATCCGGCACGGCGACCGCAGGAAGCCGCTCGAACAAGGAATGGATCAGCCGCCCCCGCTCGGCGGCGGCGCGCATCGCCGGGGTCGGCGGCGGATCGGCGACCCGGTCTTCGCCGAGCGATGACGGCGCCAGCGGCCGCGGCGGGCGCGCTTCCTTGGGCGCGGGCTGACGGGTCCAATCGGGAAGGGACGCGATCGCCCCGCGCGCCGATGCGGCTGCACTCTTCGCCTGCACTGGTTTATCGGGAACCCGACCGCGAAAGAGGCGCGGCGCTTCGTTCGACCCCAAATTCGTGAGCACCGCATCCGCCACCGCGTACCAACTCGCCTCGGGCGGCACACCGTTCCATTTCGCGCTGAGCGACCCCGCAATCACCAGCCGTTCCTCGGCGCGCGTCGCGGCGACATAGAATAGCCGCCAATGCTCGGCCCGCTCGCGCGCCGCCGCGAGATCGACGAGCGCCTCGATCGCCCCCGCCTGCTCGGCGGCACGTGGGCGGAACACCGGCAGCGGCGCGTCATACCCTTCGGGCGTCCACATCAGCGTCGATCGCGGCGCCGAACCGGGATCGGCGGTCGCGTCCGCCAGAATCACGACCGGCGCCTGCAACCCCTTCGCGCCATGCACCGTCATCACCCGCACCGCATCGAGCGGCGCGGCGGCATCGCGCACGATCTCGACCTCGCCGCGATCGAACCAGTCGAGAAACCGTTGCAACGACGGCGTCGCGGTCTGTTCGAAATCGAGCGCGGCATTGAGCAATTCCTCGATCGGATCGCGCGCCTCCTCGCCGAGCCGCCGCAACATCTTGCGCCGCCCATCCAATTCACCAGAAAGCAGGTCCTCGAGAAAGCGATACGGCGTCGTGAAATCGGCGCGCGTCAACATCATCTCCAGCGGCCCGAGCCGATCGGCACAGGTCGCGCGCAGATGCGACCACAGCGCACCTTTGCGCGGCACCGCCGCCGCCATCAACTCGTCCTGCGACCAGCCGATCAGCGGCGAGACGAGCAGGCTGGCGAGACTGAGATCGTCGCCCGGCTGAAGCACGAAACGGATCGCGGCGAGCAGATCCTGTACCGCAAGCGGCGCGTTAAGCCGCAACCGATCGACCCCCGCGACCGGCACGCCCTCTGCGTACAACCGCGCAACGAGCAATTGCGCGAGATCGCCGCGACGTTTGACCAGAATCATCACATCCTCGGGCCGCAGCGCACGGCCTTTGCTTTCGAGCATCAGGCCATCAGCGAGCCACACCTTCACCTGTTTCGCGATCCGCGTCGCATTCTCGCGCACCGCATCGTCGGTCCACTCTTCCTCGCCCCCGGAATCATTGGCGCCGCCATCGGCGGCCCCCGCAATCACCGCCGGCCACAGCTCGACCGCGCCCGGCCCATCGACCCGACTTACGTGCGCGGCGAGATCGCCGACCGCGCCCAATGCCTCGTCGCCGATCTCCGCAAGCGCGGCGTCGACGAACTCCAGCACCGGCTTGGTCGATCGGAACGAAGCGGTCAGCGACAGTCGAGCGAACGGCAACCCCCGCTCGTCGTCGGGCATGCGATCGTCGCCCTCGACCTCCTCCGCCTTGTCGCTGAAATACCGTTCGGCGGCGGCGAAGAAGTCGGGATCGGTCCCCTGAAACCCGAAGATCGCCTGCTTGTAGTCGCCGACCGTGAACAGCGTTCGCACCGACGGCGCGTAGACCCCGCGCCCGACGAAATATTCATCGACCAGCGCGCGGACGATCCGCCACTGCGCGACATTCGTGTCCTGCGCCTCGTCGATCAGGAGGTGCTCGGTCGTCTGGTCGAGCTTGTAGCGCACCCAATCGCCGATCCCCGGCTGATCGAGCAGATCGACCGTCGCCGCGATCAGATCGTCGAAATCGACCGTCCCGGTTTGCCGCTTCGCTTCGGCATAGGCGCGGGCATAGTCTCGCCCAACCTCCAGACCGGCGGCGAGCAGATCGGCGTAAGCCGCGCGAACCCGCAGCGACAGCAACTCGCCGCACCGCCCATGCAACCGCATCGCCAGATCGGCATAGTCCGGATCGACCGGCGCCTGTCCCTTGCCAAACGATCGCGGGTCGCCATCGGCCTTTGTCCATACGAGATGCAGCATATCCATCGTCGCTGCGCGCCGCTCCTGCGTCGCGGCGAGCCAGGTCGCGATCGCCTCTGCGCGCGAGAGGCCAGTCTTCGTCCCCCACGAGGCGTTGAGCCGCGCGACCGTACCGAGCGCAGCGCGATCGATCGCATCGTCGCCGCATGCTTCATGGATCACCGCCTCGACATCGCCCGGCGGCAGGCCGAATTCGCGGCGGATGAACGGCTGTACGCCGACGGGCAGCGCCTCCAGCGCTCGCCCGGCGCGCGCGCAATCGCGCAGGAAGCGTTCCGCCCCCTCCTCGCCCATCCGCAAGCTTAGCGCACCGATCGTGGTAACCGGCGCGGCGCGTCCCTCGCGTTCGGCGATGACCAGCAGGTCGGACAAAGCCTCGCGCGCGAGCAACGCCTCCTCGCGCGGCTCGATCGGCCGAAAGCCGGGGACCAACCCCGCCTCGACCGGAAACGCCGCGAGCAGAGACTGACAAAAACCGTGGATCGTCTGGATGCGCAGGCCCCCGCCCGGCGCATCGAGCACCTTGGCGAACAACGTCCGCGCGCGGCGCTTCAACACCGGCGTCGCGACCTCGCCGAGCGCATCGAGATCGGCGGTCAGCGCCGGGTCCGCCATCCGCACCCACGCCGCGAGCCGCTGGTTGATCCGCCCCGCCATCTCCGCCGCGCCCGCCTTGGTGAAGGTCAGGCACAGGATCGCCGACGGATCGACCCCGCGCAGCAGCAACCGGAACACCCGCGCCGCCAGCACCTGCGTCTTCCCCGTCCCCGCCGACGCCGACAGCCAGACATGCGCGACAGGCTCGCTGGCGCGGCGCTGCTCGTCCTTCAGTGGGGGGAGCGGGCTAGTGAGTGCCGACATTCGACAAACCTCCGCCCTGAACGTTCCCGTCATGCCGGACTCGTTCCGGCATCCACCGTGCCGAGAACCCAACGGCCACCGATGTTGCGGAACAGTGGACCCCGGAATAAATCCGGGGTGACGGTTCCGCACGGCCGCTACTCACGCCCATACCATTCATCTAGCCGCATCAACTGATCGTATTCGGCATAAGGCGCATATTCCGGATGGAGCTTCGCAGTGAACGGCGCCTCCCCCGTCAACCACTCGCGCGCCGCCTCCGCGAACACGCCGATCGCATGCGTCGTGAAATCGTCGGTGAACAGCTTCCCGTTCTTCCCCGCCGGATCGACCGGCGACGTCACGCTGCCAAATCCGTCGCGCCCTTTGGCGAGCGACCAATATTCGAATGCCCCAGCAGTCCCGGTAACCCCCTCGAACCCACCCTTCTCGGCAATTGCGCCGAGCAGGCCGAGCTGCATGCTGTACCCGGCGGAGACCGAAGACGGCGAAGGCGCCTTGCCGGTCTTGTAATCGACGATCCCTATGCCGCCATCGGCGAGCCGATCGATCCGGTCGAACCGTCCCGACAGGCGGATGCCCGCAATCTCCGCCTCGCCGCGCCCCTCCGCCTTCAGCACCGCCCGCCCCGCATCGCGATCCGCCCCGATCCGCACCGCGATCCAGTCGATCGCCGCCAGCAGGCGCGGCTGCCACAGTGCGCGGAGCAACGGATGCGTCCCCGGATCGGCGAGCATTTTCAGCGCGCGCGGCTGGAGCTTCTCGACCGCGCAATCGTCCGCCGTCGCCCATGTCTCCAGCACCGCGTGCACCTCGGTCCCGCGCCACGCCGCGCTCGGATCGGCATCGACCGGATCGAGCGCGCTCAGCCCGAGCACCCGCCGCGCATAAAAGGCGTAAGGGTCCGCCTTCAACCGATCGACCTCGGTCACCGAGATCGCCCTTGGCCGAAGCGAGGCGGGCGGCATCGGCGCCGGCCGGCTCGCGGGCGCATGTTCGGGAGCGCGATCAAGCGCGCGCGTCCAGTTTTCGAGATCGCGCGCGCGCTCGAACCGATCCCCCGCCATCGCCTCCAGCCGCAGCCAAAAGCGCGAGGCCAGCGCGGGCGACCGCGCATCGCGGCGGCTTCGCGTGATCAGGACGCGCGGCGCCCCCAGCCCCTGCCCGAAATCATGCGCCGCAACCCCGATCCGCCGCTCCAGCCCCGGCAGACCGAGTTCGGCGCGGATGCGCGGCGCGAGCCAGGGGTCGGGCGCCGGCATCCCCGGCCATACACCTTCGTTGAGACCACCGAGCACCATCAGATCGGCGGATTGCAACCGCGCCTCGATCAGCCCATAGATCGCGAGCCGCGGATGCCCGCCCTGAGCCGGCCGAATCGCGATCTCGTCCATCAGCAACCGGATCAGCGGCGCGAAACCGCCGCGTTCGACCGTCTCGGGGCCATGCGACGCCTGCGCCTCGAGATCGGCCAGCAAGTCCGCCGCCGCCCGGCCTGCAGGCCCGCGCCAAGCCTCGTCGCTGGCGAGCACCTGCGCCGCCTCGCACAACGCCGCGACCATATCGGCCACGCGCCCGTCAACCTCCCCAAACGCCTGCGCAATCGGCGTGAGAAGCGCCCGGGCCTCGCTCCACCAAATCGATGCGGCGGCGCGGACGCGACGCTCGCGCTCGGGGCCACCGGCCAGATGCGCATCGATCCCCGCCAGCCCCGGTGCAGGCCGAGGCCCACGCAGCGCACGGTCGAGCGCGCGCACCCCGTCGAGCCACGGCAACCGCTCTTCGCCCGCCCGAACCAACGGGTGCTTCAACAACGTCAGCAGCGGCAACGGCGCGAAGTCCTGCGTCGCCGTCTCGACGATCGCGGTCAGCAAAGTCCCCGGCGGCAGGATCGACAACGGCCGCCCGGCGCTATCGTCGATCTCGATCCCCCACCGCGCCAGATGCGCCGACACGCGACGCGCCAACGCGCGATCGGGCGTGACGAGCGCGGCGGTCTGCCCCGGCACTTCCAGCGCCTCGCGCAGCGCCAGCGCGATCGCCTGCGCCTCCTCGGCAGGCGTCGCGAGTTCCGCCGCCGCAACCCCGGTCAGCCGCCGCTGCTCGGCCTTCAGGTCGGTCCATTTCCCAGTGAAATCGGCGGGCGCCAGCGCATTGGCGATCGCGACGCCGCGCACCCGCGGCGCATCGAGATCGCTGCCACCGCGCCACACCTGCACCTCCCCGCGCGAGACGCCGATCCGCTCGAGCAGCAGTTTCAGATGGAATTGCGGATGCACTTCGATCGATCGCGCGCGCAGCCCGGTCGCCGGATCGGCGTCATGCGGGCCGAGCGCATCCCATTCCTCCGACGGCATCGTCGTGCCCAGGCCCGCAAGGACGACCATCCCCTCGGGAAGCTCGCTGATGCTGCGCAGCAATCGCGCGACCGCGGGCGCCGAATCGGTCACGCCCGCCGCGCAGACGAACCCCGACGGACGCGCGTCTCGCCACTGCGTCGCCAGCCGATCGAGCGACAGCAACCGCCGCTCCGACCGATCGATCCGGCCGAGCCGCGTCAGTTCCGCCGGCCAGCGATCGATCACGATCCCGAACAACGCCAGCGCGGTCTGCCAATGTTCGGAGAGTTCGGGCGCAAGATCGATGTCGCGCAACCGCGCGGGCGCGACCTCCTCGACGATCAACTGATCGAGCGTCCGCGCCAGTTCGCCCGCCAGCCGCACCGCCTCTGCCGCATCGAGCGCAGGCTTCGCCTCCTGCACCAGCCGCGCCAAAATCATCCGCCGCGCCAGCGGATCGATTGCGGGTGGCAAGGCTGCGTCGTCGAGCGGATCGAGCGCCGCACCGATCGCCTCGCCAAGATCATCGTCACCGATCGCGACGAGCCGCGGCAACAGCAACGCCCCCTCGCTCGCGCGAACGAACGCTTCGGTCACCGCGATCTTCGCGCGATTGTTCGGCAGCAGGACAAGCCCGCGCGCCAATCTCAGCCGATCCTCCCCGAACTGCCGAATCAGCCCCGCCGCCAGCGCATCCGCAAACGCCCGATGCGCCGGAACGGTGTAGAGTCGGGGTTTGCGCATCTAGCCCCTCCCCTTCAGGGGAGGGGTTGGGGTGGGGCCTGTCGACGGGCGCAGCATTTGCGGCGAGGCCCCACCCCCTACCCCTCCCCTGAAAGGGAGGGATGAAGCATGAGTGCGTCCCTGCTCAGCCATCCGCCAGCATCGCCTCGGCCTTCGCGATCGCCCCCGGCGTTCCGACGTCGACCCACAACCCCTGATGCACCGCCCCGTACGCGCGGCCCGCGGCGATCGCGCGATCCCAGAACACGTTGGTCGAGAACACGTCGCGCGGCGGATCGACGATCAGCCGCTTCGACAGCATCTGGATGCCCGTCCAGACATACGGCGCGACCCGGCCAGGCCGTCGTCGCGACAACCGCCCGATCGGGTCGAGGTAAAAATCGCCCCGCCCGGCGTGTTCGTGCGCGCGTGCAAGCGGGACGAGCAGCATCAGCACGTCCATCCGCGCGTCGTCCCACTCCCGCGCCATCAGCTTGAGCGAATCGACCGGGCCGTCGATCCAGATATTGTCGGTATTCACGCACAGGAACGGATCGGCATCGATCAGCGGCAGCGCCCTGACCAGCCCGCCGCCCGTATCGAGCAGCGTTGTCCGCTCGTCCGATATCGCCACATCCAGATCACTCGCATTCCTCGCCAGATGCGCTTCGAGCATGTCCGCCAGATAATGCACATTGACGACGATCCGCGCGACACCCGCCGCGCGAAGATGGTCGAGAACGTGATCGAGGAACGTCGTCTTGCCGATCTTGATCAGCGGTTTGGGCCGCGTCACCGACAACGGCCGCATCCGCGTGCCCAACCCCGCCGCCATGACCATCGCGGTCTTGGGAACGCTCCCCCCCGGATCGGGGCGGATCATCTTGAGCTTGGTCAAGCCGCGATCGCCATCGGATCGCCACGCATTTCCGGCGGCACATTCTCGTCGAACCACCGCGCGACCGGGGCGAGCACCGGATAGGACAGATCGCGTTCGAGATACACCCAAACACGCGGGCACAGCGCCGGATAGCGCGGCTTGCCGTCGCGCTTCCACAATCGTGTGAAGATGCCGACGATCTTGGCGTTCCGCTGCGCGCCGAGGACGTGATAGGCGTCGAGAAATGCGGCCCCCTCGCCCGTCGCGGCCTGATATCGCGCCAGCATCGCTTGCTCGATCTCTGGCTCGACGTCGCGGCGCGCATCCTGAAGCAGCGAGACGAGATCGTAGGCGGGATGACCGGCGAGCGCGTCCTGGAAATCGAGCAGCCCGAGCGTGCGGCTCTGACCGACGAGCATCAAATTCTCGGCGTGATAATCGCGCAGCACCGTGACCGGCGCATCCGTCAACGCACGACCAAGCACCGCATCCCACGCCGCGCGATAGCCCCCAATATCCGCATCGATCCCGACAGCCGGGCAATACCATTCCACGAGCAACCCAGCCTCGCGCTGAAGCTCCGCACGATCGTACGGTCGGACGTCACCCGCCGGATGCGCCCGCAATTCGACGAGGATATCGATCGCCGCCTCGTACAGCGCCATCGCCGCATCGGGATCGGCGTCGATCGTCTCGCGCATCCGCGCATCACCGAAATCTTCGATCAGCACCAGACCTTGCGCCTCGTCGACCGCATGGATCGCAGGTGCCGCGAAATGCCGCTCGCCGAGCCAGCGCGCGATCGCGACGAAGGGCCGCGGGTCTTCATGCGGCGGCGGTGCATCCATCAGCACCGCGCGGCGCTCGCCATGAACGACCCGGAAATAGCGACGAAACGACGCGTCCCCGGCCAGCGGCACGATCTCGGCACCGCCCCAACCGTTCGCGCTCAGAAACGCGGCGGCGCCAGCGGGAGGAATCATGTCGGTCGCCATCGCCGCTGCCATGCCCCCGGCGCATCCCAAGTCAAGCGACGTGCGCCATCCGGTGTCGGTTCGATGAAGAGCCGCAAGGCATCTTGCCAACGCCCCGTCCCCGCACGTTCGGGCCATTCGATCAGCAGCATCGAATCGCGCCGCGCCTCGTCCAGCCCGAATTCCTCGATCTCGTCTGGCGATTCGATGCGATAGAGATCGACGTGCAAAACCGGAATACGCACCTCGGGCGGCGCATAAGGCTGGACGATCGCGAAACTCGGGCTTGGCGCTTCCCCAGCAAGTCCCAGCTCGGCAAGCAGCCCGCGCGCGAGGCTCGTCTTCCCCGCGCCAAGCGGCCCTTCCAGCGTCAAGACATCGCCCGGCTCGACAATCGCAGCGAGCGATGCGCCGACCGCCTCGGTCGCAGCGGGATCGGCGAGGATCACGAAAGCTAACCCAACCCGCTCGTTTCGAGCGAAGTCGAGAAACGCTTTCCAGGCGCTGCGCAGCGTTTCTCGACTTCGCTCGAAACAAACGGACGTGGGGGCACACTCACCGCCGCGGTAGTTCGATCGTCACCAGCGTCCCCGCGCCGGGTTCGCTTACCAGCGCGATCGTGCCGCCGTGCGCTTCGACGAACTGCCGGGCGAGCGGCAGGCCAAGGCCCAGCGCGCGCTCGCCTCCGCCGGTGATTCGCGCCTGCGCGAACCGGTCGAACGCGCGCTCTGCGGTCGCGGCGTCCATCCCCGCGCCATCGTCCGACACGATCACGCGCGCTCGCGAAGCATTGCCGTCGGTGTGGAGCAAAACCCGCCCCCCTTCCTGCGTCGATGCAGCCGCATGCTGCAACAAATGCCCGATGGCCTCGCCCAGACGCTGCGCATCGCCGGTAACACGTCCCGTCGAGCGCGCAATCTCCACCGCGAAATCCAGCCCCCGCCGCTTCGCCTCGTCGCGCACAGCGTCCGCCGCGCCGCGCGCGACCGCAGCGAGATCGACATCGGCGCGCTCCATCTCGCTCCCGTCGGCTTGCGTCAGGTCGAGCACGTCGTCGACCAATGTCCCGAGCCGCTCGACCGAATCGAGGATCGCCTCGACATACCCGTCCGCCTGCTTGGTCAGCTTGCCCGCATACCCGCCGTGAAGCATCTCCGCGAAACCGCTGATCGAGGTGAGCGGCGTGCGCAACTCATAGCTCATGTTGGCGACGAACGCGGTCTTGACGGTGTCGGCTTCCTCCAGCGCCGCGGTGCGGTCGCGCAACGCCTGTTCGATCCGCCGACTGTCCGAAATATCGAGCATCGTGAACAGCGCGTTGCCGTCGGGCAGCGGCACCGCGGCGAATTCGTAATGCCGCCCATCGGCCATCGCGACCCGCCCGCCACGCTGCTGGCGATCGACCGTCGCCGAGCGGACAAGGTCGGCGATCAGCCGCGCGCGCTCGGGATTGCGCAAATGCTTCGCAACCTTCTCCGCAACCGCATCGACGCGCGGATGGCTGCTCAGGAACTCCTCCTCGAACCCCCAAAGCGCACGGAAGCGGTTGTTCCAAAGCTGCAACCGCCCATCCGCCGCGAACACCCCCAACGCCTCGAACAAATTGTCGAACGTCGCGGTCCGCACCCGCAACAGAGTATCGCGCGCGGTCGCAAGTTGGACCTGCTCGGTCCGATCCTCGAAGATCAGCAGCAGCCCGCCGTCGGGCAAAGGCTGCGCGACGACACGGATATGCGCGCCGCCGGGGAGCAGCCAATTCTCCTCGATCGCCTCGCCGGTGTCGGTGAACCAGTCGCGACGCTCGGCCTTCCAGCCGGGGAAGTCGCGCACCTCGGGCAGGCGGTTCGCCTCGCGCATCCGCTCCAGCACGCGATCGAATTCGGGACGGTCGGCGAGCCATTCGGTCCGCATCGCGAACATCCGACGAAACGGCTGGTTGCAGAACACGAGGGCACGGTCACCAGCAAATTGCGCCACCCCCGCCGACAGCCGGTCGAGCATCGCCCGCTGCGCCTCGGAAAAGCGCTTGAGCCCCGCGCGCGCCTGTTCGGCATCCTCGATATCGACCGCGAAACCAGCGACGCCACCGGTCGGCAACGGCACGTCGATCACCCGCTGCATCCGCCGCGCCCCACTGATCGTCGCCGGCACGCGCTGCTCGTTCGGCCGCCCCGCCTCGCGCGCAGTCGCCGCGCCCGCCAGCGGCCCGCCCGCCCCGGTCGCCTCGACAAGTTCGAGCCCGCGCGCCACCGCATCGGCGGCGTTCGCGCCCTCCACCGCCTGCGCATAGGCGCTGTTGACCATCGTCAGCTTGAGGTCCGATCCGCGATACCACATCGGCAGCGGCGCCGCCTCGATCAGCCCGGTCAGCGCCTCGAACGCCGCGGCAAAACGCGTGCCCTCGTCACGCAACCGCGCGATCTCGTTCTCGCTCTCGCTCGCGTCGAACACCCAGACGACGACCCCGCCCTGCGCCGCCATCCCCGCCGGCGCGCGATCCCCACGCAATAGCAAGGCGCGCGCCGACCCGTTCGGCCGAACCGCGCGAACGAACCCGCGCCCGGCCCGCTGGACGGTGTGGATGTCGCTCGTCAGCCCAACCACGTCGTCGCGCGACAGCCCGGCGTCCGTGCCCGCAAGATCGTCGAGCAGCCGCGCCGGCGCGGCGAGCCCGAACCAGTCCGCCAGCCGGTCGGGCATCTCGACCCGGCCGTCGCCGCGCACCAACATCGGCAACGCCGGCGACGCGCCGAGCATCGCATCGAGCCGCGCCGCATCGGCGGCGGTAGCCTCGGTCGCGGTCCGCCCCTTCAACCCGAAATAGAGCATCACTGCGGCGCTGACGACAAACGCAAATAGCGCCGCCCCGCTCAATACCGCGGTGATGGTGGAAATCGCGATCATCTCGCGTCACACTAGGTGATCATCTCGCTTCACACTAGGTAGTGTGAGCACCCTTCGACAAGCTCAGGACAGGATTGTCTGTCGGCTTGCCCGGCCGGCTGAAGTCCAGCGTGACGCCGTTCTCGTAGGCCCAGCGATCGAGCGCTTTCGAAATGAACTCCGGCCCATTGTCCACCCGGATCCTCGTGAGCGCACCGCGCGACAGCGCGATCCGCGTCATCGCTTCGACCACTTGCTCGCCCTTGATGCCCTGATCGACGTCGATCCCCAGCGCCTTCGGTGAGATCGGGTCTGTTGGCAGCGGCCGGCCATTCCGCCCGGTAAGCACGACGAACAATGCCCGATACCTGCTCGGCGGGAACGCGCAATCGGCGGCGCGCATTATCAACCTTCTGGTCATATTCTTCTTCGATCTTCCGATGCTGTCGCCGCGCCTCGGCGTAGCCAGCCGAGCCTGTGCTCCGGGCCAAATTCTCTCCGTGCAAGAGATGCGCCACGTCTGAAGGCCAACGCCGCCGAAACTGAAGCCGGTTGCTTCCGGGCCGCCTATTGACGCCGGTCGTTCTGCCCATCTCGTCCACACCTTTGTGTGACACCAAAGCGTAGCAAGAGTATGAGGAAAACCGCAGAGAACCGGGCACTTCACGGAAACCTGCCGATTATGACGTGAATGGTGGAGCCGAGGGGGATCGAACCCCTGACCTCTGCAATGCCATTGCAGCGCTCTCCCAGCTGAGCTACGGCCCCGAACCTTTGCAGGAAGGCGCCACCTAGCGGGCGCTCAATGGCTTGGCAAGCGGTCCGCAGACCGCTCGCCCCACCCATCAATTGTCGTCGTCTTTCTTGTTGGTCTCGACGCCCAGATCGTCGTCGCCGCCGAGGTCGACCTCGTCGTCGGCGGAGGGCTCATCGTCTTCACCGGTGTCGATGTCCTCTTCGTCGTCGTCATCGTCGTCATCGTCGCCCGACAGATCGCTGTCGGCCTTTTCCTTTTCGGGCTTGGCGGCCTCGAACGGCAGCGGTTGCTTCGATTTCAGGATCGCCTCGGGCAACCACGCATGCCCGCAGCTGATGCAGGTGACGGGGTCTTCGTTGGTGAGGTCGTAGAAACGCGTACCGCATTTCAGGCACGTGCGTTTCGTGCCCCATTCCGGCTGGATCATGCCGTTTAAAGCCTTTCGGATGGTGGTTTCGGCGGGGTTCCCGCGAAGTGGGGCGCGCATTGCCATAGCGCAAGGCGGCTGTCAAAGCACCGCGCGCATGCCGCATTCCCCGCCCCGACCGGTTACGATCGAGCCTGCGACAGCGCTTAACGGACGTATCCGGGTGCCGGGAGACAAGTCGATCAGCCATCGAGCGCTGATGTTCTCGGCGCTGGCAGTCGGCGAGAGCCGGGTCGAGGGATTGCTCGAGGGTGAGGACGTTCTCGCCACTGCCGCGGCGCTGCGCGCGATGGGTGCGACGATCGAGCGCGACGATGACGGAGTGTGGCATATCCACGGCGTCGGGGTCGGCGGATTGCTGCAACCGGCGAAGGCGCTCGACATGGGCAATTCGGGGACGTCGACGCGGCTGCTGATGGGTCTTGTCGCAAGCCATCCGATCACCGCGACCTTCATCGGCGACGCCTCGCTGTCGTCGCGACCGATGACTCGGGTGATCGATCCGCTGGCAACAATGGGGGCGGAGATCACCGCCTCGCCGGGCCGGCGCCTGCCGTTGATGGTGCGCGGGATGTGCCCGGCGGTGCCGATCGAGTACACGCTACCGGTCGCGTCGGCGCAGGTGAAGTCGGCGGTGTTGCTCGCCGGACTGAATACGCCGGGCGTTACGCGGGTGATCGAGCCGATCGCGACGCGCGATCATAGCGAGCGGATGCTTGCGGGGTTCGGTGCCGATCTCACCGTCGAGATGACAAACCGCGGGCGGATTATTTCGATCGCGGGCGAGGCGGAGTTGCGGCCGCGGCATATCGTCGTTCCCGGCGACCCGTCCTCGGCGGCGTTCTGGGTCGTCGCCGCAACGATCGTTCCGGGGAGCGACGTCACGATCGAGAATGTCGGGCTGAACCCGACGCGTATCGGCCTGCTGAGTGCGCTCCGCATGATGGGGGCCGACATTTCAGAACTCGATCGGCGCGATGTCGGCGGAGAGCCCGTGGCCGACCTCCGCGTGCGTCATGCCGCGCTCACTGCGATCGAAGTACCGCACGATCTCGCGCCATCGATGATCGACGAATATCCCGGGCTGTTCGTCGCCGCCGCCTTTGCGAAAGGCCGAACCGTCGCGCGCGGCACGCACGAGTTGCGCGTCAAGGAATCGGATCGGATCGCGACGATGCGAGCGGCGCTGGAGGCGAATGGCGTCGCGTGCGTCGAACACGACGATGGTCTGTCGATCGACGGCACTGGAGGCGATCCGATTCCGGGTGGCGCACAGGTCGCCTCGAAACTCGATCATCGTATCGCAATGAGCATGGTCGTGGCTGGACTTCACGCGAAGCGCGCGATCACCATCGACGACGCGGCACCGATCGGGACGAGCTTTCCCGACTTCTTCACGCTGCTGGAATCGCTCGGGGGCGCGACACGATGAAGGCGATCGATCGGCGGACTCTGCTGGCAGGACTGGCCACGGTCACCGCCGCGCCGATTTTCGCGCGCGGGCCTGTGTCCTATGCCGCGCCGACCCGCGAGTTGATGGTGCCGGTTGCGGGCGGCAGGATCTACGTCCGCGTCAACGGCGACCTGAAGGCGTCGCGGCCGCCGATCCTGATGATCCACGGCGGACCGGGCGGGACGCATGCCGCGTTCCTCGACGCGCTGCCGCTCGCCGACGAGCGCGCGGTGGTACTTTACGATCAGCTCGATTCAGGGAAATCGGATCAGCCGAACGATCCCGGGAACTGGTCGGTGCCGCGTTTCGTCGATGAGGTTGATGCGATCCGCAACGCGCTCGGCATCGCGCGGTGGCATGTGCTGGGGCATAGCTGGGGCGGCACCGTGGCGCTGGAATATGGCTCGCGTCGTTCGCCCGCGCTTGCCGGACTGGTGCTGGCGAGTCCGCTTGTGTCGACGAAGACGTGGCTGGCCGACGCGGGCATTCTCGTCGGCCAGCTTCCCGCGCCGGTTCGCGCCGAAATCGCGCGGTGCGAGGCGCTCGACCTGCCCAAACCGCCACCGGCCTGCGATGCCGCGACCAGCGCTTTCTATTCGACTTACAATGGCCGCGAGCGCCCCGGTGACGCGATGATCGCTTATCACCGCGCGAGTTCGGGACGCGGCTTCAATCGGTTGCTGTATCGGACGATGTGGGGCGACAGCGAGTTCGTCTCGACCGGAACGCTCAAGAATTACGACGGCGAGCCGCTGCTGGCGAAGCTCGACGGCGCGCACACGTTGTTCCTGTGCGGGCAATATGACGAGGCGCGCCCCGCGACGATCGGCGGTTTCGCCGCGCGCGTGCCGGGCGCGGAGTTCGGCGTGGTGCCGGGCGCGGCGCACGGGTTCTTCGGCGATCGCCCCAAGGAGGCGGTGGCCTTGCTGCGCGCGTGGCTGGCGCGGCAGGACGCGGCGTGATCATCGCGGTCGATGGCCCCGCGGCGTCGGGCAAAGGCACGATCGCAAAGGCGCTCGCGCGGCATTACCGGTTGCCGCATCTTGACACCGGATTGCTGTATCGCGCGGTGGCGTCGACCGTCCGGCGGCTCGAACTCGATCCGTCCAAAGAGGCGGATGCTGTCGCGGCGTGCGATTTCGACGAACTGGCGCTCGCCGATCAGGGCCTGCGCGAAGACGAGGTCGGCAAGCTCGCGTCGATCGTCTCGGCGCACCCGCTGGTTCGCGCGGCGTTGATGCAGCGCCAGAAGAGGTTCGCGCATCAGCCCGGCGGCGCGGTGCTCGACGGCCGCGACATCGGCACCGTCATCGCGCCCGACGCCGATGTGAAACTGTTCGTCCGCGCCACCCCGACGATCCGCGCCAAGCGACGCCATGCGGAATTGCAGGCGCACGGCTCGACGCTCAGTCTCGACAAGGTGCTGGCCGACATTCGGGCGCGCGACGCGCGCGACAGTTCACGCGATACCGCGCCGCTGGTGCCCGCAAGCGACGCGGCGTTGCTCGATACGAGTTTCCTGTCGATCGAGGCATCGGTCGAAAAAGCGATCGCGCTGGTCGAGGCGCGGGCACGAACGACCGCCGCCTAATCCTCGTGCTGCCAGTCTTCGCGCGAATGGCGGATACGCAAAACGATGACGTCCGTCGCATTTTCGATTTCATAGATGATCAGGTGCGACCCGACCGGATAGGCGTGCGTGCGATCGTCGACTTCGTCGCGAAGTCTCGCGACATGCGGGTGGTCTGCGATCAATGCCAGCGCGCGGTCGATGTTCGCCGCATAGCGATCGGCGATGGCGACGCCGAACTTCGCCGCGCCGAAAAGATAGATCAGGCGCGAATCCTCGTCGGCCTCGCGCGACAGTCTAAGCGGCATCGCGGCTCGTGTCGGCGAGGAACTCAGCCCGCGCAGCCGCAATGACCTCTTCGAACGACCGCTCGGAAATTCCGCTCGCCCGGGCCTCATCGACCAGCCGCTGCATGTTGGCGATTTTCTGCGCGCGTTCCTGCGCTCGACGGATAATATCGCGCACGACATCGCTCGAATTGCCATAGCGTCCGGTCGCGGTTTGCGCTTCGACCCATGCTTTCATGTCATCGGGAAGCGAGATATTCATCGTAGCCATGTTCCGGTCTCCTCCTCGGGCTTGCGAGAAATGGCAATCCTTGTCAACCTTGCCCCCCACCTCCACTTCCGCTACAGGCGCGCTCGTCCGGCGAGCAGTGCCTCGCGGAGGCGTGGCGCGGAGGGTTTCCTCACGCGCCCTTTTCGCATTTAGCGTGAAGGCTTCCGCGAACTCCTGAGTGCGCGGATGCCGTGTTCGCATGTGGCGTTCACGGCAGATAGGCCAAGACCGCCGGACCCAACCGGCTGGCCAGCAACGACGACACAGGAAACAGATTTTCTATGGCAACCCAGGCAATGCCGACCCGAGACGATTTCGCGGCCATGCTCGACGACATGTTCGGCGAGACCGACAGTTTCGAGGGCCGCGTGGTCCACGGCACCGTCACCGCGATCGAGAATGATCTCGCGGTCATCGACGTCGGTTTGAAGAGCGAAGGCCGCGTGCCGCTGCGCGAATTCGCCGCCCCCGGCCAGAAGGCCGAGTTGAAGGTCGGCGACGAAGTCGAGGTCTATGTCGATCGCGTCGAGAACGTGCATGGCGAAGCGATGCTTTCGCGTGATCGCGCCCGCCGCGAAGCCGCCTGGGACAAGCTGGAAACCGAATTCACCAAGACCGCGCGCGTGGAAGGCGTGATCTTCGGCCGCGTGAAGGGCGGCTTCACCGTCGATCTGTCGGGCGCGGTCGCGTTTCTGCCTGGTTCGCAGGTCGATATCCGCCCGGTCCGCGATGTCACCCCGCTGATGGACATCCCGCAGCCGTTCCAGATCCTGAAGATGGACCGCAAGCGCGGCAACATCGTCGTCTCGCGCCGCGCGGTTCTCGAAGAGACCCGCGCCGAGCAGCGTACCGGGCTGATTCAGTCGCTCCATGAGGGCCAGATCATCGACGGCGTCGTCAAGAACATTACCGATTACGGCGCGTTCGTCGATCTCGGCGGGATCGACGGCCTGCTTCACGTGACCGATCTCAGCTACAAACGCGTCGGCCACCCGAGCGAGATGATCAACATCGGCGACACCGTGAAGGTGCAGATCATCCGCATCAACAAGGACACGCAGCGCATCTCGCTCGGCATGAAGCAGCTCGAGAGCGATCCTTGGGATGGCGCGTCGGCGAAATATCCGATCGGCGCGAAGCTGACCGGCCGGGTCACGAACATCACGGAATATGGCGCGTTCGTCGAGCTCGAGGCTGGGATCGAGGGCCTCGTTCACGTGTCCGAGATGAGCTGGACCAAGAAGAACGTCCATCCGGGCAAGATCGTCAGCACGTCGCAGGAGGTCGATGTCATCGTCCTCGAGGTCGATGAGGAGAAGCGCCGCATCTCGCTCGGCCTCAAGCAGGCGCAGGACAATCCCTGGGACGCCTTCCTTGCCGAACATCCGGTCGGCTCGACCGTCGAAGGTGAAGTCAAGAACGCGACCGAATTCGGCCTGTTCATCGGCCTCGACAACGATGTCGACGGCATGGTCCACATGTCCGACATCGCCTGGGGCGTTTCGGGCGAGGACGCGCTCAACCTGCATCGCAAGGGCGAGACCGTCCAGGCGGTGGTGCTCGACATCGATGCCGAGAAGGAGCGCATCTCGCTCGGCATGAAACAGCTTGAGCGCGGTGGCCCTGCGGTCGGCGGCACAGTCGCGGCGGGCGACAAGCTCAACAAGAACCAGGTCGTCACCGTCACCGTCCTCGAAGTCCGCGACGCGGGCCTCGAAGTGCAGCAGGGCGACGACGGCGCGGCGGGCTTCATCAAACGCACCGACCTTGGCCGCGACCGCGACGAGCAGCGCCCCGAGCGCTTTCAGGTCGGGCAGAAGTTCGACGCGATGGTCACCGGCTTCGATCGTTCGAAGAAGCCGACCTTCTCGATCAAGGCGATGCAGATTTCCGAAGAGAAGCAGGCCGTGGCGCAATATGGTTCGTCGGACTCGGGCGCCACGCTCGGCAACATCCTCGGCGAGGCGCTGAAGGCGCGTGACACCAAGAAGTGATGGTCGGCCCCGGGGACGATCAGCGTCCCCGGGGCAGTTTTTTTGATTTATGACGGAAGAAAGTCGTTTCGATCCTATTCCGAGCCGACGTTTCACTGTATCAATTTTGTCCCGCAGTCTGTTTGTCGATGCTTAGGGGAAGCCACGATGATTCGCTCCGAACTCGTCCAGAAACTCGCCGACGAGAATCCTGACCTCACGAACCGGGATATCGAAGCGATCGTCGATACCTTCTTCGACCAGATCATGCAGCGGCTGGCGGCGGACGGCCGCGTCGAACTGCGCGGTTTCGGCGCGTTTTCCACGCGCGCCCGTGACGCACGCCTCGGTCGCAACCCGCGTACCGGCGAAACGGTGCAGGTGACCGCCAAGCGCGTGCCTTATTTCAAGCCGGGCAAGGACATGCGGCTCCGCCTCAACGTCTGAACCGCCGCGCCCTCCACTCTTGACCTGCGACGACGCATCGGCTTCGCGGGTAACGGCGCGGACGTGGCGGAATGGTAGACGCTGGAGACTTAAAATCTTCTGCCCATATTGGCGTGCGGGTTCGAGTCCCGCCGTCCGCACCAAGCAATCCCCGTCCGGTCGATTGCGCCGATCGACGCGCTGACGGGTAGCGTCACCGTCCGTGCGATGGCAGGGTGAAACCATGAACACAGCGATCCGCGCGGGTATCGTGGCAGTGGTGATGATGTCGGTCGGCGCGTGCGATCGTCGTCCCGATGTCGGCCCGGTGATCGTCAGCGTCATCGGCGAGCCGCCTGCCCTCTCCGATCCCCGCCGTATCCGACAACGCGAGCCCGGCCGGGCGATGGCCGGCGCGGTCGCGCAGGGCCTGGTGCGGTTCGACGCCTCGGGGCAGATCGAGCCGGGGCTCGCCGAGCGCTGGATCGTGATCGACGACGGGAGGACCTATATCTTCCGCCTGCGGCACGCGCATTGGCCCGACGGCGATACGGTCAGCGCGCGCGATGTCGTCGCGATCCTGAAGCGCCAGATCGCCGCGGATTCGGGCAATCCGCTTCGGCCCTATCTCACCGCGATCGATGCCGTCGTCGAGATGACACCCGATGTTATCGAGGTCGACCTCGACCGCCCCCGCCCCGACCTGTTGAAGCTGTTCGCGCAACCCGAACTCGGCATTCTCCAAACCAAGCCGGTGGGCGGCAGCGGGCCATTTCAGGTTTCGGCGAAGGGGCCGACCCCGCTGTTGGCGCCCGTCGTCGATCCCGATCGTGCGGGTGACGACACCGACGCGCCGACGCCCGAAGACAATGTCCGCCTGATCGGCGAGCCTGCGGCGACGGCGATCGTCCGGTTCGCGGCGAAGCAATCGGACATGGTCGCAGGCGGCACACTGTCGGATTGGCCGCTCGTCCGGCAGGCCGACCTTGCACCAAGCAATGTCCGAATCGATCCAGCGGTCGGTTTGTTCGGTCTGGCGGTCGTCGATCGGTCGGGCTTCCTCGCGGATGTGACCGCGCGCGCGGCGATCGCGCAGGCGATCGACCGCACCGCGTTGACCGCGATATTCTCAGGCGACTGGGCCGCGAGCGAGCAGATCCTTCCCGAACAGCTCGATTCGGCGGCGTCGGCGGCGCTCCCGGATTGGGCAGACGTTTCACCGGTGGACCGGCGTGCCGCGGCGCGGAGCATGGTCGCCGGCTGGAAAGAGGCGCATCCCGAAGGTCTCTCGCTGCGTCTAGCGTTGCCCGATGGTCCCGGCGGCACATTGCTGTGGGGACGGCTGGCCGCCGATCTCACCGCGATCGGAATCACGCCCATCAGGGTCGCGCTCCGCGCGGATGCCGATCTTCGCCTGATCGACAAGGTGGCGCCGTACGATAGTGCACGCTGGTATCTGGCGACGGCCTGCGTGATGTGCAGCGAAGACGCCGCCGCCGCGATCGAGGCGGCGCGCAATGCCGACACGACCGCGGCGCGCGCGGTCGCGATCGCCGCGGCTGACATCGCGCTGACGCAGGACGCCGGCTTCATACCGATCGCGCGTCCGTTCCGCTGGGCGCTCGTCGCGTTCCGGCTCCACGCGTGGCAGCAGAACCCGCGCGCGTGGCACCCGTTGAACCATTTGCGCGCCGACACCAAATGATGCGGATGGACCCGCAAACGACGCGCATCGACCCCGCCCCGTTTCTCGATCAGCTCCCGCTCGGTCGCGATCCCGCGTCAGTGCGCCGCCGCGTCGAGGCGATGGAGCAATTGCTCGAAGGGATGTTCGTCATCCCCGGCATCAATCGGCGCGTCGGGCTCGATTTCCTGCTCGGGCTGGTGCCGGTGGTCGGCGATGTGGCGGCGGCGGCGCTCGGTGCGTGGCTGGTGTGGGAAGCGCGCAACCTCGGGATGAGCAAGCTCCAACTCCTCCGGATGGGCGGGCGCGTCGGCTTCGATGCGCTGCTCGGGGCGGTGCCGTTGATCGGCGACGCGGCGGATTTCTTCTACCGATCGAATACGCGCAACCTGAAGACGATCAAACGCCACCTCGACCGGCATCATCCCGCGACGGTCACGCTCGAAGCGTAGAGACCGTTCTCAACCGGGGATCGTCGGCACGCGCGCGTGGGTTATGTCGAGCTGTCGAGACGCTACTTTCAGACGACGATATCGGCGTTGGTGAGGGGCGCGTCGGAATGGACGAAGATGGAATAATCGGCGTGGCGGTCGTGGTCGGTATCGAACTGGATGTAGCTGTTGCCGTTCTGGCTGCCGGTGACGCGGACTTGATAGTCGGCGCCGCCGGTGCCGAACGCATCGGTGCCGATGAAGGTGAAACTCTGCTCGCCGGCCGTCGTCGGATCGGCGTCGATCGCGGAGAGGGCGATCGTGTCGCCCTGGGTGCGGCTGAAGTCGAACACGCGGTCGATCGCGCCGCCCGTGCCGACGGTGTCGGCGAGCGAGGAGAAGGCGAACGTGTCCGCCCCCGCGCCGCCGCGCAGCACGTCGGCGCCGCCGCCGCCATCGAGCGTGTCGTCGCTCGCGCCGCCGACGATCCGGTTCGCCCCGCCGGTGCCGATAACCGCGCTCTGCGTGCCCGCGTCGCCGATCGTGTTGATCGAGAGGTCGGCATGGACCGCGGACAGATCGACGCTGACGCCGCCGCGTACGAACACGCGCTCGACGCCCGTCAGGCTGGTGTCGTCGAAGACGTAGGACGCGCCGCCGCCGAGCAGCAGGATGTCGCCGGTCCCCGCGCCGCCATCGACATGCGCGGGTTGCGCCGAGACGCCGATCCGGTCGTCGCCGCCGCCGCCCGACAGCGTATCCGCGCCGAGACCGCCGAACACGACATCCGCACGGTTGCCCGCGACGATCGTCGCCCCCCCGGTGGCGGTGCTGAGCGAGCGCAGCACATCGAAGCCCGCAGTGACCTGCGACACATCGACGCTGCCGCCGTCGTAGACGAACACGCGCTCGACGCCGGTCAGCGTGGTGTCGGTGAAGGTCGCCGAGACCGCGTCGTGGACGTAAAGCGAATCCGTGCCCGCGCCGCCCGCGACCGACGCCGGCGTGGCGTAGACGTTGATCCGGTCGTCCCCGACGCCGCCGTCGAGAATATCCGCGCCCGCGCCGCCGAAGATCACGTCGCCGGCGTTGCTGCCGTGGATCGTCGCGTCGCCGCCCATTAGGCTTCGCGAGCGGATCGCCTCGATACCCGAGATCTGCGCGTTGCCGATCGTCACATCATGGCCGGCGGTGATGCTGAGGAGGTCGTTCCCCGCGCCGCCGTCGATCCGGATGGGGGTGGCGTCGATGAAGATCCGGTCGTCGCCCCCGCCGCCATTGATCGTGTCGGCGCCGCCGTTGCCGATGATCTGGTCGTCGCCGGCATAGCCGAAAATGCGGTCGTCGCCGCTCGTCCCGGTCAGCGCGTCGCCGCCCGCGGCGCCATAAGCGGGATCGTTGCCCAGCCCGGCGATCGTGATCGTCGCGGTCTCGCCGCTGCCGAGCGTGTAGGTGAAGCTGTCGGTTCGTTGCGAATTGGTCGCGCCGGTCACCGCGGTCAGCGTGTCGAACGCGTGGTTGGGATCGTAGCTGAACGTGCCGTCGGCGTTCGCGGTCAGCAGCGCGCCCGAAGCAAGCGCGATCTGCGTGCCGACATGGGCGGCGTTGCCGTTCACCGCGGTGATCGTCAGCGGACCGTCGGGATCGCTGTCGGGCGTCGTCGGGTTGCCGGCGAACAGATCGCCCGCAACCAGCGTCGCTTCGTTGGTCGAAAACGCATCGTCGACGACGCCAGCCACTTCGTCCTGCGCATTGACCGCGACTGTCCTGGCGGGCATGAGTAAGTTGTTGGAACGCGCGGGCAATCCGTCGATGACCCGGAATGGATAACCGGGCGGTAAGTTATCCGTTTTGGGGCATTTCCAATGTGGCGAGCATCGGTCTGCCAAAGCGGTAATGCTCGGCGGCGCGCGCCGGATCGAGGCCGAGCAAGGCGAGTTCGCGAACCTTGCGGAACACCAGGATGCTCGGCGGCGTGCTGAGGCCGCGGGCGGGCTCGCTCAGCAGGTTCGCGGTAAGCACAGTCCATTGATTGCTGCCGAGCCGCGTCACCAGTCCAGACGCGTGCAACGCCTGGATATACCGCCAGGCGCTGGCGTAGGGGATCGACACCATCGCCGCGAGACTGCGCAGCGAAATCCCGATCCGTACATCGTCGGGCGGAATGGCATCCGCATAAAGTCGACTGAGCACCGGGTCGTAGGTCACGTTGCGGACCGCCACCATCGTCAGGGCGCCCCACAGCATGAAGGTCATCCGGTTGTTTCCGGCCAGACGAAAGGTGTCGATCGGCAGCAACAGGATTTCGAGCGCGCGCTGGACGATGTCGGCCATCCCGAACCCCGGCGTCGCGCCGATCGGAAGATCGATATCGCACGTCGCGACCATGTCCTCGATCAACCGCAGGAAGAGGTCGTGGATGCCCAGATAATATTGAACCATGAACGCTTCGTTGGCGGCGGTGGCGGCCAGCGTCACGCCCTGCGCGGACAGAGCCAGGGCGCCGCGGTCGAGCAGGATGTTGACGTGACGGCGGGTCGATTCGGGCGGGCTGCCGAGCGACATCGCCATTTTCCGGACCGTGATCGTCCGTCCCGGCGAGGCCGGTCGGGCTAATTCTCCGCCGCATATCCAATCGGGAAGACAGATCCGCGCGACGATTCCGAACTCGGTCCCGAGCATCGGGTCGTCCGCGAAGAACCGGTTGGTCAGTTGAGCCCCCGCGATCGACATTCCGGTTCGCAGCCGCGTCAACTGCCGCAACGGGAGATCGGTGCTTAAGTCTGTCACGACACGCCCGTGCCGGATCGCCCGGCGATCGTCCGTCCCCCCACCACGACCTCAACCGTTCTTTTACAGCGCGATAAAATGGTCGGGGAGACAGGATTCGAACCTGCGACATCCTGCTCCCAAAGCAGGCGCGCTACCAGACTGCGCCACTCCCCGACGGATCGGAGCGGTTAGGCTGGGGGCGAGGGAGTTGCAAGCCTGATGGCTTTACCCGCGCGAAAAGCGCCAACGGTCGTCGTCGCTTTCGCCCGCATCGAAACGATAGCCGTCGCTGTCGAACGCCTTCATCGCTTCGACATCGTCGATCCGGTGTTCGGCGAGCCAGCGGGCCATCATCCCGCGCGCACGTTTGGCGTTGAAGCTGACGAAGCGCGGGCCGTCGGGGCCGGGTTCGCGGAAGTCGATGTCGATCACCCGGACGGTCTTCGGCAATCGCCCGTCGATCGCCGCCCAATATTCCTGGCTCGCGAGATTGAGCACGACCCCCGACCCCTCCACCGCCAAATCCTCGACGAGAGCGTCCGCGATCCGGTCGCCCCACCAGTCGGTCAGCGACTTGCGACGCGGCGCCCAGCGGGTTCCCATTTCGAGGCGATACGGCCGGATCGCGTCGCTCGGTCGCAACAGCCCGTAAAGGCCCGACAGCATCCGCAGATGATCCTGCGCGAAATCGACCGCAGCCTCGTCGAGCGTCTTCGCCTCCAGCCCGATGTAGACATCGCCCGCGAAGGCATAGAGCGCGGGCCGTTCGGGTTGCTCGTCGAAACGACGGAATCTCTGGACGTTGAGCGTGGCGAGCTTGTCCGAAATATGCATCAGTTTCCGCAGCTTAGGCCGGGTGAATTTGGCGGCTGCAGTCGCGAGCGTCGTCGCCTCGGCAGCAAATCGCGGAGTTGTCGGTGCGAGCGCAGGAAACTCCGAGGCATAGTCGAGCGTCTTGGCGGGGGAGAGGAGCGCGATCATCCATACCGGTTACCGGGATGGGCATCCGCGTTCAATCTCGGTTCACCGCCCGGACGACAGGGAAGGACCGACCGCGCCGGTCGCTTGAACGCCCTCGCCGAGGGCATTAGAGCGCCGCGACGGCGTTACGGACGCATGAGGAGACGATTTTCGATGTTGAGGATTTCGCCAAAGAGGATTTCACGGCTCGCGCTCGCCGCAGCACTGATTTCGGGCGCGAGCGGATTGGTCCTTTCGGTCCCCGCGGTTGCGAAGGACAAGCCCAAGGAAGAGGCTCCCGGCCTCAAGTTCAGCCCCGACGTGCTGAAGTCGGCGCAGGTCGCCAAACCCGCGCTGGAGGCGAAGGATCTTGCGACCGCCGAACCCGCGATCGCGCAGGTCGAGGCCGCAGCAAAGACCGACGACGACCGCTATCTCGCGGCGACGCTGCGCCTGGTGCTGGAATCGCAGAAAATCGCGGCGGCGCGCGCCGCCAATCAGCCGACGAACGAGACCATGCTCGCCGCGCCATACGACGCCTTGCTGGCGAATCCGAAGACGCCCAAGGCCGATCTGCCCGGCTTCGCGTTCGAGCGCGGCCTGATTTCGTACAAGTCGAAGCAATATCCGCAGGCGGTGACCTATTTCGAGCGTGCGCAACAACTCGGCTCGACCGATCCGCGGCTCGCCAATCAATTGGTCATGGCCAAGGTCGCGGCGGGCGACACCGCGGGCGGGATGGCCGAAATCGATAAGATCATTACCCAGACGAATGCGAGCGGCGGCAAGGCCGACGAACAACTCTATCGCTACGCTCTGAAATATGCGGTCGATTCGCGCGATGCGGCGAGCACGCTCAAATGGATGCGCAAATATCTCACCGCCTATCCGACGCCGAAGAACTGGCGCGACATGATCAAGATTTACGGCCTTCAGCAAGGATCGTTCATCACGCCGACCGATGCGCAGGCGCTCGATCTGTATCGTCTGATGCGGGCGTCGAACGCGCTCGCCGACCAATATGATTATGAGAATTACGCCGATCGGGCGAGGAAGGTCGGCCTGCCGTACGAGACCAAGGCGGTTATTACCGAAGGGCGCGCCAAGGGGAAGATCCCGACGAGTTCGACCGCCGCGACGGCGATGTTGAGCGCGGCCAACAGCGCGATCAAATCCGAAGGATCGCTCGCACCACTTGAAACGAAGGCGAAGGCCGCCGCCGACGGCAAGCTCGCGTCGCAGACCGGCGACGCGGAGCTAGGCTCGGGCAATTACGCCAAGGCCATCGAACTCTATCGCGCCGCACTCCAGAAGGGCGGGGCCAATACCAATGACGTCAACACGCGGCTCGGCATCGCTTTGGCGATGACGGGAGACAAGGCTGGGGCGAAAACCGCCTTCGGTGCGGTCACCGGATCGCCCAGCGCCGACATCGCGGCGTTGTGGACGACTTTTGTCGATGAGGGCGCGCCCGCCGCCGCGCCCGCGCCCGCCGCCGCACCGGCGGGCTGAGACGATCGGGGAGCGGTCGATCCGCTCCCCGATCATTCGGTGACGGGCACGCCCGAGACCGATTTGGCGGTGCGGATCGTCAGCGAGGTCTTGACGCTGGCGACATTGGGCGCCGGCGTCAGATGCGTCGTCAGAATTTCCTGAAAGCCGCGCAGATCGGCGGCGACGATCTTCAGGATGAAGTCGATCTCCCCGTTGAGCATGTGGCATTCGCGCACTTCGGGGATCGCGGCGACGTGATCCTCGAAGGCGTGCAAATCCGATTCGGCCTGGCTCTTCAGACTGACGAGCGCGAACACCGTGATCGGGAAGCCAAGCTGCGCCGGATCGAGATCGGCATGATAGCCCTTGATCGCACCGGCTTCCTCCAGCGCGCGGACACGACGGAGACACGGCGGGGCGGTTAGCCCGACGCGGTCGGCGAGATCGACGTTGGTCATCCGGCCATTGCCTTGCAACAGCGCGAGTATCTGGCGGTCGATCCGATCCAATCCGGTTGCGCTCCCCTGGCGAATCGCTTTGCTTTGCAGGCGTTCGGGCGGCGTCCAGAATAAGAAGATTGCGCGCGAACGCAATTGTCCCACATTGCGACGACGCCGAAATGAAGTGTTTCGCGTCAGCCTTCCACGCATTAGGAATCGATCACGACGCGGCTTTCCCGCGGGCGTGACGAGGGACGCTGCGGGTGCGGTTCGACGACAGCCTGAAGACCGTGCTGGCCGCCGACACGTCGAGCGCATTCGGCGCGCAATCCGCCTATCGCCAGATCGTCGACCTGATGGGCCGAGGGCGAATCGCGCCCGACGATGCGATTTTCGATCGTTTGCGAGGGCTTCGCGATCAGGTCCCCGCCGGCATCCGGGCCGCGAGTGCGCGGGCGCTTGCGCTGGCCGAACCGCCCGCGGCGTTGGTCGCTCTATTTGCGGAGGACGATCCCGCGATCGCCGCCCCCGTACTTCGCATCGCGGCGCTTGCCGATAAGGATTGGGAGACGATCCTGCCTGCGGTCGGACCCGCCGGCCGATCGGTTCTCCGCGCGCGGGAAGATTTGTCGCCGGCGGTGCGGCGTGCGCTCGAAAGTTTCGGCAGCACCGACTTCACGATTTCGTACGATGTCCCCGCGCTGAAACCGGTGCGGGTCGATCAGCCGGCCACCCCGCCTTCGGGTCCGGGACCGTTCGTGGCGCTTGGCGCGGTGGCGAAGGAGATTCCGCTGGTCGCGGAGGCGCTGCGGCGTTCGGCGGCGGAAGCGCCGGCGCAGTCGGACACGGTCGCGGGTTTCGAGATCGCCGAGCTCGTCGATCGCATCGAGACGTTCCAGCGCGGTCGCGAAGGTGGCGCGATGCCACCTGCCGAGGTGCGTCCGGAGGCGACGTCCTTCCTCTTCGAGACCGATGCGACGGGGATGATCGCCTGGGTCGAAGGGATCGTCCGTGGCCCCATCGTCGGCCTTTCGCTGGCAGGCGGCGAACCCGCACAAGTCGACGGAATGGCATCGGGGGCGTTGCGACGGCGCACCGCATTCCGCGACGCGCGGCTGGCGATCGGCGGCGCATCGGCTGCGGCGGGCGACTGGCGGATTTCGGGCACGCCGATCTTCGATCCCGCCAGCGGCCGGTTCCTCGGGATGCGCGGCCTCGCGCGCCGGCCCCGCCCCGAAGAATCTGCGGCGCCTTCGCCGACGAGCCGCAGCGGTCCAGAGGCGCTGAGACGGTTGGTCCATGAACTTCGTACCCCGACCAATGCGATTTCGGGCTTCGCCGAATTGATCGAGGGCGAGATGCTCGGGCCGGTCGCGCCGGTCTATCGCGACCGCGCGGGCGCGATCCGCGCGAGCGCCACCGATCTGGTCGCCGCGATCGACGATATCGATCTTGCCGCGCGGATCGAAAGCGATGCGCTGGAGCTTCGTGCGGGTATCGCGCCGCTGGCGCCGATGCTGGAGGATGCAAGGGCATCGCTAGAGCAGCTGGCGTCGCTCAGGCGCTGCACCGTCGAAATCGGCGGCGACGCCGATCGCCTCGTCATCGCGAGCGACGACCGCGCCACCGCGCGACTGATCTCGCGCCTGATGGCGGCGCTCGTATCGGTCGCCCGCGATGGCGAACGTATCCGGGCCGACGCGGGCGATTCCAACGACGCGGTGGAGATCGCCTTCACGCGCCCTGCGGCGCTGGCAAATGTTTCCGACGACGCGTTGCTCAGCATCGATGCCGAACAGGATGCGGTCGGCCCGGGCGCGCCGCTGCTCGGCACCGGGTTCGCGTTGCGTCTGGCGCGCAAGCTGGCGCGCGAACTCGGCGGGGCGCTGACGATCGGGACGGAGTTCTTGACACTGCGGCTGCCTGCGGGGTTGAAAGACGGGGTGCAGGCTTCGAACCGCTGACGTGACGGCCGACGCGCCACCGGAGCCGCAGCGGCCGACGCCCGGCGTTCCCGTGGTTTGGCCCGAGGATTTCGGTCAACGTTTCACGATCTTCGTCGATGTCGAAGAGGAATTCGACTGGAACGCGCCGTTCCCCGAGCGCGCGCCGTCGGTGGAATCGATCGCGGCGCTGCCCGCCGCGCACGCGCGTTTCCGTGAGCGGGGAATCGGCGTCACGTATCTGATCGATTATCCGATCGCCACCGACGCGCGCGCGATCGATATCCTGCGCGAGATCGTCGGAACGCCCGGCGCGGCGATCGGCACGCAACTCCACGCCTGGGTCAATCCGCCGTACGAGGAACAGCGCTCGGCGTTCACCAGCTTCGCCGGAAACCTGCCGCGCGCGCTGGAGGCGGCGAAGCTCGATCGGCTGACCGAGGCAATCACCAGCGCGTTCGGCGCACCGCCGCAAGCGTGTCGCGCCGGCCGTTACGGTATCGGGCCGGAAACTTTCGCTTTGCTCGCCGAGCGCGGCTACGTCCTCGATACCTCAATGCGGGCGCGGCACGATTACAGCGCGCAAGGCGGCCCCGATTTCACCCGCATCGGCAATGCCGCGTTTCGAACCGGACCGGACGACGCGATCGTCGAATTACCGCTATCGACGGTTTTCACCGGACACTTGCGCGCCTCGGGCGCTTCCATCCACCCGGCCTCAGGCAAGATTCCTTACGCGCGCGGTGTCTTGGCCCGAGCCGGTCTGCTCTCCCGCGTGCCGCTGACCCCCGAAGGCACGCCGCTCGCCGAAGCGATCGAGGCGATCCGCGTCGAAGCGGGCGAAGGGACGCGCGTCCTGAACTTCGCCTTCCATTCGCCCTCGCTCGTACCCGGCAACACGCCGTACGTCCGCGACGCCGCCGATCTCGTCGAATTCCATGCCTGGTGGGATGGCGTGCTCGACACGCTCGACCGGCTCGGCATCCGCGCCGCATCGCTCGACGAGCTGATCGCGGCGTCCACCTGATCTTGCCAGCCCGCGCGGCGCTCCGCTAGGCAAGCCCGAGGTGGGGCCTGTAGCTCAATGGTTAGAGCTGGCCGCTCATAACGGCTAGGTTGCGGGTTCGAGTCCTGCCGGGCCCACCATTACAAGAGAGATCGTATGGACAGAGCTGTCGTCATCGGCGCCTCGGGCGGAATCGGCGGTGCGTTGGCCGACGCGCTGGCGGAGGAAGGCGTCCCCGTGCGACGCTTCGCCCGCTCGTTCAACGGCGCCGATCACCTCGATCTCGAAAATGAGGCGAGTATCGCCGCAGCCGCCGCGACGGTGGATGCGCCGACTTTGGTGATCGTCGCGACGGGCATTCTGCATGAGGCGGAACGCGGCCCGGAAAAGGCGCTGCGCGACCTCGACGCGGCGTGGCTCGCGCGCAATTTCGCGATCAACGCCATCGGCCCGGCGCTCGTCGCGAAGCATTTTCTGCCGATCATGCCCAAGACCGGCCGCTGCGTCTTCGCCGCGCTCTCCGCACGGGTCGGGAGCATATCCGACAACCGGCTGGGCGGCTGGCACGGCTATCGCGCGTCGAAGGCCGCGCTCAACCAGATCATCCGCACGATCGCGATCGAAGAGAAGCGCCGCAACGATCGCGGCATCGTCGTCGGCCTGCATCCCGGCACGGTCGATACGAGCCTGTCGAAGCCGTTCCAAAGCGCCGGCCGATACCTGTTCAAACCCGATCGCGCGGCGGTGCAATTGCTCGACGTGATCGACGCGTTGAAACCCGCCGACAGCGGCAAGGTCTTCGCCTGGGACGGCGCCGAGATCGCGCCCTGACGCCCCGCCCGATCCCTCGCGCACACGCGTACGCGCGCGTGACTTCCGCGGCCACACCGGCTATAACCGAACCGTAACATTCCCCAGCCCGAAAGCATGATGATTTGACCGACGAGACCCTCCTCGGCGACGCTCCGGACATTGCCCCGATCTCGATCGTCGACGAGATGAAGACGAGCTATCTCGATTACGCGATGAGCGTCATCGTCGCGCGCGCGCTGCCCGATGTCCGCGACGGGCTGAAGCCGGTCCACCGCCGCATCCTGTTCTCGGCGTTCGAAAACGGTTTCGTCGCGGGCAAGGCGTACCGCAAGTGCGCGCGCATCGTCGGCGACGTGATGGGTAAATACCACCCGCACGGCGACAGCTCGATCTACGAAGCGCTCGTCCGGATGAGCCAGGACTGGTCGATGCGCGTGCCGCTGGTCGACGGCCAGGGCAATTTCGGATCGATGGACCCGGATAAAGCCGCGGCGATGCGCTATACCGAGGCGCGGCTCGCCAAGGTCGCGAACGCTTTGCTCGGCGATCTCGACAAGGATACCGTCGATTTCACCCCGAACTACGACGGCTCCGAGAATGAACCGTCGGTCCTGCCCGCGCGCTTCCCCAATCTGCTGGTCAATGGCGCGGGCGGCATCGCGGTCGGCATGGCGACCAACGTCCCGCCGCACAATCTCGGCGAAGTCATCGACGCGTGCCTCGCCTTCATGGACCGGAGTGAGAGTGGGGGGGCGCCGATCACGACCGAGGAACTGCTAGAGATCGTCCCCGGCCCCGATTTTCCAACGGGCGCGATCATCCTCGGCCGCGCCGGTGCGCGTTCGGCGTACGAGACCGGACGCGGTTCGATCCTGCTGCGCTCGCGCCACGTCGTCGAGGAAGGGCGCGGCGACCGCCGTTCGATCGTCCTCACCGAAATCCCTTATCAGCAGGGCAAGAACGCGCTCGTCGAAAAGATTGCCGAAGCCGCGAAGGACAAGCGCGTCGAGGGCGTCAGCGACATCCGCGACGAATCGAACCGCTTGGGCGTCCGCATCGTCATCGACCTGAAGCGCGATGCGACTGCCGACGTCGTCCTCAACCAATTATGGCGACACACCCCGGCGCAGGGCTCGTTCCCCGCCAACATGCTCGCGATCCGCGGCGGGCGCCCCGAACTTCTGAATCTCAAGGACATCATCGAAGCCTTCGTGAAGTTCCGCGAGGAAGTGATCACGCGGCGCTCGAAGTTCGAACTCGCCAAGGCCCGCGACCGCGCCCACATCTTGCTCGGGCTCGTCATCGCGGTCACCAATCTCGACGAAGTCGTCCGCATCATCCGCGGTTCGGCCAACGCGACCGAGGCGCGCAACGCGCTGCTGATGCGCGAATGGCCGATCGCCGAGATCGCGGCCTACATCCGGCTCGTCGAGGCGGTGGAATCGGAGATCACCGGCGACGTCTATCGCCTGTCGGATATCCAGGTCCGCGCGATCCTCGATCTGCGTCTTCATCGTCTCACCGCGCTCGGCCGTGACGAGATCGGCAACGAACTCCAGGGCCTTGCCGATTCGATCACCGAATTGCTCGCGATCCTCGCCGATCGCATGAAACTCTACGCGGTGCTGCGCGAGGAACTCGTCGCGGTGCGCGATGAATTCGCCACCCCGCGCAAATCGGAGATCGTCAACGCGGTCGACGGCATCGACGACGAGGATCTGATCGAGCGCGAGGACATGGTCGTGACGGTCACCGTCGCGGGCTATATCAAGCGCACCTCGCTCGACACGTTCCGCGCGCAGGCCAAGGGCGGCAAGGGCCGCGCCGGCATGGCGACCAAGGACGAGGACGCGGTGACCGAATTGTTCGTCACCTCGACGCACACACCCGTCCTGTTCTTCTCGACCACAGGCAAGGTCTACCGGATGAAGGTATGGCGCCTGCCCGAGGGCGGCGCCAACACGCGCGGGCGACCGATGGTCAATCTGCTTCCGCTGGCGCCCGGCGAGACGATCTCGACCGTCCTGCCGCTCCCCGAGGACGAGGCGGAATGGAGCAAGCTCCACGTCATGTTCGCGACCGCGCGGGGCAGCGCGCGCCGCAATGCGATGGACGCCTTCACCAACGTCCCCTCGAACGGCAAGATCGCGATGAAGTTCGACGGCGACGACGAGGGCGACCGGCTGATCGGCGTCGCCTTGCTCGAAGAGGGCGACGATGTGCTGCTCGCGACGCGCAAGGGCAAGGCGATCCGCTTTGCCGGCGACGACGTCCGCGAATTCCAGAGCCGCAATTCGACCGGCGTGCGCGGCATCGCGCTGCGCGCCAAAGACGACGAGGTAATCTCGCTGTCGATCCTCCACCGCGTCGGGACGAGCCAGGAAGAACGCGAGGATTACCTTCGCTTCGCGCCGTGGAAACCCGACAAGGAAAGCGATCCGACGATGCCGCCCGAACGTTTCGCGGCGTTGCAGGAGCAGGAGCAGTTCATCTTGACCGTCTGCCGCAACGGTTATGGCAAGCTCTCGTCGGCCTATGATTACCGTCGCATCGGCCGCGGTGGCCAGGGGCTGACCAACATCGACAATCTCGCGCGCAACGGCGATGTCGTCGCGAGCTTCCCCGCGCGTCACGGCGACCAGCTTATGCTTGTCACCGATCAGGCCAAGATGATCCGGATGAAGATCGAACTGCGCCATCTGCTCGAGGAGGACGACAAGGGCTTCCGCATCATCAGCCGCGGTTCGGCGGGGGTAAAACTGTTCGATGTCGCCGACGGCGAGCATGTCGTCTCGGCCGCGCGGATCGAGGAGAGCGAGGACGCGGAAGAGGTCATCGTCGAGGCCACGGAGTCCGGCGAATGAGCGACCGGCCGATGACCGCGTATAAGGTACTGACCGCCGAGCAGATGGCGACGCTGGAACGCGACGGCAGTTTCGCGGGCGCGCCGATCGATCTGGAGGACGGCTATTTGCACCTGTCCACCGCCGAGCAACTCACCGAGACGGTCGACAAGCATTTTGCCGGACAAAGCGATCTGCACGTCGCGGCGGTCGATCTCGGCAGTTTCGGCAATTCGCTGAAATGGGAAGCGGCGCGCGGCGGTGCCCTCTTCCCGCACCTGTACGGCCCGCTGCTGCTGGAGACCGTCATCGCCTACGCGCCGCTGGAGCGCCATGAGGACGGCACCGTGAGGCTCCCGGTCGCGGGTTAGGGCGCGACGCTCTCCGCCGGGCTCGCTTCCCCGGCGAAGGCCGGGGTCCAGGTGGCAGACGATGCGGAATAAGCGTTGCGCGTCATCGCGGCCACCTTTCCAACTGAGCCCCGGCCTTCGCCGGGGAAGCGGATTTCGGTACCGGTCGAGACTAGGCTAACCGTCCGCCGCGATCCGCCGGATCGCGCGCTCGAACGCGGCGGGCGGCTGGCCGCCCGAGATCACGTAGCGATCGTTGACGATCACGGTCGGCACCGATGAGATGCCCTCGGTCTGCCAGTGCCTCTCGTCGGCGCGAACCTCCTCCGCATAAGCATCGCCCTCGACGATCTCGCGCGCGCGATCGGTATCGAGCCCCGCCTGCCCGGCAGCAACAACCAGAACGTCCGCGTCGGACGGATCGAGCCCCCGCGTGAAATACGCGTCGAACAGCGCGTGTTTGAGGTCGAGCTGCCGCCCCTCTTCGCCTGCCCAATGCAGCAGGCGATGCGCGTCGAAGGTATTGTAAATTCGCCCACCCGGCGCCTGCGTCATCGTGAAGCCGACATCCGCCGCGAGCGACCTGATCCGCTCGCGCACCTCGCCACCGCCACCCGCCGATGGGCCATATTTCTCACGGACATGCTCGGCGATATCCTGCCCGCCCGCGGGCATGTCGGGATTGAGCTCGAACGGATGCAGCCGGATCGTCGGCGCGACGTCGTCACCGATCGTGGCGAGCGCCTCTTCCAGCCCGCGAATCCCGATCACGCACCACGGGCAGACGACGTCGGACACCACGTCAAATTTCATCGCCACCGTCACACCGTCTCTCCCGCATAAAGGTCCACCACGTCCGCCCCCTCGCCTTCCGCCGCGAGCAGCAGAGTCCGATGACAATGGCACGGATCGCGTTCGAAGCAGAGAAGCGCACTTGGCTTCTCGGCGATCAACCCACGCATCCGCGCCGCCGCAGCCTGCGCCTCGGGCAACTCAAGCTGCCCGGCGTAAACCGCGCGCAACGTCGCGACATCGCCCTTCTTCGCGGCATCGCGCCCCGGCTTGGGCGTGCCGAGCGCCTTCAGGTGGACGTATTCGATCCCCACGTCGTCGAGCGACGCGGCCAGCGATGTTTTCGAGAAACCCGGCCGCCGCGATAACGGCAGCGCGCGGACGTCGATCACGCGCGCGACGCCTGCCGAGGCGAGCGTGCCGAGAAACTCGGCCATCGTCGCGCCTTCGTATCCAATGGTGAAGACCTTCATCCGCCTTATGTAGCGCTTGGCCGCCCATCCCGCTATCGCCCCGGCCATGACCCACGACATCCACATCGTCGGCGGCGGGCTCGCCGGCTCCGAGGCCGCGTGGCAGCTTGCCGAGGCGGGCCTGAAGGTGCGCTTGTCGGAAATGCGCGGCGGACCCGATAGGACCGCGGCGCATCATACCGCCGATCTCGCCGAACTCGTCTGCTCGAACAGCTTCCGCTCGGACGATGCCGACAGCAATGCGGTCGGCTTGCTCCATCAGGAGATGCGTGCGCTCGACTCGCTGATCCTGCGCGAGGGCGATATCCACAAGGTGCCCGCCGGCTCCGCGCTTGCGGTGGATCGCGATGGTTTCGCCGCGGGCGTCACCGCGGCACTCGCGGCGCACCCCAACATCACGATCGTCCGCGAACGGATCGACACGCTGCCCGACGGCCCCGCGATCGTCGCGACCGGACCACTTACCGCGCCGCTTCTCGCCGACGCCATCGCCGGCGAAACCGGCAAGGACGCGCTCGCCTTCTTCGACGCCATCGCCCCGATCGTCCACCGCGAGTCGATCGACATGGATATCGCGTGGTTCCAGTCGCGCTGGAACAAGGGCGCCAATGGAGACGAGGGGGGCCATGACTATATCAACTGTCCGCTCGACAAGCCGCAATACGACGCCTTCGTCGCCGGGCTGATCGCGGGTGAAAAAACCGAATATAAGGAGTGGGAGAACGTCCCGTATTTCGAAGGTTGCATGCCGATCGAGGTGATGGCCGAGCGTGGCCCCGAGACGCTGCGGTTCGGCCCGATGAAGCCGGTCGGTCTCGACGATCCGCGCACCGGGCGCTGGCCGCACGCGGTCGTCCAGCTAAGGCAAGACAATGCGACCGGCACCTTGTGGAACATCGTCGGCTTCCAGACCAAGCTGAAACATGCCGAGCAAGTGCGCCTGTTCCGCACTATCCCCGGCCTGGAAAACGCCGAGTTCGCACGTTTGGGCGGGCTCCACCGCAACACCTTCCTGCGGTCGCCCGAGTTGCTCGATGAAACGCTACGATTGCGATCGAAACCCAACATCCGCTTCGCCGGGCAGATCACCGGCTGCGAGGGCTATATCGAAAGCGCCGCGATCGGGCTGATCGCGGGTCGCTTCGCCGCCGCCGAATTGCGCGGCGATATTCTGGCGCCACCTCCAGTCGAAACCGGTTTGGGTGCTCTCCTCCACCACATCACCGGCGCGGCGGTGGCGGACAGCTACCAACCGATGAACGTCAATTTCGGCCTGTTTCCGCCGATCGAGGGCCGCACCAAAAAAGCCGACCGCAAACGGATGTACACCGACCGCGCGAGAACCGCGCTCACCGACTGGCTTGCGGCCTGACTATCCAGCGTCGTCGTCCGTTATCGGCTTAGCGCGAGTCAGCGGCGGGCAGTTCGGGCGCGGTTTCGTGCTCCGCTTGACCGCGGTCGTCGCGAATTCGGTCGCATCCATCGCCCCGGACCGATCGCGATCGGCGTTCGCGAATTTCGTCGTTGTCTTCACCGCCCATTCGTCGAACGACAGCCGCCCGTCACCGTTGATATCGAGCCTGACAAAGGCCTTGCGGCGCGACGCGAGATATTCGTCGCGAGTCACCTTGCCGTCGCGATCCTTGTCGTAGCGCCCGAACCGTTTTTCCTCGCGCGTCTTGGCGGTGGCCTCCGGAACGCTATCGGGAAGCGGGACCGCGCCGTCGCTACCGATCGCGGCTTGCTGCGGCATCGCGGGCAGCGCCGGATCGCCGCGCGCCTTGCCGTTGAACAGAACCCACCCCGCCGCGATCATCAGCATCGCCGCCACGCCGCCCGCCAGATAGCGCCACATCGCCCGCCTCCCCTATTGCTTCGATCAGGCTAACCGCTTCGCGTCGTACCGCAAGCCTCATCGCCCCGTCAGCCGGTGGAGCAGCAAGCGACCGACGCGGCGTGCCGATCCCGGCGCGAGCCCCGCCAGGTCCATCCTCGCGAGATGTGCCAGCGCGCCCAAAGCGCGACCGTTCGCCGACCATCGCGCGCCAACGGCCTCGTTGAGACGGGGCGTCGCGAGCATTCTCGCCTGCACCGCCAGAGCCGTATCGGGTGTCGTCGCGGCGAGGTCCGCGAGCGCCCAGCCCTCACCTGCGGGAGATACCGGATCGCGCTCCGTACCCAGTACGCGCGCCGCGATCGAGAAAAGTCGTCCGCCGCGCTCACGCGCATGACGTTCCGCCACGTCGCCCTCGTCGAGCAGCGCCTCCCACCCTTCGACGATCGTCGCCAGCTCGGCCCCGGTCACCCCTGGCGGTAGCACGCTCTCCGCCAGGGCGCGCAGCACGGGTTGCGCCGGCGGCACCGCGTCGTCGAGCCGCGTCAGCGCATCGTGCCACCAGGTCAGCCGCATCTGCGCGACGACCGGATCACGCGTACCCCGCGCGAGATGCGCCAGCGTCGCATCGAGCGCGAACAGCGCCTCCAACCCGACGCGCGCTGGCACCGGCGCATAGCCGAACGCCAGCGCGCGCTCGGGATGCCCATCCGCGGGATCGATCCCAAAGGTTACCGCTGCATTAACCATAGTTCTTCGCTCCGGCTTAGCGGCCCGAAGCGCATGGCGCCACGCGGGACCAGCTATGCACCGAGATTATTCGATGGGGGATCAAGGCAAATCGTCGGCCATGCGCCGTATTGTCCGGTCGATTCGTTCGTTCTGGCGTGATCGACGCGGATCGGCACTGGCGATGATGACCGCTGGCCTCATTCCAACGATTGCGGCGCTCGGCTCCGCAATCGACATAGGTCGGGTGTATATCGTCAAATCGCAACTTCAGGCCGGGGTGGATGCCGCCGCGCTTGCCGGCGCTCGCGCCTTTGCCGTCACCGATACGTCGCCTGAAAGCCGCGGATCGCAGGTCGACAGCTATTTTTACGGAAACTTTCCGACGGGCTACATGGGAACGAGCAATCTGGTACTGACACCAAAGTTCACGGTAGAGAACGGCATCAACGAAACACGTGTGACCGCGACCACGGTCCTGCCCTTTTCCTTCATGAAGCTTTTCGGCTTCGCGCGACAGGACATCGAAGCGGTTGCAAAGGCGGAACTGCAGCCTCGCCCGCTTGAGGTAATGGTCGTGCTAGACAACACTGGGTCGATGAGGACCAACCTTAGCGGTGGCAAGACGCGTATCACCGCGCTTAAGGATGCAGCCAAGGACTTCGTGGACATCGTTCATCAGGGAGGCAGTTCGCGCCGCGATCTAGCTATGGGCTTTCTGCCATATGACGTCACCGTTAATGTGGGGAACGCACTACCGTCCGGAGCAGTAGTCGATCGCGAAGGTTTCAATTCTGGGAATATCATTTATTACGGCGGCAAATGGCCAAGTAATCCCTACGCTTGGAAAGGCTGCGTCATGAACGATTCGACGGTCCGCGACGTAAGTTCGGACCGGACCGTTTCCGAAGCAGGCGCATGGGATTTGACACGGTGGCTTCCGAACGAACACGGTAACCCACCTGTCGAACCTTATTTCGTGCCGCCAATGTACTTGCCGAAATTACCCTATGCGAACGCTTCTGCCGCACAAAAGTCAAATCCCTCTGGACAATATTATGATGTCGCCAATGCCGAACCAAAGAATAATCTTTATAGATTGGATGTAAGCTCATTCGGCTCTACAGGTGCTGATTATCTTGCTAACAGCATTCTTTATAGATCCTATCTTTACGATTATTACATTGGCCTGAATGAGCCGTCATCGTCGAAGGATGACGATGTTATACGACCGACCAGCAACGGCAATAGCTTTTTTAATCCCCAGTCCGGCAACAATACAAGCAAAAACTGGTACGTTGATTGGACAAGAATTCCGCATTATTATGATAATAGGTGGTGGCTTGCGCCCGCAAATGGACAGGTGAACCCCAACGGGGGACGCGTCGATAATATTAGTTCTGACACCACCCCGCAGCCAACGCCAAATTGGCAGTGCCCAGAAGAAGCGATGCTTCTGGCATATGGTCGACAAAAAGCAACTTATGATGCTTATATTGATGAGAAAAATGCGGCGATTTATCCCGGTAATGGCACAATTCACCACTCAGGATTGTTATGGGGATACCGGCTCCTCGTCCGCGATGATATTTTTTCACGATCCAACCCGACCAACGAGCAGCCACGGCGCGCTATCGTCTTTATGACGGACGGACTAAATGAAATCGATGAGACGCCAAAGGATGGATCGACGACTCTTAATTATACCGATCGAACCTTTACGTGGTATGGAAAATGGGCTGACGCCAAAAACCAGGCGAGTTCACTAGCGGCTAACGAGTCCAACACCGAAACCCAGATGCTACGACGTTTCTCAAAAACATGCGCCAACATTCAACGTGAGGAAAATGCACCTAAGGTGTATATTATAGCCTTGGTCGCAAATAGTACTGCTGTGAACGACGCATTCGACCAATGTGCGCCGGGGCGAGTATATCGCACAAGCAGTTCGTCCGAACTCGATAAAGCATTCCAGGACGTCGCGGCCGAGCTGGTCGATTTGCATCTGGTGCAATGATGATGCGAGATTTGATGCACAAACTGCGCCACGAGCGACGGGGAGTCGCGGTCATAGAATTCGCGTTGCTTTCACCGATCATGCTGTTCCTGATCTGCGGCGCGATCGAGATCGGCAATATGATCTTCGCGCGCGTCGTCCTTGAAGGCGCAGTGACGGAGGCGGCGCGGCTGGCGACCGCCTCGCTCGAAGACAGCGAAGCGCAGCGGACAACCACGATGAAGAACAGTATCATCGAATCGATGCATCAATTTCCGATCGCAAAAAACAATTCGCTGGTCATTACCACGACGGTGTATCGCAACTTCAGCGATGCGTATCCGGAGCCGTACAACGATGCCAACGGCAACAAGAAATATGACCTCGGCGAGACTTTCAGCGATAGAAACCAGAATGGTATCTGGGACGATGCCAAGCCCGTGACGGGCAGCACGCTTGGCGGCCCGGGCGATGTCGTGAGTTATACCGCGAAGTTCCCGAAGCGAGTTCTGTTCTCGTTCGTGGGCGATCTTATCGGTTTCAAGAACGGGGTGATCCCGCTCGCGGCGACCACGGTTACCCGCAACGAGGCCGTCGTCCGGAAAACATCGTCATGACGGGGGTGGCGCTTTTCTTGCGCAAGCTCGCAGCGGACAAGAGCGGCCTCGCATTTCTGGAGTTCGCGCTGTCCCTTCCGCTGTTTCTCGGTTTTGCGCTCAGCGGGATCGAATGTGGCAATTACATCATGGCGAACAACCGTGTGCAGCGTCTGACGACCATGTCGGCAGACCTTGTTGCGCAGAGCGGCACCGGCAGCGTCGGGGTGTCGGAAGGTCAGATATATGATCTTTTTAGCGCGCTGGATTTGACCGCCAAGCCATTCGACATTCGCAATCACGGCAGGATCGTGATTACCGGCGTGAAGGGAACCGACAACGATAATAATAACGTGATCGAAAACCGCATTCTCTGGCAGCGCTTCGACGGCGGATATGTTGCGACGCCGCTCGTCGGCTGCGCCAAAACGTCACCATTGGCCATCTTACCACGCAATCGTCAGATGATCCTCGACGAGATACTCTTCCACGTCCAAGTGACGTATCAATATCAGCCGATCTTTTCCGCGGTGCCGTTCAAGTGGCTTGATCTGCCGACAGACTTTTCGCGCACTGCGATGTTCCGAGCCCGAAGCAAGGATTTCCAGACACCGACGCCCGATGCCCGCTTCCCGCCCAAGAACAATTGCAACACGATAAGCGGCTTGTGAGACGTCAGTCCCGATAACATACCCTCTTCACCGCCGCGGTCACCTTGTCGGCGGTGATCAGCGCCAGTTTCTCCAGATTCGCGGCGTAAGGCATCGGCACGTCCTCGTTCGACACGCGCAGCACCGGCGCGTCGAGATCATCGAAACCTTCCTCCATGCAGATCGCGATGATTTCGCTCGCGATCGAACAGGTCGGCCAGCCTTCCTCGACGACGACCATTCGGTTGGTCTTTGCCAGTGACTTCAGCACCGCCGCCTTGTCGAGCGGACGTAGCGTACGCAGGTCGATCACCTCGGCGTCGATCCTCTCCTCCACCAGCGCATCTGCGGCTTCGAGCGCGAGGCCCACGCCGATCGAATAACTGACGATCGTCACGTCCTTGCCCTCGCGCATCGTCCGCGCCTTGCCGATCGGCAGCACCCAATCGTCGATCTTGGGAACCTCGAACGTGCGGCCGTAAAGCAGCTCGTTTTCGAGGAAGACGACCGGGTCCTCGGTACGAATCGCGGCCTTGAGCAAGCCCTTCGCGTCCGCCGCATCGTACGGCGCGATCACGATCAGCCCCGGTACGCTCGCATACCACGGCCCGTAATTCTGCGAATGCTGCGCGCCGACCCGGCTCGCCGCGCCGTTCGGCCCGCGGAACACGACCGGGCAGCGCATCTGGCCGCCCGACATATAATTCGTCTTCGCCGCCGAATTGACGATATGGTCGATCGCCTGCATCGCGAAATTGAAGGTCATGAACTCGACGATCGGGCGCAACCCACCCATCGCCGCGCCGGTGCCGACGCCGGCAAAGCCGTATTCGGTGATCGGCGTATCAATGACGCGCGTCTCGCCGAATTCGTCGAGCAACCCCTGCGTCACCTTGTACGCGCCCTGATATTGCGCGACTTCCTCGCCCATCACGAACACGCGGTCGTCGGCGCGCATTTCCTCCGCCATCGCGTCGCGGAGCGCCTCGCGCAGCGTCATCTTGACCATCTCGGTGCCCGCCGGAGTCGCGGGATCGGCGACTTCGGCGTCGTGCTTCGCCGCCTCGAACATCTGCCGCGCGCCGGTTTCGACCAGCTTCGGCTCGGGCGCGTCCGATTCCGCCGCCTGTTCCCTGACCTCGGGCTTTTCCGCTTTATCGACAGGTTCGGGCGTCGGCGGCGCAGCTTCGCCGCTGCCGTCGTCAAGCGTCAGGATGACAGTGCCGACCGCCACATTGTCGCTGCCCTCCGCGACCATGATCTTGCCAACGACACCTTCGTCGATCGCCTCAAATTCCATCGTCGCCTTGTCGGTCTCGATCTCGGCGAGCAGATCGCCCGATTTGACGGTATCACCCTCCTTGACCAGCCATTTCGCGAGCGTCCCCTCCTCCATCGTCGGGGAGAGCGCGGGCATCTTGATCTCGATCGCCATCAGTAACGCTCCACCAACACGTCGGTGTAGAGTTCGCCGGGTTCCGGCTCGGGGGTCTGTTCGGCGAAGTCGGCGGCTTCGTTCACGGTCTTCCTGATCTCCTGCTCGATCGCCTTCAATTCGTCCACCGCGACGCCCTCGCCTTCGAGCAATTTCTTGCAATGCTCGATCGGGTCGGACTTGTCGCGGACCGACTGGACTTCCTCGCGGCTACGGTATTTCGCGGGATCGCTCATCGAATGGCCGCGATAGCGATACGTTTTCATCTCGAGGATCACCGGCCCCTTGCCCGCACGCGTCCACTCTAGCGCGGTCTCTGCCGCACCGCGCGCGGCGAGCACGTCCATTCCGTCGATCTGCAATCCGGGGATGCGGAAACTCTCGCCGCGGCGGTAAAGCTGGTCCTCGGCGGACGACCGGTTGACGCTCGTCCCCATCGCGTACTGGTTGTTCTCGATGACGTAGACCATCGGCAGCTTCCACAGCTCGGCCATGTTGAAGCTTTCGTACACCTGCCCCTGGTTCGCCGCGCCGTCACCGAAATAGGCGAGGCAGACGCCGCCGTCCTTCTTGTACTTGTGGCTGAACCCCAGCCCGGTCCCGAGCGATACCTGCGCCCCGACGATCCCGTGCCCGCCATAGAATTTATGCTCGACGCTGAACATGTGCATCGATCCGCCCTTGCCCTTCGAAATCCCTGCCTGACGCCCGGTCAGTTCTGCCATCACATCCTTCGGCGGGATCCCGCACAACAGCATATGGCCGTGGTCGCGATAGCCGGTGATGACGCTGTCCTTGTCGCTAAGCGCCGATTGCAACCCGACCGCGACCGCCTCCTGCCCGATGTACAAATGGCAGAACCCACCGATCAGCCCGAGCCCGTAAAGCTGCCCCGCCTTCTCTT
Organism: Sphingomonas sp.; assembly: GCA_965219285.1. GTDB lineage: Bacteria > Pseudomonadota > Alphaproteobacteria > Sphingomonadales > Sphingomonadaceae > Sphingomonas. Next base: position 267,521 of record CBDCNF010000018.1, read on the forward strand.
CAAAGCGACGGATCAGCAGCATATCCTTATAGAATTGGAGCAACTCGTCCTTCGTCGCCTTGTACGGCTTGGGCTCGGCGGGCCGCTCGCGGTTGGGCTTGGCGGGCGCGGCGGACTGGCGAGTGGGGGCTTTGGCCACAGGAAACCTCGGAATTCGTAAGGGAGCGTCGCCTATAGTCCGGGTGACGCGGCGCGCGCAACGTACCCTTGGCTTGGACGCAAGGTCCGCCTAAGCCGCGCCGCGATGGCATCCGCCCCTCACCCGTTACGCATCCCCGCCTTTCGCGCTTACTGGCTCTCCCGCCTCGCCGGTACGATCGCAAGCACCGCGCTCGCGATCATCATCGGCTGGCAGGTTTACGGCATCGCGCGCGAGACGATGGACATCCGCGACTCCGCGTTCCTGCTCGGGATGATCGGCGCGGCGCAGTTCGTGCCGTTGTTCCTGCTGACCCCGATCGTCGGCCTCGTCGCGGACAGCGTCGATCGCCGCTGGATCGTCCGCGCGACGACTGCGCTGATGATCTTCACCGTCGCGACACTAGGCATTCTGACCTGGCTCGACGACCTCACCCTGCCGGTGTTGTTCGGCGCGGCGGTCGTCATCGGCATCGCTCGCGCCTTCTCCGGTCCGGCCTATTCGGCGCTTGCCCCCAATCTCGTCCCGCGTGAAGTGCTCCCGACGGCAATCGCGGTCAGCTCGATCGCGTGGCAGGTCGGCTCGATCGCGGGGCCGAGCTTCGGCGGATTGCTCTACGCGATCCATCCCGATTTTGCTTACGCTACCGTGACCGTGTTGCTCGCCATTGCGCTCGGCGCGATCTTCCTGATCGGCCACGTGCCCCAACCCGCCGCGCAAGCCGACCACCGCCCGCTCGCGCGGATCGTCGAGGGGTTTTCGTACGTCCGCCGCAACCGCCTCGTCCTCGCGACGATCACGCTCGATCTGTTCGTAGTCCTGCTCGCCGGCGCAACCGCATTGCTGCCGATCTACGCGCGTGACATTCTTCATGTCGGCGCGAGCGGCCTCGGGTTTCTCGCGGCGGGCATGGGGATTGGAGCGGCGACAACCGCGGTGTGGTTCTCGGTGCGCCCGATGAACAGTGATGTTGGCGTGAAGATGCTCGCCGCGGTCGTGATATTCGCGCTCGCGATTCTGACGTTCGGGCTATCGACCAATTTCTTCCTGAGTCTGATCGCGCTGATCATCGCGGGCGGCGCCGACATGGTGTCGGTGTACGTCCGCTCCTCGCTGATCCAGCTCCACACGCCGGATGAAATGCGCGGCCGCGTCAGCGCGGTGTCACAGCTCACCATCTCGGCCTCGAACGAACTCGGCGAGGCGGAAAGCGGCCTCCTCGCCTCTCTCCTAGGCCCGGTCGGCGCGGTCGTGTTCGGCGGAGTCGGCGCGATCGTCATAACGCTCGCATGGTCGCGGCTGTTTCCCGAACTCAGGCTTGCAAAGACGTTCGACCCGCCCGAAATCCTTTCCGTTCCCCCACAACATGGAGTGGCCCAGCCATGAAGGCCAACACGATCCTCGAGACGATCGGCAACACCCCGCACATCCGCATGACCAAACTGTTCCCCGACAGCGAAGTGTGGATCAAATCGGAACGCACCAACCCCGGCGGCTCGATCAAGGACCGTATCGCGCTCGCGATGATCGAGGCGGCGGAAGCCTCGGGCGACCTGAAGCCCGGCGGCACGATCATCGAGCCGACCTCGGGCAACACCGGCGTCGGTCTCGCGATGGTCGCCGCGGTCAAGGGCTATACATTGATCCTCGTCATGCCCGAGAGCATGTCGATCGAGCGCCGCCGCCTGATGCTGGCATACGGCGCGACCTTCGACCTGACCCCGCGCGAAAAGGGCATGAAGGGCGCGATCGAACGCGCGATCGAACTCGTCGATCAGACCCCGAACAGCTGGATGCCGCAGCAATTCGAAAACCCCGCCAATATCGACGTCCACGTGAAGACGACCGCGCAGGAAATCCTGAAGGACTTCGCCGACGCCCCGATCGACGTGCTGATCACCGGCGTCGGCACCGGCGGCCACATCACCGGCGTCGCCGAGACGCTCAAGAAAACCTGGCCCGACTTGAAGGTCTATGCGGTCGAACCCGCCGCCTCCCCGGTCATCGCCGGCGGCCAACCCGGCCCGCACCCGATCCAGGGCATCGGCGCGGGCTTCATCCCGGCGAACCTCCACACCAAGGCGCTCGACGGCGTGATCGAGGTCGATGCGGCAAACGCCAAGGACATGGCCCGCCGCGCCGCGACCGAGGAGGGGATGCTCGTCGGCATCTCATCGGGCGCGACCTTGGCTGCGATTGCACAAAAGCTGCTCGATCTGCCCGATGGCACTCGCGTCCTCGGCTTCAACTACGACACTGGCGAGCGGTATCTATCGGTCCCGGATTTCCTGCCCGAATCGTAAGCATGTACCCCCGCGAAGGCGGGGGGTCCAGACTGGACCCCCGCCTCCGCGGGGGTACATTTAGACAATCGCTGGCTTAGCGACTAAGCGCGCCGTTCCGTGAACGCCCCTCGCCCCCTCCACTTGATCCTCGCCGTGATCGCGCTCGTCGCGATCGCGTTGCCATTGCTCGTCATCCGCTACGCCCCCGCGCCAACACCGCATGCGGCAGCGCCCAAACAAGCCCACGTGGTCCCGCAGGCCGAAGTCCCCGCGGTCGAACCACTCCGTCTGCGAGACCTCGACCCGGAGGACGCGAAAAAGCTCAACGAAGACGTGCCCATCATCGACGGCCCTAATCCGCCAGCGAAACCCTACCACATGCTCGGCGGCCCCGACGACGTCGCACGCGCCACCGATTGCCTCGCCGCCGCCGAATATTACGAAGCCGGCGACGATGCGGTCGGCGAAGAGGCGGTCGCGCAGGTCGTCATCAACCGCCTGCGCCATCCCGCTTTCCCCAAATCGGTGTGCGGCGTCGTCTTCCAGGGATCGGAGCGCAGCACCGGCTGCCAGTTCACCTTCGCCTGCGACGGCGCCCTCAGCCGTCGCCCCTCCGATAAAGCCTGGATTCGCGCGCGCGGTATCGCGGCGGCGGCGCTGTCGGGCGAGGTCTACAAGCCCGTCGGCTACGCCACACATTACCACGCCGATTACGTCGTTCCGTATTGGAGCGCGAGCCTCGACAAGATCGCCGCGGTCCACAGCCATCTGTTCTACCGCTGGACCGGCTGGTGGGGCACGCCGCGCGCCTTCACCCGCCGACCGCTGACCGTCGAACCCCCGATCGGGGCGCTCGCGTTCCTGTCGAGTGCGCATCAGATGGGCACCGCGATGGTCGATGCGAACGGCGCGGTGATCGCCGCCTCACCCTTCTTTGGCCGCACCGCGATCCCGCTGCCGACCGACCAGAACACCTTCATCACCAGCCTGAACCCCAAGCAATCGGATAGCTTCGCGGCGATGGCGCAGGCGTCGTGCGGTGAGCGCGCCAAGTGCAAGTTCATGGGCTGGACCGACGTCGATATGCTGCCCTTCACCACCGCGATGTCGCCGCAGCAAATGTCGGCGATGTCGTTCAGCTATTTGCGCGATCGCGGCAGCGGGCTGGAACGGACCTTGTGGAACTGCACCGAGTTCAAGGGCAAGGGTCGCACCTGCATGAAGCGCCAGGCGTTGCGCATCGTGCCGCTGCCCGTCGTCCCCACCGCCGACGACGCGGACGCGCGTGGCCCGACCGAATTGGTCGGTGTCCGACGTAAATCCGCGCCCCTCGTCACGCCATCGCCGTCACCGACCCCGAGCGCGACGCCCGGCGCATAACCCTTGCCGGAATCACATCCGAACGATCCGGTTCCCTAGCCGCTCCGCCTCCTCGGGATCGTGCGTCACGATCAGCATCGGCAGCCTTGTCTCATCGCGGACGCGCTCGATCACGCGCATCGCCTCCTCGCGTCGCCCACGATCGAGCGAGGACAACGGCTCGTCGAGCAGCAAGAACGCCGGATCGCTGAGCAATGCGCGGCCGATCGCGACGCGACGCGCCTCGCCCCCCGACAGCGTGCGCGGCCAGCGATCGAGTAACGCCGCGATGTCGAGCACTTTCGCCACTTCCGCCAAACCTGACGCATCCGTCGCCCCAAACAACAGGTTGGCGCGCACGCGCATGTGCGGAAACAGCCGCGGTTCCTGAAAGACATAGCCCGCGCGCCGCCGATCGATCGGGACATCGATGCGCCGTTCGGACTCGAACAGCGTCGCATCGCCCGCACGGACGTGTCCGTGATCGGGCCTGAGTAACCCCGCGACCATGTTCAGGACGCTCGTCTTGCCCACTCCCGATGGGCCGAACAGTACCGTCGCGCCGCCCTCTACGACGAACGCCGTGGCGATGATCGCGTCGCCGCGCTTGATCGTGACGTCGACGTCAAAGGACATGCAAGCCCCGCCCCGCCCGCCGCGCAAGCATTTCCGAGACGACCAGCGCCGCGACCGACAGCGCGACCGAGATCATCGCCAGCCTCAGCGCGATCGCGTCGCCGTCGGGGCGTTGCAAGACCGAGTAGATCGCCAGCGGCAAGGTCTGCGTCTCGCCCGGCACGTTCGACACGAACGTAATCGTCGCGCCGAATTCGCCGATCGACCGCGCGAAACCCAGAACCGCGCCGGCGAGTAGCCCCGGAAAACTGAGCGGCAAGGTGATCCGCGCAAACGTCCGCCACCGCCCCGCGCCCAAGGTCCGCGCCGCCTGTTCGAGCCGCCGGTCGACCGCCTCGATCGATAGCCGGATCGCGCGCACCATCAGCGGCAGCGCCATCACCCCCGCAGCGATCGCCGCCCCGGTCCAGCGGAACAGCACGGTCACCCCGAACCAGCGCTCGAGCACTCCGCCGATCGGCCCGTTCGGCCCGAACGCGAGCAGCAGGAACCAGCCGGTAACCACCGGCGGCAGGACGAGCGGCAGATGGACCAGCGCGTCGAGCAGCACCTTCCCCGGAAACCGCCCCCGCGCCAGCACCCACGCGAGCGCGAACGCGACGGGCAACGCCCCCGCCATCGCCACCCCCCCGACGAGGAGGGAGAGCCGCACGATCCCCCAGATTTCCCCCGCGTCCATCAGCGCGCGGTGAACCCGTACCGCAAGAAAATCGCCTTGCCCACGCGTGACACCAGGAATCGGCGAAAGCCCTCGGCCTCGGGATTGGTCGATGCCTTCAGCCGCGCCAGCGGATAGACGATCGGCGGACGGCTCGCGGCCGGGAACACCCCTGCGACGCGCACCGCCTTCGAGGCCTTGGCGTCGGTCGCATAGACGATGCCGAACGGCGCGGCGCCGCGCTCCACGAGCGCCAGTGCGGCGCGGACATTCTCCGCGCGGGCAACCTTCGGCGCGAGCGCCTGCCACGCGCCGAGTTTTTCAAGCGCCGCCTTGCCGTATTTTCCCGCGGGCACCGACGTGGGATCGGCCATCGCCAGCGCCCCCGCGCCGAGCGTCGCGCGCAATGCGGCGGCGGTCATTCCGACCCGCGCCTTGCTCGCGACAGGCGCAACGACGACCAGGCTGTTGCCGAGCCAAATGCTGCGCGTGTTCGGCGCCAGCAGCGCCTTCTTGTCGAGCGCGTCCATCCAGTCGAGGTCGGCCGACGCGAACAGATCGGCGGCGGCCCCCGCCTCGACCTGCCTCGCCAGCGCCGACGACGCCGCGAACGAGATCACCGGCTTGGGATGTCCGCGCCGCGCCCATTCGTTCGCCGCCGCGGTCATCGATTCCTGCAGGCTCGCCGCCGCCAGCACCAGCGGCGCGCGCGGCTGCGCCCACGCTGGCCCCGCCAGCAGCATGGCCGCAAGCAGCATCAGCAGATCGAGATATCGCTTCATCGCATGCCCTTCCCACTGGAAATCTGTATTCGGCCGTATATAGCCCGGCTCCGGGACGCCAGCCGTTTCCTCGGCCGGCGAAAGGGAAAAATATGAATCGACGGATTGCCTTGCTTGCGTTGCCGATCCTGCTCGCGCCACTGTCGGCAGCGGCGCAGGACAAGCAGGACAAGGACGGGCTGACGATCGGCGGCAGCTTCCGGGTGCGTGGCGAGGGGATCGATGGCCAGTTCCGCCCCAATGTCGATGGCACCGCCGCGTTGTTGCTGCGCAGCAATATCTCCGCCGACTACAAGATCGACTGGTTTCACATCGGCGGCGAACTCGAGGATTCGGATGTCTATTTCGAACACCGCCATTCCTCGGTCAGCACCACCGAAGTCAACGCGATCGAACCCGTCCAGGCGTATCTCGCCGCCGACATCGGCGACCGGTTCAAGGTCAAACTCGGCCGCCAGACGATGAACTTCGGTTCGCGACGTCTCGTGTCGCGGCAGAACTTCCGCAACACCACCAACGCCTTCACCGGCGCGCGCGTCGACTGGACGCTCGCCAAGGATACCAGCGTCACCGCCTTCTGGACGATGCCGCTCAACCGCCGCCCGAGCGACCTCGACGGACTGCTCGACAACGACGTGCAACTCGACAAGGAGCGCGATGACCTCCAGTTCTTCGGCGCGTTCGGCAGCATCGGGCATGTGCTCGGCGGCGTAGCGGAGGCGTATGTCTACCGCCTCTACGAACGCGACGCGCCGGGATATCTGACCCGCAACCGCCGCCTGTGGACGATCGGTGGACGGCTGTACCGCGCGCCCAAAAAGGCGAAGTTCGACTTCGAAGTCGAAGGCGCCTGGCAAGGCGGCGAAACCCGCGCCTCGACTTCGGCGAGCGATCTGAACGATCTCGACGTCGATGCCGGCCTAGTCCACGCGGCGGCAGGCTGGACCTTCGACGCGAAATGGTCGCCGCGCCTCGCAATCGCCTACGATTACGCCAGCGGCGACGGCAACGGCGGGCATTACGGGCGCTTCGACACTTTGTTCGGGGCGCGCGCGTTCGAATTCGGCCCGACCAGCTTCTACGGCCCGGTCAGCCGCGCGAACCTCAGCAGTCCCGCGATCCGCGCCGAAATAAAGCCCGATTCGCGCTGGGACGGATATCTCGCGGTGCGCGGGCTATGGCTGTCCAAGGCGACCGACAGTTTCGCCAGCACCGGCGTGCGCGATGCGACCGGCGCCTCGGGCCATTATGCCGGCACCCCGATCGACGGCCGCATCCGCTATTGGTTGAAACCCAAGGTCGTCCAGCTTGCGGTCGGCGGCGCGATCATCGCCAAGGGGCGCTTCCTGAACGACGCGCCCAACGCCCCCCAGACCGGCGACACGCATTACGGTTTCGCCGAAGTGAGCTACAGCTTCTGAGGAGGTTCGGACGGTCGGCAATCTCAAACTCAAGGCGCAACTCGAACTCGGTGGCGAGATTGCGCTCGGGCCGGGCAAGGTCGCGCTGATCGAGGCGATCGCCGAAACCGGATCGATCAGCGCCGCCGCGCGCGCGATGGGGATGAGCTATCGCCGGGCCTGGCTGTTGGTCGATACGCTCAACCGCTGCTTCCACGATCCCGTGATCGAAACGCACGCGGGCCAGGGTGCGCGCGTCACGTCGCTCGGCCATACCCTGACCCATGCCTATCACCGCCTCGTGGCGTCGATGCAGCCCGCCGCGAACGACGCCGACATGGCGACGATCGATGACGCGCTTCGCGCCGAACCGTTGGCGCGGACCGGCGACGCTACGGATTGCGCGTAGGCGCCTCGCCGCCGGAGGCCGCATTGGCGAGCGACCCGTCGACGATCGCGAGCAGCAGCGCGATGTCCTTGCGATAGGACGCGTCCGGCGGACACAAAGCGATCGCGCGCCGCCACAGCGCCCGCGCCCGAACCAGATCCCCCGACCGGGCATAAGCCAGCCCGAGATAGAAAGGCGGCGCGGGATGCTCCGGCGCCAGCCGCGCCGCCTGCTGGAACGCCAGCAGCGCCGCCGGCGAAACCTGATCGCCGTCGCGCGCCGCGAGCGTGCTGCCGAGCCCGATCCACAGGATGAAGCTGCGCGGCAATGCGCGCACCCCGCCCATCATCACCCGCGCCGCCGAGTCCGCGTCGCCGGCGCGGATCAGCGCATCCGACGTGACGAAATACGACGTGTCGGCGGTATAATTGCCGAGCAGCCGATTGCGCAGATCGACCATCGCGGGCTCGACCTCGCCCGGAATGGCATCCGGCCGCGCCGGCGATCCGGTGAGGAACGGGTGCGCCTGCCAGCTATAGCCGATCGCGCCGAGCATCAGCGCCGCCCCCGCCAGCGACCACATCGCGCGCGCGACGCCGAGCAACCAAAGCCCCCCTGCTGCGGCAATTCCGATAACAGCGAGCCACAGAAAACCCATCAGCGGCGCCGCCGCTTGAAACTCGCACGCGCGACGAACGCGCCGATCGCCAGCAACACGATCGGCGTCAGCCACAACGGCGCGGTCACGCTGGAAACGGGCGGATTATAGGTCACGTAATCGCCGTAACGGTCGATCAACCACTTGCGGACGTCACCGGGTGCTTCGCCCTTTGCGATGCGCTCGCGGACCAAGGCGCGCATCCCGCCCGCCATATCGGCGTCGCTGTCCGCGATCGACTGGCCTTGGCAGACGAGACAGCGCAACTCGGTCATCAACGCGTGCGCCGCAGCCTCCTGCGCCGGATCGCGAAGCTGCGTGTAGGCGAGCGGCGATTGCGGCAGATTGGTATCCGCGACAGCCATCGCCGGAATCGCGAGCAGGATCGCGGCGAGATACCCGCGCATCACGCTTTGCCGAGCGCGGCGAGGATGTCGGGCACGTCCTCCTGCCGAATCCCGCCGACGTGCTGGAGCAATATCCTGCCCTGCGCGTCGATCACGAACGATTCAGGTACGCCCGACGATCCGATCGACAACTGGAACCGCCCCATGCGATCGTCACCGATCGCGACGAACGGGTTGCCGTAGCGATCGAGGAAGCGCCGCAGATCATCGGGCGAATCGCGCACCGCGATGCCTTCGATCGGCACGCCGATGCTTTTGAGCGCCATCAATTGCTCGGACTCGGCGGCGCACGGCACGCACCAACTCGCAAAGACGTTGATGAGCCGCGGCTTGCCCTTGATCGCGGTCCTTATCCCGGGTTCGCCGGCGACAGCGGCGGGCAGCGACAAGGCCGGAAGCGGCTTGCCGACCAGCGCCGACCGCACCGTCCGGTCCGCCGGCTGCCACAGGCCGATCGCGATCACCGCCAGCACCAACGCGAAGCCGACGAGCGGCAGCCACATCCGCCACCGCGTCACGCATATTGCTCCCGGAGCGTCGCGCGGCGTTCTCGTCGCACCCGTCCGAGCAGCGACAGCGCGCCGCCGAATGCGATCAACGCGCCGCCGAGCCAGATCAAGGTCACGAACGGCTTCCACCACAGCCGCAACTGCCACCGCCCACCGCCGACCTGCTGCCCGATAACGGTATAGAGCTGCCCGTCGAGCCGCGTCGCGATCGCGCTCTCGCTCGTCGTCGTGACCGGCGAGGTGAAATAACGCGACTGCGGGCGCAGCACGATCGTCGTGTCGCCACGCTCGGCGATCAGCTTCGCCTCAAGCGCGGACCAATTGTCGCCGATCACCGGCTTGATCCCGACGAGCGTAACCGTCCACGGCCCCACTTTCTTCGGCTCGCCGACGCCCGCCGCGACCAGTGTCTCCTTGGTGAAGGCGCTATCGGAAGCCATCCCCGCCAGGCTGACTGCGATGCCAAGATGCGCGATCACCATGCCATAAGTGAACAACGGCGCGCGGCGCAGATCGCGCTTCCACAATGGCGCAACACTGGCGGCTGCGAGACCGGCGGCGAACGACAGGCCGAGCAGTGGCAGCAGGCCGATTCCTCCGCCGAGCGCAAACAATCCCGCCGCCGCGAACGCCGCGACCGCGATCGGCACGATCAGCTTACCGACGACATCCTGCGCATCGTCACGCCGCCAGCGCAGCAGCGGTCCGACGCACATGATCGCGACCAGCAGTAGCGCAATCGGTCCCGCGGTCTTGTCGAAGAACGGCGGACCGACCGAGAGTTGCACCCCGAACCCCGCCGCGACGATCGGGTACAACGTACCGATCAACACGATCCCCAGCACCACCGACAGCAGCAAATTGTTGGCGACCAATCCGCCCTCGCGACTCACCAACTCGAACGTATTACCCGCCCGAACCGCCCCCGCGCGCGCCGCGAACAGTGCCAGTGCCCCGCCGATATACAGCGCCAGCAGCACAAGAATGAACGTCCCCCGGCTCGGGTCGACCGCAAAGGCATGAACGCTCGTCAATATGCCCGACCGCACGAGGAAGGTCCCGATCATCGACATCGAAAACGCGACCACCGCCAGCATGATCGTCCAGGCGCGCAGGCCATCGCGCGTCGCGAGCACCGTCACCGAATGGAGCAAAGCGGTCGCCGCGAGCCACGGCATCAGCGAGGCGTTCTCGACCGGATCCCAGAACCACCAGCCGCCCCAGCCGAGTTCGTAATAAGCCCAATAGCTTCCGGCGGTGATCCCCAGCGTCAGGAATATCCATGCACCCAACACCCAGGGCCGCATCGCCCGCGCGAACGCCGGCCCGACCTCGCCAGTCACCAGCGCCCCAACCGCGAACGAGAAGGCGACGGAAAGCCCAACATAGCCGGTATAAAGCGTTGGCGGATGGAACGCCAAACCCGGGTCCTGCAGCAAGGGATTGAGTCCGTTGCCATCGATCGGCGCCGGCGTCAGCCGCGCGAACGGGTTCGAGGCGAACAGCAAGAACGCATAGAAACCGAGCGCGATGAACGCCTGCGCCCCGAGAGTCGCACCAAACGTCCGCACATCGAGGCGATGCTCGAGCACGGCCACCGCCGCACCCGCGATGCCGAGGATCGTCACCCACAGCAGCATCGACCCCTCGTGGTTCCCCCACGCGCCCGCAAATCGATAGATCAGCGGCTTGGCCGAATGGCTGTTCTCCGCCACCAGAAGCACGCTCATGTCGGATCGAACGAACACCGCGATCAGCAGAGCCATCGCCAGCGCCACGATCACCCCTTGCACGATCGCAACCGGCCGCAACGTCGCCAGCAAGGTCTCGCCCGTCTCGGTATCCCAACGCCGCACGCCCACCGCCGCCATCAGCAATTGCAGCGCGGCGAGCGCCGCCGCCAGCCACAGCGCCGCAAGTCCCGCTTCTGCGATCATGGGGCGGTCATTGCACGAGTGACTTCGTCTCGTGCATCTTGCCCGCGAGTTCGGGTGGCATGTATTTCTCGTCATGCTTGGCGAGCAGGTTGCTCGCGACGAAACTGCCGTCGGGTTGGAAGCTGCCCTCCGCCACGACCCCCGATTTCTCGCGGAACAGGTCGGGCACGATTCCCGCGAAGGTGACCGGCGTCGTCGCCCGCCCGTCGGTAACGAGGAAATTCACCGTCACGCCGTCTCCCGCCTTCTTCACCGACCCGGCCTCGACCATCCCGCCGAGCCGCACCGCGCGCCCGAGCGGCAGGCCTTCGCGCTGCACATCCGACGGGGCATAGAAGAACGCCGCCTGATCCTTGAGCGCCGACAGCGCCAAAAACCCCGCCGCGACGACCGCGAGCAGCGCAAGCGCCGCCAAAGTCAGCCGCTGATGCTTCGCCTTCATCGCTCCGCTTTCCGCATCGCGAGATAGCTTGCCAGCGACAGCCCGACGAACGCGACCAGCGTCACGCCATAAGCAGCGACGATGAAGGGCCAGGGGTTCATGCTGTCGCCATCCGCCGCAACCGCGCCTCGGCCTTCGCCACCGCCAGCATCGCGCGCATCCGCATCAAGACGATCCCCGCGAACAGCAAAGTGAAGCCCAGCAGCATGATCGGCAGCGGCCACAGGATGCTAGAATCGATCGTCGATTTAGTCAGCCCGATCGACGGGCCCTGATGGAGCGTATTCCACCAGATCACCGAATAATGGATGATCGGCAGCAGCACCGATCCCGCGATCCCGAAGATCGCGGGCACCCGCCCGTCGCCGCCGCGATCCGCATCGGCGCGGGCCAGCGCGATATAACCGAGATACACGAAGAACAGCAGCAGCATCGACGTCAGCCGCCCGTCCCACTGCCACCACGTCCCCCACGTCGGTCGCCCCCAGATCGATCCGGTGATCAGGCAAACTGCGGCGAACACCGCACCCGGCGCGGCTATGGCGCGCGCCGCAACGTTCGCGAGCGGATGCCGCCAAACGAGAAAGGCGATGCTCGAAATCGCGATCCCGCTCCACCCGCTCATGCCGAGCCACGCGGAGGGGACGTGGATGTAGATGATGCGGACCGTCTCGCCTTGGAGATAATCGGGCGGCGTCTGCGTCAGCCCGGCCCACGCCCCGAACGCGACGATCGCGACGCCGATCCAGAACAGCACCGGCGTGATCGGCCGGGCGATCTTCAGAAAGCGGGCGGGATTGGCGAAGGCGTGAAGCGTGGGCACTGAAGCCCGACCATATTTCCAAAAATGCGCCGCGTCACCTGTCTGTTCGCAGACTTTAATCCGGCACGGTGCGCTTCCCCGGCGAAGGCCGGGGTCCAGTCTCGAAGGGGTCGTGATGATGCGCAACGCATTGCGCCGCTGGCTTTCCACTGGACCCCGGCCTTCGCCGGGGAAGCGGAAACGTAGAACCCTACCGTCCGATCAGTCGCCGCGCGATCGTGTCCGCCACCTCGGACGACGGCGCGCCGGTGCGTTCGCTCTCGTCCCACACCTCGTGCAGGCGATCGGGAATCTTCGCGATCCGCGCCTTAACCTCGGCCTCGTCGCCCTGCCCAAGATATTCGAGCCCGACATTGATGATCCCGCCCGCGTTGATGACGTAATCGGGCGCGTAAAGAATGCCACGCTCGTGCAGCCGCCGACCATCCTCGCGCGTCTCGAGCTGATTGTTCGCGCCGCCCGCGACGACTTTCGTCTTCAAGGCGGCGATCGTCCGCTCGGTCAGGATTGCGCCGAGCGCATTGGGGCTGACGATATCCGCCTCGACACCCAGGATCGCATCCGCCGGAATCGTCGCCGCGCCGAGTTCCGCCGCGAGCCTTTCCGCGCGCGTCGCATCGACATCGGCGAGGGTCAGCCGCGCGCCATCCGCGGCAAGCAGCTTGGCGAGTCCTCCGCCGACACTCCCGACACCCTGGATCGCGACGTGCACGTCCTTCATAGTATCTGTACCGAGCGCGCGTTTCGCCGCTGCCCTCACCCCGAGATAGATGCCGAGCGCGGTATACGGCCCAGGGTCGCCCCCGGCTGCGCCGCTCGACACCGGCAGGCCCGAGACGTAGCGCGTCTCGCCCGCGATCACCTTCATCCGTTCTTCGGACATGCCGACATCCTCGGCGGTCACATAGCGCCCGTCGAGCGACTCGACCGCGCGGCCGAACGCTTGCAACTGCGCGGTGGTGATCGCCTCGCCCGGCTTGGCCGCGAGCACCACCCCTTTGCCGCCGCCGAGTGCCAGACCCGCCATCGCGTTCTTGAAGCTCATGCCGCGCGACAGCCGCAACGCGTCGGTGATCGCGCGTTCGTCGCCGCCGTAATGCCAGAAGCGCACGCCCCCGGCCGCCGGCCCGAGCGTTGTCGAATGCACCGCGATCACGGCCTTGAGGCCGGACGCGGGATCGGTGAACAGATGGACGCCTTCGTGGTCGTCGAAGTCGGGGAAGCCCCAGCCGGTGGTCATGCGCGCACTCGATGCAAAAATGGGGCGACCGACGGGACTTGAACCCGCAACATCCGGCATCACAAGCCGACGCTCTAACCAATTGAACTACGATCGCCGCGAAGCCCGCGCCCCTAGCGGCGGGGTGGCTTGGTCGTCAAGGTTTGGCAAGCTGTCAGATGCGTCGGCCGCGCGTGCCGACATTCGATCTTCCTCATCCTCCCCCGCCAGGGGGAGGTGTCGGCCGCAGGCTGACGGAGGGGGCGGACGGCGATGACCTCTGTTGCGCATCCTCCCCCTCCGTCACGCTACGCGCGCCACCTCCCCCTCGCGGGGGAGGATCGACGAAAGCGAGGCCCACAGACCCTAAAACCGCCCCTCGACCGAAAGCTGCCAGCCCTGCTGCGTCTTGACGAACCCCGCGGCCTGTAGCGCGACACCCGCCGCGGGCTCGCCAGGGTTCACCGTCAGATCCGCGCGATACCGGCCATCCTGCCATATCCGCAGGTTGGCGTTCTCCGTCCCCGATTGCCCCGCCAGCGGCAACAACAGCGCACCGCCCTCGCAGCGGACCGATCCGCTCATCTGCTCGGCGAGCGGCACGTTGCCGACCGTGCCCGACAGCGTCGCGAGCACCCTGCCCTCCGCCCTTTCGCAATCGCCGTCGGTATAGCGCACCGAAACATCGGTCAGGTCGAGCGTAGAAATCGGCAGGGGCGCAAACGCACGTCCGACCGGGATCGATGCAGTCGTATCGTCGATGCCTAGGCTGTGCCGCGAAATCCCGATCGCCCCCGTTATGCGCGGCGCGGGTGGATCGTCGCGGCCGGCGACGTCGATCCGAGCGCGGCCGACCAGCAACTGCACCGGCGACAGCGAAGCCGACAGATCGCCAAGCGCGACGTCGCCGAATCGCGTCTCGGTCAGCGATCCGGACCACACCGTCCCGCCGACCTTTCGTGCTGTCATCCCCTCGGCACCGAGCCCGACCCAGCCGAGCATCAGTCGCATCGGCAGGAAAACGAGCAGCGCGACGAACAGCATCGCGATGAACAGCGCGGTTCGCCCCGTTTCGAGCCTGAGCCGCCTCACGCCGATCTCCCCCTCAGCGTCAGTTGCGCGGCGACTGTCTGGTCGCCGTTCGGCGTGAGCGACGTCGATTCGACGAGGATACCCGCATCTTCGAGCCCCGCGATCCAGCCGAGCAGTGCGCCTGGCCGCGCATTCGCGATCGAGACCTTGACGCGATCCGGGCCATCCTGATCGAGTGTCGCCAAGGTGAATCCGGCTTCGTCCGCACGCGCGCGCACCGCATCGGCCAACGGCCCCGCGACCGGCGTGATCCCGGCGCGCTGCGCCGATTTGACCGCATCGACCTCGTTTAGCGTCTGGCCGAGCCGGATCGCCGCGTCGGCATGGCGCTCACGCGCGCTCGACAGTCCGTCGCGCACCGGGCGGATCAGCCCGGCCCACAATATGGTGATCGCCAGCAGCGCCAGCATCACGAGGATCAACCGCTTCTCGCGTAGTGCCCGCCCCGCGAACCATGTCCGCAACCCGCTCATGGCGCGTGCACCGTCAGTTCGCCCGACAGTCGCGTGCCGTTCGCCTGAAACGCACTCGAATCGACCGTGAAGCCGGCGCGCTCGATCGCGGCTTTTACCGCATTCGCCTGCGCCTCGCCGTCGGTGGCGAGGCCGAAGCGCATGTCACCGTTCGCGTCGAAATCCACCCTCGTCACCTCGCTGCCCTCGACCTGCCGTACCGCCGCGAACACGACCGCAGCGGTCTTGCTGAAGCCGAGACCGGGGCCGCGCAATCGCGACAAGCGCTCGGCCAACAGCCTGTCCGAATCGCCCTCTGCGGCACCACGCGGCAAGCCCGTTCGCGCGATCGCGTCGGCGCGCGCATCGAGCGTGGTGGCGCCGAAACTGTATTTCGCAATTCGGACGAGATCGATCAGCAAGGTGACCGCCAGGATCATCGCCCCCAACGCCGCCAGCCGCCGGATCAACTTCCAATCGATCGCATGCCGCTTTCGCCGCGCGAACGCGCCCTGCCTAAGGTCGAGCGCGGGGTCGGCGATGGCGGCGACGATCGCCTGTTCCAACGCGTCGCGCCCGATCGTGTCGGGCACGATTCCGCCCGTCACCAATTCGGTCAGCCGATCCTCGTCGGCGAAACCGCTGGACGTCCCGCGCACCGCGCCGCCATTGCCGAGATTGGCGCGGACATAGCCTTCGTTGGGGCGCGGCAGCAGCATCGGTGCGGGCACGATCGCGGCAGGATCGATCCCGACGCCCGCGAGCGAGGTGAGCCACTCCGCCATCCGCACATTGTCGACGACGCCGATCGGTCGTTCGGCGAGATCGCCCTCGCGGCCGACCGCGACGTGCAGCCCGCCGATCGCCCCCGCGCTCGCTTCGCTCGCCAGAATCCGCGCCGCCGCCACCGATTGCGCGGTCGAACGATCGGGCAGTTCGGCCCAGTGCAGCGTCACCGCAACCGCCGGCGCGACCGCGGTGACGACATCGCCGTCCGGGTCGATCTCGGGCAGGCCTTCGCCACGATCCGCGACCGCGTCGTCAGCCAGCCGCAGCCAGCGCCATTCGTCGCCATCGCGGGGCAAAAAGAGAATGGTGGAGCTCATGACGGCTCGCCCCATTGCCGCGAAACGAGGTGCGCGGGAAGCGCGTTTGCGTCGATCAGCCCGCGTTCCTGCACGATGTTGCCGCCAAGGTTCACATCGACCTTCAGCGCGAACCACTTCGTCGTCACCGCGGTCTGGCCCTGAACGCTGGTGTCGGCGGTCGTCCCCGACAGCCCAAGGGGCGTCCAGAATTCGCTTGCGCTGGCATATCCGAGCGCAGGACGCTTGAGCAGCAACGATCGCGCCCCGGCGACGCTCAGCGTGTCGGGCTCCAGCATCGCGATCAGCGGCGCCTGTTCGGGCGTCAGCGTATTGACGTTGATCTTCGACGGCGCCGCCTTGGGCAGGGCGCAGA
>CBDCNF010000019.1:0-333234 GCA_965219285.1 Sphingomonas sp.
GCAAACCCTAATCGATAAGCCGTGCCGTTCAAGGCCGTGGCGCGCCCGCCGATCCGTCGATCGGGCTGCGACCTACTCTTCGGTAGATGCCGTTTGCGATGCCTCGCCTTTTTTCTTGCGGCCTTTGCCGGAAGCGGGAGCCGTTGTCGGAATCGTGGCGGAAAGACCCTTCAGCGTCCGCACCGCCTGATTGATTCCGCCGCCGCGTTTATCCGCCTTTAGCGTTTCGGACATCGCATCGGTAGAAGTGGCGATATCGGCGAGCGCTGTGCGGCCCGCAGCGCTGATCATCAATCCGACCGCCTTCTTGCCTTCTTCGGGCGCCTCTTTGGCGACGAGTTCGAGCGACACCAGCTTCTTCGTCGCCTGGCGGACGAGTTGGCGCGAGAAACCGAGCTTGCGCGCGACCTGCGACGGCCGCGCTGTGCCATCGTCCTGCGACAGCATTTCGAGCATGGTCCATTGCGACAAGGACAATGCGGGAGTCTTCGTCTTGAGCGTTGCTTCGAACCCGGCGGCGACGCGCGATACGAGAACGATCAGTTCATGTACGGTCGCGTCGGGGTTGGTCTGGCCAGCCGTCCGCTTCACCCGGCCGGCAGCGCCAGTGGAGCGCTTCGCGGCGGTTTGGGCGGCGACGCCGGCCTTACGGCGGGTCTTGGCGGTTTCTTCTGGCATTTTTCGTCTCCATCAAACGTTGCAGCGGCCCTAGGCGTCGATCGAAGTAATGTAAATAAAATTTACAAAATCTCTTCTGTCTCGGCGTTTTTCCGGCGCTCGCCTCGCATCTTGCGATGGCGCCTGCGCCGGTTGCGCATCTCATTTTTCTCGCGGATGTTGCGGCGCGGCGCGAGGGCTTTACCATCGCCGCCCGAGGATTCGGCGATCTCGGTCTGCGTCATTAGCGCGGTAAGGACGGACATCGCGACGTCGAGCACCTGCTCCGGCGTAGGCTCGGGCGTCGCTTCTTCGGAATATCCCGAGAAATCCTCGGAGAAGAGCGTCTCTCGATCGGGGAACCATTCATGGCGAATGCGTTCGTTGGATTCGCGCATCTCTTCGAAGAACGCGAGAGCCTCTGCGCGCGCGGGTTTCGCGCCCCGGCCCTTGAACTCCTGACCTATCCGTTTGATCATCGCCTCGTGGCCCGCCACGTCCATGAAGACTCCGGCAAATCCCGCTTGTCGAACGCGCTCCGCCAGATCGGCAAGAAAGACCTGGGCCTCGGGCCGGATCGACGAGTTGCGACTGAGGGGTTTGTCGCCCATTCGCACCGCGGATAGCCCGAGAGCCTCGGCGAAATCTTGAACGACATCGCCGTCCGGCATGGCGTCTCGCTCAAATATGCGTGCCCGAATCGAGTCTCGGCCGAAGGTCTCCCCCCAGGGAAGGAGAATCTTTTCGTAATCAAGCGCCGACGACAGCGGTAGTGCCCGTTTGTAGCCGTGTTTCAGCGCGGTCGAATAACGCGACAGCGAAAGTTCGTCCTGACGACGCAGGTAGAGCAGGATCACATATTCATCGAAAAACTCGTCGAGCATCGATTTGAAGGCTGCGAGATCGTTAGGGCGTCTCAGATGGTGCGCCAGCATTTCGCCCGAGAAAATGACGGTGTGGACCGAGTCGGGTTGTGACGTGATCTCCTCGCGCAACGCGGCGAGGCGCTCCGAATCGCGCTTGGTGAACTTCTCCCCGGCGGCGTGGATTTGCGCCAAATAGGACAGGCGCGACATGTTGGGCGCGCCGATGGCGGCGGGCACCAGAAAACCCGCCTCCAGCAAAGGCTCCCGCGCCCGATTGAGCCAGGACTGAATCGAGCTCGATCCCGTTTTCATCGGCCCGATATGAACGATCGCTTTGCGTGACATGGGGGGAAGGATACTCCGATGAAATACGAGGAAGAGCGCCGGATTTCGTAAACCCGACCAGGCGTTTCCCCTTAGATGGTCGCACGCTCAGCGCAACTAGACGCTCGCCCGGTCCCGCGTCGCGCAGGTTCGACGAATGGTCGGGAAGAGAGGATTCGAACCTCCGGCCCCTGCCTCCCGAAGGCAGTGCTCTACCAGGCTGAGCTACTCCCCGACGGAGTCCGCACGGCAGGCTTGGCGCCGACCGGAACGCTTGGAGGCGCGCGTATAGCCAGCCGCCTTCGCATTCGCAAGCGTGCGCGAGTCGCGCCGCGCGCGTGCGTCCCGTCTCGTCGATCCGGTTGTTGCCACGCGGTCTTCGATGTCGTTGACTTGTCGGGTGCGATCCCGGACTAGCGCACCGGTTCGAACCCGCCTGGAAGGCCAGATCGTCGATGCCGCTGCTATGACCGACGTCGAAAGCGGGCGCGTTTCGCGCGATCGAGCCGGCTCGCGGCGGCATGGCAAGCAAGCCGCGGGCGGACGTCGCACCAGGATGGCCGACGCGGATCGCGTTTCCGGGCGAGCCCGGAAACGTGGCGGCGGCGGGGACGACGACTTCCGTGCGCTTCGCGAAGCGATCGAGACGGAGGTTCCGTCGTTCGGTCAGATTGCCGAGATGCTTGAACTCGCAAGGCGCCGCGATCGACTGAATTTCGCGGAGCGGATCGTCGATCGGCGGTTGCAGGAAATCGGCGACGACGCAATCCATTGGACGGTACCGGACAGGCTTAGCGGATATCGTGATCTATTGGTCGAGTCCAAGACCCTCGTCCGACTGAAATACGGCTTCGAGGAATGTCCTGCCGACATCGATATCCTGGCGGTCGCGGATCGCATGGCGCACCGTGTCGTGCCCGATCCGGTCGCGCTGGATCGCCTTTTTGCGGTGAGTCGGTCAGGCGTGGAGCGCGACGAGTGGGAATCGCAGGTGCGTCAGGCGTTCGTCATCGACCAAATCGTCAATGACAGGAACGAAATCGGCTTACCGGGCGCTGCAGTGCTGGCGCCGATCCGCCCCGGCGCATGGGACGCCATCGCGCGTGAAATACGCGACGCGGATCGGATCGTCTGCTTGGTTTTTCACAGCGGGTTTCTCTCGATCACGCGCTTTCTCTATGCGCAGATACCGAGCAGCGCGGCAATTCGTGGGCGGCACACGCGACGCGGCGGACCGTCGCCGAACGACAAAGGTCGCAGTGCGTTGTTTGCCGCGTTCAGGGATCTGCAAGATGGCAAACCCTTGCTCGTTGCTCCGGACGGCCCGGCGGGAAAGCTGACCGAAATGCTCGAAGTTTTGGGAGCCTCGCGGTTGATCGGCGAAGGCGCTGCCTTTCTTGCATTCGAGGCTGATGCCCGAACCGTGTGGTTGAATGTCGTTCGCGAAGGAACACAACTCGTACCGGTTCTGGTCGAAGGGCCCAGACGCGCGACCGGTGAGAAATACCCGTCGTTCAAGGCACGATGGGCCGAATTTTACGGCCGCCAAATTACCGAGGTCCTTACCGGCCATCCCGCGAGCCTGGCACTTCGCGGGCGCTGGTCCAATTTGTTCTCCGCGGATGAGGCGGACGAAGACGGTGATCTCGCCGATTGAGGGTATTCGTAGCGTCTATCCGATAGGCAATCACCTGATCGGCGGCCGTGAGCTGAAGACAATATCGTTTGCGACAATGCGATCACACACCGCGCGCGGCCAGCATCGCATCGAGCGAGGTGAATTTCTCGCGCGGAGACCCGGCGCGCGCGTTGGCGATCTCCGCCCTTTCGATGTCCTGCCAGTCCTTGAAGGTGACGACATCGACGTCGCGCCCGGCGAGAAGCGCGTCGAGACCGGGGCGGCCCGCCTTGCCGCTGTCGTCCATTGTGTCGGCGGCGATATGCTCGGCGATCAGGGCGCCGTCGGGACGGTTGGTGCCGATCGTCCCGGTCGGGCCGCGCCGTGCCCAGCCGACCGCATAAAGGCCGGGCGCGATCCGGCCCTCGTCGTTGGCGAAGCGGCCGAGTGCCTCGTCATAGGGCAGGCCGGCGATCGGCGGCGTGCGATAGCCGATGCAGCTGACCACCATGCCCGCGGGGATCGCATAGGTCTCGCCGGTTCCGCAGGCGCGGCCCGCCTCGTCGATGATGGTCCTTTCGACGATGACGCGTTCGACATGGTCTGTACCCTCGATCGCTACCGGCATCGCGTAGAAGTCGAACGCGACCGTGATAGCCTTCAGGTCGCTCCGTTCGGCGAACCCGCGGAGATGCGTAACCGACTTGCGCAGGCCCGGATCGAGCGCGGCATCCGCTTCGATCGGCGGGAGATCGGCAGGATCGACGGTCGGGACGGCGCGGGAGAGATGGCCGAGTTCGCCCAACTCCTTGGGGGTCATAGCGATCGCGTGAGGGCCACGGCGGGCGAGGATCGTGATCGTCTCGATCGCGTGCTTGCCGAGCCCGTCGAGCGCATGTGCGACGATGTCCGAGCCGGTGAATTCTTCCGCCGTCTTGGCGAGAATCCGCGCCACGTCGAGCGCGACATTGCCCGCCCCGACGACGACCGCGCCGGGGCCGTCGAGCACAGGCGCAAGCTCCGCGAAATCGGGATGGCCGTTGTACCAGCCGACGAACGCGGCCGAACCGACGACACCGGGGAGATCGTCGCCGGGGATGCCGAGCGCGCGATCGGCGGGCGCGCCGGTCGCGACGACGACCGCGTCGTAGAGCGCGGCCAATTCCGCGATCGATACGTCTTTGCCGACCGTGACGTTGCCGACGAAGCGGACGTTGTCGCTGAGCGCGGTCGTCTCGTAGCGGCGCGACACGCCCTTGATCGACTGGTGATCGGGCGCGACGCCGGTGCGGATCAGGCCGTAGGGGACGGGCAGACGATCGATGATGTCGACCCGCACCGCGTCGCCGAAGATCTTCTGACAGGCCTCGGCGGTGTAATAGCCGGCGGGCCCTGATCCGATCACCGCGACGTGGCGCATATGCTCTCCTCTTGGGCGCGCAAACTAGGCGCTTGGCGACATAGGGCAAGCGCCGCTACGCCGGATCGATGGGGTTGGCCGAATGGATCGCGACTGTGCTTGGCGTGCTGTGCGTGGCGCTCGGCGCGGTGCGCAGCGTCTGGACGTTCCCGACCGCGATCGGATCGGTGGTCCTGCTCGGCATCGTCGTGATGGAGCAGCACCTTTATAGCGATGCGTTGCTCCAGGCGTTTTTCGTCGCCGCCAATCTTTATGGCTGGTGGAACTGGAATCGATCGCGCGCGGCGGCCGGCGAAGTTGCGGTCGAGACGATGAGCGTCGGCTCCCGCATCCGCTGGCTTGCGTTCTGGGTAGCGGCGACGTTGCTTTGGGGTGCGGCGATGCATCGGCTGACCGACGCGTCCTATCCGTGGTGGGATGCGGGGATCGCGATCGCGAGCGTCGCTGCGCAGATATTGATGGCGCGGCGCAAGCTGGAGAATTGGCTGATCTGGATCGCGGTGGACGTCGCCTCGGTGCCGCTTTACCTCGCTAAGCATCTCTGGGCGTTTGCGGGGCTGTACGTGATCTATCTCGCGCTGTCGGTCTGGGGCTATATCGGCTGGCGGCGCGCGATGCGAGTGACGCGCGCGTGACTCTCCGCACGATCTGCCTGCATGGCCCCGAGAGCACCGGCAAATCGACGATGGCGCCGCGGCTCGCGCAGCATTTCGATTCGATCTGCGTCGCCGAATTCGGGCGGACCTATTGCGAGCGGTTCGGCACCGATCTGGCGATGGCCGATCTCGTCCAGATCGCGATCGGCCAGGACGCCAAGACGCACGCGGCGGTGGGGCAGGGGCGATTTCCCGTCATCCTCGATACCGACCCGCTGATGAGCGCGGTGTGGGCGGACATGATGTTCGGGCGGCGCGACCGGTGGTTCGACGCATGGTCGAACACCGCCGATCTGTATCTGCTGTTCGATATTGATCTGCCGTGGGAGGCGGACGGGTCGCGGGTGTTCGGCGGGGAGGCGGAGCGCGCGCGGTTCTTCGATCTTTCGAAGCGCGAACTGGAGCGGCGTGGGGTGCCTTGGGCGCTGATCGGCGGGGAGGGCACAAGGCGCTATCTCAACGCTTTGGAGGCACTCCACAACTTCGCCGGCGCCTCGACATAAGGCGCCGACGACACCGTCTTCAGTTCGAGGGTGCAAGCCGCGTATTGATGACCCAGCCGACATTGTCGTTCTCGTCGGCGACTTCCCACCACAGGCCTTCCTGCTTGCCGGTGGGATAAACAATGGCGCCGGGCGGCAGCGTCCGGATTGTCTTCGCCGAAGCCACGGCGGCGACGTGCATCCCGACCGGGCCCTGCGCAGTGAAGGTCTTCTTCGGCGCCGCCTGCGCGGTGCCGACATCGCCGGGTTGGACGAGACCGAGTTCGTTCACGAGCTTCGAATAGGCCTGAATGAAAGCCAGCGTGACAATCCGGCCGATATCGGTATTGTCATAGCCGCCGCCGACCGCGCCGAGCCCACCACCGAGGAAACCCGCGCCACCGCCGACCCCGAAGGTGATGCTCTTCTTGGCGGCATAGCCGTCGGTCGTCGCGATCGTCTCTGTGGTGCGGACGTTGGTGATCGACAGGACGGTGTTCGCCTCCATCTTCTTGCTGCCGACCCCGCCCGCCAGCGCGCCGAAGCGCCCGCCGAGCAGGCCGCCGATGCCCGCGCCGACCGCGCTGCCACCCGAGTTGCTGTTCGACGCCTGGAGTTCGGCGACGAGAACGTAGTCCGCCGCCTTGATCTGGCCCTGGCCGACGTTCGAGCCGCGCTGCAGCCCGAGATCGCCGCCGATGCCGCGTTCGAGCTGCGCCGCTTGCAGGCCGCTGCCGCGATCGACGAGATTGAAACACCCCGACCGCGCGACCATCACCTTCAACAGTTTCTGCGGCCCGGCGAGATGATATTGCGTCCAGCCCGACGGATCGTCGCCATCGACGACCGAGATCGTGCCGAGCTTGCGATAGCAATGCGGCACGTCGTTCATCGTCGCTTCTTGCGTCTTTTGCGTCTTGGATGGTCTGGCCAACTGCGCCGAAGCGTCGGTTGCGGTCAACGCGAGCGCGACCATGCCTGCGGAAAGCAAGAAACCCTGCATGTAAGATACCCCCAGCGAATCGTCCGCGCCGTACTTCGGCTTGCGGACCCGTTGATGTCGAACGCTACCCCGTCGGTTCCCCTAGCACCGACAACCGGCGTGCGCTAGGCGCGGCGCGACATGACGACCGACCTTTCCAAGATCCGCAATTTCTCGATCATCGCGCATATCGACCATGGCAAGTCGACGCTCGCGGATCGCCTGATCCAGGCGACCGGGGGGCTGACCGACCGCGAGATGTCCGAGCAAGTCCTTGATAACATGGACATCGAGAAAGAGCGCGGGATCACCATCAAGGCGCAGACGGTGCGGCTCGACTGGAAGGGCTACACGCTCAATCTGATGGACACGCCGGGGCACGTCGATTTCGCTTACGAGGTCTCGCGGTCGCTCGCCGCGTGCGAAGGCGCTTTGCTGGTCGTCGATGCGGCGCAGGGGGTGGAGGCGCAGACGCTCGCCAACGTCTATCAGTCGATCGAGCACGATCATGAGATCGTCCCCGTCATCAACAAGATCGATCTGCCCGCCGCCGAACCCGAGAAAGTGCGCGCCGAGATCGAAGAAGTGATCGGGCTCGACGCGTCCGAAGCGGTGCTGACCAGCGCGAAATCGGGGATCGGGATCACCGAAGTGCTCGACGCGGTCGTGGCGAAAATCCCGCCGCCGAAGGGGGATGCCGCCGCGCCGCTCAAGGCGATGCTGGTCGACAGCTGGTACGACCCGTATCTCGGCGTCGTCATCCTCGTGCGCGTCATCGACGGGGTGCTGAAAAAAGGCCAGCAGATCAAGTTCATGCAGGCGGGGACGCTGCACCTGATCGACCGCGTCGGCTGTTTCCGCCCCAAGATCGAGCAGCTGACCGAACTCGGTACCGGCGAGATCGGCTTCATCACCGCACAGATCAAGGACGTCGCGCAGGCGCGCGTCGGCGACACGCTGACCGACGCGAAACGCCCCGCCACGGAGGCGCTCGCGGGGTTCAAGGAAGTCCAGCCGGTGGTGTTCTGCGGGCTGTTCCCGGTCGATGCCAACGATTTCGAGAAACTGCGCGAATCGATCAGCAAGCTCAGGCTGAACGACGCGAGTTTCAGTTTCGAGATGGAGACGAGCGCGGCGCTTGGCTTCGGCTTCCGCTGCGGGTTCCTCGGGCTGCTCCATCTGGAAATCATCCAGGAGCGGCTGACGCGCGAATATGATCTCGACCTGATCACCACCGCGCCGAGCGTGGTCTATCAGATCGAACTGACGCACGGGCAGGGGCATATCGAGCTGCACAATCCCGCCGACATGCCCGAGCCCAACAAGATCGAGAGCATCGCCGAGCCGTGGATCGAGGCGACGATCTACGTCCCCGACGAATATCTCGGCAGCATCCTGAAGCTGTGTCAGGACCGGCGCGGGGTGCAGAAGAACCTGACGTATGTCGGCGGGCGGGCGCAAGCCACATACGAACTGCCGCTGAACGAAGTGGTGTTCGATTTCTACGACCGGCTGAAATCGCTGTCGAAGGGCTATGCGAGCTTCGACTATCACCAGATCGGCTATCGCGAGGGCGACCTCGTCAAGATGGGCATCCTGGTCAACGAGGAGCCGGTCGATGCGCTGAGCATGATCGTCCACCGCGGCACCGCGGAAGTACGCGGGCGCGGCATGGTCGAGCGGCTGAAGGACCTGATCCCGCGGCATCTGTTCAAGATCCCGATCCAGGCGGCGATCGGCGGCAAGGTGATCGCGCGCGAGACGATCAGCGCGATGCGCAAGGACGTGACCGCGAAATGCTACGGCGGCGACGCGACGCGCAAGAGGAAGCTGCTGGACAAGCAGAAGAAGGGCAAGCTGAAGATGCGCGAATATGGGAGCGTGAGCATCCCGCAGGAGGCGTTTATCGCGGCGTTGCGGATGGGGGAGGAATAGATAATCTACACTCAACGAGATATCCCAGCTAACCATTCAGGACGACAGCGAAATGCCACCTCAGCAGCGTAATCGGGAAGAGGCGGTAAATACTCAGCTCGCGATTATTATTTCTCGCCTTGGTGTGGAGGCAAACGCCGAAACCATCGAGAGGGGAGGGATGCATCGTCCAGATATCTTGTTCTACTTGGCGGCCTTCGCGTAGCGATTGAAGGCAAGTTTGCGGACGCCTCCTCGGCGGAGGCGACCGTGCTCGCCGATGCGAGAAATCGCGTGCGCGCGGGCCTAGCGCATCTTCATTCGCAAGCGCGTCTCGAGCGCGTCTTAGGGTCCCTAGGATCTCTCGCGCAGTACCCTCATACCAGTCGCTTGATACACCACTTTCCCCTTCGATCCGATACCGGAGAGGAGCAAAATCAAAGAGAGACGCGATCTCAGTCGTCGCAGAATGTCGGAACTCCAGCGGATAAACCACCGCCACTGCGAGAGGGCGAGGCGGGGGCGGGGTGGGTCGCCGGCTTTGGCCCAGATCGCGCGGCGGCGGCGGTCGAGTTCCTGGCTGATTGGGCTGGCGTTGATCTGCTGGGGGCTGGAACCGGGGGCGCCGGGGCGGGTGGTGTAGCGTTCGAGCGGGTCCGGGCCGCAGCCGCCGCCGTCGAGGATCAGTTCGATATGGGTGAGTTGCCGCAGGACGAAATCGGTGGCGACGATCTCTCCGGCGAGGCGGTGGCGGCGTTCGGCGGCGACCTTCAGGTCGTAGCGGTGCAGGAATTCGCCGAGGAAAGCGACCTTCTCCTTGGTCTCCTTCGATTCGGTTTCGGCGCGGGCATTGCAGACGGGGCAGTTCTCCGCCGCCTCGCGCGCGATCATCTCGGGGTTCTTCGTGCCGCCGGGGAGCGGGCGGGCGTCGTACGTCGCGCGGAGGTGATGCCGCATCACGAACATCAGCAGGCGATCGTTGTACCAGCGTTTCTCGCCGACCTGCTCGCCGTTGTGAAGATGGGGACGGGGACGCCCTCCACCGCGCGGTCGATCGCGATGTCGGTGAGGCGCTGGACGCCGGTGGCGAGCGCGGCGTTCCACGCGGCGCGGAAGCCGTCGGCGCCGGGCTGGCGGCGGAGGTAATAGGCTCCCTCGCTGCTCATGTTGATGCGTTTGGCGGCGGACTTTACCGATCCGGTTTGTGCGAGTTCGGCGATGAAGGCGTGCTGGCACCCGGCGGTCCAGCGGTCGTAGCGGTATTTTCGCGGGACCGAGGGGAATTTGGTCAGGTCGGCGGGGGACGAGTCGGGGCAGGGAAGCCAGTTTTGCAAGGCTCGGCGCTTAACCTATCTGGTGTGTTGTAGGAAAGGGGGCATTCGTTTTACCCGTCCGCTTCAAGGGAGGGGCTTTTGGGTTATTGGCCGCGGCCGGTCTTGGCTTGCAGTTCGTCGATGCGTTTCGAGGCGTCGGCCTTGGTCAGCGTTTCGTCGAAGTCTTCGTGGGCTTCCTCGCTCAGCGTCTTGAGGTAGCTTGCCTGCGCGCCGGTCATCGCTTCGTCGCCGGTGGTCCAGTCGTCGGGATTTTTCTCGGCGTTGCCGGTCGGGGATTCCTTGGGGTTGGGGAGGTCGGTCATGGGATGATCCTTTCGCGACTCCCAAACCCCCACGTTCCGCGTTCGTTCCCTGTCAGGCGGCCCAGGCCTGATAAGGGAGGCCGAGGTCGTCGGCGACGGCCTTATAAGTGATTTTGCCGTTGTAGACGTTGAGGCCGGCGGCGAGGTGCGGGTCGGCGTTCATCGCGGTTTCGGCGCCCATGTTCGCGAGGCGGAGCGCGAACGGCAACGTCGCGTTGTTGAGCGCGAACGCCGAAGTGCGTGAGACCGCGCCGGGCATGTTGGCGACGCAATAATGGATCACCCCGTCGATCTCGAACACAGGGTCTTCGTGGGTGGTCGCGTGGCTGGTCTCGAAGCAGCCGCCCTGATCGATCGCGATGTCGACGAGGACGCTGCCGCGTTTCATCGTCTTCAGCATGTCGCGGGTGACGAGTTTCGGCGCGGCGGCGCCGGGGATGAGGACCGCGCCGATGACGAGGCTGGCGCTCTTTACCGCGGCGGCGATCGCGGCTTTGGACGCGTAGGCGGTCTTGATCTGGCTGGAGAAGAACATGTCGAGTTCGGCGAGGCGGTCGTTCGAGATGTCGTAGATGGTGACGTCGGCGCGCATGCCGACCGCCATCTGCGCGGCGTTGACGCCCGAGATGCCGCCGCCGAGGATCGCAACTTCGGCGGGGGGGACGCCGGGGACGCCGCCCAGGAGGACGCCGCGGCCGCCCTGTTCCTTTTCGAGATAATGCGCGCCGACCTGGACCGACATGCGGCCCGCGACTTCGCTCATCGGCTTGAGGAGGGGGAGGCCGCGGCGGTCGTCGGTGACGGTTTCATAGGCGATGCAGGTCGCGCCCGATTTCATCAGCCCCTCGGCCTGCGGTTTGTCGGCGGCGAGGTGGAGGTAGGTGAAGAGGAGGTGGCGTGGCTCCAGCATCGCGATCTCGACGGCTTGCGGTTCCTTGACCTTCACGATCATGTCGGCGGCGGCGAAGACCGATTTGGCGTCTGGCAGGATCTGCGCGCCGACATCGGCATAGTCGGCGTCGTCGAAGTCGATGCCGCAGCCGGCTTTGGTCTCGACGATGACCTCATGCCCCGCGGCGACGAGCTCGGCCACCGATGCGGGGGTAAGGCCCACGCGGTATTCGTGATTCTTGATTTCCTTGGGGACACCGACTCGCATCGATTGCGCTCCTGGTAACGGTTGATACCGCATCGCCCATAGCGGCGGTTATCGGGATTGTCCCGTTGCTCGGCATAAGGGCGCGTGATAGGCGCTCGCGGCATAACAGGGGCGTTTACAGGTCAACATGCCGATTGCGGTTTTCTACCCGGATCGATCGATCCTCCGGTGAGCGATGCCCCCGCTAGTGGCGAACCCGCCGCTTCGATTCATGGCGCACACGGACATCCCGACGGCGTGCTGAAGCTCGCGGTCGGCGCGATCGGCGTTGTCTTCGGCGATATCGGGACGAGCCCGCTCTATGCGTTTCGCGAGACGTTTGCGGGGCACCACAAGCTCGCGCTCGATCCGGCGCATATCATGGGCGTCGTCAGCCTGATGTTCTGGTCGATGATGATCGTCGTGACGATGAAATACGTCTCGATTATCATGCGTGCCGACAACAAGGGCGAGGGCGGCAGCCTGGCGCTGCTCGCGCTGGTTTCGGGCAAGACCAAGACGCAGCGCTGGACCAACGGCATCATCCTGCTCGGGGTGTTCGCGACCGCCTTGTTCTACGGCGACAGCATGATCACGCCCGCGGTGTCGGTGCTGTCCGCCGTGGAGGGCATCGCCGTCGCTGCTCCGGGGTTCGGCGGATGGGTGATGCCGATCGCGATCGTCATCCTGATCGGCCTGTTCATGATCCAGCGCAGCGGGACGAACCGCGTCGGCTTGTTCTTCGGGCCGGTGATGCTGCTGTATTTCGCGGTGATCGCGGTACTTGGCGTGATGAGCATCGCGAAGACGCCCGGCATCCTCTGGGGGTTCTCGCCGCATTATGCGGTCGCGTTCTTCCTGCTCGATCCGCTGCGCGCGTTCCTCGCGCTGGGGTCGGTCGTGCTGGCGGTGACCGGCGCGGAGGCGCTCTACGCCGACATGGGGCATTTCGGGCGCAAGCCGATCCGCCTGTCGTGGCTGTGGTTCGTGCTGCCCGCGCTGATGGCGAATTACATGGGGCAGGGGGCGCTGCTGTTCCGCGACGGCGCGGTTGCGCTGGAAAGCCCGTTCTACCAGCTCGCGCCCGACGTGCTCCAGTTGCCGCTGGTCGTGCTGGCAACGATGGCGGCGGTGATCGCCAGCCAGGCGGTGATCTCGGGCGCGTTTTCGGTGACGCACCAGGCGATCCAGCTCGGCTTCGTGCCGCGGTTGCGGATCGAGCATACCAGCGCGGTGACGGTCGGGCAGATCTATATCCCGATCGTCAACTGGGCGCTGATGATCATGGTGATCCTGCTCGTCCTGTTCTTCCAGACGTCGTCGGCATTGACCTCGGCGTACGGCATCGCGGTGACGGGCGCGATGACGATCGACACCTGCCTGCTCGGCGTGTTGCTGCGGCGGCTGTGGCATTGGCCGAAATATTACGCGTATCCGCTGCTCGCACTCTTCTTCCTGGTCGATGGCGCGTATCTCAGCGCGAACCTGACCAAGGTGCCGTCGGGCGGCTGGTTCCCGTTGCTCGTCGGGATGATCGTCTTCACCTTCCTGACGACGTGGTCGAAGGGCCGCGCGCTGATGGTGGCGCGGATGCGCGAGGCGGCGATGCCGATCAAGGTCTTCGTCGGGTCCGCCGCCAATTCGGCGACGCGTGTCCCCGGCACCGCGGTGTTCATGACCTCGACCCCCGAGGGCGTCCCGCCCGCGCTGCTGCACAATCTGAAGCACAACAAGGTGCTGCACGAGCGCATCATCCTGTTGACCGTCAAGGTGACCGAGTTTCCCGCATATCCCGAGGAGGACCGGTTCCTCCACGAGGATCTGGGGCAGGGCTTCCACCGCGTCATTCTGCGGTACGGCTTCATGGAGGACCCCAACGTTCCGGCGTGCCTGAAGACGCTCAAGTCCTGCGGCACCGATTTCAAGATGATGGAGACGAGCTTCTTCCTGTCGCGCCAGACTTTGCTCGCGTCGCAGCGGCCGGGGATGGCGATCTGGCGCGAGAAACTGTTCGCATGGATGCTGCGCAACGCGGAAAGCGCGATGGAATTCTTCCGGCTACCGACCAACCGGGTGGTCGAACTGGGCAGTCAGATCGAGATTTGAGGCGGGTGTTACGGGATTGAAGCGAAGCCGTTCCAATCGGGATCGCTTCCCCGGCGGAGGCCGGGGTCCAGTTGGGAGATCAGGGCTGAACAAGCGATGCGCTTCGTTACCTCGACCGATCCGACTGGGCCCCGGCCTTTGCCGGGGAAGCGCGTTTCGACGCGTGCCGATCGAGCGATGAACGCGCCGATCATCGTCGCCGCGATGCTTGGCGACGTGGACCAAGCTTGGCTCGACGCGTTGCGCCGCGCGCATTTTCCGCCCGAGCGCAACTATCTCGTGGCGCATCTGACGATGTTCCACCACCTGCCGCCGTCGGTGGCGGATGAGGTGAAGCGCAGACTGACCGACGAGACGCGCGGCGTTTCGCGGCCGCGCGCGACTCTGGTGGCGCCATATTCGCTGGGCAGCGGCGTCGCGTTCCGGATCGACAGCGCCGGTCTCGCGGCGATCCGCGAACGGCTGGCCGGCGCCTTTTCGGGGCTGCTGACACCGCAGGACCAAGCAGGCTGGCGCGCGCATGTCACGGTGCAGAACAAGGTTGCACCGGCCGTCGCCAAGGCGCTGCTGGCGGACCTGTCGCAAGGCTTTCGCGCGCGGCCGATCGCGATCGCGGGCCTTGCGGCGTATTGGTATCGCGGCGGGCCGTGGGAGCCGCTGTCGCGGCATATGTTCGCGCCTTGACCGGGTAACGGCGCTGCTATAGCCCGCGCCTTCGCGAGTGAAGCGCGCCGCCAGGCGGACCTGGTGCGGCGGAGTAGCTCAGCTGGTTAGAGCACGGGAATCATAATCCTGGGGTCGGGGGTTCAAGTCCCTCCTCCGCTACCATTCATCCCCCCGACAGAGGGAGGCCGGATGGAACCACTCGCGAGGCGATATGCTGGGGGCAACGAGGCGATTGCCTCGTTGTCACCCGCAGCACTGGGAAGAAGAAAACGTTGACCAATCAGCGCCTCTAACCTCCCAATGATCTCGATTTTCGGCGACGGCGTGTGGCGATTGCGCGACGCGCCAGCGGGGTGAAGCACCACCGTCTCAATCACCTCGCGCACCACTTTGGCTGCTTCCGTTTCGCCGTCGCTGCCAAGCGTTTCATGAAGACGGGCAACGGCGGTGAGATAGCGCTCGCGCGCGCCGGGATGAAGGATGACGACGCTCGGCACCGCCATCGCGGCCAGCCGGAGTTTCAACTCGCTCTCACGCACCAGAAGGATTTGAAGTTCGTCGTTGACGCGGACGCGATCCCCGAACCCATCCATCAGCATGTCGTTCAGGCGGGTAGCGCGGGCCGAAGCCCTTGCGAGTTCCGCTTCGTTCGACGCGCGCTGCGTCGTCGATGACATGCGCAATCGCTTCATCTCCGTTTCGTATGCGGCAAGGAAGTCGCGGATCGCGTCGGGTTCCTGAAGTTCGCGCCGCAGCAAGCCGAGCACCCGTGCCTCGATCTCGTCGATGTAGTAACTGCGCGGGTCTGGGCAATCGCTGCTCTCTTTATGGCGCGAGCACTGGAGTCTGGTGCGGCCAGTCTTGTCCGCACCCTTCGTGGACATGCCGCTGCCGCACGCACCGCAGCGAAGCAGCCCGCTTAATACGCGCTTGGCGGCGCGAGCACGCTGCGGCGGCTCTTCCCGCTTCTTTCCCTTGCGTGCCACGACAGCGTCCCAAAGAAGGTCCGACACGATGCGCAGTTGCTCGGCCTCGACACGCACCCACTCCGCAGGATCATTACGCCGGGACACGCGCTTTCCGGTGTTCGGGTTGACCACCATCCGGCTCTTGTTCCAAACGATATGACCGACATAGAGTTCGTTGTTCAAGATACCGCTGCCGCGTGCCGTCTCGCCGTGGATGCACGACGCAGACCATCGGCTACCGCGCGGAGGTTTCACGCGACGACGGTTGAGATCGGCAGCGATGGAGCGTGGGGTTTCTCCGGCTGCATAGCGCTCGTAAATCTCAACGACGATCAGCGCCTCACTCTCGACGATCAGCAGGATGCCACCGCGCCGCTTTTCGTGGGCATGTCGCGGTGCTGATTGATAGCCATAGGCGCGACCGCCCGCCGTCATACCGCTGCGCACAATGCCGTCGAGGCCGCGTCGAACCATCTGGGCCGTCTGTTCGCGCGTGAGATGCGCCACCAGCCCCTTTACCGCCGCACTCATCGGGTCGAGGACGGTGTTGGTTGCCGCTTCGATGACCGTGATGTCGAGGAAGGTCAGGTGCTCGATAGCCTTCTGGACATCGCCGTTGTTTCGCGAAAGGCGCGAGACATTCTCGATATACAGGACGGTGAAGTCGCCGTCGTATGCGGCCTTCATCATCGCCTTGTAGCCGTCGCGCAGCAAGACCGACGCGCCGCTCTTGGCGTAGTCGGGGAAGCGGTTCGACTCGGGTATGCTGTGACCGTTGCCAGCGGCCCGTCGCTCGGACAGCGCCACCTGATCGTCGATGGAGGTCTCGTCTTGAAGGTCCGAACTGTAGCGCGCGTAGATCGCGCCGATGGCGGGCGTCATTAACTCGACTCCGGATAGGCCGTTTCGGCAGCATAGTCGGCGGCGGCGACGATCTTCGCAAGTGCTTGCGCGAGGTCGCGCACGAACTCGCGCCGCGCCTCGATGTGTTTGTCTATGTCGTTAGAGTGATCCATTCCTTGATCTTGACAGAGTAGCTCGATTCGTTTCCATAAATAAAATCGCACGAAGCGCAGATTGATTTATTGATTGTGCGGGATGGCTTCTGGTATCGTCCACTGATGTCGAAAATAAAACTCAAGTCCAGTTGGTTAAACTTCCTGTCAGATCAAGGCTTCACTCACGCCATCACCTTCAAGCCCAACGACGCAAACTTAACGAAGTCCGTCGCCGCACTTCATCGTCTGTTCGTTAGGGCGCACATGCTTGTCCAGCGCCGCATGATTGGGCGCGGGTTCAACCTCGCCCAGAATCGCGCGCGCCAGACACCGGCGCTGGGCATCGTGGAGGGTTCCTTGCTGACGGGCCATATTCACGGAGCCTTCAAGGTCGCCCCGGACGACTGGTCGAAGTTCGAGGCGCTGTTCGCCGGGGAGAGGCGGCGCGGCCCGGATCGGAACATCTGGCGGACGCTGGTCGCCAGCGGAACCTGCGTCGTGGAACCGATCCACGGCGCGAAGGGGTGGCACAGCTACACCTTCAAGGATGTCTGGCAGACCGACGACACCGACCGGATCGTCATGCTGCCGCTGTCGGCGTGACAACCGACCTCGTCGTTCGACCGTCGTCTGTTGATACCAGCAGGACCGAGATCGCCGTGAAATCACCAGACGCCATCGCCCTCCGTCAGGAGGGTAATGGAAAGTAATGCTCAAAGGAGAAGAAAGTGAGATACAAAGACATCATCGAATCCAAAGCAGACGACGCGATAAAGGCAGCGCAGAAGCGGTTGAAGGCGAACCAGCAGATCGACAACGCTCGACGGAAGAAGAACAGTGCTGCCCATAAGTATCAGGACGCTTTGCGAACCGGGAACCAGTCAGAGCAAGCCGCGAAGGCGAAGCTGACCTCGCAGGGGTGATCGCATCCGACAGGGTATACCTGAACAGGTGCGCGATGCGGCGATGAAACCTGTTCCGAATAGCTTGACACGGGGACCCTTTCGGAACATACCGTTAGGGTCTTCAATCTATACGGAACAGCGCGATGTTGATCGGCTACGCGAGGGTGAGCAGCACGGGGCAGGATCTCACCGTTCAGGAGGAGGCGCTCCGCGCTGCCGGTTGCGAGCAGATCTACAGCGAGAAAAAGTCCGGTCGGCAGGCGACGGATCGCGAAGCGCTCCACGACGCCATGAAGGCCGCGCGCACGGGCGACATCATTGTCGTGTCGCGGCTCGACCGTTTTGCGCGTTCGACGCAGGACCTCCACAACTTGCTCGCAACCTTGGAGGCGAAGGGCGTCGGTTTTCGCTGCCTCGCGCAGGCGGGCGTGGACACGACAACTCCCACCGGCAAGCTCACCTTGTCGATCCTTGGCGCGGTGGCGTCGTTCGAGACGGACCTGCGTGCCGAGCGGCAGGCGGTAGGCATCGCCCGCGCAAAGCAGGAGGGGCGCTACAAGGGCCGTTCTGCCAGCATCGACTACGCCAAGGTGCGCAAACTCCACGGGCAAGGCATCAGCCCGACCGAGATTGCTGGCCTGCTCGGCATCGGAAGGACGAGCGTCTACCGGGCACTCGCCGCATGAGGATTGTTCTTCCCGCGAAACGCTGCTCGTGTATCACCGAGCTATGACCATGGACCTCGCACCCGGTGAACGGATCATCTGGCAGGGCCAGCCCACGCAAGGATTCCGCCTTGCGCCGCAGGACGCCTTCGCCGTGCCGTTCGCGGCGTTCTGGCTCTTCATGGTCACGATGATGTTCGTGCTCGCCTTCACCGGCGAGATGAAGGAAGTCGACCCTCTCGCGTATGTCATCATGCCGGTGTTCTTGATGGTCGGGCTTTACATGCTGTTCGGTCGCTTCCTTGTTGATCGGCAGCGCGGCGGCGCGTCCACTACTATTTGACTACACAACGGGCGGTGATCGAGGGCGGGCTGCTCCGCACCAACCGGAGGTCAGTAAACCTTGCCGCCGCGCCCGAAATCCGGTTCCGAGGGCGGCGGAGTGGCCGAGGGACGGTTCAGTTCGGATCGACCGGCATGTTCGGGATGATGCCGCCGAGTTGGCCGGGGGCGAGCCAGTTTCTCGCACCCGCGTTCGATGACATCGAGGACGCCGAGCGCATCTACAATCTCGCGCTCAAAACACAGCGAGAGGCGCAAGCCCAGCGGGGCTGATGATCGACGCGGCGGGCCGTCAGTCCCCTTCCGCAGTCAGCACGAACCGCGCTGTCGGGGGGATTGCCCGAAGCCCTCCTCCGCTACCACTCGCGAGCCGCGACCGAAGACCGCATGGCGGCAGGCGGTTTCCCCGATGCCGTGGATCAGGTCGCAAGCCGGAGCCATATCGTTCCGCTGCCCAGGCCCGAGATCGAAGCGAACGGGAGCCTGGGCGTCCTGCCCCCTTCTGCGACGCGCCGGGATTTCCCGTCAGATACCGTGCGCCCCGTCAGACGACGATATCGCCGCTGGTGAGCGGCGCGTCGGAATGGACGAAGATGGTGTAATCGGTACGGCCGTCGTGGTCGGTATCGAACTGGATGTAGCTGTTGCCGTTCTGGCTGCCGGTGACGCGGACTTGATAGTCGGCGCCGCCGGTGCCGAACGCATCGGTGCCGATGAAGGTGAAGGTCTGTTGTCCGGCGCGGGTGGGATCGGCGTCGATCGCGGAGAGGTCGATCGTGTCGCCCTGGGTGCGGCTGAAGTCGAACACGCGGTCGATCGCGCCGCCCGTGCCGACGGTGTCGGCGAGCGAGGAGAAGGCGAACGTGTCCGCCCCCGCGCCGCCGCGCAGCACGTCGGCGCCGCCGCCGCCGTCGAGCGTGTCGTCGCTCGCGCCGCCGACGATCCGGTTCGCCCCGGCGGTGCCGACGACCGCGCTCTGCGTGCCCGCGTCGCCGATCGTGTTGATCGAGAGGTCGGCATGGACCGCCGACAGATCGACGCTGGTATCGCCGCGTACGAACACGCGCTCGACACCCGTCAGGCTGGTGTCGTCGAAGACGTAGGACGCGCCGCCGCCGAGCAGCAGGATGTCGCCGGTCCCCGCGCCGCCATCGACATACGCGGGTTGCGCCGAGACGCCGATCCGGTCGTCGCCGCCGCCGCCCGACAGCGTATCCGCGCCGAGACCGCCGAACACGACATCCGCACGGTTGCCCGCGACGATCGTCGCCCCCCCGGTGGCGGTGCTGAGCGAGCGCAGCACATCGAAGCCCGCAGTGACCTGCGACACATCGACGCTGCCGCCGTCGTAGACGAACACGCGCGCGACGCCGGTCAGCGTGGCGTCGGTGAAGGTCGCCGAGACCGCATCGTGGAGGTAAAGCGAATCCACGCCCGCCCCACCCGCGATCGACGCGGGCGTGGCGTAGACGTTGATCCGGTCGTCCCCGACGCCGCCGTCGAGCGTATCCGCGCCCGCGCCGCCGAAGATCACGTCGCCGGCGTTGCTGCCGTGGATCGTCGCGCCGCCACCCGACAGGCTGCGCGAGCGGATCGTCGCGATCCCGGCGCCGACCCCGGTCAGATCGAGGCTCGATCCGTCATAGACCTGGACCGCCTCGATCCCCGAGATCTGCGCATTGCCGATCATCGCGCTGCCGCCCGCGAGCAGGAACAACGTGTCGGTCCCGGCGCCGCCGATGATCCGGTTCGGCGTCGAGCCGATGAAGATCCGGTCGTCGTCGCCCGCCGCCGTCGATCGTGTCGGCGCCGCCATAGCCGAAGATGCGGTCGTCGCCGCTCGTCCCGACCATCACGTCGTCGCCCGCGGTGCCGTAAGCCGGGTCGTTGCCGAGACCCGCGATCGTGATCGTCGCGGTCGCGGTGCCGCCGCCCGCCAGCGTATAGGTGAAGCCGTCGGTCCCCAACGAATTGGTCGCCCCCGTCACCCCGGTCAGCGTGTCGAACGCGCCATTCGGATCGTAAGCGAACGTCCCGTCGGCATTTACCTTCAGCAGCGCCC
The DNA here is from genome assembly GCA_965219285.1 of Sphingomonas sp. Lineage (GTDB taxonomy): Bacteria > Pseudomonadota > Alphaproteobacteria > Sphingomonadales > Sphingomonadaceae > Sphingomonas. The sequence goes on from CBDCNF010000019.1 coordinate 20,406, forward strand.
CCGATGCCAGCGCGATCTGGTTGTCGACGTTGGTGTCGACACCGTTGACCGCAGCCACCGTCAGCGCGCTGTCGACGTTGCTGTCCGCCCCCGCGCCATTGTCCGCGAACAGGTCGCCCGCAACCAGCGTCGCCTCGTCGGTCGCGAACGTATCGGCCTGCGCGATCCCGGCATCGTCCTGCGCCAGAACCGTCACAGTGATCGCCTGGCCACGCGGCGTGGTGTTCTCGAACGTGAACAGCGTGCCGCCATACGCTCCGACCACGGCATCCATGTCTCCATCGCCATCGAAATCGACGAAGCTAGGGGAGGTGGAATAGACGAGATTGATGCCATCGAACGGATTGGCCGCGCCGGTCAGTTCGGTGAAGCCGCCCGCCCCGTCATTGGCGAAGCTACGCAGCGTGCCGTAATATTCTCCGACCACAGCATCCAGATCGCCATCGCCATCGAGATCGACAAAGTTCGGCGCAGAGAATTTGCCGATATCGACGCCATCGAACGGATTGGCCGCGCCGGTCAGTTCGGTGAACCCGCCTGCGCCGTCATTGGCGAAGCTGAGCAAAGTGCCATCCTGCGTGCCGACCACGGCATCCAGATCGCCATCGCCATCGAGATCTACAAAGTTCGGGGTCAAATATGTGCCGACATCGATGCCATCGAACGGATTGTCCGCGCCGGCCAGTTCGGTAAACCCGCCCGCGCCGTCGTTGGCGAAGCTGCGCGAAGTGCCGTCGGGCGTTCCGACCACGACATCCAGATCGCCATCGCCGTCGAGATCGACAAAGCCTGGGGCGGAATATTTGCCGACATCGATGCCGTCGAACGGATTGGCCGTACCCGTCAGCGGCGCGAACCTGGCGGTGCCGGGAACAGCGCCGAGATCGGCACCTGCATCGTCGGTGACGTTGACGATCAGCGTGCGGCCCTCCGTCGGCGTGTCGCTGCTGTTGGCATAGGTCAGATGTTCGATCAGCGCATCGACCGCCTGTGACGTCGCATTGCCGTTCAGCGTGGCGGTGAAATCATTCCCCGCACCGCCCGCAAAGCTGCCGATCACCGTGCCACCCAACGTCACGTCGCTGCCCGAAACGCCGATCTCGCCCGCGTCGGTGCCCTCGTCGCGGATCGCGACGCTGTCTTCGGCGAGCAGTCCGGAGACGCTGACGCTGCCGCCATCGAAATTGCCCTCGGCATCGGCGAACGTCACATCGCCATCGAGCAACTGCGGCGTCGCGTTGACAATGTTTTCGTCGAAACTGACGCTCGGCCCGAAATCGGCCAGCGTCGGCGCGTCGTTTTCGGCATTCACCATGACGGCAATCGCCTGGCCGCGCGGTGTGGTGTTCTCGAACGTGAACAGCCTGCCGTTGCCCACGCCGACCACGGCATCCAGATCGCCATCGCCATCGAGATCGACAAAGCTCGGAGCGGAGTACGATCCGACATCGACGCCATCGAACGGATTGGCCGCGCCGGTCAGTGCGGCGAACCCGCCCGCGCCGTCATTGGCGAAGCTGCGCAGCGTGCCGTCTTGCGCGCCGACCACGGCATCCAGATCGCCATCGCCATCGAGATCGACGAAGCTCGGAGCGGAATACGATCCGACATCGACGCCATCGAAGGGATTGGCCGCGCCGGTCAGTTCGGTGAAACCGCCCACGCCGTCATTGGCGAAGCTGTGCAGCGTGCCGTAATAATCTCCGACCACGGCATCCAGATCGCCATCACCGTCGAGATCGACAAAGCTAGGGGTGGAGAAACTTCCGACATCGAGGTCAGCGAACGGATTGGCCGTGCCGGTCAGTGCGGTGAACCCGCCCGCGCCGTCATTGGCGAAGCTACGCAGCGTGCCGTCCCGCGCGCCGACCACGACATCCAGATCGCCATCGCCATCGAGATCGACAGAGCTTGGGGTGGAAGCAAAACCGACATCGACGCCATCGAAGGGATTGGCCGCGCCGGTCAGTGCGGTGAACCCGCCTGCGCCGTCATTGGCGAAGCTGAGCAGCGCGCCATTGTCTTTTCCGAAGACGGCATCCATATCGCCATCGCCATCGAGATCGACAAAGCTCGGGGTTGAATAGGTGCCGACATCGACGCCGGCGAACGGATTGTCCGCGCCGGTCAGTGGCGCAAAGCTGGCGGTGCCGGGAGCAGCGCCGAGATCGGCGCCTGCATCGTCGGTGACGTTGAGGGTCAGCGTGCGGTCCTGCGTCGGCGTGTCGCTGCTGTTGGCATAAGTGAGATGTTCGATAAGCGCATCGACCGCCGGTGACGTCGCATTGCCGTTCAGCGTGACGGTGAAGTCCGCGCCAACGCCGCCCGCGAAGCTGCCGATCACCGTGCCCGCGTAGGTCACGTCGCTGCCCGACACGCCGATCTGCCCCGCGCCGATGCCATCGTTCCGGATACCGACGCTGTCTTCGGCGAGCAGTCCGGAGACGCTGACGCTGCCGCCATCGAAATTGCCCTCGGTATCGGCGAATGTCACATCGCCGTCGAGCAACTGCGGCGTCGCATTGACGGTGTTTTCGTCGAAGCTGACGCTCGGACCGAAATCGGTCAGCGTCGGCGCGTCGTTCACGATAACCAAAACCATCTTATACACCCTCCCGCATATTTCCGGTGCGGCTATCGAGGCCGCATCGATCGATCCCTGCAACCGACTATGATCGCGCGAGATCGCACGACGGGCGAACCGAAAATAGGGCAAATCACTGAAAGTTATCCGAAATGGGTCACATCCGGCTGCTTGCGGCGCCTCACGCTGTCGGCGGGTTCAGAGCCGCGAGCGTGAAATCCGGCGCATCGTCGTTGCGAGCGGAGCGAAGCAATCCAGAGCCGCGAGCGCCGGACTGGAGCTTCGTCGCTAAGCTCCTCGCAAAGACGATCGATATTTCGCGCGCCCCGATCTAGCCTCAAGGCACGCCTCGTCGGCGGTCAATTGCCGCAAGCGACGCTATTGTCGGGGAGAAATCACCGTTTCGATCGCGTCGCCCTGAAAGCCGACGGCTTCGGGCTGGACGATGCCGGGTAGCGCGGCGACGTCGTACAGTTCGTCGACGGTATGTTCGAAACGAAGCCACTCGACGGTCTGGCCGCTGTCGATGTCGACGACGATCAAGCCGCATCGCGCCGCGCTGTCCTTCGCCTTGAGCCGGTCCTCGAGCGCAAGACCTTCGAACGTCTGGTTGCCGCGCGGTCGCGACAGGCCGATGATCGCGAACCGCCCGACGAAGGCGAGACCGCGCGCGTAGCCGGGGCAGAAGGCGACGGGCGTAAAGCTGCCGTCCGCCGGGTCGATCGTTCCGAACTCGCCGGTCCCCGAATTGAGCAGCCACAAACGGCCATCGTAAAGCCGCGGCGAATGCGGCATCGACAGCCCGGTCGCGACGATCTCGTCCGCCGCGACATCGATCACGACGCCGCCGTCGTTGCGCCGCTCGCGCCAGCCATCAGCGACGTCCGATCGGCTGATCGCGGTGACGTAGGCGGGCTTGTCGCCCCGCATCGCCAAACCGTTGAGGTGGCATCGGTCTTCGGCCACCAGGGATGTCACGAAGGGGGGTCGCCACAAGGCGCGGAAGCTGCCGCTATCGCTGATCGTCGCCAGGCAGCTGAACCGGGTGGCGGCGAAGATCGGTCCGATCGCGCCATCGCCGACATCGCCGACGCCGATGTCGTGGATATCGATGGCCCCGGTAACGCGCCCTTCGCGCGGGACGTAGCGGCGATCGACCCCGTTCTCGATCGTTCCGCGAGCGGGTAGATCGTTGGCGAACCGCCACAGGATCGCCTTGCTGCTCGTCCAGATCTGCGCGCCGTCGCTCCACAATCCCTGGCAATGATCGACCATCCGCTCGTGCGCGCGAAGCGAGCCGTCGGGCTTGCGGCCGATCAGGATCAACCGTCCGGCCTGATAGGTGGTCAGCGCCACGCTGGTCTGCGCGCGTTCGAGCCAGCCGGGAAAGCCCTGCGAGGTCAGCAAGATCGGGCCCGGCGCTTTCTTATCGGTCATTCGTGTGTGTTTCCCGGCGACCGCAGGATGTCAACTTCGCGTCGATCGACCTAACACAAGTCCGAAAGCATCTGCTTCAGCTTTTCGATCGGGACGACGATATCCTCCCGATTGAACTCCGCCTTGTTTGCGGTTTCCGCATCGTACCGGTCGAATACATTCTGGCCGTGGGCATCGACGCAGGCGAACGCGAAATAGTCCTGCCCCATATCTCTCGCCAAATGGAAATATTGCGGCGTGAAGTGAGAAGAAAACAATTCGATGATTTCCGCCGACTTCGGGCAAAACATGATGTTTGCCAGCCCGGCCCCATGCGGAGAGATTACCACCTGAGCGTTCTCGAGATTTTTGACGAGCTGCAACGGAGTATAGTCTTCTGCGAAAATTTCGCGAAAACCAAACGACCCGATCAGTTCGTCGAACGCATCTTCATTTACGATCCGACGGCCGTCCGCCTTTTGGCGGCTGATATAAACGAACTGGCCAAACGATGTGTTTTCGGTCTCGTTCGAATCCTGCGCACGGCTCTTGAAAATACGGTCGAGATACGAATACACCCATGCCGGTGTAAATCGCGCCGACCTGATACCTTCGATATGAACCGAACGCTCCATACGAAACGATGGATAAAATTTATTGAAAAAGTGGACCTTTGGTTTGTCGTTCTCAAATACCCACGACAAAATATCGTGAACCCATTGCGCACCAGAATTCACCACAACTGTATCGAAATCCTTGAGCGACAGGCCAGCTGCATGGAGAATTTCAAGTTTCGGAAGTACGTCCAACAGGAAGAACGAATAGCGTCCTGCGCCTGAAGATGTCAGGTCAAGCGTTCTTCCTTTAAGATCGATGTCACCCTCGAAAGCGGGGATTTGTTTCGATAAAACAAACTTGCCGGATTTTTCCTTGAAAACGGCGCTTCCATAACCAAGAAGCTTTTTCCCGCTCTCGATTCTGACCGAAGCGTTCTCCAGGTCGTAAACGCTCGGGGCGATGAAGGTTGCGCGCCGCTCCATCAGCCCGATCCGCTGAAGATCGGCTTCCACCGGCTTCAGATCGGCGATCGGCTCACGTTTGGCATAATGCAATTCGATCTCGGACCCGTCGAGAAACGCTAGCGGAAGAAAGATATCCTTTGGCTTTGGTTCCGATGAGGCCTCGGTCGAAACAAACGACTTTCTGATAAAGTCACGATCGACGCCATCTTCGGCAAGAGACCAAAGCGTCGTGTTTCTCGCTTCGCTCTCGTAGGTTACGCATGGCTTATCCGCCAGCAACGCAAACGCCGGCCAATAGCGTTCGCGCTGCGAATCATCGAGCAATACGAGGCCGTCGGCTTCGACGTAATCGAGCGCCTTGCGGAGGCATTCCAACCTCTCGCGACCATCGTCGAGCAAGATGTCGAACTTGGTCCCCTCGGGAAATTCCGCAGGCACGTCATAATAGGGCCGATCGCGGCGCAGAAGCGTCAGGTTTTTCGCAATACCGCGCGATTCGGCCTTCCTTTGCAGGGCGTCCGCCCATCCCGCATGATGCTCGACGGTCGTCACGGTCGCGCCCAGCCGGAGCAGGAACATCGTGGAACCGCCCGAGCCGAATTCGAGGACCCGGACGTTGCCGTTCCGTGCCGCGATGAATTCCTTGACCGCTGCAGGTGCGCCCGGCGCCCAGAGAGGCCGATTGGCGATCTTGACGGTCGTGGCCTCGGGTTGAACGTGCATCTTTTACTCCATTGCCGCCGGTGCAATGCGAACCTCATGATTCGATGTCAAACGATTGCGAGGGGGCAGTCGAAAAGCCGAGATTAGCGCTCGCGCTCGCGCTCCAGCGAATCGAGGATGCGGGCTCCGGCCATGAACACCGCGAGCGGGCAGACCGCGAACAGCGTCCAGCCGCCCCAACCCGGGTACATGTCGAGATAGTGGACGCCGCGCTCGACCGCACCGAGGCCCAGGCCATAGATGATCAGGAACGCCTCGAATTTCGTCTTGATGACGAACAGTCTGAAGAAGCGGCCGATCATGTCCGCGTTTCACGCAAGGAACGCGCCAGGGGCGGATTCCGGCGCGGTCCGGGTTAAGGCTTATGGTTGACTGTCAGTTAATCCGACAAGATCCAGCGTTTCGAGGAGCGCCGCCCGAGCGCCTTCGACCCGCCCGATCAACGCAGCGTCGCCGATCGCGTCGATCGCGATCGTTTCGGGCCAATGATCCGCGATCACGCCCGCGATTCGATCGAGCTTCGCGCCATTGACGAGGAAGCGCGGATCGATCGTTTTCGGGTCCGCGACGACGCGCAGCCTTAGGCATGCCGGGCCGCCGCCGTTCGCCATCGATTCACGGACATCGACGACTTCGAGACGGCGGATCGGGCCGTTGCCCGTGACATGATCCTGCAACCAGCCCCAGACGCGGCGGTTGTCGCGCGCTTCGCCGGGCAGGACGAGCGTCTGTGCGCCATCGGCGGCGGTCACCAGTTGCGCATTGAAGAGATAGGATTCGATCGCGTCGGTCAGGCTGATGCGGTCGGCAGGAACCTCGACGATCTCGACGTCGGGTAGGCGCGCGCGAAGGTCGTCGTAGAGGCGCGCGGGTTCGGCGAACGCATGTTCGTGCGCGAACAGGACGCGCGCGTTGGCGACCGCGACGACGTCGTTGTGGAACGCGCCCGCCGCGATCGCTTCGTCGGACTGGCGGACGAACAGGGTGCGCGCCGGATCGAGCGTGTGGCGGCGCGCGACGGCTTCGGACGCTTCGCGGTGCTGGCGTGCGGGGAAGGGGCCGCCGGTGATGCCGTAGACGAACACCTCGACACCCGCTTCGGCATGATCGGCGCAGAGCCGCATGTGGTTCGCCGCCCCTTCGTCGCCAAGCGGGGCGGGGACGGGGCCATGCACCGCAAAGGCGGGGTCGGCGAAGGCGATTTCTAGCTGCGCGAGCGTCGCGCGCCATTCGTGGCTGCGGTGCGGCATCGTCACGAGGTTGGCGACGGTCAGGTGACATTTGCCGTCGGCGGCGTCGGGCGCGGGCGAGACGGTCGCGGCGTTCGCCGCCCACATCGCCGACGCCGACAGCGCTTGGGCCTTCAGGTGGGGCGCGGCGGCGGCATAATCGATCGCGAGGTCCGCCAGCCAGCGGTGATCGGGGCGCGGGTGCGGCAGCAGGATGCCTTGGGTGAGACCGAGCGCGAGATTGGCGCGCATCTTGGCGATGCCCTGCAAGGCGGCGGCGCGCGGGTGTGAGACCGCGCCCGCGCTTCTGGTCGCGGCGAGGTTGCCGGGGCTGAGCCCCGCGTAATTGTGGCTCGGCCCGACGATCCCGTCGAAGTTGATCTCGCGCAACATCAGGACCGTGCGACGTGGTGGACGCGATCGTCCTCGCCGACGCGCAGCGCCGCCGCCGCAGCCTTGTCGAGTACGATCCGGTCGTCCACCTCGCGGACCGTCCCGACGACGCAACGGAAAGCGCCGAGCCGTCCGGCCGACACCAACGCCTGTTCGCCGCCATCGCCGTCGATCGCGATGATCGTCGCCTCGCGCGTGTTCGCGATCGATCGGACCTGATCGGTCCGTGCGGTCATCGTCGGACCGCCGTCGAAAATGTCGATGTAATTCTCGAATGCGAAGCCTTCGTTCTCCAGCATCCGCATCGCGGCGCGACCCGATGGGTGCGGCAGTCCGATCGCGGCGCGCGCGGTTTCGGAGAGCATCGCGGTGTAGATCGGGTGTTTCGGCATCAGATCGGCGATGAACTGGTGGCCGTTGGTGGCGTTGAACTCGTCCGCATCCTGGAAATTCATACCGAAGAAACGCCCGGCGAGTCCGTCCCAGAACGGCGATCCTCCCGCTTCGTCGATCACCCCGCGCAACTCCGCGACGATGCGTTCGGCGAAGCGCGCGCGGTGCGCCTTGATGAACAGATAGCGGCTGCGCGCGAGCAGCATGCCGAGCCCGCCCGCGCGTTCGCCGGGATGGAGGAACAGCCCGCCGACCTCGCTCGCGCCTTCGAGATCGGTCGCGAGCGTCAGCATGTCGGCGCGGAAGGTGCGATCGAGCTCACTGCTATGCTGCGTCAGCGTGCCGATGCGGTAGCTGTAGAACGGGTTATTCCGGCCGATCTGGGTGAACAATTGGCAGGTGCCGCGCACTTCGCCGGTTTCGAGATTTTCGAGGATCAGTACAAACTGATCGTCGCCGAGCGCCTCGTCGTCTCGCGCGAACGCGGCGGCGGCGCGATCGAGCTTCGCGCGCAACGCCTTGCGATCGGGCGGCAAATTGGTGAAGCCGCCGCCGGTCAGTTTCGCCATCTCGTAAAGGTGCGCGAGATCGTCCTCACGCGCGGCGCGGATGACGAAAGTCATAGCCCGCCCCGCTCGGCGATGCGCAGGATGGTGACGGCGGACAATGCGGCGCGCTCGGCGAGGCTGTCGATGATCAGATATTCCTCGGGCGAATGGATCGCGCCGCCGCGCGCGCCCATCGTATCGACGACGGGGACGCCGCACGCGGCGATGTTGTTGCCGTCGCAGACCCCGCCGGTCGCGCGCCAGGCGATGTCTAGGCCGAGGTCGCCGCCGACATCGTGGATGAGATCGAACAGCTTCGCGGCACCCGCGTCGATCGGTTTGGGCGGGCGGTTGAAGCTGCCGTACACCTCGATCTTCACGTCGCGTTCGGCGGCGACGATCGCGACGACATCATCGATGTGCGCCCGCGCGCGCTCGATTTCGTCCTGCGCTGCGGGGCGAAAGTTGACGCGAAGCACCGCGAGATCCGGGACGACGTTGTTGGGACCGCCGCCATCGATCCGAGCCGGATTGACCGAGAGTTTCGGCCCGGCGATTTTCGTCAGCCTAAGCGCGATGTCCGCGGCGGCGACGATCGCGTTACGCCCGTCCTCTGGGTTGCGGCCGGCATGCGCGGACTTGCCCTGAATGACGATCGAAAAATTGCCCGTCCCCCCGCGCGCGCCCGCGAGCGTGCCATCGGGCAACGCGGGTTCGTAGGTCAGCGCCGCGACTTTCCCTTGCGCGGCCTTCGACAGAAGCGCGGCGGACGAGAAGGAGCCCGTCTCCTCGTCCGAATTGATGACGACCTCATACCCGATCCGGTCGGCGAGCGGCGACGCTTCGACCGCCTCGAGCGCTGCCAACATCAGCGCCAGCCCGCCCTTCATGTCGGCGACACCGGGGCCGTTCAACGTCCCGTCCTCGCGATCGGTCAGGCGCTGGAACGGGTGATCGACCGGGTACACCGTATCCATATGACCGGTGAACAGCATCTGGACCGGGGCCTTGGCGCGGACCTTGAGGTGAAGGTGCTTGCCATGCCCGATCGTCGCGACGGTGCCGTCGGCGCGGACCGTTTCCGCCGAAGCGGGCGCGATCAGGTCGAGATCGCCGGGCAGCACCGCGAACGCATCGGCGAGACTGGCCGCGATCTTGCCGAGGCCCGCGATATTGCCGGTGCCGCTGTTGATCGCCGACCAGATTCTGACCTGATCCAGCATCGTCGCATTCTGGAGGCGCGCCACGGTATCGCGTTCGATGGTATTGAGACCCTGCATCCGCGTTCGATAGCGCGGATGGCGTCCGGTGCGCCACCCCGGCGGATCGGTTAGAAACTATAGACGATCGACGCGCGACCGATCGTGTCGGTGCTGGAGCGATCGATCGGCGGCGCGCTTTCATACTGGACGTTATACGACAATTGCCCCGCGAGCGGACCGATCAGCGTGGCGGTGATCGCGGTGGTGCTGGCCAGCGTGCTGTTGCCCGATTCGACATACGCGGTCGCATCCTGGCTGAGCGTGAACGTCGGCGAGATCTTCCAGTCGAAGTCGAGCGAACCGCGCGCCGCGACCGCTCTGCCTTTCGTTCCGTCGGTGAAATTGGTGATGCGATAGGCCGGCCCGACTTCGAGCGCGAGCGCCGTCGTGTCGTTCTTGATCGCGGCATACCCCGCGCCGACCGAGGCGGTGTAGCGTTCGTCATAGCCGAGGATCGCGTCGCTCTCGAACTGCGTCGTGCCGTAGATGTAACGCCGGTCGTCGAGCTTGTAATTGGTCTCGTACGCGGCGAGCAGATGTTTGCGCGTCGTGACGTCGAGCGATCGTTGGTAATCGCCCAGAACATGAATTTTGGGGCGCCAGCGCAGGCCATCGCGAATCAGGTCGATCGCCGCGGTCGCGCCCAGCGTGTCCGAATTGCCGGTGGTGATGAAGCCGCCGACCTCGACCTTGCCCGTCCACAGATCGAACAGCCCGGCGCTACGGACCTTGGCCTCGCGCGCCTTCGTCTTGTCCGCCCGCCACGCCGTGACGACCGCTTGCGCGGCATCGCCCGAAGCCGGGTCGGCGGCGCGCGCGTATTTCACGATAATATCGACATCGGCGTCGTTGCCCGACGCGATGGCGGCGTCGAGCATCGCCTTGATCGGTGGGGGGAGGGGAGTGGGGTCGGCGGCGGCAATCAACAGCGGGGAGAGCAACATAATCTTCAAATTCATGCCCGATCCTAACAGATCGCGGCGCGGATTTGAACCGCCGGGCGCGAGATCAGGTCAGGTGCGGCGCGAAGATGCGCAGGATTTCCTCATATAACGCCTTCTTGAACGGCACGATCAGTTTCGGCAGATCGGCGGGATCGGACCAGCGCCAGGCGCGGAATTCCGGGTGTGGGGTCGCGATGTTCACGTCGCTATCCGTGCCGGTGAAGCGGAACAGGAACCAGCGCTGGCGCTGACCGCGATATCGGCCTTTCCAGATCTTGCCGATCATGTCCTCGGGCAAGTCGTAGAACAAATCTTCGGGCGCCTCCGCGACGAATGCGACATGCTCGGGCGCGATGCCGGTTTCCTCGCCGAGTTCGCGGATCGCGGTCTCGCGTGGGGTTTCGCCCTCGTCGATCCCGCCCTGCGGCATCTGCCATGCTTCCAGGATGGTATCGATCCGCTGACCGACGAACACCTTGCCCTCGCGGTTGAGCAGCATGACGCCCGCGCAGGGGCGGTAGGGGAGGAATGAGGTCACCCTGCCGCCTGCGCCATCACCCGTGCACCCTCGGCCTCACCGATCGCTGCCTTCACCGCGGTCAGATATCCCGCGACGTCGCCCTGGCTCGACGGAATCCCCTGACGCAAGGTGATGAACCCATGGACGTTGCCCACCGCCTCGCGAAACGTGACCGGCACGCCCGCCAGCACCAGCGCGGCGGCATAGGCTCGGCCTTGATCGCGGATCGGATCGAGGCTCGCGGTGACGATCACAGCCGGCGGCAGGCCGACGAGATCGCCCACCATCGGCGACCCGCGGAAGTTGGCGATGTCGGCCTGATATTGGTCGGCGAACCAGATCATCCCGTCTTTCGTCAGCAGATACCCGTCGGAGAAGTCGGTGAACGACGGATAGTCCTTGCTCATGTCCGCCGCCGGATACATCGGCGCCTGGACGATCACCGGCACCTTCGCGGCTTCGTCGCGTAGCGCCATCGCGGTGGTGATCGTCAGCGTGCCCCCCGCGCTGTCGCCCGACACGATCAACGATGTCACGGTACGCCCGAGGTCTGCCGGGCTGGTCGCGACCCAACGCGCCGCCGCCTCGCAATCGTCGGGCGCGGCGGGCCATTTCGCTTCCGGGGCGAGGCGGTAATCGACCGAGACGATCGGCAGGTCGAGCTGCCGCGCCATCTCCGCGGTGAAGCTGGCGTGGGTGTCGATATCGCCGATGACGAAACCGCCGCCGTGGAAGAACATCACGACCGGACCCGGCTCACGCGTCTCGCGCGCGTCGAACAGCCGCGCCTTGATATCGCCGCCGGGACCGGGGATCGTCAGATCCTTGATGACCGCGAGATCGCCGACGGGCGGATCGGCGAGATCCTTCATTGCATAATAGACCGCGCGCGCGGCGGGCGCGTCGAGTTCGTGCATTTTCGGGCCCGGCACGTTGTTCACATAATCGAGGAAGCCCTGCACGTCGGGGCGGACGTACGGCTTGTCGGCGATGTCGCGCGCGGGTGCATCGATCAACGTGTCGGTCATGGCGGCGTCTCCTCTTCGTTCCTAGCTTAGCGATATGATCGCGGTCGTCCATCACCCGGATTACGTTACCGATGGGCCCGGTCGCGGCAGTTATCGCTGGGGCAGGAACGGCGCGATCCGCGATCTGTTGCGCGCCGAGGGCGAACGGGTCGCATGGCATGAGCCCGAGACGATGCTGCGGCACTGGCTCGATGCGGCGCACGATCCGGATTATGTTGCCGAAGTGCTGGCCGCGCAAGTGCCGCGCGAGAAGGAGCGGCGGATCGGGTTTCCGGTGACCGCGACGGTCGCGCGGCGCGCGGCATTGGTGCCGGGCGGGACGTGGCTCGCCGCTATACTGGCGCTCGAACATGGTTTCGCCGCCAATACCGCGGGCGGTAGCCACCATGCGCTCCACGACACCGGCGCGGGCTATTGTGTGTTCAACGATCTCGCCATCGCCGCGATTCGGCTGGTCGAGGAAGCGACGGTGGCGCGCGTGCTGATCGTCGATTGCGACGTCCATCAGGGCGATGGGACCGCCGCGCTGACCGCGGGACGGCCGGGGATCACGACCTATTCGATCCACGCCGAGAAGAATTTTCCGGTCCGCAAGGCGCGATCGACGCTTGATGTGCCGCTTGCCGACGGCGTCGGCGACGACGATTATTGCGAAACGTTGGAGGCGACGCTGGCGCCGATGCTCGATAGCGAACGGCCGCAACTCATTCTCTATCAGGCCGGGGTCGATCCGTTCGGCGGCGACCGGCTCGGCCGGCTGGCGCTCAGCGACGCAGGGCTAGTGCGTCGCGAGCGGCTAATCGCGCGGCTGGCGATCGATCGCGGCATTCCGCTCGCGAGTACCGTCGGCGGCGGTTACGGCGACGACACGATGGCGATCGCGCGGCGGCATGTCGCGGCAATGATGACGCTAGGCGCGGCATTCGACGGTGCCCTTTCGCCGATGATCGCCAGTCGCTAGATTGGCCGCGAGCAGGAGAGCAGCGCCTCATGTCGAAGCAGCAGCGACGCAAGTCGGCCGATCGCGGCCCGGTGATGAACGACGATTTTCGCGAAGTGATCGCCGCGGCGCTGCTCGATGGCGTGGAGGAGGATTTGCTCGCGCAGGAGCTGGCGTCAAGCGCCGGAATGCCCTTGGCGCTGGTCGAGAGCGAAATCGCCCGCGCGCTGAAAAGCCCCTATCTGCGCGGCGCCGAGCGGCTTCGGAACCGCCTCGGCAAATGGGAATGGGTGATGCAGAATCAGGCGCGGCTGGCGGCGAACGACGCCGACCCGCTGATCGTGCCCGTGCTCGACGGTATCGACGGCGAGGATTTCTACCGGCATTTCTATCGCGCGCATCGGCCCGTGGTGGTGCGCGGGTTGTTCGAACATTGGCCCGCTCGCAAAGACTGGAACTTGGATCATTTCGCCGAGCGGCTCGGCGATCGGCCCGTCCGCGTCCAATGGGCGCGTGAGGCCGACCGCGATTACGAGGGCAATGCCGCCGCGCACGGTGCCGATCAGCCGTTCTCCAAGATCGCCGAGCGGTTGCGCAGCGCCGAGCCGAGCAACGATTTCTACATCACCGCCAACAATTCGGACGGCAACCGCGCGGCGTTTGCGCCTTTCTATCGCGAGATCGGCGATGTCCCCGGCATCCTAGCGCCGGGCGGGGCGCAACAGGGGTTCGTCTGGATCGGCCCCATGGGAACGATGACGCCGTGGCACCACGATCTCACCAACAATTTGCTGTTGCAATTCGTCGGCCGCAAGCGCGTGCGGATGGTTGCGAGCCACGATACGCCGTTGATGCGCAACCACCGCCATTGCTTCAGCCGCTGGCGCAGCGCCGATCTGCTTCCCGGCCCCGCGCATGACGAGAAGCCCGCGGTGCTCGAATGCACGATCGGGCCGGGCGAGGCGGTGTTCCTGCCGATCGGCTGGTGGCACCACGTCGATGGGCTCGACCAGACGATCGGCATGTCCTTCACCAACTTTGCGTGGAACAACGATTTCCATTCGAGCTACCACAGCGATTGTCCGCTTTAAGCGGTTGCGTGAAACCTCAACTTTGCCGCGGGCGGTGATTTTCTGCTTTCGGTCGGCGGAGGTCCGGGCGTAGGTCGCGTGCGACATAGTACAGGATTTGATTATGGCGACAGCCGCCCATGAAGTGACGCCCGCAGAGGCGTCGGCCCACCCGCCCGCGGAATCGATCGTCGTCCGCTTTGCGGGGGACTCGGGCGACGGCATGCAATTGACCGGCGGGCAGTTCACGCTCTCGACCGCGCTTGCTGGCAACGACCTTTCGACCTTCCCCGATTTCCCCGCCGAAATCCGCGCGCCGCTCGGCACGTTGTTCGGCGTCTCGGCATTCCAGATCAACTTCGGCTCGACCGCGATCGAGACCGCGGGCGACGCGCTCGACGTGCTCGTCGCGATGAACCCCGCCGCGCTGAAGACCAACGTCGATGCGCTGAAGCCCGGTGGGTTGATCATCGCCGACACCGGCGAATTCACGACGCGCAATCTCGACAAGGCCAAATACAAGGCGAACCCGGTCGAGGACGGCAGCCTCGCCAAATGGCAGGTTATGGCGTTCGATATCTCGCAATTGACCGTCGATGCGGTCGCCGCGTTCGGGCTGGGCCGCAAGGATGCGTTGCGCTGCAAGAACATGTGGACGCTGGGTCTGGCGCTGTGGATGTTCGATCGCGAGCGCGCGCCGTTGATCGACTGGCTGAAGGCGAAGTTCGCCAAGGCGCCCGAGCTTGCCGAGGCGAATATCGCCGCGCTCAACGCGGGTCACGCCTATGGCGAAACCGCGGAGATCGGTGGCGAGGGGCTGCAGCGCCATTACGTGCCCGCGGCGCCCGCCGAACCGGGGCTGTACCGGACGGTGACCGGCGCGGAATCGATCTCGCTCGGGCTGGTCGCGGGGGCGCAGCTTGCCGGGCTGCCGATGTTCTTCGGCGGTTATCCGATCACGCCCGCGTCGGCGATCCTGCACCATCTGTCGCGGTTGAAGGAATTCGGCGTTACCACGTTCCAGGCGGAGGACGAGATCGCCGCGATCGCCAGCGCGATCGGCGCGTCTTACGCCGGGCACCTCGGTGTGACGTCGTCGTCGGGGCCGGGCATCGCGCTGAAGGGCGAGGCGATGGGCCTCGCGATCATGACCGAACTGCCGCTCGTCATCGTCAATTCGCAGCGTGGCGGGCCGTCGACGGGCCTGCCGACCAAGACCGAACAATCCGATCTCTACCAGGCGATCTACGGCCGCAACGGCGATTCGCCGATGCCGGTGATCGCCGCGCGCAGCCCCGCCGACGCCTTCGAGGTCGCGATCGAGGCGGTCCGGATCGCGACGACGTACATGACCCCGGTGATGATCCTGACCGACGGCTATATCGCCAATGCCGCCGAGCCGTGGAAGGTGCCCGACAGCGCGGCGCTCGCGCCGTTCCCGGTCCGCTTTCTCGAACAGCCGCCCGAGGAGGGCTTCCTCCCGTACGCGCGTGACCGGAAGGGCGCGCGGCCGTGGGTGAAGCCGGGGACGCCGGGGCTGATGCACCGTATTGGCGGCATCGAGAAAGCCGAGAACACCGGCCATATCGATTATTCGCCGAGCAACCACGAACTGATGACCAAGTTGCGCCGGATCAAGGTCGACGGGATCGCTGACGATATTCCCGAGCAGGACGTCGCGCTCGGCACCGACAGCGGCAAGCTCGCGATCGTCGGCTGGGGATCGACCTTCGGCCCGATCCATCAGGCGGTCCGCCGCGCCCGCGCCAAGGGCCGCGACGTCAGCCACATCCACATCCGCCACCTCTGGCCGCTGCCGCGCAACCTCGGCAAGCTGCTCAAGGGCTATGAGCGCATCATCGTGCCCGAGATGAACTCCGGGCAGTTGAAGACGGTGCTGCGCGACCAGTATCTCGTCGATGCGCGCCCGCTGACCAAGGTGTCGGGACAGCCGTTCCGCATCGCCGAGATCGAAAAGGTGATCGAAGGCCAGTTTCCCGACGGCGGCAACGTGCCCGCCGACCGAACCGAACTGCCCAGCATCAAGGCGGTAAACCCATGAACGACATGACACCCATCGTTAAGACGACGCCGAAGGATTGGGAAACCGATCAGGAGGTCCGCTGGTGCCCCGGCTGCGGCGATTACGCCATCCTGAAGGCGGTGCAGCGGACCATGCCGGAAATCGGCGCGGACCCCGCGAATACCGTGTTCGTCAGCGGCATCGGCTGCTCGTCGCGCTTTCCGTATTACATGGAGACCTACGGTTTCCACACCATTCACGGCCGCGCGCCGGCGGTGGCGACGGGCGTGAAGCTCGCCAATCCCGATCTCGACGTGTGGATCATCACCGGCGACGGCGACGCACTGTCGATCGGGGGCAATCACACGATGCACCTGCTGAGGCGCAATCTGAACTGCCAGTTCCTGTTGTTCAACAACGAGATCTACGGGCTGACCAAGGGGCAATATTCGCCGACGTCGCGGGTCGGGACGAAGAGTCCGTCGACGCCGTTCGGATCGGTCGATCGCCCCGCCAACCCTTGCGCCTTCGCGCTCGGCAGCGGCGCGCGGTTCGTCGCGCGCGGGATCGACGTCCACAAGAATCTCGTCGGGGTGCTGAAGGCAGCGTACGCGCACCACGGCACGAGCTTCGTCGAGATTTTCCAGAATTGCCTCGTCTACAACGACGATGTCTTCGCGCCGTTCACCGCGAAGGCGAACGCCGGCGAGAACCAGATGTGGGTCGAGGACGGCGCGCCTTTGCTGTTCGCGGGCGGCGCCAGGGGCCTGACGATGGATCGCGAACGACTGGTGTTGAAGGTCGTCGATGTCGCGGACGGCGATTGGGAAGGCGCGGGCGTGATCGTCCACGACAAGACCAACCGCAGCGTGGCGCACATGCTCGTCGAGATGCGCTTCGGCGAATTCCCGATGGCGCTGGGCGTCCTCTACGAAGACCCCGCGCCGACTTTCGAAAGCGCGGTCGTCGCGCAGAACGCGCAGGCGAGCGAGGGCAAGACGCCCGATCTCCAGAAACTGCTGTCGAAGGGGCAGACGTGGATGGTCGAGAAGGAGCCGCGGGCGGAGTGATGGGTTTTCTCGCACGAAGACACAAAGCCACGAAGAAGAAAGAGGATTGAGCGAAGCTCTTGAAGACTTGGCACGCGTTGCGGTTGATTGCGGTTTCAAGCTTCATGAGGCGCTTGGACCGGGGCTTCTGGAATCTGTATATGAAGCGTGTTTGTGCCGAAGCTTCGCGGAGCGAGGCTTATTTATCGAACGGCAAAAAGCGATACCGATCCGATTCAACGGGTTGGTGCTCGAAGAAGGCTTCAGGGCGGATATCCTGGTCGAACGCCAGTTGCTGATCGAACTGAAATCGACCGAAAATCACGCGCCGGTTCACGCCAAGCAGCTTATCACCTATCTTCGCTTGATGGATTTGCCGCTGGGATTGCTTATGAATTTCGGAGCAGCGACCTTCAAGGAAGGCGTCCGGCGCCTCGCCAACAACTATTACCGTAAATCATGAAAACCTTCTTCGTGTCTTCGTGCCTTCGTGCGAGCAAAATTCTACCAAACGCGAACTGACCGTGATAACCGATCCCACCCTCCTCTGGCTCCGCCGCGACCTGCGGCTCTCCGACCATGCCGCGCTGATCGCCGCAACAGCGGAAGGGCCGGTCATCCCGGTCTACGTCCTCGACGATGACACGCCGAAGCATCGCAGGATGGGCGCTGCCTCAAGATGGTGGCTGCATCACAGCCTGCAATCGCTCGACGCGCATCTGCGGGAGAAGGGTTCGCGACTTATCCTGCGGCGCGGCAAGTCGGACGACGTGCTCGTTGATCTGGCGAAAGAGACCGGCGCCACCCGCGTCCACTGCCTGCGCCATTACGAGCCATGGTGGCGCAATGCCGAGCGGGCGGTCGCGAAGTCGCTCGATCTCGTCTGCCACGACGGCAATTACCTCCTCCCGCCGGGATCGGTGACGACCGGGGCGGGGGCGCCGTATAAAATCTACACGCCCTTCTGGCGCGCGCTGAATACGCACATGCCGCCCCCAAAACCGCACCCCGTGCCGCACACGATCCACGCGCCCGACGAATGGCCGAAGAGCGAGACGCTCGCCGATTGGGATCTGCTGCCGACCGACCCCGATTGGTCCAGCGGCTTTCGCGACGAATGGACGCCGGGTGAAGCGGGCGCGAAGGCGCGGCTCGACGCGTTCGTTCCGACCGCCGCTGCCTACGATACCGCGCGCAACCTGCCGTCGGAGGAGGGAAGTTCACGCCTGTCGCCGCACCTGCATTTCGGCGAAATTTCGCCCGCGACGGTCTGGCATCATGTGACGAAGGCCAAAGGCGACACGGTGACGTTCCGCAAGGAACTGGCGTGGCGTGATTATGCGCAGAACGTGATCCTGCAATTCCCCGATTATGCCAAGGCCAACGGCCGCCCCAAGTTCGACAAACTCCCCTGGCGCCGCAGCCCGAAAGACCTGAAGGCCTGGCAACGGGGCCGCTCCGGTTACCCGATCGTCGATGCCGGAATGCGCCAGCTCTGGGCGAGCGGCTGGATGCACAATCGCGTCCGGATGATCGCGGCGAGTTTCCTCGTCAAACACCTGCTGATCGACTGGCGCGAAGGCGAAAGATGGTTCTGGGATACGTTGGTCGATGCCGATTACGGCAACAACAGCGTCAATTGGCAATGGGTGGCGGGCACGGGTGTCGATTCGAACATGTTCGGGCGGATCATGGCGCCGCTGGTCCAGTCGGAGAAGTTCGATGCCGCGGCGTATATCCGCGAATGGGTGCCAGAATTGAAGGATTTGCCCGACCCGGCGATCCACGATCCCGACGAGGCGGGATGCCGCCCCGATGCCTATCCGGCGAAGATCATCGGCCACAGGGAAGCCCGCGAACGCGCGCTCGCCGCGGGCACGAAGGCGCGCTGACCCCTTTCCGCGCCCGCCCGCGCAGTGCATGAGCGCCCGCGATGAACCGGGGTGCAGATATCGAGAGACGCGGCGAGGGCGGCAGGATCGCACGCGGCGTCGCGCCGATCTTCCACCGCATCCTCGACCGCGTCGATGCCGGGTTGGAGGAAGGCGCGATCGAGGCGACCTTGCCCGACGGCTCCAGCCGCCTGCTCGGCGGGCGACGCGATGGGCCGGTCGCGATCGTCGGCGTAGTCCGATGGCGGGCGCTGTGGCGGCTCATCTCGGCGGGGTCGGTCGGCTGGTACGAGGGCTGGGCGGCCGGCGACTGGACCAGCCCCGATCCGGTGCCGCTGTTCGACCTGTTCATGCGCAACCGCCGCGCGCTCGGCGATGTCGCGCGCGCGGGCGGGCCGACGCGGCTCGCGATCCGATTGTGGCATAAGCTCAGGCCGAACGATCCGCGCGGCGCACGCCGCAACATTGCCGAGCATTACGACCTCGGTAACGATTTCTACGCGGCGTGGCTCGATGCGGACATGACCTATTCGAGCGCGCTTTTCGCCGAGCCGATCGATGCCGACGAGGCGTTCGAACGGGCGCAACGACGAAAGCTCGACGCGATCCTCGCGCGGACCGGGGCGGGGCAGGGCGATACGATCCTGGAGGTCGGCTGCGGCTGGGGCTCGTTCGCCGAAGCCGCTTCCCGCGCAGGCGCGGCTGTCCACGGCATAACCCTATCGGCGGCGCAAAAGGCCTATGTCGATGCGCGCGCGCTGCCCGGAGTCACCGTTTCTCTGACCGACTATCGCGCGGTTTCCGGCACCTACGACGCGGTCGCCAGCATCGAAATGGTCGAGGCAGTGGGCGAGAAATACTGGCCGACGTACCTCGCCACGATCGCGCGCGTTCTCAAGCCCGGCGGTCGCGCCGCGATCCAGTTCATTGCCATCGCCGACGATGTCTACGATTCCTACGCCCGCAACGTTGATTTCATCCAGCGTTACGTGTTCCCGGGCGGGATGCTGATTTCCGAAACGCGCTTTCGCGCTCTCGCCGAACAGGTGGGCCTCGAATGGCGCGATCGTCAGGGTTTCGGCCTCCACTACGCCGAGACACTGGCCCGCTGGCGCGCGCGCTTCGACGCGGCGGCGCGCGAGGGTCGGCTACCCGCGCAATTCGACCCGACCTTCGTCCGGCTCTGGCGCTATTATCTGATGTATTGCGAAGGCGGCTTCCGCGGCGACGGCATCGACGTCGCGCAGGTGACGCTCGTCAAGCGGTGAAAAGCGGTGCCTCGACGCGGTGGAGCGGGTGAAGGGAATCGAACCCTCGTCGTAAGCTTGGGAAGCTTCTGCTCTGCCATTGAGCTACACCCGCAAGAGGTTGAAACGGATAGTCTTTTGCACGCTTGCGCTTGGGCACTCCGATTGTCTTGCTAGGCGGAATTCCGACTTTTCTTCTCCGGCGTCAAGGGGGGTGGCCTGATCCGCGCGAGGCGCCGTGATCTCGCGACGCCGGCGATGCGATTTGCGCGCTTTCGTAACGATTCTCCGCGACGCCGCGAATAGATCGGAGATGAAACGAAAATCTGGAAACAGAACGTGCCCGTCGAGCCGCTGACTCTCGTCTCGCCGACGATTTGGGGCGACACCCTGTCGGGTGCGCCGGTGCTCGATCGACCGATCAAGGCGCTTGCGCCGGGCCTCGTCCGGCGCTGGCAGGGGATCGCGCCCGATATCGCTCAGGCCGCGCTCGACCAGCATTTCGTGTCGATCCACCTCGGCGGACCGAAACGGCTGTTCCGCCACGGCGAGGGCGGGTGTTCGTCGCGGGACGTGCCGAACGGCGCATATAGCGTCGTTCCGGCGGGCGCCGCCTTCCAGTGGAAGACCGAAGGGCCGATCGATTTCGCGCACATCTATTTCGCGCCGCAGACGCTCGACCGCGTCGTCCGCGAGACGTTCGATCGCGATCCGTCGCGCGTCGCGCTCACCGAGACTCTGGGCGCGGAGGACCGGTTGCTGACTTCGCTGGCGCTGTCGGTGATCGACGAGGTCGGCGACGACGATGGCGATTGCGCCTATCTCGACGATCTCATGCACCTTCTCGCCTGCCGTGTGCTGCGGCTGCATTCCGCGGTCGCGGCGGTCGACGAGCGCGCGCGCTACGCGCTGGCGCCGTTCCGCCTGCGCCGCGCGACCGAGTTCATCGAGGACAATCTCGCCGCGCCGATCGGGGTGGCGGAGATCGCCGCCGCCAGCGGTATCAGCCCGTATCATTTCAGCCGCGCGTTTCGCCAGGCGACCGGACGCCCGCCCTACGCCTATCTGCTCGATCGCCGCATCCGCCGCGCCAAGACATTGCTGGCGGCAAGCTGCGACCCGCTGACCGAGATCGCGCAACTTTGCGGCTTTTCGAGCCTCAGCCAATTCTCGCGAAGCTTCCGTCGCGACACCGGCCGATCGCCGACCGAATTCCGCGACCGCTGCTGATATCGTCAGGCGCGTCGCAACCGGGCGCAGCGGAGATCCTGATCCGATTGCGAATAATAGAGCAGCACGTCGTTGTCGGTCTCTACCGCGGAGGCGGCGAAGGCGATGTCGGTCGCCCCCTCGCGAAGTGGCTGCTGCGGCACGATCAGCGGACCGTCGCAGCGTTCCGTCACCTCGGACAATTCGGCATCGAAGGTCGCCCAGCCGATCCGCCATTTCGCATCCTGCGTCGCGCCATTGTAGAACATGCCCGGCGACGCGGTGCCTTCGCCGACGATCGGGCCGGGGCTGAGGTGCCAGCAATCCCAGCCGTTCACGCGCGGCCTCATCGCCGCCTGCTTCACGCCTTGCCACGGCCCGTCGAGCCCCTCGGCTTCCGCCGCGCCGATCAACGACGCGCCGCCCTGCGCATATTCGAAGAACATCCGCCATTGGTCCGCGGCGATCGCGGCGATCGTCGCTTCCTTCGGGTTGGTGAACCCGGGCGTCGAGTCGATCGCGAGTCCTGTTTTGGCGAGACGCCCGACATCGGGTCCGCGCGCCAGCAACAATCGCCCGGTCTGCTGCCTGTCGTTATACCCGGTATACCAGACGCGCAGAGCCGACCCGTCGTTATGGACCGTCGGGTCCTCGCACCCGTCGAGATCGACCAGATCGGGGCCGGGCCAGATCGTCGGGGCTTCCTCCATCACGAAATCGAACCCGTCGTCGGATGTCCCGTGCCAGATCTCCGCCATCTTCAACCGCGGCTCGTCGTCGCGGCGCGGCACCGCGCGGACGAGCAGGTGGAAGGTCTCGCTCTCGCGCCACACGAACGGGCTGAGCAGATACATGTCCACCAGCCGGTTGGTCCGGTGGATCGTCAGCGGCGCGACATGGATGATGTCCCAGCCCGCCATCAGGCGCCTGGCTCCGGCATCCTCTGCAGCCCGCCGGTGAATCGCTTGCGTAAATGGGTCACGATGTCTCCGCGTCGCGTGCGAGGGAACGTTCCGGCGCGGAGCGAGTGCGGTGTGCAACGGGCTGAGGCGGTGTTCGGGTCCGGCTTAACTGCGGCAACCCGGGGGGATCGTGCGGTTGCTTGCGCGAAGTTGCGCCAACCCGTTCGACCAGCCGGATCCGCGGCACGCGCGAAGGCCGGCGCACGGTGAGTCCGTTGCGCCGCCATCCCGTCGTGAGGCAGCGGCGCAACCGCCCGGTAGTGCGCCTTTTGTAACCTGCTGACCCGACGCCGCGAACCCTGTTATGGGCGTACGGCCGATGTGAGCGATACGTCCGGACACTTTCGTCAGGACGAGATGACCGCAACCGATTTCTTTTACGCGACCGACGCGCGCAGCCGCAACATCACCCCTGCCTTGGGGACATGACGGTGCGCAGCGAAGCGCTTGTCGATACGCTGGCGACGCAATTGCACCCGCTCGGTTCGCGCGCGATCGAGCGGCGGCTTGCGCTCGGGCTCGGCGCGGGGGCGGCGGTCACCGCTGTGATGATCGCGATCGGCCTCGGCGTACGGCCCGATTTCGCGGAGGCGCTCCACGAACATTCGATTTGGATGAAATGGACCTATACGCTGTCGCTCGGTCTGGTCGCGATCGTCGCCACGCGCCAGCTTTCCCGGCCCGAGACGCGGCGAAGCGAATGGCTCTGGCTGGCGATCATACCGATATTGTTGCTCACCGGCATCGCGGCGGGTGAGCTTGTCGCCACGCCCCTCGACGATCGCATGACCGTTTGGCTCGGCGGCAGTTCGCGCGAATGCTCGCTGCGCGTGCTGACGCTGTCGCTGCCGATCTTCGCCGCGTTGTTGTGGTCGGTCAGGCAACTTGCACCGACCCGGTTGCGCCTGGCGGGCGCGGTCGTCGGGTTGGCCGCGGGCGGCTTCGCCGCGACGCTCTATGGCGTCGCCTGTCCCGAGACCTCGGCGATGTTCGTGCTCACCTGGTACAGTCTCGGCATCGCCGCACCGGTTTTGCTCGGCGCGCTAATCGGGCCGCGCGTCCTGCGCTGGTAGCCGCGTAAATCACGAACCCTATCGCTGGCCCGGTCACCCATTCCACGGGCCGGTGATCCGGGGCCGATCGCTCGCCAGACCAAGAGGCGCGTGACCGGCCCCGGACTTCTTGCGGTGTCCCGCGCGCGCTCTCGCTAGCGGCGTTACGCCGCGTTCGCCACGAGCGATCGGTCGAGCAGGATGCGCGCCTGCTCCGCCTCGACCGGGCGGCTGTAGAGATAGCCCTGGATGCTCTTGCATCCCTGACCGCGCAATTTGTCCAACTGATCGTTGTCCTCGACCCCTTCCGCGGTCGTATCCATGTCGAGCGCGCTCGCGAGATCGAGGATCGCGCGGACGATGGCGGCGGCGCTGGCGTCGCTCGCCACGCTGGTCACGAAAGACCGGTCGATCTTGATCTTGTCAAACGGGAAGCTGCGAAGATAGCTGAGCGAGGAATAGCCCGTCCCAAAATCGTCGAGCGCTATGCGGACGCCCATCGCGCGCAGCTTGTGGAGCAACGCGACGGTCGATGTCTCGCCTTCGAGGAATACCGACTCTGTAATCTCCACCTCGAGCCGCCCGGGCGCGATGCCGCTGCGTGCGAGCGCCTGGATGATGATCGCCGAAAAACCCGAATTGCGGAACTGGAGCGGCGAGACGTTGACCGCGATGCGGACGTCATCGGGCCACAGCGCCGCCTGACGACACGCCTCGTGCATCACCCATTCGCCGATCGCGATGATCAGCCCGGTTTCTTCCGCGACGGGAATGAACTCGACCGGCGGGACGAGCCCGCGGGTCGGGTGGTGCCAGCGTAGCAATGCCTCGAAACAGCCGATGCGATCGTTTTTCAGATCGACGATCGGCTGGAAATTGAGCCGGAACTGGCCCGAGGCCAGCGCTGCGCGCAGATCGAGTTCGAGTTGCCGGCGCAACCGCGCGGCGGCGTCTAGCGCGGGTTCGAAGAACCGGTAGATGCCGCGCCCGTCCTGCTTGGCGCGGTACAATGCGAGATCGGCGTTCTTGAGCAGGACATCGGCGTCGTTCCCGTCGATCGGGCCGATCGCGATGCCGATGCTGGTCGCGGTCGCGATCTGGTGGCCGTCGGCGATGACCGGCGCGCGCAACGCCTCGAGAATCGCGTCGGAGACCGCGCGGAGGCGATCCGCTTCGATCGCCCCGCTCAGCACGATCGCGAATTCGTCGCCGCCGAGCCGCGACACCAGAGCATCGGGCGCGATCTGCGTGAGGAGCGTCCCGACCTGCTGTAGCAAAGCATCGCCGACGGGGTGGCCGAGCGTGTCGTTGACGCCCTTGAACCCGTCGAGATCGAGGCACAGCACCCCGACCTTGCCGTTGCTCCGCGCGACCTGGCCGATCGCCTGATCGAGCGCCTGGCGGAAGAAGGTGCGGTTGGGCAGGCCGGTCAGCGAATCGTGGAAGGCGAGATGGGTGATACGGTGCTCGCGCTCGACGATCCCCGCCGACATCTTGTTGAAGCTTTCGGCGAGGCGACCGATTTCGTCCTTGCCCTCGACCGCGACTTCGGTCCGCGATCCTTCCTCGAGCGCGCGGGCGGCGGCATCAAGCGCGGCGAGCGGGCGTGCGATCCCGCGTGCGAGCCGGCTGCTGCCCAAGAGCACAAGCAGCAGTCCGAGCAACCCGGCAAGCGCGATACCGATCTGCAACGGGCGGTACGGCGCCAGCGCCGCGTCGAGCGGATAGCGGATGAGCAATGCCGCTTCGGGCCGCGTTCCGGCGCCCATCAGCGGCTTGGCGAAGGCGAAGGCCTTGCCATCGTGTAACGACAGCGTCGCCGACGGACGCGTCGCGGCGGAATTATCGACGAGGCGATCGATCGCGGCGTCGATGCCGAGCGATCCATCGGCGGCCACCCAATGGCCGGCCGGATCGCGTCGCAACATGGTCGCGGTAAGAGGGATCGACGACAGGCGTTCGAGCGTGCGCATCTCCGGTGCGTCGAGCCGGACCGCGAAGACCACCCAGCCGATTTCATTCGGTGCGAGGATCGGCGCGATCACGAAACGGTAGACCGCGTCTCCCGACACGACGATCGCGCTGCGCCGGCCCCTGTCGAGCGTGAACGGCAGCGTCGCCGCCGATCGCGCGAGATTCTTCGCGCCGCCGGTTACCGTGCCGTCCAGATCGACGACCATCGCTTCGTTGACGCCAGCGCGGGTTCTGAGGTTTGCCAGTGCCGAAACGATCGTCGGCCGGTCGCCGCTCGCGACGGCTGTGCGAAAGCCGAAATCCCTCGCGAGAACATCGGCGGATTGCCGCAGCGCCCGCGCCCGCAGCGTCCACAGACGGTCGAACACGCTGCCGCTGGCGGTGAGTTCGGCCCGAACCGACGATTGCGCGTCATGGCGGATCATCACCTGCGCGACGACCGCCACGGCGATCAGCGCGACCGCGAACAGCGCGGTGTACAGCACCGCGAGCCGTCGCCGCAGCGAGGTAAACGCGAAGAAGCGGCTCACCGTCGGATCGCGAACGTCGTCGAAAACCCGCTCGCGCCGATCGCCACCGTCTGCGATAGCGCATTGCCCGGCGCGCGGATCGACGGATGCCAGACGCGGACGGTCGCGGTTCCGGCGGGGACGTTGGCGAAGGACACGCGCCCCGCGGCGTCGCTCTGCGTCGCGAAGGGCGTCGACACGACGATCAGGAAACCGCTCATCGAATCATGGATGTTGCAACCGAGCGCGACGACGCCGGGCTTGTAGAACACCACCGACCTCGCTTCCTCGCGTCCGTAGAGTTTCAGGTCGAACTTCTTCGCCTTCGAAAAGGAATAGACGTGGTGCCGCACCTTGTCGCGGTTCGGAAAGGCGACGGTCGCGCCGACCGGCACGATCAGGATGTGCGGCTGGAACGCGATGTTGCGCTGCTCGATCGCATAGGGGCCTTTCGGTACCGGTGCCGGGGCCTTGGCGCTCTCCACCGTCACCACCGCACCCGCGAGCGGCGAACCATCGGCGTTGCGGACCTCGATCGCGACCGGCGCGGCGTGCGCGGCGATCGGTGCGACGAGGGCGAATAGCGGCAGAAATCGGACCATGAGCGGTCCATAGCGCCGACGAGATTTCCGCCAGGTAAATCGGGCGTTTACCCAAAAACAACCATATTGGCGATAATCGGCGACCGAACCCGGAGACCGGCATCGCATGTTTCGTAAATTCTGTATTTCGATGCTGTTTGCCGTGGCCTTGACGGGCGCTGGCAGCGTGCACGCGAGAGAACTTCGCGAAGGCGGTAAATTATTGCTCACCGACGGCGTCACCAGCGTCGAAGGCGCCGCGGGCGGCGGCCTCGCCAGTTGGGCGACCATCGCAGGCAACGAAACCGACGCCGGGGTCGGCGGTACAGCGCATATCACGACGGTGCTGCTGCCCGATTTCGACCTGACCAGCTTCGGCGCGGCGGTCGGCCTGTTCGACCGCGTCGAATTTTCCTACGCGCACCATGAATTCGACACCCGCGATGCGGGTGCGGCGCTTGGGCTGGGCAGGGGCTTCACCTTCAAACAGGACGTGTTCGGCGCGAAGGTGAAGGTCGCGGGCGACGCGGTCTGGGGGCAGGGGACTTTGCTGCCGCAGGTTTCGGTCGGGGTTCAGTATAAGGACGCCAACCAGGACGCGGTGATCCGCGCGATCGGCGGAAAACAGTACAAAGGTACCGATTTCTACGTTGCCGCGACCAAGGTGTTCCTGGCGCAGAGCGCGGTCGTCAACGCGACCGTACGCTTTACCAAAGCCAACCAGTTCGGCTTGCTCGGCTTCGGTGGCGACAGGGAGGCGAGTCGCACCGCGCAGTTCGAAGGATCGGCGGGCATGCTCGTAACGCGGCGCCTGCTGCTCGGCGCGGAATATCGCACCAAGCCCGACAATCTCGGATTCGCGCACGAAAAGGATTCGATCGACGCGTTCGCGGCCTGGGCGCTGCACCGCAACTTCACGCTCACCGTCGCTTATGCCGATCTTGGCGATATCGCGACGGTGCGCAAACAACGCGGGCTGTTCGCGTCGCTCCAGGCCGGTTTCTAAAGGATTGATTCGATGATTTTGGCGCTCCTCCTGATGCTTCAGGCCGCTCCTGCGGCCGAGGACCCGGTCGATCCCTACGTGCAGTCGAACGCCAACGCCGGCGCGACGCCATTCAAAGGTGAAGGCATGCTCCACGCGTTCCACGGTCGCGCGGGGATCGACCGGATCGTCGAGGATTTCGACATTCGGAACCAGAACGATCCGCGGATCGGCGACATCTTCAAGGGCCAGGATCTGGTCCGCCTGCGCCGGGCGCTGAAGGAGCAATTCTGCTACATCCTGAACGGCGGCTGCGATTACACCGGCCGGACGATGAAGGAAGCGCACAAGGATCTCGGGTTACAGGAGGCCGATCTGGGCGCTCTGGTCGAGAATCTGCAGGCGGCGATGCGCAAAGAAGGCGTACCTTTCATGGCGCAGAACCGCTTTCTGGCGAAGCTCGCCCCGATGAAGCGCGACGTGGTGGTGCGCTGACGTCTTTCGGGGAAGCGACTTGAACTACCGGCACCTTGCGCGCGACCGGCGGGATCGGGCAAGTCCGATGCGATGCGAACTTTAACCCATAACCTGCCCCGCGCGTTGGATCGCGCATGAAACTGTTCCACGTCAGCGACGTCCATTTCGGCGCGGAGGATCCCGACGCGCTCGACTGGTTCGCACGATGCGTCGCCGACGAACGCCCCGACGCGGTGATCATGACCGGCGACCTGACGATGCGTGCGCGGACCCGCGAATTCCAGGCGGGCGGCGATTGGATGCGGTCGCTCGGCGTGCCCGTCACGGTCGAGATCGGCAACCACGACATCCCGTATTATTCCGATCCGCTCCGCCGGTTGTTCCGCCCATATGGCCGCTACGATACGATCGAAAAAATGATCGAGAAGCCATTGGATTTGGCTGGAATCACGATCGTGCCACTGAAGACGATCGCGCGCGCGCAATGGCGCTGGAACTGGTCTAAAGGCCATGTCAGCGAAGGATCGCTTCGCCGCGCTTTGGCGCTGGTCAGGGAAGCGCCCGAGGGCAATCTGATCTTCGTGGCGGCGCACCACCCGTTGATCGAGGGCGGCACGAAGGGAACCGCGCGCACCCGCGGCGGACGCCGCGCGATCGAGGCGCTGGCCGACGCGGGCGTCCATGCGGTGCTCTCGGGCCACGTCCACGACCCGTTCGACGTCCCCTACGAACGCGGCGGCTGGACCGTACGGCTGATCGGCGCGGGCACGCTGTCGAAGCGTTTACGGGCGAGCCCCCCCGCCTTCAACGAAATCCGTATCATCGGCGACCGCTTCGAGACGCTGTCACGCACGATGGCGCCCGAACCGAAGGAATCGATCAGCGAAACGACGGGGGCGGGGACGTCCGAATGACCCTCGGAAAATCGAGGATTCTCGTATCTCAGGACTTCGATGGTCGTATCGATGCGAGAAGAAGGCAGACCGACGCGGCGAGCAACACCAGATCCTTCAGCAGAAACTGCCCCGTGCCCGCTGAAATGGCAGGGAAACCACCCGCGGTCGGCTCGGCCACGCCGGGCGTGCTCAGAAAGAACGTCAGGGTGATGATATACGTCAGACACGACATCGCAGCGCCGATCGCGGACGCGACGGGATTGAAGGCGCCGACGGTCAGCGCGGCGGCGGCGGCAAGTTCGATCACGCCGATGACATGACTTGCGCCTTGCACACCGAAACTCGCCGGAATCCAGCTCATGATCGGGCTGTTTTCCATGAGTGGCGCGATCCCCATCGCCTCGTAGCCGGTGAATTTCATGCACCCGAACCAAAGGAAGATCACCACCAGCGCCCAGCGCAACAAGGCGAGCGATCCTCGGGAACCGGAGGTCTTCTCGGCGATATTGAACGATGAGAACATGGCGATCTCCTGTTTTGGTTATTATGCATGCGTCACGCATATAATGTTTTATATCCTTTCTCACCCGTGAGGCAACAGCGTGCATGATCCGTCCGATCGATTGAGCAACCTCTTCGGCGCGCTGGCCCTCGGCATCGCCGACAGGGTGCGGCGTACAGGCGTCGAAGAGGCGGGGCTGGGGGGCGAAGCTGCGGCCGCCCTGGTCGTAATCGGTCACGGCCCGACCCTTTCGATCAACAAGTTGAGCAATGTGTTGCGGCTGTCGCATCCGGGCGCGGTTCGCCTCGTCGATCGTCTGGTCGAGAAAGGGCTCGCCGAGCGAACGACCGCCGAACACGATCGGCGATCGGTTACGTTGACGTTGACGGATGCCGGTCGCGAAATTCGCACGGCGCTTCTGGATCGCCGTCGCGTCCTTCTCGACGACCTGCTGGGCGCGGTCGAACCGGCGGACCGCATCGTGCTCGAACGCGTGGCCGAGGCCGTACTTCCGCGACTTCCCAACGACGCCGCATCGGCCCTCAACGTCTGCCGTCTGTGCGATGAAACCCGCTGCGTGGATTGCCCGATGAATATTTTTGGTGCGATGGCCTGACGGGCGGCGATAACCTGCGCTCGCAAACCGTCTCCGTCACCGCGAAATCCAATCGACTGCAACCGCTTCGAGAGGTTGTTGCGCATCATTGCGCCCAAATCGAAAATTTCGATCAGCAAGACGGTGGAAGGGGTAGGGTCAGGCGCCAGATCTCAGGCTACAGGGCATAACTTCTGCGGTCCGGCCAGCCCGATGGTCGCGCCTCGACGACCACCGGCTGATGAGTGGCGGAGTTGGACGCCACCCCTATACGGAACGAAAAAATAAATTAATAATTACGCGACGTCTCGTTATTCTATCTGAGGGTTTCGTATTATCGCTTCGCGAGGAGGGTAACCGCCGTGAGCGAATATCTGTGTATTTTCTGTGGAAGCGATAAGAAACTATCACGCGAGCATGTGTGGGCAAGGTGGTTGAGAAATTATCTTAAGCCTCCAAATCCAGAGTCATCCCACTATATATCTGGCTCACATACCGAGCATAAAATTATTCCTGGTAAATTATTGCGTCCCGGAACTCTTTACAGTCAGCGACTAAGAATTGTATGCAAACAATGTAATGAAACCTGGATGAGCCGACTCCAGGAGTCTGCTAAGCCATACATCGTTAATTTGATAAATGGCTGGATAAAATTAGGCTATGAGGCACAGTCGGCTTTATCGGCATGGAGTACCATGTTTACCATGGTAAATGAATTCTCCGATCCAGCCACGGCAACGGTCCCACAAGGCCACCGGACGTATTTCATGGAAAACTTGGCGCCCCCGCCAAGCTGGACGATATGGATTGGCCGGCTTGATACACGTCTTCCACAGACCGGAGGTTCAAATCACCACGGGGCGGAATTTTTTGCGAAAGTGCCGGAAGAGATATCTTTCACCAAATATAATTTTCAATCGACTTCCATTGCTTTAGGAGAATTATTTTTTCTTACTCTTATGTTTGAGCCCGCGTATCCAGCAATAGATGAGGATATCTTCCTATCAATTTTTGACCTTAGGAAGATTTATCCGTATAACAAATCAACAAAGAAGTATCCAGCCCCTTCTCCGATGAGCGCAGAAATGTATTACGAAATCTCCAACTTTTTTGCTCAGGATCTGGGTCTTCCCGCATTTAGCTTTCTGACGGGACCAAAAGATGGCGGCTAAGAAAATTCTATAAACTTAGCCATCAGTAATTTGTAAGTTCGCCATATAAAAACGTCACCGACAAACAAAACAATTAATAGATAAGCATCTGCGAGACATGAAAAGCCGCCGCCAAGCATCCCGGACGGCGACCCTTCCTTACCCGGCTCTACCCGAACGAACCCCTATTCGGTCTCGTTCAGATACTCGCCCGCATCGGCATCGGTGCCCGTCCCGCTCGTCACGACCGAAGCCAGCGGATCGTCGCCCGTTCCGCCCGCATCGCGAGCATTGCGCGCCAGTTCCGCCTCATGCTCTTCCGCCGCAGTATTGGCGGTCGCGACCGCCGCGGCGGCGATCGCATCGGCGAGCTTCTTCTGCTGCGCGCGAAGCGCCACGTCGCGGCTGGTGGCCGCCACGCGGAGGCGGTTCATGCCCGCGCCCGTGCCCGCCGGGATCAGCCGGCCGACGATGACGTTCTCCTTCAGGCCTTGCAACGTGTCCTGCTTGCCCTGGACCGCCGCCTCGGTGAGGACGCGGGTGGTCTCCTGGAACGACGCCGCCGAGATGAAGCTGCGGGTCTGCAGCGACGCCTTGGTGATGCCGAGCAGGACGGGCTTGCCGACTGCGGGCGACTGCTTCTTGGTCAGCTTGGCGTTGACCTCGTCCATCTCCGCGCGGTCGAGCTGTTCGCCCGCGAGCAGGGTGGTGTCGCCGCCGTCGGTGATCTCGACCTTTTGCAGCATCTGGCGAACGATCGTCTCGATGTGCTTGTCGTTGATCTTCACGCCCTGGAGACGATAGACCTCCTGGATTTCCGACACGAGATATTCCGCGAGCGGCTCGATGCCGAGCACCTCCAGAATGTCATGCGGATCGGGCGAGCCGCCGATCAGATTATCGCCGCGCTTGACGTAATCGCCTTCCTGAACGTCGATCACCTTCGACTTCGGGATGAGGTAATCGACCACCTCGCCGCCGTCCTCGGGCTGGATGCCGATCTTGCGCTTCGCCTTGTAATCCTTGCCGAACACGACGCGGCCGGAGACCTTGGCGATGATCGCATTCTCCTTCGGCTTGCGTGCCTCGAACAGCTCGGCGACGCGCGGCAGACCGCCGGTGATGTCGCGGGTCTTGGCCGATTCACGCGCCACGCGGGCGACGACGTCGCCGGCCTGGACGGTCGCATTGTCCTCGACCGACAGCACCGCGCCGGATGCCAGCATGTACCGCGCCGCCTCGCTCGAATCCGAGCCGGTGAGCGTCATGCGCGGACGCAGATCCTCCTTCGACTTGGTAGTCGCGCGGTTTTCGGTCACGACGCGCTGCGAGATGCCGGTCGCCTCGTCGGTCTGCTCGGTAAGCGTCTTGCCCTCGATCAGGTCGACGTATTTCACGGTACCGCCGGTCTCGGTGATCACCGGCATGGTGAACGGATCCCATTCGGCCATCCGGTCGCCCTTGGTGACGATGTGACCATCGTCGAACATGACGTACGCACCGTAGGGGATGCGATCGACCGAGAGTTCGCGGCCGTCCATGTCCTTGATAACGATCTCGCCCGAGCGGCTGAGCACCACCCGACGCCCGCGCGTGTCCATGATGACGCGAAGGTCGCGGAACTCGACCCTGCCGTCGGCATGTGCCTCAAGGTTGCTCGTTTCGTTGAGCTGCGCCGCGCCGCCGATGTGGAACGTCCGCATCGTCAGCTGGGTGCCCGGCTCGCCGATCGACTGCGCTGCGATAACGCCGACCGCCTCGCCGATGTTGACCGGCGTGCCGCGCGCGAGATCGCGCCCGTAGCATTTGCCGCACACGCCGATCTTGCTCTCGCAGACCAGCGGGCTGCGGATCTTCATGCCCTGCACGCCCATCGCCTCGATCGTCGCGATCATCGGCTCGTCGAGCAACGTGCCCGTCGGGATGACGACCTTGCCGTCCTTGTCGACCACGTCCTCGGCGGTGGTGCGGCCGAGGATACGCTCGCCCAGCGACGCGATCACGGTACCGCCCTGGACGATCGCCTTCATCTCCAGCGCGCGCTCGGTGCCGCAATCGAGTTCGACGATCGTGCAATCCTGCGACACATCGACGAGACGACGCGTCAGATAGCCC
Source organism: Sphingomonas sp. (assembly GCA_965219285.1). Taxonomy (GTDB): domain Bacteria; phylum Pseudomonadota; class Alphaproteobacteria; order Sphingomonadales; family Sphingomonadaceae; genus Sphingomonas. The sequence goes on from CBDCNF010000019.1 coordinate 53,697, forward strand.
GAGTTTGCGGTCTTCAACGCCGTGTCCGCGAGGCCCTTGCGCGCGCCGTGAGTGGAGTTGAAATATTCAAGGACGGTCAGGCCCTCCTTGAAGTTCGAGATGATCGGCGTCTCGATGATCTCACCCGACGGCTTCGCCATCAGCCCGCGCATGCCCGCAAGCTGCTTGATCTGCGCCTGCGAACCGCGCGCACCGGAGTGTGCCATCATGTAGATCGAGTTGATGTCCTTCTCGCGACCGTCCGGATTCTTCCGGACCGCCTTGATCTCGTTCATCATCGAATTCGCCACCTGGTCGCCACACCGGCTCCAGGCGTCGATCACCTTGTTGTACTTTTCCTGCTGCGTGATCAGGCCGTCCTGATATTGCTGCTCGTAATCCTTCACCTGATCGCGCGTCTCGTCGACCAGCTTCTCCTTGTCGGGCGCGATGATCATGTCGTCCTTGCCGAACGAAATGCCCGCCTTGAACGCGTGCTTGAAGCCCAGCGACATGATCGCATCGGCAAACAGCACGGTCTCCTTCTGGCCGGTGTGGCGATAGACCTCGTCGATCACGTCGCCGACATCCTTCTTGGTGAGGAGGCGGTTGACCGTCTCGAACGGCACCTTGTGGCTCTTCGGCAAGGTCTCGCCGAGCAGCATGCGGCCGGGGGTCGTCTCATAGCGCGTCATGTGCTCGACGCCCTTTTCGTCGGTCTGCGGCACGCGGCTGATGATCTTGGTGTGAAGCGTCACCGCACCCGCGTGGAGCGCCTGATGGACCTCCGACATGTCGGAGATCATCATGCCCTCGCCGGGCTCGTTCTCCTTCATCATCGACAGATAATAGAGGCCCAGCACCATGTCCTGCGACGGCACGATGATCGGCTTGCCGTTGGCGGGCGACAGGATGTTGTTGGTCGACATCATCAGGACGCGCGCTTCCAACTGCGCCTCTAGCGACAGAGGAACGTGGACGGCCATCTGATCGCCGTCGAAATCGGCGTTGAACGCCGAGCAGACGAGCGGATGAAGCTGGATCGCCTTGCCCTCGATCAGCACCGGCTCGAACGCCTGGATGCCGAGACGGTGGAGCGTCGGTGCGCGGTTCAGCAGCACGGGATGCTCGCGGATCACCTCGTCGAGGATGTCCCAGACTTCCTTGCGCTCCTTCTCGACCCACTTCTTCGCCTGCTTGAGCGTCATGCTCAGGCCCTTGGCGTCGAGGCGCGCGTAGATGAACGGCTTGAACAGCTCGAGCGCCATCTTCTTGGGCAGCCCGCACTGGTGCAGCTTCAACTCAGGCCCGGTGACGATGACCGAACGCCCAGAATAATCGACGCGCTTGCCGAGCAGATTCTGGCGGAAGCGGCCCTGCTTGCCCTTGAGCATGTCGCTGAGCGACTTCAGCGGACGCTTGTTCGCACCCGTGATCGTGCGGCCGCGACGACCGTTGTCGAACAGCGCGTCGACCGCCTCCTGCAACATGCGCTTTTCGTTGCGCACGATGATGTCCGGCGCGCGCAATTCCATCAGTCGCTTCAGACGATTGTTGCGGTTGATGACGCGGCGATAGAGGTCGTTCAGATCCGACGTCGCGAAGCGGCCACCGTCGAGCGGCACCAGCGGGCGCAGTTCGGGCGGGATGACGGGGACCACCTCGAGGATCATCCACTCGGGCTTGTTGCCCGAATCGATGAAGCTTTCGACGACCTTCAGCCGCTTGATGATCTTCTTGGGCTTGAGCTCGGACTTGGTGACCGCCAGCTCTTCGAGCAACGCGGTGCGCTCGCCTTCGAGATCGAGCGATTCGAGCATGATGCGAACCGCCTCGGCGCCGATGCCGGCACTGAACGCGTCCTCACCATATTCGTCCTGCGCCGCGAGAAGCTCGTCCTCGGTCAGCAGCGTGAACTTCTCCAGCGGGGTCAGGCCCGGTTCGATGACGATATACGCCTCGAAATACAGTACGCGCTCGAGTTGCTTCAACTGCATATCCAGAAGGAGCCCGATGCGGCTCGGCAGCGACTTCAGGAACCAGATATGCGCGACCGGCGCGGCCAGCTCGATATGCCCCATCCGCTCGCGGCGGACCTTCGAGACGGTGACCTCGACGCCGCATTTCTCGCAGACGATGCCCTTGTACTTCATCCGCTTGTACTTGCCGCACAGGCATTCGTAATCCTTGATCGGACCGAAGATGCGCGCGCAGAACAGGCCGTCACGTTCGGGCTTGAACGTGCGATAGTTGATGGTCTCGGGCTTCTTGATCTCGCCGAACGACCACGAACGGATCCGGTCCGGGGACGCGATGCCGATCTGGATCTGGTCGAACGTCTCGGCCTTGGCGACCGGATTGGCGAAGGGGGTCATCTCGTTCATTTTGTTCAATCCCTCGTAGGGTGAAAATCAGAAACTAGCGCGCGATAGCGGCGAACAGCATAGACAAGGTCCAAAGTAGCGGCGGTGATTAGGCAACCAGCCACGAAATTCTGCCAGCTGTATACATCATCCCGATCCATCAAAAGGTAGCCACCTGCCAACGAAAAAATGAAGACGGCAGCAGATGTAAACGCGCTTATCTTCGCCGCAGGCAGGTGGTTTCCCACTTGACCTATTTACGCCGCCGCGATGGCGATGCCGTCGGCGTCCACTTCGTCGCTTTTCAATTCGACGTTGAGGCCCAGCGACCGCATTTCCTTGACGAGCACGTTGAAGCTCTCGGGAATGCCCGCCTCGAACGTGTCGTCGCCCTTGACGATCGCCTCGTAGACCTTGGTGCGCCCGACGACATCGTCGGACTTCACCGTCAGCATCTCCTGCAACGTGTAGGCGGCGCCGTAGGCCTGGAGCGCCCACACCTCCATCTCGCCGAAGCGCTGTCCGCCGAACTGCGCCTTGCCGCCCAGCGGCTGCTGGGTGACGAGCGAATACGGCCCGATCGAGCGTGCGTGGATCTTGTCGTCGACCAGATGGTGCAGCTTCAGCATGTAGATGATGCCGACGGTCACCTTGCGGTCGAACTTGTCGCCGGTGCGCCCGTCGAACAGATCCGACTGGCCCGACACGTCGAGACCCGCCAGTTCCAGCATCGCCGCGACATCCGCCTCGTGCGCGCCGTCGAACACCGGAGTGCCCATCGGGACGCCCGCGCGCAAATTCTGCGCGAGTTCGACGATCTCCTGACCGCTGCGTCCATCGATATCCGCGGTGTAATGCTCACCGTAGATTTCGTGAAGCCGCGCCTTCACCGCGTCGGGCATCGCGCCCGGCCCCGTCGTCCTCTGGGCGTCGGGGTTGGCCTCGCGCCAATCGTCGAGCATCCCGGCGATCTGCTGGCCGAGGCCACGCGCGGCCCAGCCAAGGTGCGTTTCGAAAATCTGCCCGACGTTCATCCGGCTCGGCACGCCCAGCGGGTTAAGCACCAGATCGACCGGCGTCCCGTCGGCGAGGAACGGCATGTCCTCCGCCGGCAGGATGCGGCTGATGACGCCCTTGTTGCCGTGACGTCCGGCCATCTTGTCGCCCGGTTGCAGCTTGCGCTTCACCGCGACGAACACCTTGACCATCTTGAGCACGCCCGGCGGCAGTTCGTCGCCACGCTCCAGCTTCTCGCGCCGATCGACGAACTTGTCGGTGATCAGCTTGGCGGCGTCGTCATATTGCTGCTTCACTGCTTCGAGATTGGCTTGAACACCGTCGTCGGCGACCGCGAACTTCCACCATTCGTGGCGATCGACCGAATCGAGCATGTCGGCGTCGATCGTCGCACCCTTCTTGGGGCCACCCTTCGGCACCGCGGTCGCGGTCTGGTCGAGCAGCATTTCACGCAAACGCGACCAGGTGGCGCGATTGAGGATCGTCCGCTCGTCGTCCGAATCCTTCTTGAGTCGCTCGATCTCCTCGCGCTCGATCGCCATCGCGCGCTCGTCCTTGTCGATGCCGTGGCGATTGAACACGCGCACGTCGACGACGGTGCCCGAAACACCCGGCGGCAGGCGGAGCGAGGTGTCGCGAACGTCCGACGCTTTCTCGCCGAAGATCGCGCGGAGCAATTTCTCCTCCGGCGTCATCGGCGACTCGCCCTTCGGCGTGATCTTGCCGGCGAGGATATCGCCCGGCTCGACCTCGGCACCGATGTAGACGATGCCCGCCTCGTCGAGATTACGCAGAGCCTCTTCACCGACGTTGGGGATATCGCGCGTAATGTCCTCCGGCCCGAGCTTGGTGTCGCGCGCCATCACTTCGAACTCGTCGATGTGGATCGACGTGAACACGTCGTCCTTCACGATCCGCTCGCTGATCAGGATCGAATCCTCGTAATTATATCCGTTCCACGGCATGAACGCGACGAGCGCGTTGCGGCCCAGCGCCAGCTCGCCGAACTCGGTCGACGGACCGTCGGCGATGATGTCGCCCACCGCGACCACGTCGCCCACCTTCACCAACGGGCGCTGGTTGATGCAGGTCGACTGGTTCGATCGCTGGAATTTCATCAGCGTGTAGATGTCGACGCCCGACTTGCCGGCATCGACCTCACCCGTCGCGCGAACGACGATACGCGCCGCATCGACCTGATCGACGATGCCCGCACGCCGCGCCGAAATGGCGGCCCCGGAGTCACGCGCGACCGTCTCTTCCATGCCGGTGCCGACGAACGGCGCCTCGGCGCGCACCAAAGGCACCGCCTGGCGCTGCATGTTCGATCCCATCAGCGCGCGGTTCGCATCGTCGTTCTCCAGGAACGGGATCAGCGACGCCGCGACCGAGACGAGCTGCTTCGGCGACACGTCCATCAGCGTGATGGTGTCGCGCATCGCCATCAGGAACTCGCCCGCCTGACGGCTGGAGACGATTTCCTCGACGAACGCGCCATCCTCGGTCAATTCGGCATTGGCCTGCGCGATCGTGTGCTTGGCCTCCTCCATCGCCGACAGATAGACGACGTCGTCGGTCACCTTGTTGTCGACGACCTTTCGGTACGGCGTCTCGATGAAACCGTATTTATTGACGCGGCTGAACGACGCCAGGCTATTGATCAGCCCGATGTTCGGCCCTTCGGGCGTCTCGATCGGGCAAATGCGGCCGTAATGCGTCGGATGAACGTCGCGAACCTCGAAGCCCGCGCGTTCCCGCGTCAGACCGCCCGGCCCGAGCGCCGACACGCGGCGCTTGTGCGTCACTTCGGACAGCGGGTTGGTCTGATCCATGAACTGCGACAGCTGCGACGAGCCGAAGAATTCGCGCACCGCGGCGACCGCGGGCTTGGCGTTGATCAGATCGTTGGGCATAACCGTCGACACATCGACCGACGACATCCGCTCCTTGACCGCACGCTCCATGCGCAGGAGGCCAACGCGATACTGGTTCTCGAGCAACTCACCGACCGAGCGCACCCGGCGGTTGCCGAGATTGTCGATATCGTCGATCTCGCCCTTGCCGTCCTTCAGCCCGACGAGAGTCTTGATCACCGCGAGCAAATCCTCGGTCCGCAGCGTCGTGACGGTATCCTCGGCATCGAGGTCGAGGCGCATATTCAGCTTGACGCGACCCACCGCTGACAGATCGTAGCGGTCGGGATCGAAGAACAGTCCGGCGAACAGCGCCTCGGCGGTCTCCAGCGTCGGCGGCTCGCCGGGGCGCATGACGCGGTAGATGTCCGATAGCGCCTGCTCGCGCTCCTCGGCCTTGTCGGCCTTCAGCGTGTTGCGGATCCACGGACCCGTCGACACATGGTCGATATCGAGCAGTTCGAGACGCTCGATCCCCGCCTTGTCGAGCAGTTCGAGATTTTCAGCAGAGATTTCGTCGCCCGCCTCGACGTAGATCTCGCCGGTCTTCTCGTTGATCAGGTCATACGCCGAATAGCGCCCGAAGATTTCCTCGGTCGGGATTAGCAGTTCCTTGAGACCGTCCTTCGCCGACTTGTTGGCGGCGCGAGGGCTCACCTTCTGCCCGGTCGGGAACACCACTTCGCCCGACGAAGCATCGACGATGTCGAACAACGGCTTCACGCCGCGCCAATTCTCGGGCGCGAACGGGATGATCCAGCCGCCCTGGCCGCGCACATAAGTGACGCGGTTGTAGAATTCGTTGAGGATGCCTTCGCCGGTCAGCCCGAGCGCGAACAGCAATGCGGTGACCGGCAGCTTGCGCTTGCGGTCGATCCGGACGTTGACGATGTCCTTGGCGTCGAACTCGAAATCGAGCCACGAGCCGCGATACGGAATCACCCGCGCCGCGAACAGGAACTTGCCCGACGCATGGGTCTTGCCGCGATCGTGATCGAACAGCACGCCCGGCGAGCGGTGCATCTGGCTGACGATCACGCGCTCGGTGCCGTTGATGAAGAAGGTACCGTTCTCGGTCATGAGCGGCATGTCGCCCATGTAGACGTCCTGCTCCTTGATATCGAGAACGCTGCGGGTCTCCGTCTCGGGATCCACCTCGAACACGATCAGGCGCAAGGTGACGCGCATCGGCGCGGCGTAGGTGATGCCGCGTTGGCGGCATTCCTCAACGTCGAATTTCGGCGGTTCGAGTTCGTAATGGACGAAATCGAGTTCGGCGGTGCCCGCGAAATCGCGGATCGGGAACACGCTGCGCAGCGTCTTTTCGAGACCCGAGACATAGCCGATCGAATGGTCGGACCGCAGGAACTGCTCGTAGCTCTCGCGCTGCACCTCGATCAGGTTCGGCATCTGCACGACTTCGTGAATGTTGCCGAACACCTTGCGGATGCGACGTTTCGCCGTGCCTTCGCTCGCGCGCCGCGCGTTTTTCGGTTGGGCAATGCCCTGAATCGCCTTGGTCGCCATGGGTATTTTGCCCTCGTGAAGAGAAATAGAGTCAGCAATGAAAACTGAGCGCAAGCAAAGACGCGAAAAGGCCGCACGTCATGCCTCTATCCGAAGCGACGGCAGCCTTCAGCGACTTCGTGAAACCAACAACTTCCCATTCGTACGATGCGCTGCGCGACGGCGCATCATGTCCCGAAAGCTGTGGTGGAAAACGCGATATAGGGACGCGGTTCAACAGTGTCAATTTGCAACCTTGATTTCATTCACCGCCATTTCCGGAACCGACTCGATCGGTTCGTTGTTGGGGCGCAATGAAACAGGATAAAACCCGCTTCACCCGCGCCGCGTTGCTGAGTGCCGCCGCGCTTCTGGCCGCGCCCGCGGTCGCCCAGCAGGCCGCGCCCGTGACGCCGCCGCCGGTGGTGACGATACCGGCGCCCGCGCCGGTCGCACCGCCGAGCGTGGTTCCGACGGTCGACAGCGACACGTCGACCAACGTGACCGGCGGCGTTAGCGACGTGCCGGGTGCAGACAAGAACAGCACCACGCCGATCAATCCCGCTGCCGCAGCCGCCGCGGAAGCAGAGGCCGCCGCACGGCGCAGCGCCGCACGACCGGCAAGACGCCCTGCATCGCGCCCAGCCACCGCCCGCTCGGTGCCTTCCCGCCCCGCCCCGGCACCGGCCGCCGCTACGCCGACACCAACCCCGACTCCGGAAGCGACGGTGCCGACGCCTGAGCCGAGTGTCGCCCCGACCGACGCGTCTGTGCCGGTCCCGGCGCCAGCCGAACTCGCGCCCGCGCCCGTCACCGCCGATACCGCTACCGAAACGCAGACCACAACGACCGAAACCGGCGGCTCGCCGCTGATCTGGATCATCCTCGGCGTCCTCGTAATCGCGGCGCTGGCCGCGTTCCTGCTCTCGCGCCGTGGCCGATCTGAGCCCGACACGGCGCGTGAACCGGTCGCCGTCGAGCCTGTCGCCGAACCCTATGTCGAGCCTGTCGCGGTCGCCCCGGTCGTCGCGGAGCGTGTCGTCGAACCCGAGCCGTTCGTCCCCGCCTCGCAAACCGAGACGCCGACCGTCGCCGAAAACACCGAACCCGTCGATATCGCGCCCGCCGTCGCGGAGAGTGCGAGCGTCGAGGAACCCGAAGCCGCCGATATTGCCGCGCTCACCGCCGCCGCACCCGCGGGGGACCGTCCGTGGCTAGAACTCGCGATGCGCCCGGTCCGCGCCGGCACGAACGTCGACGAGGCGCTGGTCGAGATCGAACTCACCGTCGCCAACGCGGGCACCGTTCAGGCCGAGGATGTCCGCATCTCGACCTTCATGCTCCCGGCCGGGTCGGACGGCGAACTGGACCGATTGCTCTCGCAATCGCGCGTCGATGCCGCGGTCGAACCTCTGACGATCCCGGCAGGCGAGGGGACCCGCGTCGACGCGACGCTCGCGCTGCCGCGCTCCGAATTGATGGCCAACGACGCAACCACGTTCCAGCCGGTCGTCGTCGCCGACGCACGCTATCGCCTGCCCGACGGCGGCGAGGGACGGACGTCGGCGTCGTTCGTCGTCGGTATCGCGTCGGAGGGCGATCTCGGCTTGTTCGAACTCGATCGCCCGGTCCTGCGCGAAGATGTCGAAGCCCGCCTCTACCGCGATCCGGCGCGGGTTTGATCGATGGACGTCTGATGGAGACGCCGCCCTTTGCGTAAGGTGGCTACTCCTCCTGCAAAATCTATTTCCTCCGGCCACGGCGTCGCAGCCACCGCATCGCTCGCCGGCGCGCGCGTTCGACGCGCCCGGCGAGCGGCGGCATATATCCTTCGTGCTGTAACACGTAATGATTGTTGCCCGGATCGAGCGCGAGTGCCCTCGCGGCGCTGGTCCGCGCCGCTTGCACCTCACCCATAGCCCAAAGCGCGCGTGCCAGCAGCGAATGGAGCCTTGGGTTGTTGTCATCATCGGCGACCAGTCCGCGCGCGACCTTGACCGCGCCAGCTGCATCTCCGGCGCTCAGCAGGGCTTCCGCGTGCGGTATGACGTAGCCGACATACCCTCCCGACAGCTCGACCGCCCGAGCATGGAGAAACAGGGCCTCCCCGTGCGCACCGAGACCGGTCAGCAACAAGGCCAGCCGGTGATGGAACAGCGACTCGGTCGGCGCCCCCGCCAGCGCTCTACGGGCGAGCGTTTCGGCGGTGGCGGCGCGTGTTATCGGTTGCCGACCCGCGAGTTCGCTAAGATAAACCGGGCTGCTTTTGCGCGCCGCCAGCATCGTCTGACGCAGCGCCGCAATGTCGAGCGTCCCCTTCGCATGCGCCATTAGGGTCGGTCCGAGCATGCCGTTCATCGAGAGGAACGTCGTCGATGGGTGCCCGATATAAGGCAGCGCGATCCCCTCGATCGCGATGTCGCGATTGATCCGCGCGACATGGGCGCCGTCGATCTCGTCGCGGAAAGCGATCGTGTCAGACTCGTACTGCCACCGATATTCGGCGGGCATCTTGGCCGGATCGATCGAATATTGCGGGGAAAGCGCCAGCACGCCGTGCGCGCCCAGCGCAGGCGCGAACCGGACCGCGGCATAGGCGCCCATGCTGGAGCCATAGGTTATGACGCGGCTCGCGCCGGCGGTGGCGTCCTTGATGGCCACAAGCGCCGCTGCCATCCCGGCATATTGATACCAGTGGTTGCCCGCGCCGATCACATGGATCGCCGACACCCCCTGCGACGCCAGAAAGTCCTCGCCGAAACCCTTGCGCGTCAGCGACCGATCGCCGCCGTAATTATCGAACGTGACGACCCAGCGCCGCGAATCGGACGCGGGACGGAAACGTGCCGCCAGATCGCGGTCGCGGTAAAGGTCGTCCATCGATACGCCAGCCTCGTTCCCTTGATAACGAAACGGCCCCGCGATTGACAATGCGCGCGCGTTGATCCGCCGGGGCAGTTGGGGCTAGAGGCGCGTTGTCCCGAAAAGGAAAATTCATGATCCGCCGGTTGCCGCTTGTCGCCCTCACGCTCCTTTTCGCGATGCCGCCCGCGGTCGCGCAACAAACGGCCGCCCCCAAGGACGCGGCAATCGCCGCGCCGTCCTCTGGTGACATCCCCGCGAAATACACGCCCCCCACCGCCGCCTATGATTATATCAAGCGCGAGGTGATGATCCCGATGCGCGACGGCGTGAAGCTCCACACCGTCATCGTCATCCCGAAAGGCGCGACCAACGCTCCGATCCTGCTGACGCGCACCCCCTACGACGCCTCGACCCGCGCGAACCGGATGGACAGCCCCGACATGCTCTCGACGCTGCCGCTCAGCGACGAGCCGTTCGTGAAGGCGGGCTACATTCGCGTCTATCAGGACATCCGCGGCAAATACGGCTCGGAGGGCGATTATATCGTCACGCGTCCGGTGGTCGGGCCGCTCAACCACACCAAGGTCGATCACACCACCGACGCCTACGACACGATCGACTGGCTGGTGAACAAGGCGAACCTCCCGCAATCGAACGGCAAGGTCGGTATGATCGGCTCGTCGTACGAGGGCTTCACCGTCGTGATGGCGTTGCTCCACCCGCATCCCGCGCTGAAGGTCGCCGCGCCCGAAAGCCCGATGATCGACGGCTGGATGGGCGACGACTGGTTCCATTACGGCGCGTTCCGCCTCGCCAACATCGGCTGGATCGCCGCGCAGACCGGCTACAAGGGCAAGGGCGACGAGCCCGGCACCGGCATCTACGACAATTACGAGGAATTCCGCCGCATCGGCGGGGCAGGAGAGTGGGCGAAGGCGTCGGGCTTCGATCAACTGCCCGCGTGGCAGAAGATGGTCGCGCACCCCGCCTATGACGGCTTCTGGCAGGGCCAGGCGCTCGACAAATTGCTCGCCGCCAACCCGTCCGACGTCCCGACGATCTGGGAGCAGGGTTTGTGGGACCAGGAGGATATGTACGGCGCGATCCATAGCTGGGAGGCGCTGAAGGCCGCGGGCAAGATCGGCAGCAACCACCTCGTCATGGGGCCTTGGCGCCACAGCCAGATCAACCGCGAAGGCCGCGAACTCGGCCCGCTGAAATGGTCCGGCGACACCGCCGCGCAGTTCCGCGAGGACATGGTCGTGCCGTTCTTCAACCATTATTTGAAGGACGGCACCGCGGTGAACCTGCCCGCCGCGGCGATCTACAACACCGGCGAGAATCATTGGGACAAATTCGCCGATTGGCCGCTCGCCTGCGACAAGGGCTGCGCCGCGCCGCTGACCCCGATCTACCTTCAGGCCAGCGGCGGCCTCGGTTTCGCCAAGGCGGCGGGTGGCGAGGACAGTTACGTCTCCGATCCTGCGAAGCCCGTCCCGCATCTGCCGCGCCCGGTGAACTTCGGCGACGGTCGCTGGCCCGACTGGCTGGTGCAGGACCAGCGCAGCGTCGACGGGCGTCCCGACGTGATGACCTATGAAACCCCGGTACTGACGCAGCCGGTCCGCGTGTCGGGCGCGCCGATCGCGGATCTGTTCGCGAAGACGACCGGCACCGATGGCGATTTCGTCGTCAAGGTGATCGACGTCTACCCCGACGAGGTCGCCGCCGATCCCAAGATGGGCGGCTATCAACTCGCGATCAGCCTCGACATCTTCCGTGGCCGCTATCGCGACAGCTTCGAGAAGCCCTCGGCGATTCCCGCGAACAAGGTTCAGGAATACAAATTCCGCCTGCCGACGGTGAACCACGTCTTCCAGCCCGGCCACAAGATCATGGTGCAGGTGCAATCGTCGCTGTTCCCGCTCTACGACCGCAACCCGCAGACCTATGTCCCCAACATCTTCCTCGCCGCGAAATCGGATTACAAAAAGGCGACCGTGACGCTCGAACGCGGCGGCGCACAACCGAGCGCGGTATGGCTGCCCGTCGTCGCCGCACGCTGACACGTCGCATGAAGATCGCAATGGTGAAGACGGGCCTGCTCGCGTCCGCGGCGTTGGCGCTCGTGGCGGCGGCGCCGCAGGACGCGCAGACGTTGCCCGGTCTGGGCAATTTCAGCCTGCCATCGACTCGACCGGCCCCGACTCCGACGCCCGTCGTGCCACCGGTCGTATCGCCGACGTTGCCCCCCAAACCTGCACCGACGCCGACCCCCACGGCTACGTCTCGCCCCACCGCGCGCCCGACCCCGCGCGCTACGCCTACGCCCACGGCCACGCCCACGCCTCGCGCGAGTCCCAGCCCAAGCGCGACCGCAAATCCGCGCCCTGCGCCGACGCCGGTCGCTTCCCCCACTCCCTCGCCGACCCCATCCGCAGCCGCAATAGTCCCGGCGGTTACCGCGCGCGTCGAGCCGACGCCGACCCCGTCACCGAGTCCATCGGCGTCCGCCACGTCCGCGCCGTCGCCGGCCGGCGATTCGCCGTTGCTACCGATCCTCGGCCTTCTGTTGGTGCTGGCTTTGCTTGGCGGAGTCTTTCTCTTGTGGAAACGCCGCCGCGACGCCACCGCGGAAACGCCCGCACGCGCCAAGCGCGCGCCGCCGCGCCCGAAACCGACGGCCCAGAAAACGCCGGCGCCCGCCGCCGCAAACCCGACCGATGCACTCTCCGAAGCGCCGAGCTTTTGGACGCCCTCGAAACCCGAACGTCTGCCCGATCCGCCAGCTCCGCCAGCGCCACCAGCGCCGCCCCCGCCACCGTCGCCACGCCCGCAAATCGAAATCGGCGTCGCGCCGCGCCGCGCCGGCCTCAACCTGCTGAGCGCGACCGCCGAGGTCGAGGTGCTGTTGCGCAACGATGGCGATGCGACCGCCACCGACATCGCGGTCGACGTCCGCCTGCTCAACGCCCAGTCCGAACAGGATTCGCAGCTTGGCGCGATGTTCGCGGCGGCAATGGGCAAGTCCGCGGTGCCGCCGTTCGAGATCGCGCCCGGCGAGGAGCAGGCGATCCGCGCGGTGGCGGTCTTGCCGCGCGACGCGATCGTTCCGCTGACCGCGGGGAACCGCCCGATGTTCGTGCCGGTGATCTCGGTCGACGTGCGCTACGATCGCGGCGACGGGGCACGTGCCCAGACCGCGGCGGCGTTCGTGATCGGCATCGTCCGCGACGGCAGCGACAAACTCGCGCCGTTCTGGCTCGACACCCCGACGCGGATGTTCGACGAGATCGCCGCGCGCGCGCATTCGTTCTCGGTGCGCAGTTAGCGCGCAATCGTAACAATCGGGGTGCCGCCCTTGCGAGGAGCGTAGGGACGAAGCAATCCAGTCCGGCGCTCGTGGCTCTGGATTGCTTCGCTCGGCTCGCAACGACGATCCCGATTTTGCACGGTATACTCTAACCCGCAGTCTGCCACCGTCGTACCGCCTCGTTCGGCGCGATAAGCATCCACACGTTGAGCGTCAGGTTATCCCGGATCGCCGCCAGCGCGATCAGTTCGAGCGCGAGCCCGAGGGCGATGCTGCCCCACACCGGCCCCCGTCGCGCAATGGCGAAACCAAGGATCATCATCGCGATGTCGCTCACCGAATTGAGCACGCTGTCGCCCGAATAGCCCCAGGCCATTGTCACGGCGCGGTAACGATCGATAATGATCGGCGAGTTTTCCAGCACCTCCCACGACGCTTCGACCGTCACCGTCAGGATCAGCCGCGCCATCACCGGCCAGCGCCGCAGCACCAGCCATGTCGCGCCATAGAACAACAGGCCGTGAACGATATGGCTCAGCGAATACCAGTCCGAAAGCTGCTGGCTGTTCTCGGGTGATTCGACCACGCCTTGCCACAGCCGCACCGTCCCGCACGGGCAGATCGGCGAGCGCCCCAACCACAGCAGCGCCATCGACGCGACGACGACGATCGCCACGATAACCACCCATCCATATTTGGCGGTCACTAAGCCGCGCATGCTTGACGCCCCCCGTTCACGCGCGCCACTAGCGGACATGGACCCAGCCGCCCAGAACGATCGCGCGCCCGACCCCTATGGTTTCGAACGGCGCGGCCTGTTGTTCGTCCTGTCGTCCCCCTCGGGCGCGGGCAAATCGACGATCGCGCGAAAGCTGCTCGCCGCCGAGCCCGATCTGTCGATGTCGGTGTCCTACACCACGCGCAAACCGCGTCCCGGCGAGGTCGATGGCAAGGATTATCATTTTGTCGACGTCGACCGCTTTCGCGATATGGTCGCGAACCACGAATTCCTCGAATGGGCGCACGTCTTCGATCACCGCTACGGCACCCCGAAGGAGGACGTGTTTCATACCCTCGGCGAGGGCCGCGACATATTGTTCGACATCGACTGGCAGGGCGCGCAGCAGCTCCACCAGCTCGCCGGCGGCGATGTCGTCCGCGTCTTCGTCCTGCCGCCGTCGATGGCCGAACTCCGCCGCCGCCTCGAAGCGCGCGCCACCGACACGCAGCAAATCATCGAAGCCCGCATGAGCCGCGCCGCCAACGAGGTGAGCCACTGGGACGGCTACGACTATGTCCTCGTCAACGACGACGTCGAGGAATGTTTCGCGTGCGTAAAGACGATCCTCGCGGCGGAAAAGCTGAAACGCTCGCGGCAGACCGGGATCATCGGGTTTATCCGGGGGTTGTTGCGGTAGTTGGAACGGTGCTTATCGATCCACAAGCGAACCTCAGCGAGAAGCGGCTCGATAGCTGATCGTTACGCCTGACACATGTTCATCCTGCTCGAAGATGCGTGAATGTGCCGCATATCGCACGAGGAGATGATCGCGAGCGAGCCAACGCATCTCCGCCCACGGCCCGCCCCAATCGCCCGTCGACGCGGCTCCGTGATCATCATCGGCACGGAACGCATTTCCAGCACCATTAAGCTGCTCGTCAGCGCCGAGTATCGATATTTGCGTCGAAAATCCCGTCGTCGCGCCGCAATCGCGCTGGAACATCGCAGCGGTATGACGGCCATCAGCAGCATCGGCTCGCTGAACAACGGTGTTGCTGCATGAATCCGAACAACCGCTCAGCACTAAGATCGATAAAGTGATAAGAACGAGTTTCCACATATGGCCCAAGCTAATCGATCGATGATTGTCGTCAATTACTGCTTTTCAATAACGGCCCACATCACCCCATTGCCAGAAACCGCACCGCCGCGTCATAATCGCGCCGCCGAGCCTCGCGCATCTGCGTCGCGAGCACATCCTCGCCCCACAATTCCGCCTGCCAGTCCTCCTCGATATGCGCCACACGCCACAGCGTCTCGGCATCCGCCGCGCGCTCGGCCAGCGCCAGCGCTCCCACCAAAGTCCCGGTAATCGTCACGATCGGCGACAGCGCCGCGAGCGCAAACGGACCGCGCGCTGCCACCGCCGCGCCCAGCCGCGAGATCGTCGCGGGCGGCTGCGCGCGGTGCATGACGCCGGCGACCGTCTCGAACCGCACGTCGTACCGCGCCGCCGCCCAGGCGAGCAGCGGGTCCCACGCCGCCTCCTGCCGCGCGATCAGTTCGGGCGGCGCCTCGGCGCGGTAGCAGAGCAGATCGCTCTCGCCATATACCGCCAGCCCGGCCGCGAACGCCGCCGGAGCGGGCGCGACGCGATCGATCGCGGCATTGGCTAGGCCGGTCAGCGGCATCGCGCGCGGATCCACATCGCCCTCGACCGCGCGCCATTCCTCGGCGACCGCTCGCGCCATCGCCTGCGTCGGCAGCGCCAGCGGCACGCGCCCCGGCGTCCGAACCGGCCTGTCGTCGAGCTGCACGACGCGCTCCGCGTCGATCGTGACCTCGTTCCAGAAGCGCTTCACGTGTCCCTCGTAAAGGCGGCAACGATTGCACCAATATCAAATGCGCTTCCCCGGCGAAGGCCGGGGCCCAGTTTCGCGACGATAATTGAACGGGCGCTGCGTATCGTTTCAAACGCTCGCCCAACTGGGCCCCGGCCTTCGCCGGGGAAGCACGAAGGGGGCATCTTTCCCGTCATTCGGGCGGCGTACGCCATTTCCGCGCTAGGCTTGCCGGCACGATCGCCATCATCGCCAGCGCCGCCAGCACGATCGCGACCCCGAGAATCTTCGGACCAAGTGTCTCGGCTCGTCCCAGCAACACCACGCCGAGCACCGCACCAGCGGCACCCGCCAGCCGCGCCGCGACGATCGCCAGCCACTTGCTCTGCGCCGGATCGCTCACGCCCGCGCCGCGCCGCGCCCGCGCCGCTCACCACGTCGCGCCTTGCGGACGCCCTTGGCATGCGCCTTGGCCTTGGCCTTCTTCTGCTCGCGCGTCGGTGGCGTCGCCTCGTCGAGCGGCATCATGTTGCCGAGCATCTCGTCGAAACCCAGCGTCTTCAGGCTTTCCGAGAAATGCACGGGCAGTTCAGCCTGCACGTCGACCGTGCCGCCATCGGGATGATCGACCTTTATCCGTCGCGCGTGGAGGTGCATCTTGCGGCTGATCCCGCCGGTCAGGAAAGCCGCCGGTCCGCCGTATTTGCCGTCGCCGACGATCGGATGGCCGATCGCCGCCATATGGACGCGCAATTGATGCGTCCGCCCGGTGAACGGTTGCAGTTCGACCCAGGCGGCGCGATTGCCCGCGCGCTCGATCACGCGATAGCGGGTGCGCGCGGCGGCTCCCTCGGCCTCGTCGACGTGCATTTTTTCGCCGCCGGTGCCGGGCTGTTTGGCGATCGGCAGTTCGATCATCCCGTCCTCGATCGACGGGGCATCGATGATCAGCGCCCAATAGACTTTCTTGGCCGAGCGCCCCGAAAACGTCTTGGCGAAGAACGCCGCCGCGCGCGATGTCCGCGCGACGAGCAAAGCGCCCGACGTATCCTTGTCGAGCCGGTGGACCAGCTTCGGCCGGCCCTCATTGTCGTATTGCAGCGCGTCGAGCAGCCCGTCGACATGCTCGGTCGTCTTGGTGCCGCCCTGCGTCGCCAGCCCCGGCGGCTTGTTGAGCACGAACGCCTGCGCATCCCGGTGAATCACCATTTCGCGCGCGAAGGCGATCTGGTCGTCGGTCAGCGGCGTGCGTTCGCGCTTGGGTTTCGCGTCGGCACGAACCGGTTCGGCCGGCGGCACCCGCAAAGTCTGCCCCGTCGCCAGCCGATCCCCCGGCGTCGCGCGCGAGCCATCGACGCGCAATTGCCCCGTCCGCGCCCATTTCGCGACCGTCGTGAAGCTGGTGTCGGGCAAATGCCGTTTGAACCAGCGATCGACGCGGATACCGTCGTCGTCGGCATCGACGATAAACTGGCGAACCGTATCGCTCATGCGATCGCCCGCACGAGCGACAGCCCGGCGAACAGCGCCGCGATAGACCCGATCGCCGACACCGCGACATAGCCGAGCGCCACCGTCCAATCGCCGCGCTCGATCATCAGCACCGTCTCGAGAGAGAAGGCCGAAAAGGTCGTGAATCCCCCGAGCGCGCCGACCCCCATCAACAACCGCCACGGCTCGCCCGCCACCGCCGATCGCGCGAGCGTCCCCGCGAGCACGCCCATCAGCATCCCGCCAACAATATTCACGGTCAGCGTCCCCCAAGGATACCCCGGCCCGAACGCGCCGAACGTCGCGCGCCCGACCAGATAGCGCGCTCCGGCGCCGGTCGCGCCGCCGATCATGACGAGAAGCAGGTTCATCCGCGCCGCCCTAGAGGCTAACGGCGCAAAGCAAAAGCTTACCCTCCGTCCGCCATCAGATCGACGTCGGTGCCGCCATCGCCGCGCGACTTCATCGTGACGAGGAATGCGGCCCCCGCCTTGGTTCCGGCCAGCACATGCTGGTCACCCTCGGCCGAATGCTGCGCACTGAACCCCGTGTCGGTCGTCATGGTATAATACCAGTCGAGCAGCCGCTGCATCGGCGCCCCGGTCGAAAAGCTGACGACGCGTAGCGCACAGCCCGGCCGATCCGCCCCCGCGGCCTCGGCGACACGCGCGCCGGGGTAGAGCGGCACGCTTTTCGGCAGCCGGTTCGCCCACGCGGCGGAATAGGACACGTTCGTCGCGCATTGCCCGGCCCGTCCGCCCTGCCGCTCCGCCAAAGCCCCGAGCGTCAGCGATTGTCGCGCCGCGGCGCATTGCGGGCACGATCCGCTGGCGGCGGGCGCGGAGCGGACACTGTCGTTCTCCGCCGCCCCGAAGGCCGCAACCTCGGGCGGCACACCCCCCGTCACCGGCTGCGACGGCGGGCGTATCGTGTCGGCATTGGCCTGTTGCGTCAGCGCCGGATCGACCATGATCTGGTCCCGCAACGCGGACTTGAGCGCCGGATCGGCGGCGGCGCTCGTCGCATTCCCCTGCGTGAGTTCGCTGTCGAGCGTATTCAGATCGGCATTGTCGTCGGGCGCCGAGCCGCATCCGGCGAGAAGAAAAGCGGTTGCAAGTGTCATCGCCGTGAGGCCGAAGGTCCGGGTCATCCTGCGCTCCGTTGTTGTCACGCCCGCATGCCGCGGGGAGCGTTAAGATGCGGTTTGCGAAGGCACGTGATCAAGCCATTCTTGCGGGGAGGCGGGGCAGGGGCCATGTTCCGGGTCATGCTGAACATTCTCTCGATCCTCATCGGCCTCGTCGCACTGATCTTCGTGATCCCGGGCATCATCCCGATCCTCGGCGCGCTCAACTGGATCGCGCTGCCGATCGGCGTGATCGGCGCAGGGATCGGCGTGCTCTCGTCCAAGAACGCGGGGCGAAACTTCAACCTCTTCATCCTGATCGTCGCGGTGATCCGGCTATTCCTAGGCGGCGGCCTCCTTTGACTAAAAGGGCCCGGCGGTTTCCCGCCGAGCCCCTGATGGCGCGCGATCATCCGTCGGATCAGCGGCAGGTGACTCCACCGCGATCGATCGACTGGCCGAGCAATGCTCCGCCGACACCGCCGACCAGCGCACCGAGCGTCTGCGACCGTCCGTTGGTCACCGCCGCGCCGATCGCCGCGCCACCGATGCCGCCGATGATCAGGCCGGTGGTCCCGTCCGAGCGACGGCAATAATAGCGTCCGTTCGATCCGCGATAGATCCGGTCGTTACGCCCCAGCCGACGCGCGCGATAACTGGGATCGTCGCGATAATATTGATCGGCATAATAGGTCTGCTGCCCCGGCGGCAGGCGGTTGTAATCGTAGTTGCGGAACTGCCGCCAATCGCGGCGCTCCTGGCGCGCTTCGCGGCGGTCCTGCCGCGCGTCGCGAATGTCCTCCCGACGTTCCTGATTGGCCTCGCGGACATCCTGGCGATAGGCTTGGTTCGGGGTTTGCGCGGCCGCCGGCATGGCGGTCAGCGTCGCAGCGGCGGCGAGCGCCGCGAATAGAATCGTCTTCATGACGGATTTCCTAACGGGTTCGTTGATAATGACGCTAAAGTAACGTGTCGGTCCGGAGCGCGGTTGCATGAACCTGAAACAAAGATCGGTTCAGCGTTGCGAACAAGGTCGGCAACGGTCCACGATATCCACGTTATCCACAGACTCGGACGCGCGTTTTTCGCTTGGCGCGACTCGCGATTGGTGACAGCATCCTAGGTGTAGACGGAAGGATGCGGAGCAAGAAATCGCAAAGTTTACAACCCTCTACCGCCAGCGATTGAAGGTAGGTGCCGCAAGGAAACCGCTGGAAAAATCTGGTGAGGGAATGCCCCGAAGTCGATCGAATGTCGCCGCGTCCGTGCAAGCGAATGCGATGGGCAGGAAATAGAGGACGGAAGCTTCCCGAACGGATCGACGGACATTTCGGTGTTCGACGATGCGGGCTTGGCACACGGAAACGATGCGCCGCCGATCATCCCTCGGGATGATCGTGCTGGCGAAATCACCGGATACCAGCCGAACCGGATGATCGGCTTCGGCCGAACGCCGGCTGGCCGCCGAGGCCCGGATCGCCTGCGGTTGCGACCTTCACGGGTCGTATATCGCGGCGCCGGCCCCGGTGACCGGAAAAATGCGAAGCGAGGACGTCGTTCGCGACCGAGACGCAGAGCATGCCGCCGAAACCGGAAATTCCGGCCTTTACGGGTCGATGGATCAAGGACGGCGTACGGGCGATCGGCAGCAATGCCGGTCGCCCAATTGCGTTTTTGAGCGGGTGCCGAATGACATCCGGCAGCGATGGTCTAAAGCCCTCTACCGCCTTCGCGGGAGAGGGTTGGGTGTGGGTCTTCTTCTTTTCCGGCGCTACGAGAAAGAAGAAGACCCTCACCCTCCCGCTTCGAGTTACCATGAAAGTATTACTTTCATGGGGGCCCTGCGCGGGGCCCTCCCTCTCCCGCGAAGGCGGGAGAGGGGTAATGCAGCATCGCCAAGACACGCCCTAATCATCCCCCGCGCGCTTCGGCCCGACCGCGCGCCACGGCTGCCCCATCCAGCGTTCGAGCTTGTCGCGCATCTTCCAAATCCCCGCAATGCGCCGCTCGGCGATCCCGGGAATGCTGCCGAGATGCGCACCGACCACGGGCAAAAACGGGTTGCGCCGCCCATACGCCCAGATCTCGATCCGAACCGACCGATGCGCCGCCTGCGCCCGCGCATGAAAACCCCCGGTATCCGCGACGATCAACGTATTCGCCGCAACCGCCAGCGTCTCCGCGCGCGGCAGATCGAGCTTCACGAGATCGTCCTCCCGCGATCCGCGGCGATCCGCGCGCCGACAGCACATCGCGCTCCGCCGCCTCCAGGCTCATCGTTCGTTCCCACGCAATCCGCGCCGGGGTCAACCGGTGCGATCCGGGGACGTAGCGCAGCGGGCCGTCATCGACCGCGACGTCGGTCAGATACAGCCAAGCCTTCATCGTCGGATGAAACGTATCGGCGTGGAGGTTGGTCTGCGGATCGGGCGGCCCTTCGGACATGCCGCGCCAGGATCGTCTGGACGTAGATCAACGGCTCGGTATCGAAGCTCGCGACATAGCGCAGCAACCCGCGCCACCGCGGATTCGCGATCAGCGCGCGCACCGCGGGCGCGTCGCGCAACGCCGGATCGCCGAGCGAAATGCGCCGCGTGATCGTGTCGCCCTGCACCAATCTCGCGCGCCGCCGCGGGCACCGACAGGATCAGGTCGCGCAACGCCGCGAAACCATCGGCGGGCAGGAAATCGGGAATTGTCACGAAGCCGTCGCGATCGAACGCCGCACGATCCTCCGCCGACACGAGATGCGCCAGCCGCCGCCGCCGCCACGCCGCCAGCCGGTGCGCGAGCTTCATCCGCTCGATATGCAACCCGGCGTCGTTCAGCCGACGCGACCCGATCAACGGGGTTGTCGCGAAAAGACTTCGCCCCGGTCGGCAGTTCGAGCAGCCACAACGGCGCTTTGAGAAACGTCGAGACCTTCATCGCTGCCGTTCGCGTCCGCGCACCATCATCGTATCCGCAAGATCGTTGGAGCCTGCGGTGACATAGGCGCGAACGAAGTCAATCGACAGGGGGCGGGTGTAGTGGGGTCAGTTTGAATCCACAGGGCTATCAATCGACCTTCCGTGAGGCTGACGTGTCCGATCCGATCACAATCCTATTCGCTTCCCCGGCGCAGGCCGGGGCCCAGTATCGCAAGCGCTCGCAACTGGGCCCGGCCTGCGCCGGGGAAGCGCGCATCTTACCAGGATTTCAAATCGACCCACTACCGGGGCGGGGGAGCACTGCTTATAAGAACCCCGTTCGTTTCGAGCCCTTCGACTGCCTGCCAAGGCAGGCGCTTAGGACAGGTTTAGTCGAGAAACGCTGGCCCAGGCGCTGCGCAGCGTTTCTCGACTGCGCTCGAAACGAACGGTTCTATCGCGGGCAATCGCGCACTAACCACCCGACATGCCCCCCGCCATCCTCCCCGTCTTCGCCCCGTGGTTCGATCTCGCCGGCCTCGCGGTCTTCGCCGCCTCGGGCGCGCTGGCCGCGGCGAATCGCGGCCAGACCTTCGTCACGCTCGCCTTCTTCGCGCTGATCACCATCCGCGACCTGCTGATCGGCGCGCCCGTCTTCTGGATCCACGACAGCCGCGCGGCGGGCGCGTGTCTGACCGTCGCCGCGCTGATCTGGCTGACCCCCGAGCGCTTCTGGCGCGGCGCCGCGCTCGACTGGTTCGATGCGTTCGGCCTCGCCGCCTACGCGGTGTTCGGTGCGGCGAAGGCGTTGAAATACGGCGTGCCGCCGGTTCCCGCGATCGTGATGGGTATCGTCACCGGCTGCGTCGGCGGCATCATCCGCGACGTGCTGGCGGGCGAGCCGTCGATCCTGATGCGCCCCGAACTCTACGTGACCGCCGCCGCGCTCGTCGCGACGACGTACATCGTACTGGTCCTGCTCGCCGCCCCGACCGTCCCCGCAGCGCTCTTCGCGTCGCTCGCGGGCTTCACGCTCCGCGCCGCGGCGATCCACTGGCGACTGGCGCTACCGACCTATCGGGGGCGGGGGTAGGGGGCGGATCACGGCGATCGCAGCCGCATCTCGCGCCGCGCCGCGCGGATCGCGATCAAAGCCCGAACCGCGCGAGCAGCGCCGCGAACAGCGACTGGTCGCCCGCCGAAGCCTGCACCGGCCCCATCCCGCCGCATTCGAGGCACCGCGCCTGGATCGCCGCGCCCGACAGCGCCAGCCGCTTCACGTCGCCCAGCGCCTGCGCCAGCATCTGCCGCTGCGCCCACGCCATCCGCGAAAAGGCGTCGCCCGCCTCGCCCGCATCGTCGCTGTCGTCATCGCGCCGCGCGATCTGCCGCGCGAGATCGGCGGCCCAGCCGGGCTTCTTCTCGAGATATTGAACGTGCGCGGTCTTCGGATCGAGCTTCGCGCGCCGCGCCGCCTCGGCGATCGCGTCCTTCAGCGTCCCGAACCGGTCGACCAGCCCCAATTGATGCGCGGTGCCGCCGTCCCAGACGCGGCCCTGCGCGATTTCGTTGACGCGGCTAGGCGACAGATGCCGCGCCGTGGCGACGCGCGCGATGAAATCGCGATACCCCTTGTCGACGCCCGCCTGGATCAGCGCATCGACCTCTGGCGTCGTCCCGCCGACGATATCGGGCTGGCCCGAAAACGGCGTCGTCTTCACCCCGTCGGAGGTCACGCCGATCTTGGCCAGCGTCTTTTCGAAGGTCGGGATGATGCCGAAGATGCCGATCGATCCGGTGATCGTCGTCGGCTCGGCGAAGATCGCATCGCCCGCGGTCGAGACCCAATAGCCGCCCGATGCGGCGAGGCCGCCCATCGAGACCACCACCGGCAGGCCCTTGCGCTTGGCCTCCATCACCGCGGTCCGGATGCG
Source organism: Sphingomonas sp. (assembly GCA_965219285.1). Classification (GTDB taxonomy): domain Bacteria; phylum Pseudomonadota; class Alphaproteobacteria; order Sphingomonadales; family Sphingomonadaceae; genus Sphingomonas. Next base: position 76,675 of record CBDCNF010000019.1, read on the forward strand.
CTCGGAGGCGAGCACCGATCCGCCCGGCGAATCGACCCGCACGACCAGCGCCTTCAGGTCGTTCTTCGCCAGCCCGTCGAGGATGTAGTCGGCGATCGTGTCGCCCCCCGCGGTGCCCGGCCCCGCCTTGCCGTCGACGATGTCACCCGCAACGGTGACGACGCCGATCGCGCCGCTCGTGGGCAGCGGATTAGCGTCGAGGAAATCGTTGTAATCGATCGTCTTGAAATACCCCGCGGGCTTCGCAGTATTGCCCCCCGCGATCTCCGCGACACGGCGCCCGAACGCGATCCGGTCGCCGAGTTTGTCGACGATCCCCGCATCCAGATTCGCCTTGGCGACATCGCCGTTCGCGGCGAGCACCGCCTGCGCCGGCTGCGTCAGAAACGTCGCGACCTGCGCCTTGGGCCGTGCCTTGGCGATCGCCTCGCGCCACTGGCCGAGAAAGGTCGCATAAAGCGCTGTCGTCGCCTCGCGCGCTTCGGGCGATTGGTCGGCGCGGGTATAGGGCTCGACGAACGACTTGTATTTACCGACGCGGTAGACGTGCGTGTTGACGCCAAGTTTGTCGATCAGGCCCTTGTAATAAAGCTGGTTTCCACCCGGTCCGGAGAACAACGCGCCGCCGAGCGGATTGACCCAGATTTCGCTCGCCGCGGCGGCGAGGCGATACCCCGCATCGGTATAGCCCGTCGCATAGGCCAGCACCGGCTTCCCGCTCGCGCGCACCCGTAATAGGGCATCCGCGACTTCGCCGACGCCCGCCGGATAGCCGCCACCGAACGCGTCGAGATCGAGCACGATCGCCTTGACGTGCGCATCGTCCTTCGCCGCATCGATCGCGCGCACGACGTCGCGCAGGCGGAATTGATGTCCGATCCGCTGCCCCGACAGCAAGGCGAAGGGCGCGATCTCCTCGGGCTGCTCGACGATCGACCCGTCGAGATCGAGGACCAGCGCGCCGTCGCGGATCGCGGTCGCCGACGGCCGCGCGTTGAGCGCCGCGAACAAGGCCGCGAAGAACAGCAGCATCGCGACGAGCACGAGCGCGTCCTTGATGCCGACCAGCAATTTCCAGGCGCCGCGCACGAGCTTCATGGGTAAGGGACTCCGGTGTGTTCCGTTGCCTTAGCGCGGAGTGTTATGCTGGAGCAATACGGCGGGTGGGGAGGGGCGTCCGGACGGGAAGCAAGAGCCGAGACTGCACCGTCCAGACTGTCGTGGCGGTCGTCAGGCCAGCACGTCCAGACCATGCTTCTGAACGACGGTGAGCAGCTTCAAAGCGAGGCCGCTGGGTTTCTTCGTGCCCGCTTCCCATTTTTCCACCGTGCTTTCGCTAGTATTGAGATAGCGCGCGAACACGGGCTGGCTCACGTGATTGCTTTCGCGCAGATGCTTGATGTCGGCAGGTTCGAACGCGGTTGGCACGGTCAGGCACGTTTCGTCGAAATGGCGCATCGTCGCCTTGTCGATCGTGCCGGCGCGGAGCATGCCGGATGCCGCGCTATGGATCGCGTCGAAGGCACCGCTCTTAAATTTCGGCTTTGCGGGCATGGCAAATCTCCGTCAATTCTTTGATCTTCACTTCCAGGTCGATTTCTGTGTCGGTCTTCCGATCGTAAAGATCGGCGAGAGCGCGAAAGCCGGTCAGTTCGGCGGTGGTGATGTTGTCGCGATCGTTCTTGGCGAACAAATAGGTATAGACCCAATAACGTCGACCCTTGGCGACGATAATGCTGCGGTGGCGATTCTTGTCGAGCCGTTTCTTGAACACTCCGCCACCAAGGTCGTCGGCTTGGTCTTTCCGCACCTGCTCTATGGCATCGCATAAGTCCTGTTCAGCGATCAGCGCTTTGCGCGCCGCCTTCGAGAACCAGGCCGTTTTGAAAGTGCGCGGCGATCCTCCCTCCGACATCGGAGTTTCGTAGCACTTGGTCCGACTCTATTCAAGAGTTGTGTCGTCGTATCGGATAGGCGAAAGACCACCATCCGATCTGAATACCCGGCGAGGCGGTCGTTCACAAAGTTCAATCTACCGCCACCATATTCACCCCGCAACGCAAAGCGCCTAACGCCCCCGCCGTCATGGACATCGCCGCCGCCCCCGCGCTCACCGCGCCACGCCCCGACAGCGCGCGCGACGAACTGCGCGCGCTCGTCCGGCTGGCGGGGCCGCTGGTCGGCGCGAACCTGCTCCAGATGGCGGTGGCGGCGGTCGATGTGATCTTCGTGGCTAGGCTTGGCACCGTCGAACTTGCCGCGGCGACGCTCGGCGTCTTCCTGTTCAACTTGCTCATGTATTCCATGATCGGGCTGACGAGCGCCGCCGCGCCGCTGATCGCCGCCGAACTCGGCCGCCGCAAGCATGCGGTGCGCGAGGTGCGGCGCAGCTTCCGCATGGCGATGTGGGTCGGCGCGGCGGGGTCGGTGATCGTCATGCTGATTCTCGCGAGCGGGGAAACCCTGCTGCTGCTCGCCGACCAGAACCCCGATGTCGCACGCCGCGCCGGCCATTTCCTCGATATACTGCTGATCGCCACGATCCCCGGCGTGGCGGCGGGGATCATGCGCACCGCCGCCGCCGCGCTCGGCCGGCCGGGCTGGGCGTTTCTGGTCACCGCGATGGCATTGGCGCTCGGGATTATCGGCAACTGGTTGCTGGTGTTCGGCAATGCGGGTTTCCCGCGGCTCGGGCTGGAAGGCTCGGCGATCTCCAGCGTCGTCAGTCTCACCGCGATGGCGCTCGCTTACTGGCTGATCCTCCACCTCGATCCGGCGCTCCGCCGCTACCGCCTGTTCGGGCGCTGGTGGCGCACCGAATGGCCGCGCTTCCGCGAGATCGTGCGATTGGGCGTGCCGATCATGCTGACGTGGATGTTCGAAGGCGCGCTGTTCGGCGGCGCCGCGATCCTGATGGGGCTGATCGGCGTGAACGAAGTCGCCGCGCACGCCATCGCGCTCAACATCGCGGCGGTCGCGTTCCAGGTGCCGTTCGGCGTCGCGCAGGCCGCAACGATCCGCGTCGGCATGGCTTTCGGCGCGCAGGATCAGGAATGGATCGCGCGCGCGGGCCGTGTCGCCCTGATCGTCGGGATCGGCTTCATGGGCCTGACCGCTGCGTCGATCTGGCTCGTCCCGCGCCTGTTCGTCGGCGTCTATATCGATGTCGATGCGCCGTCGAACGCGGTCGTCGTCTCGCTGGCGATCCAGTACCTCGCGATCGCCGCGATGTTCCAGCTCGTCGATGGCGCACAGGCGGTCGCGGCGGGGGTGCTGCGCGGCTTGCAGGATACGCGCATCCCGATGCTCGTCGCGCTGTTCGGCTATTGGGTCGTCGGCTTCGGCATCGCGATCCTGCTCGGCTTCAAGGGCGGTCTCGCGGGCGTCGGCATCTGGATCGGGCTGGCGGCGGGCCTGCTCGTCGTCTCGATCCTGCTGCTGTGGCGCTGGTATGCGCGCGAACGCCTCGGCCTGACCCGCCCGCGCACCGCCTGACGTGCCGACGCGCATATTTTCCCCGACGCCCCCGTTGACGATGGCCCGCGCGCTCCACATATGCGTCGTGCTGGCACTCGACTCGGTCGAGTGCCAAAAATCTGTCACACGAATCTGAAAAGAGGTATCAGCAATGAACTTTCGTCCGTTGCACGACCGGGTGCTCGTCAAGCGCATCGAGGCCGATGAAAAGACCGCCGGCGGGATCATCATCCCCGACACCGCCAAGGAAAAGCCGCAGGAAGGCCAAGTCGTCGCCGCCGGCACCGGCGCCCGCAACGAAGCCGGCGACGTCCACCCGCTTGAGGTGAAGGCCGGCGACAAGATCCTGTTCGGCAAATGGTCCGGCACCGAGGTCAAGGTCGATGGCGAAGACCTGCTGATCATGAAGGAATCGGACATCCTCGGCATCGTCGAGGGCTGATCTCCAACAGCCTGGCCTGTTGGAAATGGCGGAAACCCGCCATTCCGGGCTTCACTTTAGTTTCACTTTTGATTTGAAAGGTCAGCCACATGGCAGCCAAAGACGTAAAATTCAGCCGCGACGCGCGTGAGCGCATCCTGCGCGGCGTCGATATCCTCGCCGACGCGGTGAAGGTCACGCTTGGGCCGAAGGGCCGCAACGTCGTGCTCGACAAGAGCTTCGGCGCGCCCCGCATCACTAAGGACGGCGTCACCGTCGCCAAGGAGATCGAGCTCAAGGACAAGTTCGAGAACATGGGCGCGCAGATGCTGCGCGAAGTCGCCTCGAAGACCAACGACGTCGCCGGCGACGGCACGACGACCGCGACCGTTCTGGCGCAGTCGATCGTCCGCGAGGGCATGAAGTCGGTTGCCGCGGGCATGAACCCGATGGACCTGAAGCGCGGCATCGACATGGCGGTCGCTAAGGTCGTCGAGGATCTGAAGGCGCGCTCGAAGCCCGTCTCGGGTTCGAACGAGATCGCTCAGGTCGGCATCATCTCGGCCAACGGCGACGAAGTCGTCGGCAAGAAGATCGCCGAAGCGATGGAGAAGGTCGGCAAGGAAGGCGTGATCACCGTCGAGGAAGCGAAGGGTCTCGAGTTCGAGCTCGACGTCGTCGAGGGCATGCAGTTCGATCGCGGCTATCTGTCGCCGTATTTCATCACCAACCCCGAGAAGATGACGACCGAACTCGCCGATCCGTACATCCTGATCCACGAGAAGAAGCTGTCGAACCTGCAGGCGATGCTCCCGATCCTGGAAGCCGTCGTTCAGTCGGGTCGTCCGCTCCTAATCATCGCCGAGGACATCGAGGGTGAGGCGCTTGCCACGCTCGTCGTCAACAAGCTGCGCGGTGGCCTGAAGGTCGCGGCGGTCAAGGCGCCGGGCTTCGGCGATCGTCGCAAGGCGATGCTCGAGGACATCGCCGTGCTCACCAAGGGCGAGGTGATCTCCGAGGATCTCGGCATCAAGCTCGAGAGCGTGACGCTCGCGATGCTCGGCACCGCCAAGCGCGTGATGATCGACAAGGACAACACCACGATCGTCGATGGCGCGGGTGACGAAGCCAATATCAAGGGCCGCGTCGAGGCGATCCGCCAGCAGATCGAGAACACCACCAGCGATTACGACCGTGAGAAGCTCCAGGAGCGTCTCGCCAAGCTCGCCGGCGGTGTTGCGGTCATCAAGGTCGGTGGGTCTACCGAGGTCGAGGTCAAGGAGCGCAAGGATCGCGTCGATGACGCGCTCCACGCGACCCGCGCCGCGGTCGAGGAAGGCATCGTCGCCGGCGGCGGTTCGGCGCTGCTCTATGCGACGAAGGCGCTTGAGGGGCTTTCGGGCGCCAACGACGATCAGACGCGCGGTGTCGATATCGTACGCAAGGCGCTCTACGCGCCGGTCCGTCAGATTGCGCAGAACGCGGGTCACGATGGCGCGGTGATCTCGGGCAAGTTGCTCGAGAATTCCGATGCGAACTACGGCTTCAACGCGCAGACCGAGAAGTACGAGAATCTCGTCGAAGCCGGCGTGATCGATCCGACCAAGGTCGTCCGCACCGCGCTGCAGGACGCAGCCTCGGTCGCGGGTCTGCTCATCACCACCGAAGCGGCGGTGAGCGAGCTTCCCGAAGACAAGCCGGCGATGCCCATGGGCGGCGGCGGCATGGGCGGAATGGGCGGTATGGACTTCTGATCCGAACGCGGCCCCGGCCATGCTGGCCGGGGACTCGCGTCGGATCGGCCGGCGGGTCGGCGGCGAAGCCACCGATCCCGTCCGGCGGCGCGGCTTCGCCGCGTCGCGCCAAACACGACCAGCAAGACGAAGGGTCGGGAGGCAACTCCCGGCCCTTCATTTGTCGGCGAGGAGGGGATATATCCCCCGCATGGCGACCGACCCCCATTACCGGCTGCTGACCGCCGAGGAATTCCTCCGGATCGATTTCGGCCCCGACATGAAGGCCGAACTCGACAACGGCATCATTCGCATGATGGCGGGGGGCACGCGCGCGCACGCAGCGGTTCAGACCAACTTGACCATCGCGGTCGGCAAAGTCCTTCGTGGCTCTGGCTGCCGCCCGTACGGCTCGGACATGGCGGTGCAGACGCACGATCGTTCGGTCCGCTATCCCGATTTGACGATCGATTGCGGATCCCCCGAAGATCGCCCCGACGACCTCACGTTGTCCGATCCCCGCGTCGTCGTGGAGGTATTGTCGCCATCGACAAAACGCTCCGACCTCACGGTCAAACGCGACGAATATCGCGCGGTCCCGACGATCGCCACGATCGCGTTTATCGATCCCGACACCGAGACGTTCGCGGTCCACCAGCGCATCGAGGGCGGCTGGACTGAGACACTGTTCTCCGATGCGATCGACCTCGCGATCCCCGCGCTGGGCCTCACCATCCCCCGAACCGAAATCTTCGCACGCGACTGATCGCTCGCTCGCGCGTTCTTCCACCGAAGGAGAACCCGATGAAACTCTATTATGCTCCCGGCGCGTGCAGTCTCGCCGACCATATCGCGCTCCACGAAGCCGGCATGACGTTCGATCACGAAAAGGTCGACCTCAAGGCCAAGAAAACCGAGAGCGGCGAGGATTTCACCGCGATCAACCCCAAGGGCTACGTCCCCGCGCTTCGCCTCGATGGCGGCGAGATGGTCACCGAGAACCTCGCCATCCTCGATTGGATCGCGCACCAAGCGCCCGTGCTGAAACCCGAAGGCCCGCTCGGTCATACCCGCCTTCTCGAAACGCTCGCCTATATCTCGACCGAGGTTCACAAAAGCTTCGCGCCGTTCTTCGGAGGCGGCAGCGACGAGGAAAAGAAGAAGGCCGGGGACAAGATCGGCAAGCGGCTGGGTCTGCTCGCCGAGCAACTCGATGGCGATTACCTCTTCGGATCGAAGGTCAGCGTCGCGGACGCGTACCTTTTCGTCATGCTGCTCTGGGCGGGGAAGAACGATCTCCAGCTGCCCGATCGGCTGACTCAATTCCGTGACCGAATGATGGCGCGCGATGCGGTGAAGACCGCGATGAAACATGAAGGGTTGATCTAGGCGTCCTGCTTCGCCAGCCATTCCTCGAGCCACTTGATCGTATAAGCACCCTGCTGAAACTCGGGATCGTCGAGCAGCGCCTGATGCAGCGGGATGGTCGTTTTCATCCCCTCGATCACGAACTCTTCCAATGCCCGGCGCAGGCGACGCAATGCGCCCTGCCGCGTCGTGCCGTAGACGATCAGCTTGGCGATCATGCTGTCGTAATAGGGCGGCACGCGGTAGCCCGCGTACAGCCCACTATCGACGCGGACGTTCATTCCGCCCGGCGCGTGATATTGCTTCACCAGCCCCGGCGAGGGCGCGAAAGTCCGTGGATCCTCGGCGTTGATGCGGCATTCGATCGCATGACCGCGGATCTGTACGTCCTGTTGGCGCAGCGTCAGCGGATGACCCTCGGCGATGCGGATCTGTTCGCGGACGAGGTCGAGTCCGGTGATCGCCTCGGTCACCGGATGTTCGACCTGAAGTCGGGTGTTCATCTCGATGAAATAGAATGCGCCGGCTTCCCACAGGAACTCGATCGTGCCGGCGCCGCGATATTGCATGTCGGCCATCGCCTTGGCGACGATGCCGCCCATCCGTTCGCGCTCCTCGATCGAGATGACGGGGGAGGGGGCTTCCTCGAGCACCTTCTGGTGCCGGCGCTGAAGCGAGCAATCGCGCTCACCGAGGTGGATCGCCTGACCGTTGCCGTCGCCGAACACCTGGAATTCGATGTGGCGCGGGTTGCCGAGATATTTCTCGATGTAGACGGTGGCGTCGCCGAACGCCGCCTTCGCCTCGGTGCCAGCCTGTTGCATCAACGTTTCGAGCTGGTCGTCGCTGGTGCACACCTTCATACCGCGACCGCCGCCGCCCGACGCCGCCTTGATGATCACCGGATAGCCGACGCGAGCCGCGACCGCTTTGGCATCTGCGAGTTCGGTCACTGCGCCGTCCGATCCCGGTACGAGCGGCAGCCCGAGCGCGCCCGCGGTGCGCTTCGCCTCGACCTTGTCGCCCATCGTCCGGATATGCTCGGGCTTCGGCCCGACGAAGATGATGTCGTGCGCCTCGACGATCTCGGCGAATTGCGCATTCTCGCTCAGGAAACCGTAGCCGGGGTGGATCGCATCGGCGCCGCTGATCTCGGCGGCGGAGATGATGTTGGGGATGTTGAGGTAACTGTCGGTCGCCGCGGGCGGCCCGATGCAGATCGCCTCGTCGGCGAGACGGACGTGCATCGCGTCCGCGTCCGCGGTCGAATGGACCGCGACGGTGGCAACGCCCATTTCGTGGCAGGCGCGGTGAATTCTGAGGGCGATCTCGCCGCGGTTGGCGATCAGCAGCTTCTTGATGTCGGGCATTATTCGACGACCCGGATCATTCTACAACCACGAGCGGCTGGTCGAACTCGACCGGCTGGCCGTTGGAGACGAGGATGGCGGTGACGACGCCGGCACTCGGCGCGACGATAGGGTTCATAACCTTCATCGCCTCGACGATCAGCAGGGTATCTCCCGCCGCGACCTTCCCGCCGACGGTCGCGAACGGCGCGGCATCGGGATCGGCGGAGAGATAGATGGTGCCGACCATCGGCGAGCGGACTGCATGGGCGCTCGCCATCTGCGGCGTGGACGCAGCTTCGGCGGTTGTCGAAGGCGGTGCTACGGTTGTCGCAACCGCAGCGGGAGCCGGCGCGTAGACGGGCACCGCGGAAACCGCCGCAGCCTTGCGCGCGACGCGGATTTTCCGGTCGCCGTGTTCGACCTCGATTTCGGTAAGCTGCGTGGTGTCGAGCAATTCGGCAAGCTGGCGGACGAGATCGATATCGACCTTCATCGGCGTGTCGTCTGATTTTTCGGCCATGCGGACCTTCGTTCCCCTTATAAGGGCGCGCGTCTGTCAGAAGCGGGCGGCGGCTTCAAGCGCGAGGAGGTAGGAAAGCGCACCGAAGCCGGCGATTGTTCCGCGCGCGGCACGACCTACCAGGCTCTCGTGCCGGAAATCCTCGCGGGCATGCGGGTTCGACAGATGGACCTCGATGACCGGGGTCGTCACCGCCTTGATCGCGTCGTGGATCGCGATCGAGGTGTGCGTGAAGCCGGCAGCATTCAGCAGCACCGCCTTGGCCGAATAGGCTTGAGCTTCATGCAGCCAATCGACGAGATGACCCTCGTGGTTCGACTGGCGCATGTCGATCGCGAGATCGAGTTCGCGGGCGCGGTCCTCGAGTTGGCCGGCGATGTCGTCGAGCGTGTCGTGGCCGTAGATGTCCGGCTCGCGTGTGCCGAGCAGGTTGAGGTTCGGACCGTTCAGGACGAAGACTGTATTGGCGATGGTATCGGGCAATTCGCTGCCTCTCGGTTGCGGCTGCCGGACGCCAGCCCTAGATCGCATTCACCTTACCCGTTCGTGTCGAGCGAAGTCGAGACACGTGTCCCGAACGAGAAACCATGCCGCATACCGATGGAACCGTATCGATCACCGTCAACGGCGAGCACAAGCGCGTCGCTGCCGGGCTGAGCCTCGCCGAACTCGCCACCGAACTGGGCTTGGTGCCCGAGAAGGTGGCGGTCGAACGCAATATGGAGGTGGTGCCGCGCTCGACGCTCGCGTCGGTGATCGTGCGCGATGGTGACGACCTCGAGATCGTCCATTTCGTCGGGGGCGGGGATCATGCGAAGCCGGTCGATACCGACAGCTGGACGGTCGCGGGCAGGACGTTCCGATCGCGCCTCATCGTCGGCACCGGCAAGTACAAGGATTTCGCGCAAAACGCCGCCGCGGTCGAGGCGTCGGGTGCGGAGATCGTCACCGTCGCGGTGCGTCGCGTAAACGTCAGCGATCCTAACGCGCCGATGCTGACCGATTTCATCGATCCCAAGCGGATCACCTACCTGCCCAACACCGCGGGCTGTTTCGATGCCGATTCGGCAATCCGCACGCTCCGGCTGGCGCGCGAGGCGGGGGGCTGGGATCTGGTGAAACTGGAGGTGCTCGGCGAAGCGCGAACGCTCTATCCCGATATGCGCGAAACGCTGAAGGCGACCGAGGTTCTCGTCAAAGAGGGGTTCAAGCCGATGGTCTATTGCGTCGACGATCCGATCGCGGCGAAGCAATTGGAAGAGGCGGGCGCGGTCGCGATCATGCCGCTTGGCGCGCCGATCGGTTCGGGGCTCGGCATCCAGAACCGCGTGACGATCCGGTTGATCGTCGAGGGCGCGAACGTGCCGGTGCTGGTTGATGCCGGCGTCGGCAGCGCGAGCGATGCAGCGGTGGCGATGGAACTCGGTTGCGACGGCGTGCTGATGAACACCGCGATCGCCGAAGCGAAGGCCCCGGTGATGATGGCCGCTGCGATGAAGGCGGCGGTCGAGGCGGGGCGCTTGTCGTACCGCGCCGGGCGGATGGGGCGGCGGATGTACGCCGATCCGTCGTCTCCGCTCGCCGGGCTGATCTGAAACCGGACGCGCCGATGGCGCGAAGTGAATCGGTAACGAGGAGAGTATGATGCGCGGTTCAATCCCGATTCTCACGGCGGCGGTGGCGCTCGCGGCTTGCGGCTCTACGCCCGGTGACGCTGCGGCGGCGAACAAGGCGTCCGCCGCAAAGACGCTGGCATCGCAGCCGGTAACGTTGACCGCGAGCGATGGCGTGAAGGTGTTCGGCGATTATTATCCCGCGCCGAACCCGAAGGCGCTGATTGTGCTGTTCCATCAGGCGGGATCGAGCGCCGGAGAATATCGCACCGTTGCGCCGCGGCTCGTGGCGGCGGGGTATAGCGCGCTTGCGATCGATCAGCGGTCGGGCGGGGGGATGTACGGTCGCAACCGGACGGTCGCGGCGCTCGGCAAGTCGGCGGACTATCTCGACGCACAACCCGATATGCAGGCGGCGCTCGACTGGGCACTCGCGAAGGATGTGCCGGTCGCGCTCTGGGGCAGCAGCTATCCGTCCGCGCTGGTCTTTCCGCTGGCCGCCGCCAATGCGGGAAAGGTGAAGGCGGTCCTTGCCTTCTCCCCGGGCGAATATTTCGACGACAAGACGCTCGTCAGCCGCGCCGCCTCCAAGGTGACGGTGCCGGTCTACATCACCTCCGCGCCCGATGCGGGCGAGGTCGCGCTGGCGAAGACGGTGTTCGACGCCACCGCGGCGACCGACAAGACCGATTACGTTCCCAAGGACGGTGTCCACGCGTCATCGACGCTGATCGCCGCGAAGAATCCAGCGGGCGCGGAGGCGAATTGGGCGGCGGTGCTGACGTTTCTGAAAAAGACGCTCGGTTGATCTCGATCAACGCTAAAATGCCGGAACCGTGGCGCGGATAACCCGTTTTCATAGACAGCGAATTCAACGGCGCCGGATGGCGGCGCCGCATCCGCGATGGAGATGTGACATGGGCGAACTGGTCGACAAGGTAAAAGGCAACGTCAACGAGGCGATCGGCAAGGCTAAGCAGCACAGCGACAACCCCGACACCAAGGCCGAAGGCGCCGCGCAGGAAGTGAAGGGCAAAGGCCAGCAGATGGCCGGTAAAGTCAAGGGCGCGCTCGGCGACGATATCTGATCGCTGCCGTCTGAATGAAAAAGTGCCGTCCCGGGTGACTGGGGCGGCACTTCGCTATTTGACGATCATCGCACCCGTCATTCCGAACGTCGAATGCAGGAAATGCGAGCAGTGGAACGGGTAGCGCCCGGCAGCGGGCGCGGTAAGGTGGATGTCGGCACTGGCGCCGCCTTTCAGATCGACTTCGCCGTCCTTCACTTTTGCGCGGTCGGCAGGATCGACCTGCGCGGCGGCGAAAAACTCCTTCGCCACCAGATCGTGCCCGCCATCCGAGGTGTTGGAGAGGTGGAGCACGTAACGCTGCCCGTGTTCGAACACAGGCTCGGACGGCGTGAACTTGAAGCTGGAAAGGTCGATCTCGATCGTTTTCCCGCCCGGCTGCGCGGAAACGATGGCGGGGGTTAGCAGCAACGCAGACAATACCCCGAATCGCATAGTGGCGCTCCTATCCCCCGGTCGCGATATTACGCTGGTTTCCGGATCGCCGCCAGCGTCGTCCCCGCGGTGATCGCCTCTACGTCGGTCTTGATATGGAGCAGCCGCACGCCGCGTTCCGCCATCGCGCGATCGAGCGCGGGGGCGAACTCCTCGGTTTTTTCGATCGTCTCGGACCAGCAGCCAAAGGCGCGCGCGAGCGCGGCGAAATCGGGGTTGTGGAGGCGTGTGGCGGAGATGCGGCCAGGAAATTCGCGCTCCTGGTGCATCCGGATCGTGCCGTACGCGCCGTTGTCGATGACGAGGACGAGCATCTGCGCGTCATGCTGGATGGCGGTGGCGAGTTCCTGCCCGTTCATCAGGAAATCCCCGTCCCCCGCGAGCGCGACGACCTGCCGTTCCGGATGGCGTAGCGCGGCGGCGACAGCGGCTGGGACGCCGTATCCCATCGCCCCCGCGGTCGGCGCAAGCTGCGTCCCCGGCCCGGCGTAGCGCCAGTAACGATGCCACCACCCCGAAAAATTGCCCGCGCCGTTGCAGATGATCGTGTCGGCGGGCAGCTTCTCGCGCATCGTTGCGACGCACGGGCCGAGGTCCATCGTTATGCCGTCGCGCGGCTTGGGGGTGGACCAGTCGAGATATTCGGCGTGGGCTTCCGCGCCGCTCGGCTTAGGCGGCGTGTCCGTAAGTATCGAAATTAATCCGGCAAACTCACCCGGATCGGCGCAAATCGCGAGATCCGTCCGATAGGCGCTATTCAGTTCCTCCGGATCAGGGTGAACGTGGATCAGTGTCTGGCCTGGATGGTCAGGCGTGATGAGCGTGTAGCCGTCTGTCGTGGCCTCACCAAGCCTCGCGCCGAGTACCAGCAGCAGGTCTGCCTCGCGGATGCGCTGCGCCAGCTTTGGATTTGGGCCATAGCCAAGGTTGCCGGCATAGGCTGGCTCGTCATTCGCCAAGGCATCTTGCCGCCGGAACGCCGCAGCCAGCGGGATGCCGTACGTCTGACCGATCTGCGCTGAATATTCTGCCGCGTTCTGCCCCCACGATGCTCCACCAATGATTGCCACGGGCTGCGTTGCCGCTTCGATCATCTCCCGGACTTTGCCTGCTGCCGCCAATTCGGCGTCCTGCGCCACCCGCTCCAACCGCGGCCGATCCACCGCCTTGACCGTGTCGAGCAGCATATCCTCAGGCAGCGCCAGCACCACCGGCCCCGGCCGCCCGTTCATCGCGGTGGCATAAGCGCGCGCGACATATTCGGGGATGCGGCGGGCGTCGTCGATCTTCGCGGCCCATTTGGCGATCGGTGTGAACATCGCGGGGAAGTCGATCTCCTGAAACGCCTCGCGATCCTTCGTCCCGCGATCGACGTCGCCGATGAACAGGATCATCGGCTGCGAATCCTGCATCGCGACGTGAACCCCGATCGAGGCATTGGTCGCGCCCGGCCCGCGCGTCACGAAGGCGACGCCGGGGCGGTGCGTCAGCGTCCCGTCGGCGCAGGCCATGAACGCGACGCCGCCTTCCTGCCGGCACGTCACCACGTCAATCTCGGGCGTATCGTGGAGCGCGTCGAGCACCGCGAGGAAGCTCTCGCCGGGGACGGTGAAGATACGGTCGCAGCCCTGCGCGACGAGATTATCGACCAGGATCCGGCCGCCGGTTCGTGTGTTCGTCATCGCCCCCCTTTGCCGTTCGTTTCGAGCGAAGTCGAGAAACGGGGTTGCGCGCCGCATCACGTTTCTCAACTAGGCTCGAAACGAACGGTGGAAGAAGCCGAAGGAGAGGACGATGCCGGACTTCACACTCGTAACCGACGGCTTGCGGTTCCCGGAAGGGCCGGTGTGGATGCCCGACGGCAGCATCATTCTCGTCGAGATCGAGGCCGGTCGGATCACTCGGGTGACGCCGAACGGGACCAAGGAGACGGTGGCCGAACCCGGCGGCGGGCCGAATGGACTCGCGATGGGGCCGGATGGCATGCTCTATTGTTGCAACAACGGCGGCTTCGAATATCACGAAGCGAACGGCATGCTCGCGCCGCACGGCATCGCGAAAGACTATTCCGGTGGTCGGATCGAGCGGATCGATCCTGCGACCGGCAAGGTCGAAATCCTCTACAAATCGGGCGACCACGACTGCGTGCTGCGTGGGCCGAACGATATCGTGTTCGATAGCCACGGCGGCTTCTGGTTCACCGATCATGGCAAGGTCGATTACGTCAAACGCTGCCACGACGTCGTCGGCATCTTCTACGCCAAGGCGGACGGCAGCCACATCGAGGAAGTCGTCTTCCCGAGCAACAACCCCAACGGCTGCGGCCTCTCGCCCGACGGCAAGACGCTCTACGCCGCCGAAACCTACACCTGCCGGCTGATGAAGTTCAACGTCACCGCGCCGGGCAAAGTCGCGCCGGACGCGGGGCCGGGCGGGCCGGGCATCCCGCTCTATCGCCCGGCGGGGTACAAATTCTTCGATTCGCTGGGGATGGAGGCAAGCGGCAACATCTGCGTCGCGACGATTGGCGAAAGCGGCATCAGCGTGGTTTCGCCCACGGGCGAACTCGTCGAATTCGTGAAGACCGACGACATCTTCACCACCAACATCTGTTTCGGCGGCGACGACATGATGGATGCGTATATCACGCTCTCCGGCACCGGACGGCTGGTGAGGACGCGTTGGGCGCGGCCGGGGCTCAAGCTCGAATATTGATGGAAATCCGCCTGCTCCGCGCCGACGAGACCGATGTGGCGGCGCGGCAACATCGCGTGGCGGGTGCGCTTATTCCAGGCTTCGATCCGACGCTGCATACGATCGAGGAGACGTATGCGTTCTACCGCGAAGCGTTCGCCAAAGGCCCGATCTGGGGCGCGTTCGAGGGGGAAACCTTGCTCGGCCATTGCGTGCTCGAACCCGGCTGGATCGAACATCTCTATGTGGAACCCGGTCGCCACGGCGAGGGAGTCGGCCGCGCCTTGATCGAACACGCGCAGGCCGAGCACGAGGACCTCCAGCTCTGGACGTATCAGGCCAACACACGAGCGCGCCGCATCTACGAGGCGGCAGGATTCGTTGTCGAGGAATATGGCTTCGATCCCGAACACGCGGATCGTGCGCCCAATGCGCGCTATCGCTGGCGCCGCGGGTGAGTGACATGCGGCTGACATATCGGTGCGGCAATATGCTGACATGATACGCTGGGCCATCGACATCGACCGCGACGACATCACCCGGGCGGTGGTGGTGGACGCGCCGGAACAACCGCTGGCGGAGGGCGAGATCGAGGTCGCGGTCGATCTGTTCGCGATGACCGCCAACAACATTACCTACGCCGCGCTCGGTAAGCCGATGGGGTTCTTTGGGCCGGATGCGGGCTATTGGGATTTCTTCGCCGAACGCGGCACGCCTGGTCGGTTGCCGGTCTGGGGTTTCGCGCGGGTGACGCGATCGACCGTCGCCGGGCTGGCCGAGGGCGAAGACCTGTACGGTTACTGGCCGATGGCTAGTCACGCGGTGCTACGGCCCGAGCGCGTCGGTGCTGTCGGGTTCGTCGATGCGACGCCGCGGCGGCAGGCGTTGCCGGCGTTCTACAATCGCTATCAGCGCGTGGGCGGGCTCGACGATTATGCCGCGACGGATCGCGACTATTGGCCGGTGTTCCGCCCGCTCTACCTCACTGGGTGGTTGATCGCGGACCAAGTGTTCGACGAGCATGAAAACCTCGCGCAGGTGATCGCGACCGCCGCATCGAGCAAGACCGCGCTCGGCTTCGCGCACGCGATGCGCGAGCAGACCAAGCGGCCGTTGCTGATCGGCCTGACCTCCCCCGGCAGCGCCGCCTTCGTCGAGGAAACGAAACTCTACGACCACGTCGTCACGTATGATGCGGTGCCGGATATCGCGACTGGCGGCGAGACCGCGTTGATCGACTTCGCGGGGAACCCGGCTGTGGCTGGGGATATCGCGGCGCATCTCGGCGAGGCGCTGGAATTCGCGATGGGGGTCGGCAAGACGCATTGGAATGCGACCGGCGAGGGGCCACGAATGGTGGTCTTCTTCGCCCCCGCGCGGATCGAGAAGCGCGGCATCGACTGGGGCGGCAAACAGTTCCGCGATCTGATGGGCGCGAGTTGGCGGCGCTTCATGGGCGACATGCGCGGCCTGACCCGGATCGACCGGCGCGTGGGCGCAGACGGCGCGCTGTCGGCATATCGCGAGGCGGTGACAGGCACCGCCGATCCGCGTGCGAGCGTGATCGTCGCGGGCCTTGCCTGACCGTGCGTCGCCGCTACACGGCGGCGTCATGCGAAACACCGTGATTTTCGATTTCGGCGGAGTGATCACGTCGTCGCCGTTCGATGCGTTCAACCGGCTGGAGGCGGAACGCGGCCTGCCGCGCGATTTCATCCGCCGGGTCAACGCGCTGGAACGCGACGGCAACGCCTGGGCGCGGTTCGAGCGCGCCGAGATCGATGCGGCGATGTTCGACGCGGAGTTCACTACCGAAGCGCGCGCCTTGGGGTACGACTTGCGCGGCGAGGATGTGCTGGCGGTGCTGGCGGGCGACGTCCGGCCGCGAATGGTCGCGGCGCTCGATTGGCTTAAGGCCAACGACTATCGGCTTGGCTGCATCACCAACAACGTGCCCTCGGGCAAAGGCGCGGGAATGGCGCGCACCGCGGCAAAGGCACACGCGGTCGGCGAAATCCTGGCGCGGTTCGATCACGTGATCGAGAGCAGCAAGGTCGGTATCCGCAAACCCGACCCACGCATCTATGCGATGATGTGCGAGCGGCTCGGCGTTGTGCCGGACGCTTGCGTGTACCTCGACGACCTCGGCATCAACTGCAAACCGGCGGCGGCGATGGGGATGATCGCGATCAAGGTGACCGGCGAGGATCAGGCGCTCGCCGATCTGGCGGTGGCGCTGGACATCGCACTGGGGTCGTTCTGATACTTCGTCATGCCGGACTTGTTCCGGCATCCACCGTGGTTTCATCCCAACGACAGTAGCTCGTGTGGCACGGTAGATGCCGGAACGAGTCCGGCATGACGGATATTGGGCCGCTTGCGATGCCTCAAGCCGCTGCCTAAGGCTCATCCGCAAAGGAGCCCAATTTTATGGTCCACAAGCTCTACTCCGATGCCGCCGCCGCGCTCGACGGCCTGCTCCACGACGGCATGCTGCTTTGCGCGGGCGGGTTTGGATTGTGCGGTATCCCCGAGCGTCTGATCGATGCGATCCAGGCGTCGGGCGTCAAGAACCTGACGATCGCCAGCAACAATGCCGGGATCGACGGCGAGGGGCTCGGCAAGCTGCTGCGTTCGCGGCAGGTGAAGAAGATGATCTCGTCCTACGTCGGCGAGAACAAGGAGTTCGAGCGGCAATATCTGGCGGGCGAGCTTGAGGTGGAATTCTGTCCGCAGGGGACGCTCGCGGAGCGGTGCCGCGCGGGTGGGGCGGGCATCCCCGGATTCTACACCAAGACGGGCGTCGGCACGCAGGTCGCCGAGGGCAAGGAAGTGAAGACCTTCGATGGCGAGGATTACATCCTCGAACGCGGCATCCGCGCGGATGTGTCGATCATCAAGGCGTGGAAGGCGGACGAGAGCGGCAATCTGGTTTTCCGCAAGACCGCGCGCAACTTCAACCAGCCGATGGCGACCGCAGCGAACATCTGCGTCGCCGAAGTCGAGGAGGTGGTTCCAGTCGGGAGCCTCGATCCCGACTGCATCCATCTGCCGGGCATTTACGTGAAGCGGATGATCGTTGGCGCACCGTACGACAAGAAGATCGAATTCCGCACCGTGCGCGAACGGGTGGCGGCGTGAAGTTTGAGGCGCAGCGGTACTCCCGCGAAAGCGGGAGTTCAGGGCGTCGAGCGTCGCGTCCGCGACTCTGGGCTCCCGCCTTCGCGGGAGCACTTCTGCTCGCCGGCTGCACGACTGCGCAGACCGGTCGACCACTTGCGCATGCCCCACCTGCTGTTGCTGCATCCGTCCCAGCGGGCATGCAATATCTCTACGGTTCGGGCGAGGGCGGCGCCATGGCGCTTACCGCGATGCATGCGCTGATCGCTTATGTGACCGACAAGACAGCGCATCGCCCGGAGAACAGCGTCATCCTCGCCGCCGGTTCGCCGCTGGTGAAGGCGAAATTCGTGCCATGCGGCGACAAGCCGCTCGCGGTCGTGTTCGATGCCGACGAGACTTTGATCTACAATCTCGGCTTCGAGGCGCGCGTGGCGGGCGGCGAGGCGTTCGATCCAGCGCGCTGGTCGCGGTACGAGCAGACCGGGCAGAATGCGGTCCTGCCCGTGCCGGGCGCGGGGCATGTGATGGAGGAACTCGGCAAGCTCGGCGTTACCGCGATCATCAACAGCAATCGCAGCGCCGCCAACGCCGAGGGAACGATCGCGACGCTGAAGCAGGCGAAGCTCGGCGATTTCAAGCACGGCGAAACTTTGTTCCTGATGGGGGATGTCGCGCCCGGCCCCGGCAAAGACCCGCGCCGCGCGACGATCGCCGCGCGTTATTGCGTCGTTGCGATGGCGGGGGATCAGCTCGGCGACTTTTCCGATGTGTTTAACGGGAGTTTGTCGGTACCCGAACGCCGCGCGATCTCGGTCCATAGTTCGGCGGCCGGGCTGTGGGGCAAAGGCTGGTTCCTGCTGCCGAATCCCGCTTATGGTTCCGGTTTGAAAGGAAGCCTCGATGAGGTGTTTCCCACCGAGAAACGCTGGGCCGATCCGGCCGTGGAGAAGAGATAATGCCTTGGGACCGCAACCAAATGGCGGCGCGCGCCGCGAAGGAATTGCGCGACGGTTATTACGTCAACCTCGGCATCGGCATCCCGACGCTCGTAGCGAACAACATTCCCGAGGGGATGACGGTGACTCTGCAATCGGAGAACGGGATGCTCGGCATCGGGCCGTTTCCGTACGAGGGGGAAGAGGACGCGGACCTGATCAACGCGGGCAAGCAGACGATCAGCGAATTGCCGCAGTCCGCCTATTTCTCCTCTGCCGACAGTTTCGCGATGATCCGCGGCGGGCATATCGATCTGACCGTCCTCGGCGCGATGGAGGTCGCCGAGAACGGCGACATCGCCAACTGGATGATCCCCGGCAAGATGATCAAGGGCATGGGCGGCGCGATGGACCTCGTCGCGGGGGTCAAAAAGATCATCGTCGTCATGGAGCACACCTCCAAGCACGGCGACGCGAAGTTCATTCCCGAGTGCACCCTGCCGCTGACCGGTAAAAATGTGGTCGATATGATCGTGACCGATCTGTGCGTTTTCCATCGGCCCGACCATGACTCGCGGTTCAAGCTGACCGAGCTCGCCCCCGGCGTCACCGCCGAAGACGTCGCGGCCAAGACCACCGCCAAGTACGAAGCCTGATGCGCCGTGCTTTGCTCGCCGTCATCGGGCTATTGGTGGCGGGGGTGGCGGCGGTGTGGCTGCTGGTATCGCCGCCGGCGCTGCTGAGTCTCCTCGACGGAGTGGTCGGGGGCGGTCGAGGAACATCGCGTGTGGTGACCGGCGCGACATTCGGGACGCACGGGCAGACACTCGACGTGTGGCGGCCGTCGGGCGGGCCGCGGGACAAGCTGCCGGTCCTCGTGTTCTTCTACGGTGGTGGCTGGGTGAAGGGCGATCGCGCGGCTTATGCGTTCGCCGGGCGCGCCTACGCCAAGGCGGGGTTCGTCGTGGCGATCCCGGATTATCGCAAAGTGCCCGACGTGCGGTTCCCGGCGTTCCTGGAAGACGGTGCCGAAGCGATGAAATGGACCCGCGACCATATTGCCGAATATGGCGGCGATCCGGCACGCGTCGCGGTCGCGGGACATTCGGCGGGGGCTTACACCGTCGCGATGCTGGCGCTCGATCCGCAATGGTTGCGGGCGCAAGGGCTCGATCCGGGGATCGTCAAAGCGGCGGTCGGACTGTCGGGACCGTATGACTTCCTGCCGTTCACCGGGCGCGCGGTCGCGGCGCTGGGTCAGTGGCCGAAGCCGGCGGAGACGCAGCCGATCACTTATGCCCGCCCCGACGCGCCACCGATGCTACTCGTGACGTCGACGAGGGACACGACCGTCAGGCCGCGCAATGCGGTGCGCCTGACGAATCGATTGAAGGCGCTCGGTGCGCCGGTCGAGTTCCGGGACTATGTCGGGCTCGATCACGAGGAAGTCGCGATGGCGCTGTCGAAGCCGTTCCGGGACAAGGCACCGGTTCTCGCCGATAGCGTGGCGTTCTTGAAGGCGCACGATCGATAGGCGAGCGCGGATAGGCCGGACAACATGCTTTGCGGCGGTGCGTCATTGGGTTAACAGGCGCACGTCATGACAACCCGTCCGCTCACGCTTTACGAGAAGATCTGGGACGCGCACGTTGTCGAGCGACGCGATGACGGGACGTGCCTGGTCTATATCGATCGCCACCTTGTCCATGAGGTGACGAGTCCGCAAGCTTTCGAGGGATTGCGCGTCGCGGGCCGCAAGGTGCGGCGGCCCGACCTGACGTTGGCGGTGCCCGACCACAATCTGCCGACTACGGCGCGACGTGATGCCGAGGGCCGCGAACTGCCGATCTCCGACCTGGAAAGCGCGGCCCAACTCGACACCCTGCGTCGCAACGTCGCGGAGTTCGGGGTTCCTTACATCGACGCGCTCGCGGCCGAGCAGGGGATCGTCCACGTCGTCGGCCCGGAACAGGGGTTCACGCTTCCAGGGACGACTTTGGTCTGTGGCGACAGCCACACCTCGGCGCACGGCGCGCTCGGCGCGCTGGCTTTCGGGATCGGGACGAGCGAGGTCGAGCACGTCCTCGCCACGCAGACGTTGCTGCTGACGCGATCGAAGACGATGGAAATCCGCGTCGATGGGACGCTCGGCTTCGGCGTCTCTCCCAAGGACGTGATCCTCGCGATCATCGGGAAGATCGGCGCCGCAGGCGGCACCGGTTATGTCGTCGAATATACTGGCAACGTGATCCGCGAGATGAGCGTCGAGGGACGGCTGACCGTCGCCAATATGTCGATCGAAGGCGGCGCGCGGGCCGGGCTGATCGCGCCCGACGAGACGACGTTTGGGTATCTCAAGGGTCGACCGATGGCACCTTCGGGAGAGGCTTGGGATCAGGCGGTCGATTGGTGGCGGACTTTGCCGACCGATGCGGGCGCTCGTTACGATCGCACCGTCACGCTGGCGGCGAGCGATATCGCGCCGGGGCTGACCTGGGGGACGAGCCCCGAGGATGTCGTCCAGATCACCGGGGTCGTGCCCGATCCGAAAAGCTTTGCCGATCCGTCGAAACAGGCGGCGGCGCGCAAGTCGCTCGATTACATGGGGCTGACGCCGGGAACGCGGATGCAAGACGTGGCGGTCCAGCACGTCTTCATCGGATCATGCACCAACAGCCGGATCGAGGATCTCCGCGCCGCCGCCGCGATTGCCGACGGGCGGCATGTCGCCGACGGCGTGCGCGCTTTGGTGGTGCCGGGATCGGGGCTGGTGAAGCGGCAGGCGGAAGACGAGGGACTCGACCGGATTTTCACGTCCGCCGGGTTTGAATGGCGCGAGCCGGGGTGTTCGATGTGTCTGGCGATGAATCCCGACAAGGTGCCCGCGGGCGAACGCTGCGCCTCGACGTCGAACCGTAACTTCGTTGGACGACAGGGGCCGGGTGCGCGTACGCATCTGCTGTCGCCGGCGATGGCGGCGGCGGCGGCGGTGACGGGCAAGTTGAGCGATGTGCGTGAGTTGATGGCGTAAGGGGTCGTGATAATGAAAAAAATTCTGGTCGTGTTGATTGCGGGTTCGGTTCTGAGCGGCGTGGCGGCCTATGCCGCGATCGCGCGCCCGGCTGTCGCGCAAGCCAAGCGATAGATAGGATGAGGGGGCGCGCGCTTTTCGGCTTGGCGGCGGCGCTGGCGTTGGGCGCGCAAACCGCGCCGCCGACGGCTCCCAATATGGCGCTCTGGCGGCTCGACTGCGGGCGCTTCGACATCTCGGATATGGCCGCGTTCAGCGATACCGGGCGGTATGACGGCAAGTCGTACAAGCTCGTCGCCAGTTGCTATCTGATCAAGCACGGCGACGAATATCTGCTGTGGGATACCGGACTCGACAAGGCGCAACTTGGTCATCCCGTCGTCGATGGCCCCATGCGTACCAACCTCGACACGACGATCCTGGCGCAACTTGCCACGCTTGGCGTTTCGCCGGCGGCGGTACGGTATGTCGGGATCAGCCATTATCACGACGATCATACCGGGCAGGTCGACGATTTTCCCGGCGCGACGCTGCTGATTGGTGCGGGAGACTGGGCGTTCATCACGAGCCGCGACGGGCTGCGGCGCTGGCCGAACAAGTTCGGCGCGTGGAAGGGGAAGCGCGGCAAGGTCGAGCCGATCGAAGGCGACAAGGACGTGTGGGGCGACGGCAAGGTCACGATGCTGGCGATGCCGGGGCACACGCCGGGGCACCATTCGCTGCTCGTGCGGCTGGCAGACAAGGGGGCCGTGCTGTTATCGGGCGACCAGTTCCACCTGACCGAAAGCTATCGCTACAATCAGGTGCCGTCGTTCAACACCAATCGCGCAGACACGCTGGCGTCGAGCGCGCGCTTCCGCGAGATCGCGACCAACGCGCGCGCGACGATCGTGATTGGGCACGAACCCGACGACGTGAAGCTGCTCCCCGCGTTCCCCAAGGCGGCGCGCTGATGGACCCGGTTCGTGAAGTCTCCGGCGGCGCTTATCCCTGGGGTGCGAAGAATATCGATACCGACGTCATCATCCCGGCGCATTGGCTGAAGACGACGACGCGCACCGGCCTCGGCAAAGGCGCGTTCGAGACGGTGCGGGTGGACCCCGGTAACATCTTCGACGATCCCGACTATGCCGGATCGCCGATCCTGATCGCGGGCGACAATTTCGGCTGCGGGTCGAGCCGCGAACATGCCGCCTGGGCGCTCGGCGACATGGGGATCAAGGCGGTGATCGCGCCGAGTTTCTCGGACATTTTTTCGGGCAATGCGTTCAAGAACGGCATCGTCACCGTCGTCTTGCCGCAGGAGGCGATCGACCGGCTGATCGAGGTGGCCAAGACCGATGCCGTTACCGTCGATCTCGAGACGATGACGGTCACCACGCCGTTTCAGGACCGCTTCGTCTTCGCGCTCGACCCGTTCCGCCGACAATGCCTGATGGAAGGGCTGGACGAGATCGGGCTGACGCTGGCAAGGGATACCGCGATTTCTAATTATGAGGATGCGCTTAGCCTGAGCCGTCCATGGATCGCGGGAGAGAGCCGAAATGCGCGCATTGCTGTCGAGGGCGTCGGGCGGACCTGATACTCTGGAAATGGGCGATTTGCCCGATCCGGTGGCGGGGGCGGGCGAGGTCGTCGTCGCGATCAAGGCTTGCGCGATCAACTTTCCCGATGTGCTCGTCATCGAGGACAAATATCAGTTCAAGCCGCAGCGGCCGTTCGCGCCGGGGGGCGAAGTGTCGGGCGTGGTCGAGAGCGTCGGCTACGGCGCTACGCGATTCAAGGTCGGCGACCGCGTGATGGGCAACACCAGCATGGGGGGCTTGAGCGAAAAGGCGTTGTTCAAGGAAGCCGCGCTCTATCCGGTTCCCGACGAGCGGAGCTTCGAGGAAGGCGCCGCGATGCTGCTGACCTATGGCACGACGATCCATGCGCTCGTCGATCGCGGGCATATCGCGGAGGGTGACAGCCTGCTGGTGCTTGGTGCGGCCGGCGGCGTCGGGCTGGCTGCGGTCGAACTCGGCAAGGCGTTCGGCGCGCGGGTCGTCGCGGCGGTTTCGAACGAAGAGAAGGCGCAGGCGGCGCGCGATGCGGGGGCGGACGATACGATCATCTACGGGCGCGGGCCGTTCTCGAAGGACGAATCGAAGGCGCTGGCGGAGCAGTTCAAGGCTGCGGGCGGCAAAAGCGGCTACGATCTGATCTACGACGCGGTCGGCGGCGATTATGCCGAGCCCGCGCTGCGCTCGATCGGCTGGGAAGGGCGGTATCTCGTCATCGGCTTCCCCGCGGGCATCCCGAAACTGCCGCTCAACCTGACGCTCCTGAAAAGCTGCGACGTGTGCGGCGTGTTCTGGGGGGCGTATGCGGCGCGCGAGCCCGAGAAGAACCGCGCCAACATCCAACGGCTGTTCGCGCTGTGGAAGGACGGCAAGATCGCCCCGCGCGTCACCGAGGTGTTCCCGTTCGAACGCGGCGGCGACGCGATCGCCAAGATGGCGGCGCGCGGCGCGATCGGAAAACTGGTGGTTCGCGTCGCGGCGTGAGCGCCAAAGGTAACGAAAGTAACGCCCAGAACGCGTTTGGTGGGCGGCGCGGCGCCGCGCAAATTTCTCGATTTACGCGCTCAAGAGAATAAGACGCGGGTGAACTTTCGCACGCCGGTGGCGCGTTGTTGGAAAAGTATCGACAGGTTGAAAGAACGGCTGCGCGGATAGCATGAGTCGGCGCTTGTAGGACAGCCGCGAATGACCGGGTACGACCAAGGTCCGCTTTAACAGGGAAAATTCATCGAGCTGCTTGCGCCAAGGGACTGTGCCCCGGCGTAGGCCGGAGCTTTGGCAGGCCAGCGGATCGCGCTTCGTCCAACGCTCCGGCCTGCGCCGGAGCACGGTGCATCTCCTCGGCCTTGGTCGAAATGGATAAGCTGCAATGATCGCCCACCGCATCCTCTGACCGTTCCGTTACGCTACCGCAGTGGCGAGCGAATGCGAGCATTGGCTTCGGGAACTCACTAAAAGAGGATGCGGCATCGCTCGTGAAACGGCGGTTTTCTCGGCTTTTCTCCGCGCAGTCCGGCCATCCATCATGGCGAGTAGACGATGCGATTGATCGCTCGCATTTTCTCTGCGTTCGATGGTGGGAGAAAGTCGTGATTCGCGCCGGCGTTGCTGCAACGATGATCGCCGTCTCGGTGCCCGCGCTCGCCCAGACCAATGAGCCGGA
This sequence comes from Sphingomonas sp., assembly GCA_965219285.1. GTDB lineage: Bacteria > Pseudomonadota > Alphaproteobacteria > Sphingomonadales > Sphingomonadaceae > Sphingomonas. Next base: position 101,690 of record CBDCNF010000019.1, read on the forward strand.
GCCCGAACGGGCGCAGTCGGGCCCGCAAAGTCCGGACGATATCATCGTCTACGGCCGGGCGCTTGCGCAAATCGGTACCGCGACATCGGGTTCGCAGGGCGTGGTCGGCTACAAGGATTTCGAGGACAAGCCGCTGAGCCGCGTCGGCGAATTGGTCGAAAACGTCCCCGGTCTAATCGCCACGCAGCATTCGGGGACGGGCAAGGCCAATCAATATTTCCTGCGCGGTTTCAACCTCGATCACGGCACCGATCTTGCCGGTTTCGTCGACGGCGTGCCGATCAACATGCGCACGCATGGTCACGGCCAGGGCTATCTCGATCTCAATTTCCTGATCCCCGAAATCATCGAGCGGATCGATTATCGCAAAGGGCCGTATTTTGCCGATGTCGGCGATTTCTCGGCCGCCGGGACGGTAAAGTTCAAGACCGCCGACACGCTCGCCGAACCGATCGTCCAGGCGACCGTCGGCAGTTTCGGCTATTACCGCGCGCTCGCGGCGGGCAGCGCCAAGGTCGGCGACGGCAACCTTCTGGTCGCGCTCGACGGGACGCTGTCGAACGGGCCGTGGGTGCTCGACGAGAAGTTGCGCAAGATCAACGGCGAGGCGAAATATTCGCACGGCACCGACGATCACGGCTGGAGTGTCGGCCTGAGCGGCTATCGCGCGACGTGGCACGCGACCGATCAGGTGCCGCAGCGCGCGATCGACAGCGGGCTGATCGACCGGTTCGGCAATATCGACCCGTTTCTGGGCGGCGCGACGACGCGGCTCGCGCTGATCGGCAACGGCCGTTTCGGCGGCACCGAGATCACCGCCTACGGCATTTATTACAAGTTTCGCCTGACCTCGAACTTCACCTATTTCCTCAACGATCCGATCAACGGCGACGAATTCCAGCAGCGCGACCAGCGCGGCATCTTTGGCGGGACGATCAAACACCGTTTCGATGCGAGCGTCGCGAACCTGCCGCTCGCGCTGACCGTCGGCGCGGATGCGAGGTACGATCATATCGGCAAGGTCGGGCTGTATAATACCGTCCGGGCGCAGATCATCTCGACCGTCCGGCAGGACAAGGTCGATGAATATAGCGGCGCGCTGTTCGCCGATGCGGAGGCCGCGCTGACTTCGCGCCTGCGCCTGACGCTCGGCCTGCGCGGCGACCTTTACGGATTTGACGTCGATGCCGGTCTTCCCGTTAACAGCGGCACCGGATCGGACGCGCTGCTCGCCCCGAAGGTCGCGCTCGCCTGGCGCGCGATCGATCACCTCGAACTCTACGCAAATTATGGCGAGAGCTTCCATTCGAACGACGTGCGCGGCGCGGCGATCTCGGTCGATCCGGCGACCGGCGATCCGGCGGATCAGGTGCCGGTGCTGGTCCGCGCGCGTGGTGCCGAGCTCGGTGCACGGGTCGAATATCCGCGCTTCACCGCGTCGGTCGTGGGGTATTATCTGACGTTGGGCTCGGAACTCGTTTTCGTCGGCGACGCCGGCTCGACCGAGCCCAACGACGCCTCGCGCCGCTATGGCACCGAGGCGACGTTATTCTGGCGTCCGTTCGATTGGCTGACGCTCGACGGTGCGGCCGCGTTCACCCACGCGCGTTTTCGCGGCGTCGCGCCCGGCGAGGACCGCATCCCCAACGCCACCGACAACGTCCTGTCGGGCGGCGCGAGCGTCGATCTGAAGAACGGCTTTTCGGGCTCGCTGCGCCTTCGCCATTTCGGCGCGGCGCCGCTGATCGAGGACGACAGCGCGCGGTCGCAGCCGACGACATTGGTCAATCTCGGCCTCTATTACCGCCTCGGCCGCGCCAAATTGGGCGTCGATATTCTCAACCTGTTCGACGCGCGCGACAATGACATCACCTATTTCTACACCTCGCGCCTCCCCGGAGAACCCGCCGCAGGGGTCGATGATTATCACCTCCACCCCGTCGAGCCGCGTCAGGTTCGCGTGTCGCTGCACTTGCAATTGTAAGAACGATCTTGTCGTTCCTCGGCGTCGGCGTTCACCATGCCCGTTGCGCGCCGCGAAACGGCTGTCTATCTCGTCCCGACGACTGAACCGGGAGCCAGCATGACCACTTTCGACGATCGCGAGCGCGCGTTCGAGTCCAAATTCGCGCGCGACGATGAGATGGCGTTTCGGATCGTCGCGCGGCGCAATCGGCTGGTCGGCACTTGGGCGGCGGGGCTGATGAAGCTGACGCCCGAGGAGACCGACGCCTATTCCAAGGCGGTCGTTCACGTCGATTTCGAGGAAGCGGGCGATCACGATGTCGTCCGCAAGCTGGTCGGCGATCTGACGGCGGCGGGGATCGATGTCGATGAGGCGGCGGTGCGCGCCGCGCTCGACGAGCAGATGGTCGAGGCGCGACGCCAGTTGATGCAGTCGGAATAATATCATGCCGATGGCCGCCGACGACATTGCCGATCTGATCCGCGCCGGGGTCCCCGATGCCGAGGTCGAGATCACCGATCTCGCGGGGGATGGCGATCATTATGCCGCGACGGTGACGAGCGCGTCTTTCGCGGGGATGCCGCGGGTGAAGCAGCATCAGGCGGTCTACGCCGCGCTCGGCGGGCGGATGGGCGGGGTGCTTCACGCATTGCAACTGACGACCGTCGTACCGAAGTAACAGGCTAGCCGAAGTAAGAGGCTGGCAAATCAGGTGAACGACATGACCGACGACGCACAGGCCCGGATCGACGCGGTGGTGAAGGGCAATCCCGTGGTGCTGTTCATGAAGGGCAGCACGTTGTTTCCGCAATGCGGCTTTTCGAGCCGCGCGGTTTCGATCCTCCAGCATCTGAACGTCGAGTTCGAGACGGTGGACGTGTTGCAGGATCAGGGCATCCGTCAGGGCATCAAGGCCTATTCGGACTGGCCCACGATCCCGCAGCTTTACGTCGGCGGCGAATTTCTCGGAGGATCGGACATCATGATGGAGATGTACGAGAGCGGCGAACTCGCGGAGATGTTCGAGGGTGCGAAGGCCTGATTTCTCGGGGAACCGGGTGCGGGCGGGCCGATCGATAGACCGGAGGGGCTGACCAGCCCGCCCTGCTGAAGCGTCGTAACGCTCGGTGCGTGAATATTCCTGCACCTCGTGTGCCAGTTTTCGGGAATGGCAGAAATTGGCGGGGTGCGGTGGTTAACGCGCTTCATGGTCCGGGGCGATCTGTAACGAATTCCGACATCTTCGGTCGATTGAGGTAAGGCGAAATCCACTCGTCATTCCCGCGAAGGCGGGAAACCATACTGGCTGGCCATGAAACCTTGTCGAAGCGTTCGAGTTTATGGATCCCCGCCTGCGCGGGGATGACGGAGGCGGCGAGTGCCCGCGGCGATCACTGCCTATTGACTACATTCGTAATCAATGCGACCACGGCCGTAGTCAAACCGGGAGCGAGTCGTGGCCGAACGAATCAGCGATGCCGAATATGCGGTGATGGAGGTGCTTTGGGACAAGGCGCCGCTCACCGCGCAGGACGTGGTCGAACGGGTCGATCCGGGGCGCGGCTGGAGCGCCAATACCGTCAAGACTCTGCTCGGCCGGCTGCTCGCCAAAAACGCGATCGGGCATGAGGAGGATGGGCGGCGCTATCTATACCGTCCGCTCGTCGCGCGTGGGGATTATGTCGCGGGCGAATCGCGGCGCCTGATCGATCGCCTGTTCGGCGGCAAGTTGACTCCGCTAGTGGCGCATCTCGCCGAGCGCGACGAACTGACTCAGGCCGATATCGCCGAGATAGAGGCTCTGCTGAAGGCGCTGAAGCAATGAGCGCGCTGCTTGCCTGGGCGATCGAGGCGCTGATCGCGTCGGCGGTGCTGATCGCGATCGTGCTCGCCGTGCGCTTGCCGGTACGGCGGCAGTTCGGGCCGCAGGTCGCTTATGCTTTGTGGGCGTTGCCGGTGCTTCGGTTGCTGCTGCCGCCGCTGCCGCAATCGTGGCAGCAGGTCGCGGCGACGCCGATTACGCGCGCCAGTGAAACGATCAGCATGATTATCGTTCCCGCCAACACGCCGTTCGTCGCGGCGGCGCCGGTTTCGAGCGTGACCGTTGGGCCGTCGATCGCGATGATCGTGACGGGGCTGTGGGCGGTCGGGCGCGGCGGCGTTCCTCGTCTGGCATTTGGCGCGGCACACCCGCTTCTGCCGCCGCATCGTCGCGAGCGGCGGCGCGGTTTCGGCGTATCGCGCGGGTGCGTATCATCGAAGGCGCGGAAGTGGCCGGGCCGCTGGCGTTCGGGATCGTGCGGGCCGTGCGTCGCCTTCCCGCGCGATTTCGCCGAGCGTTACGATGCCGACGAGCGCGCATTGGCGCTGGCGCACGAGCTTGGTCACCATGCGCGCGGCGATCTGGTCGCGAACTGGATCGCGCTCGTCGTCCTCGCGCTTCATTGGTTCAACCCGATTGCGTGGCGCGCCTTCCACCTGTTTTCGCGCCGATCAGGAGTTGGCGAACGATGCGCGGGTGCTTGCCGGGCGCAGTCCGTACGAGCGCCATGCCTATGCCTGCGCGATCGTGAAGGCGGCGCATGGCGGCGCGCTGTCGGCGGCGTGCCACCTCCATTCGATCCGGGATCTCAAGGGGAGATTGTCGATGTTGCGAAACCAGACCTCGCGCCAACGGATCGCCATGGGCGCCGCTACCGTCGCCGTGCTGACGATCGCGTCGCTCGGCGTGACTGCCTCGGGCACGAAGGCCGCCGAGCGGATGCGTTCACAGGTGGCGGGATGCGACGGGAGTCGATATCGCCGCGCTGTCGGTTGCCACGCCCGTCGCGGCGGTGGCTGCGACGCCGGAGTCGGTGCACGCGGTAAACGACAACGGGCGCCGCAGCGTTACGATCGTGCGCGACGGCCGAACGACCACCTACGAGGGCGCCGATTGCCGATGCCTATATGGCGGCCAATCCGCCGCCGGTTCCGCCCGTGCCGCCGGTTCCCCCGATCGCCGATGTGGCACCGGTGCCACCCGTCCCTCCGGTGCCGCCCATTCCCCCTGCGCCGGGCTGGAACCATGAGGTTTCGTTCGAGAACGGCGTCTTCCGTGACAACGAACTCCGCGCGCTGCGCAACATTCCCATTGTAACGTCCGGCCGGGTGCGATTCGGATGGGCGCGGCGGCGGCAAGACGGTCGTCACGAAGTCGGCGAACGGGCGGAAAACGATTATCATCTGTACCGATCGAATTGACGGCCGGGTGCGGCTGGCCAATGCGATGGCGGCGAGCAGCGCGACGCTGCAACGCGACGCGATGCGGCAGGGCGATGGTCGGCCTGCGGCAGGCGCGCAGCCAGATGGAATCGACCCGTTTCCTGAGCGAGGAGGCGCGGCGCGAGGCGCAGGCCGCGATCGACGAATCGATCGCGGATATGCGACAGGACGCCATCGACAACGAATAGGTCCAAGGAGGACGGGCCGGCGACCGCTCAACCGCGGCGTCGGCTCTTGCCATGCGCGGCGTCAGCCGCCATCTCGCACAGCATGCCAGCTGATTGGGGACGAGCCGCCGACCGGAACCCCGATCCCGCTCGAACCGCTCGTCACGCGCGTGCTGGGCGCCTAACGCGACACCCTATACCTACACGGGCACGCAGACGCATATCGTCGGGACGACCGATCTGGCGGTGATCGATCCGGGGCCGGACTATGACGCGCATCACGCCGCGCTGATCGCGGCGATCGCCGGGCGGCCGGTCAGCGCGATCGTCATCACGCACCATCACCGCGATCACTCGCCCGGCGCGATCCGGCTGAAGGCGGAGACCGGCGCACCGATCGTGGGGGGCCGCGCCGTTTTTCCTGCAAGACGATGGCCCGCGCGCCGATGCCGCGTTCGATGCGACCTATGCGCCGGATCGCGTGCTCGCGGAGGGCGGACACCGTATCGGGCGAAGGCTGGACGTTGGAGGCGATCGCGACGCCGGGGCATACGTCGAACCACCTTTCCTTCGCGCTGCCCGAGACGAAAGCATTGTTTTCGGGCGATCATGTCCATGGGTTGGTCGACGAGCGTCGTCTCGCCGCCCGATGGCGACATGGCGGCGTATATGGCGAGCCTCGAAAAGCTGATGGGGCGTGACGACCGCGTCTATTATCCCGGCCATGGCGACAAGATCGATCGGCCCGCAACGGCTGGTGCGCGGGCTGCTGGGGGCATCGCCGACAACGCGAGGGGCAGATCCTGCGGCTGTTGCAGGCGGGCAACCGGGCGCCATCCCGGCGATGGTCGAGAAGATGTACGTCGGGATCGACCCGCGACTGTTTTCCGGCCGCCGAGCGATCGGTGCTGGCGCATCTGATCGATCTCGACCGGCGCGGGCTCGTCGCGCAGGAAGGGGACGCGTGGCGGACGGCGAGTTGAACCCGCCGGGCGGGCGCGCGGCGGTCGATCCTGCCCACGGTGATCGCATTGGTCATCGTCGTGGCGGGGGGTCCGTCGCGATCGTCGCGGGGTATCGCGCCTATACCGATCGCTACACCGTCGAGACCAAGGGGCCGGACGATCGCGCGGTGTCGATGGTCGTCGAATCGACGCTTGCGGGCGCGAGCGATCTGAAGGTCAGCACGCTCAAGGGCACGGTGCAGGGCACCGCGTCGGACACGCGCGGGTTCGGCTGGATCAATTCGACGCGGGTGATGAAGGCGCCGTTCGAGGTCGAATATTTCGTCGATGTGTCCCGCGCTCGACGCGAGCGATTTCATCTGGGATCGGGCGAACCGCAAGCTGATCGTGCGCCCGCCGCAGGTTCGGGTCGGGCAGCGTCAACGTCGATTGAATCGCGGACGTATCTCGACCAGACCAAGGGGGTGTTCGTAACTCGCGCCGCGATGGCAGCGATGCAGAAGCAGGCGTCGGGTCGGGCCCAGCGCGTGGCGCGCGACGAGGCGCTGAAGCCCGACAAACTCGCCGCCGCCCGGCGCAACGCCGAGACCGCGCTCGCGACGCTGTTCACGGGACCGCTGAAGGCGGCGGGGATCGATGCGACGGTCGAGGTTCGCGTCGGCGGCGGGATCGGGTCGCGACGACCGGCGCTGGGGATGTATCGCGGTCGCTTCAGGAGGTGCTGGGCAACGGTGCCTGAGCATTTCGCTTGGTGGTGCGTCAGTTTGAGATCCTGGCAAAGGACTCACGCTGCCCCGGCGGAGGCCGGGGGCCAGTTGCGAACGCTTACGATACTGGGCCCCGGCCTCCGCCGTGGAAGCGAATAGGATTGCGGCCGAACCGAACCCGTCAGCCCGGCGAGGGTCAATAGATCACCGACGGATTTCAAAACTGACGCACTACCTGACGACAACCCCTGATTGTCCGCTCTGGTCTGACGCGGTATGGACTACCGGCACGGAGGGGGGCTTTCGATGGCAACGGCAGCATTCGCGCCGGGACGGCTGGCGGAGGATCGCAGATTTTTTCTGATTATGGCGATCGCGATGGCGGTTACCATCGTCGCGGGGTTCTCGCTGCAATTGACGATGGGGCGATCGACCTTCGCGTCGCCGCTGCCGGTGCATATCCACGCATTCGTCTTTTTCGGGTGGACAATTTTGTACGTCCTGCAGAACGCGCTCGTCGCGCGCGGATCGATCGCGTTGCATCGGCGGCTCGGCTGGTTCGGCGCGGGATGGGCGATCGCGATCGTCGTCGTGGGTCTCTTCACGACGGTGCGGTTGATACGGCTGGGGCATGTGCCCTTCTTCTTCGAGCCGGGCTATTTTCTGTTCATGGATTCGCTGAGCCTATTGTGCTTCGGCGGGCTGGTCGCGACGGCGATCCGGTTACGGCGGCGCGTCGATTGGCACCGCCGGTTGATGCTGTGCGCCATGGCGGAGTTGACCGGTCCGGCCGTCGGGCGATTGCTGCCGCTGCCGCTGATGATCCCCTGGGGCGTGTGGGCGGTGTTCGTCGGCGTCATGATCTTTCCGCTCGTCGGAATGGTGCGCGACGCGCGGCTGAACGGCCGTGTCCACCGCGCGTATCATTGGGGCGCCGGGGCGCTTGCGGTCACGCAGATCGCGACGGGTCTGGTCGCGGCGAGCCCGCTCGGGCTGACGATCTATCATGCCGCGACCGCCGGCTCGCCCGGGGCGGATGTCGCGCCGTTGGTGTATCCGCCGTTTCCCGGCTCTTGATCGCACTCTCCGGACAGGCCATCTCGCTGGTCTGTAACCGGAGAATATCGAATGGACGCGCGCGTTTCAAACGTCAGGGGGGGCATCGGCGGGACGCCGACGGGGCTCGATCTGCGCGCCGAGATCGATCGGCTGCGCAAGGAGCGCAATGCCGTCATCCTCGCACATTATTATCAGAAGCCCGAGATTCAGGACATCGCGGATTTCGTCGGTGACAGCCTGGATCTCAGCCGCAAGGCGCAGGCGACCGATGCCGACGTCATCGCCTTCTGCGGGGTGAAGTTCATGGCCGAGACCGCGAAGATCCTGTCCCCCGACAAGATCGTCGTGCTGCCCGACATGGACGCCGGGTGTTCGCTGGAGGACAGCTGCCCGCCCGATCAGTTCGCGGCGTTTCGGGAGGCACACCCCGATCACATCGCGCTGACCTACATCAATTGCTCGGCGGCGGTGAAGGCGCTCAGCGACGTCATCGTCACGAGTTCGTCGGCGGAGAAAATCCTCAGCCAAATCCCCGCCGATCAGAAAATCATCTTCGGCCCCGACCGCAATCTCGGCGGGTATCTGGTGCGCAAGACCGGGCGCGACATGCTGCTCTGGCCGGGGGTGTGCATCGTCCATGAGGCGTTCAGCGAGACCGAACTGCTGAAGCTGAAGGCGCAGCATCCCGGCGCGCCGATCCTGGCGCATCCCGAATGCCCGCCGGTGATCCTCGACCACGCCGATTACGTCGGATCGACCAGCGGCATTCTGGAGTTCGCCAAATCGACCGCGTCGGACACGGTGATCGTCGCGACCGAACCGCATATCATCCACCAGATGGAAAAGGCGGTGCCGACCAAAACGTTCATCGGTGCACCGGGCGCGGACGGCAATTGCAACTGCAACATCTGCCCGTACATGGCGCTGAACACGATGGAGAAACTCTACGTCGCGCTGCGCGATCTCGAGCCGCGGATCGAGATGGAGGAGGATTTGCGACTGAAGGCGAAGAAGAGCCTAGACGCGATGCTGGCGATGGCGTCGGCGACGGTGGGGCAGGGGGATTTGGGGCCGGCGCGGGTGACGGGGGACTGACCGCGATGTAGTTGGCGTCTCACACAAAGGTGACGGCAACGCCGATCCTATGCGCGGCGTCCGCCTGGCGCCGGTCTCCGGTCAGGAGCGTCGCGTTGCTTCGTGCGCACAACGCCAGATGAAGGGCGTCGGGAAACAGCAGCGCGAGGTCGAAACGCCGGACGTGGGACGCCCCGAGGCGCACGTCGGCAGCGGTCAATTCGATTCGTTCGACGTTCGTCGCATACCATGCGTCGAAATCTTGCAGCGCCTCTCTCCCTTGTACGTCGGTCAATCGCTCCGTCCGCACCGCGGTGGATATTGCCGCGCCATATTCGCCACCTGCCAGATCGCTGATGACGACCGCATCGCCCGAAGCGCTGACCAGGCGCGCAACCTCGGAGGAGCGTTGCTCAGCCAGGAAGATTGATACGACCGCGCTGGTGTCGAGGTAGAGTTTCAATGCGCGCCCTCATCGCGCATCTGGCGAACGAGGTCGGTGGCGGTGATATCGCTCAGAGGACGTCGCTCGCGCCGCTCCCGCAGCCATTCCATCCATTCGGCCTTGGTGCGCTTGGGCTCCGGTTCCTGGGCCGACTCGACCACTCGCATCTCGACGGTCGGCTTGCCGTGGCGGGTGATAATCACTTCTTCGCCCGCCAGCGCCTTGTCGATCAGGCTCGACAGCTTGTCCTTGGTCGTGGCGACGCTGTAATGGGCCATCGAAATCTCCTATGGCCATAATCTAGCGGATTATGGCCATAATGCCAGGGTCGTTTTCTCGTCCCGCCATTTCTCGGATCAGCCCGCTCCCGAGCGGTTTTTACGCCTTGTCGATCATGCGCCGGCGTCCGACAAGCGCGTGGGAAAAGGGGACGATATGCGCGCGGTTTTTCGACAATGGCTGTTGCGGATCAACGCGAGCTACTGGTTCATCCCGGCGGTGATGACGGTCGCGGCGTTGCTGTTCTCGATCGTGACCTATGCGATCGACGTGCGGCTCGGGTCGGGCTGGCTCGGCGACATGGGCTGGCTCCATACCTCGAAGCCCGATGGCGCGCGGTCGCTGTTGTCGTCGATTTCTGGCGGAATGCTCGGGGTCGCGGGGACGGTCTTCTCGATCACGATCGCCGCGGTGGTTTACGCGTCGGGCAATTACGGGCCGCGGCTGCTGACCAATTTCATGACCGATCGCGGCAACCAGATTTCGCTCGGCACCTTCATCGCGACCTTCGTCTATGCGCTGATGACGCTCCGCACGATCCGCCAGCCCGACGAGGGCGGCGGGGTCGGTTTCGTGCCCGAGCTATCGTTAATGATCGCGATCGTATTGTTGCTGCTGTCGGTCGGCGTGCTGGTGTATTTCCTCCACCACGTCCCCGACAGCATCCGGATCAACAACGTCGTCGCAGGCGTCGGCAACCGTGCGCTGCGCGAGATCGTGCGGCGCTATCCGGACGATTTCTCGGGCGATCGCGCGGGGGAGCGGCCCGTGGTCGAGGGCCGCAGGATCGAGGCGAAACGGATCGGCTACGTCCAGGTCGTCGATTTCGATACCTTGCGCGATCTGGCGCGGGAAACCGGGGCGACGATCCGGCTCGGCGTGCGCAGCGGCGATTTCGTTCACCCCGGTATCGCGCTCGCGACCGTCGGGACGCGCGACTGCGCGGACGACGATCTCCGCTCGGCCTTCGCGATCGGTGACGACCGGACGTCGAGCCAGGACATCGAATATTCGATCGACGAACTCGTCGAGATCGCGCTCAGGGCCTTGTCGCCCGGGATCAACGATCCGTTCACCGCGATCACCTGTTTCCACTGGCTGGGGGCGGCGACCACCGCGGTCGCGTTGCGCAATCTCGATCGCGATCCCGACGGACATTTCTATGGCGAGGACGGGGTGTATGCGATCGGCGATGATTTCGCGCATTTCGTCGCGCGGGGGTTCGGCTCGGTGCGCGGGGCGGCGGCGACCAGCGAACTCGCCGCGCGCATCCTGTTCGAGGCGATCGAGGCGACCATGCTGCCCTGCCCGTCGGCGTCGCGCCGCGAGACGCTGGCCGTTGAGGCGAAACTGCTGATGGAGCAAGCCGAACTCGTCCTCGAAGGTCCGGCCCTCGCGGGTGTCCGCGACCGTTACGAAGAACTCACCGTGGCGATCGAGCACGCGCCTGTTTCGGGGTGAGCCCTGCCGCCTACGCCGGTAGCCAATTGCCGTGGAAGCCCGGCGGGACGCGATGGGGGATGCGGATGCTCGCGACGGGGGTGCCGGTGACGTCGCGCGCGTCGAGGATCACCAGATCGGTGGTCTCATGCGGAAGATCGACGACCAGGCCGACCAGCCAGCCTTCGTCCTCCGCGGAATCGGCGGCGGCGGGGACGAAGACGAATTCGCCAGGATAGCGGCCGATGCCGAATTCGTGCGTCTCGCGGGTGCCGGCATCGATGTCGTGCTTGTAGAGACGCGTCGCGCCGACGAACTGGTCGTGGCGGCTTTCGGGTAGCGCGATCGTGTAGGCGTAACGGTAGGGCTGCCCGAAGCGGCGTTCGTCGGGGCGGGGGAATTCCTGCGGCGAGGCGTCGATGACGTGCCGGTTTACGGTTCGTGCGACGGGGTCGATCGTCCAGCGTTCGAATGCGGAGGCCTTCGAATCCGGTCCGGTCAGGCTTTCGGCGAACATCGTATCGTGAACGACGACGTCGAGGATCACCTTGCCGCCCGCATCGTCATACGCATTGGCGACGTGGAAGATGTAGCAGGGATCGACATCGCACCAGATCGTGTCGGCATCGGCGCCGTCGCGCGGGAGAAGGCCGACGCGCGCCTTGTGCGCTGGGTTCCAGGTGTAGGGGAACGGATGGCCGCCGATCAGCGATTTCATCGAGAAAGTGACGGGCAGATCGAGGATGATCGCGAGGCGCGCGGTGATCGCGCAATCGTGGATCGAAGGGCCGTGCTGGACACGGATCGGCTCTTCGCGGATGACCTTGCCCTCGGGCGAGAGGACGATGTGGCGGATCGTCTCGGCGTCGGTCGCTTCGTAGGCGATGGCGTGATGCTCGCCGGTCAGCGGGTCGCGGTGTGGGTGCGCGGTGAACGAGCCTTCCAGCGTGCCGTCGAACGGGTTGTAGGTCTGCTCGCCGAGCGTCTCGTCGAGTTCGACCGGGTAGCTGCCCGCCTCGACCAGCGCCCAGGTACGGCCAGCGATGTCGACGACGTTGGTGTTGACGGTGTCGAAGCCGCCGTGGCGCTCGCCCGGTGCGGGGCGCTCCCCGATCGCCTTGGCGACCGCTTTCGAGCGGATCCAGCGGTTGCGGTACCACAAGGCCTTGCCGTCTTTCACCGCGATGCCGTGGACCATGCCGTCGCCGGTGAACCAGTGATACGCCGCCGGGTTGGCCTCGATCGGATTGGGGCCGATCCGCAGATAGCGGCCGTTGAGCTGCGGCGGGATCGTGCCGGTTACGGGCAGATCGACCAAGGTCATCTCGCCGGTCATCGGCTCGTGGATGCCCGACAGGAACGGGTGCGGCGCGGCGGGCATTGGGAGCCGCTTGCGGTTGTAGTCGGCGAGCAGTTCGATACCCTTTCCGACGGCGGAGCGGATGGCGGTCTCGACGGTCACTTGCGATTCTCCTGCGCGATGTTTACGGCATAAACATAGGCTTTATGGTAACAGTGTCAACATGAGTTCGAAGACTTATCATCACGGCGATCTCCACGCGGCGTTGATCGATGCGGGGATGGCGTTGTTGACGGAAGGGGAAGGCGACGATCTGTCGTTGCGCGAACTCGCGCGGCGCGTCGGGGTCAGCGCGACCGCGGTCTATCGGCACTTTCCCGACAAGAGCGCGGTGATGGCGGCGCTGGCGCGCGAAGGGCTGGCGATGCTGGCGAAGGATCAGCGCGCGGCTTCGGACGAGGCGGGGGGCGGTCTCGCCGGGTTCGGCGCGACCGGCGCGGCCTATGTGCGGTTCGCGTTGGCGCACCCGGCGTTGTTCCGCTTGATCTTCGCGCACCCTGCGCCCGCCGATTTCACGCACGGCACGCCCGACCATGCCGACGACGCGATGACGATGTTGCGGGAGAACGCGCGGGCGGCGGCGCCTCCAGGGGCCGATCCGCAGGTGTTTGCGCTCCGTGCATGGTCATTGGCGCACGGCCTGGCGATGCTGATCCTCGACGGACAGGTGACGCCGAGCAATGCGACGATCGACGCGGTGATCGATGCGCGCGCGATGGGCGGAGTCGATCAGTAACCCGCGTCGAGATCGGCGACATTCTCCATCGGGTGTCCGGCGCGGAAGGCTTCGAGGTTTTTCAGGAACAAGGCGGCGGCGCGCTGGAACATCTTGGTCTGGCTGCGGCCCGAGAGATGCGCGGTCACGATAGCGCGCGGGGCGGACCAGAGCGGGTGATCGGCAGGGAGCGGTTCGGGATCGGTCGGGTCGAGAAACGCGCCGCCGAGTTTGTTGGCCTCCAGCGCGGCGACCAGCGCGGCGTCGTCGATCATGTTGCCGCGCGCGATGTTGATGAGCCACGCGGCCGGCTTCATCGCCGCCAGTTCGGTCGCGCCGATCATCGTCTTGGTCGCGTCGGTCGAGGGCGCGGCGAGGATGATCCAGTCGAATTCGCCAAGCCGCGCCGGCCAGGCGTCGGGCGTGATCGTGCCGTCGCGGCCCGATCGGGTGACGCCGGTCACTTCTACGCCGAACGCGGTCAGCCGCGCGCCGATCAGTTTGCCGATCGCGCCGTAGCCGATGACCAGCGCCTTGGTGTCGTAGAGTTCGATCTTGCCCGGCGCGTCGCGGAGCCATTCGTGGCGATCGTGCGCGCGGAGCACTTCGTCGAAACGCTTTGCGCCGACGAGCACCCCCATCACCGCATATTCGGCGACCGCCAGCGCGTTGATCCCGGCGCCGTTGGTTATGGTGATCCGTTTCTCGCGGAGCATGTCGAGCGGGAAGGAATCGAGTCCGGCGAAGATCGTCGAAATCCATTTGAGGTTGGGGCCGGCATGGCGAATCGCCTCGGCGACGCGTGGCGTGGGTTGCATATCGACCCAGGCTATGTCGGCGTCGGCTATGCCGTCGTTGGCCTCCTCTGGGCTGGCGAACCAGGCGACGTCGAGGTCGTTGGGAAGGTGCGATTCGAGGAGGGGACGGGCGAGGGCGGGGAGGACGGCTTTCATGGGCGGCATTGTAGCCCCGCAAGGGCGGGGGTCCAGTCTGGGCTCCCGCCGTCGCGGGAGCACCCCCTTATCCGTCATCCCCGCGGAGGCGGGGATCCATAAGCGCAGCGCCGCGATTGAGCCGCGACCACGGCGTCTATGGATTCCCGCCTCCGCGGGAATGACGGATCAGGGGATCAAACTTTCCAGTCCCAGCCGAGCGGATCGCCGTCCATCACCTCGACCCCGGCGGCGGCGAGTTCGTCGCGGATCGCGTCGGAGCGGGCGAAGTCTTTTGCGGCGCGCGCCTCGCGGCGCTCGGTGAGGCGGGCATCTATGGTGACTTCGTCAATGGTTGCAGCGGTTGGCCGGACACGGAGTCTGGCGCGAGTTAATGTGGAGAGATTCAGCCCGAGAACGGCGTCGAAGTTAGACGCCAAGCGAGTTCGATCAGTCCACCAAAGACTGCCGGTGCTCGCTTTGACAGCCAGAACTCGTTCGAGAACTACCAACGCCGCCGAGGTGTTCAGATCACCTGAAATCGCTTCCTCGAACTGGGACTGAAATGCCAATGCGGGCTCGGACAATCCGCTAATTTCGTCTGGCGGCGTGTTCTGGACCCACGATGGTCCGCCAGTCTGATTGCGACGATGTTCCAACGTCTGAACCATCCGCTTCAACCGCACGCTCGCCGCCGCCAGATTCTCCCACGAAAATTCCAGTTCGCTGCGATAATGCGCCTGCAGGCACATCATCCGGTACGCCAATGGATGAAACCCGCGATCGACCAGCGCCTGCAACGTCAGGAATTCGCCCGAGGATTTGCTCATCTTCCCCGCGCGTTCGACGAGGAAGTTGTTGTGCATCCAGATGTTCGCGCCGGTGTCCGTGCAGTCGCAATGCGCCTGATTCTGCGCGATTTCGTTGGGGTGGTGGATCTCGCGGTGGTCGATCCCGCCGGTGTGGATGTCGAACTGCGCGCCGAGATAGAGTTTGCTCATCACCGAGCATTCGAGGTGCCAGCCAGGCGCGCCGCGGCCCCACGGCGAATCCCATTCCATCTGGCGGTTTTCGCCGGCGAGCGATTTGCGCCAGATCGCGAAATCCTGGGGGTGGCGTTTGCCTTCGACGGCGGCGATGCGGCTTTCGCGCTCATCGGGGGCGGCGCCCGCCAGGCGGCCGTAATCGGGGACGGTCGCGACGTCGAAATACAGGCCGTCGGCGAGTTCGTAGCAATGCTGGGGCGCGATCTGCTCGGCGAAGGCGATCATCTCGGCGATGTGATCGGTCGCGACCGACCATCGCGCCGGGGGGATTATGTTGAGTCGCGCGACGTCGGCCTTGAAAGCGTCTGTGTAATGCGCCGCGATGTCCCAGATCGATTTACCCGCGGTCGCCGCTGCGCGCTCCATCTTGTCGTCGCCGGCGTCGGCGTCGCTGGTCAGATGACCGACGTCGGTGATGTTGATGATGTGGGTGAGATCGTAGCCTTTCCAGCGCAGCACGCGGCCCAGCGTGTCCGCGAACAGGAACGCGCGCATGTTGCCGATATGCTGGTAGTTATAGACCGTCGGGCCGCAGGTGTAGACGCGCACGTTGGCGGGATCGATCGGCTCGAATCGTTCGAGGCTGCGTGTCAGGCTGTTATAGAGCATCAGGTCGGACATCGCGGTCGCGTCTAAGGTGGGAGAGAAGGCCGCGCTACCCCGATCACGCCTTGCCTTCATACCATGACGCTGCTAGGCGCACCGAGCTTACGGCACGAACCCGGTTCGTGGCCGCTATACCCATTTGATCCGGAGTTCGGCTTTTTTATGCAGATCATCGTTCGCGACAATAACGTCGACCAGGCCCTGCGCGCGCTCAAGAAGAAGCTGCAGCGCGAGGGCGTGTACCGCGAAATGAAGCTGCGCCGGCATTACGAAAAGCCCAGCGAGAAGCGCGCGCGCGAGCGTGCCGCCGCGATCCGCCGCGCCCGCAAGCTCGAGCGCAAGCGCGCCGAACGCGACGGCGCCCGGTAAGATCGCGGTCGACCGGTCGACCGGCCGAGGTTTTTTCACGATTTCAGCGTAGCGGCCGTGTCCGCGCGGCCCCAATGAGGGTCCGCCATGTCCAACGTCACCGCCGTTCCGATCCAGCCCGTCAAGCGCAGCTACATTGTGTGGCTGGTGGTCGGCATTCTCCTTGCGCTTGTTGCGGCGGCGGCGGTCGCGTTTCAGGGCGACGATTTCCTGACCGGCAATGCGCGCGCCAAGGGCGTCGTGACGACCGCGTCGGGGCTGCAATATAAGGTGCTGACGCCGGGCAAGGGCCCAAGCCCGACCGATACCGACGTCACCTTGGTCAATTACGAGGGCAAGCTGCTCGACGGCACCACGTTCGACAAGTCCGCGCAGCCGACCCCGTTTCCCGTCCTTGGCGTCGTGCCGGGCTTCTCGGAGGGGCTCAAGCTGATGTCGAAGGGCGCGAAATACCGGTTCTGGATCAAGCCGAGCCTCGGCTACGGCGCCGAGACCAAGGGGCCGATTCCGGGCAATTCGACTTTGGTCTTCGATGTCGAGCTGATCGATTTCCTGCCCGAAGCGGTGATTCGCCAGCTCCAGATGCAGCGGCAACAGCAGATGGGGGGCGATCCCGGCGCGCTACCTCCCGGGGCTGTGCCGCCAGGCGCGTTGCCGCCCGGTGCGGTGCCTCCGACGGGGCGCTGACGCTTCAAGTCGCGCATTCGCCGGGTTTGATCGACATCTGAATCACTCCGTCATCCCCGCGAAGGCGGGAATCCATAAACTCATCCGTCGCGAATCTTCGTCGAGGCTAGCCAATATGGTTTTCCGCCTCCGCGGGAATGACGATAGTCCTTAGCGCGACCGCCTTGCGGATTATGCGCCGCTTGGCATAACAGGAGTTACGGTGCCGGGAGACGGCGAAGCGGGAGGGTCACATGCTGAAGACGCGATTTACCGAAGCGTTCGGGATCGAGTATCCGATCGCGCAGGGCGGGATGCAGTGGGTCGGTCGTGCGCCGCTCGTCGCCGCGGTCGCCAATTCCGGGGCGCTGGGCTTCATCACCGCGCTGACCCAGCCTAGCCCGGAGGCGCTGGCGGACGAGATCGCGCGGTGCCGCGACATGACCGACAAGCCGTTCGGGGTGAACCTCACCGTTTTCCCTACGATCAATGCGCCCGATTACAACGCTTATGCGCAGGTCATCATCGACGGCGGCATCACGATCGTCGAGACTGCCGGCACCCCCGCGGTCGCCGAGCAATGGGCGATGTTCAAGGCGGCGGGGCTGAAGATCGTCCACAAATGCACCAGCGTGCGTCATGCCTTGTCGGCCGAGCGCAAGGGCGTCGATGCGATCTCGATCGACGGGTTCGAATGCGCCGGGCATCCGGGCGAGGACGATATCCCGGGGCTGATCCTGATCCCGGCGGCGGCGAACAAGCTAAAGATTCCGATGCTGGCGTCGGGCGGGTTCGGTGACGGGCGTGGCCTCGTCGCGGCGCTCGCCTTGGGGGCGGACGGGATCAATATGGGGACGCGCTTCTGCGTGACGCAGGAGGCGCAGATCCCCGACAGCTTCAAGCAGCAGATGGTCGAGAACGACGAGCGCGCGACGAACCTCATTTTCCGGACGATGCGCAACACCGCGCGGGTTATGAAGAACGCGGTGAGCGAGCAGGTCGTCGCGATCGAGAAGCGCGGCGATGCGACGTTTGCGGATGTGCAGGAGCTCGTCGCGGGCAAGCGCGGCGTCGCGGCGATGGAGGCGGGTGATACCGATGGCGGCATCTGGTCGGCGGGGATGGTTCAGGGGCTGATCGACGACGTGCCGAGCGTGAAGGATTTGATCGACCGGATCGTGGCAGAGGCGGAGGAGATCATCGATCAGCGATTGGCGGGGATGGTGGAGCGCTACGCCGCGGCGGCGTAGGCGGAGAACACGCTTGAACTAAAAAGTCCCGATCCGCGCTCCACTTCATTGCGAGCGCAGCGAAGCAATCCAGCTTTTCGCATCGGGCACTGGATTGCTTCGTCGCTTCGCTCCTCGCAATGACGAAGCAATGAAACACTCCTGGCATTTCTGGATCGATCGCGGCGGCACCTTTACCGATGTCGTCGCACGGCGGCCCGATGGTGCGATCGTCACGACGAAGCTGCTCTCCGAAGATCCGGCGCGGTATGACGATGCGGCGGTCGAGGCGATTCGGCGGTTGACCGGTGCGCGCGACGCGTTGCCGCCGATTGAGGTGCGGCTCGGCACGACAGTTGCGACCAACGCGCTGCTCGAACCGCGTGGCGAACCGGTGCTGCTCGCGATCACGCGTGGGTTCGGCGATGCGCTGAAGATCGGGTATCAGGAGCGGCCCGATATCTTTGCGCGGCACATCGTCCGCGCCGAGCCGGTTTACGATCGCGTCGTCGAGATCGACGAGCGCGTGGGGGCAAACGGCAGGGTGCTTGTGTCGCTCGACGAGAGCGCGGCGCGAGCAGCGTTCCAGGCGGCGTTCGACGATGGCCTCCGCGCGATCGCGATCGTCCTGATGCACGGCTATCGCTATACCGGTCACGAAGCCGCGCTCGCCGAAATCGCCGAGGAGATCGGCTTTACCCAGATATCGGTCAGCCACCGCGTCGGCGCGCTGATCAAGCTGATCGGACGCGGCGATACGACGGTGGTGGACGCGTATCTGTCGCCGGTGCTGGCGCGCTACGTCGATTCGTTGTCCGACGCTTTGGGTAGCGACGCGCAGATCTTGTTCATGCAATCGAACGGCGGGCTGGTCGCGGGGGATGCTTTCCGCGGGAAGGATGCGATCCTGTCGGGCCCGGCGGGGGGCATCGTCGGGATGGCGGCGACCGCGCGCGAGGCGGGGTTCGATCGCGTCATCGGCTTCGATATGGGGGGCACCTCGACTGACGTATCGCGCTACGACGGCGCATTCGAGCGCGCCAGCGAGACGATCGTCGCGGGCGCGCGCATCCGGGCGCCGATGCTGAAAATCCACACCGTCGCGGCGGGGGGCGGATCGATCTGCCGGTTCGATGGCGCGCGCTTTCTGGTCGGGCCGGAGTCGGCGGGGGCGGTGCCGGGGCCGGCGTGTTACCGGCGCGGCGGGCCTTTTGCCGTCACGGATTGCAATGTCGTGCTCGGCAAGGTGCAGCCCGAATTCTTTCCGGCGGTGTTCGGTCACGAAGGCGATGCGTCGCTCGATGCCGACGCTTCGATGCGACGGCTGGATGAGGCGATCGCCGGGACGGATATGACGCGCGAGGCGGCGGCGGAGGGGTTCGTCGCGGTCGCGGTCGCGAATATGGCGAATGCGATTCGGACGATCTCGGTCGCGCGCGGGCATGACGTGACACGCTATGCGCTGGCGTGTTTCGGTGGAGCGGGCGGGCAGCATGCTTGCCTGGTCGCCGATGCGCTGGCGATCGAGCGGGTCGTGATCCATCCGCTCGCGGGGGTGCTGTCGGCATACGGTATGGGGCTGGCGGACCGACGTGTGTTGCGTGAGACGACGGCGATGCGGCCGCTCGATGGCGATCTCGACGCGGCTATCGCGCCCCTGGTGGAGGCGGCGCGGGCCGATCTGATCGCGCAACGGATCGGCGACGCGGAGGTCCGGACCGAAACGCGCGTCCATCTTCGCTATGTCGGCACCGACAGCTTGTTCGAACTGCGGCTTGCCGATGGCCTACGGGCTGCATTCGAAAAGGCGCATACCGCCCGGTTCGGTTTTGCCGGCACCGGAGACATCGTCGTCGACCGCATTTCGGTCGAGGCGATCGCCGAGACGCCGCCCTTGGATGCTGCGGTCGCGACTTTGCCCGACGAGACCGCGCCGCCGGTTGCTTCAGTCGAGACGTATATGGCGGGCGCACACCACAGCACCCCGGTCCACGACCGGGCGGGGTTGGCGGCCGGCGCGGCCATCGCAGGCCCGGCGCTGGTGATCGATGCGGTTTCGACCACCGTGATCGAACCCGGCTGGCAGGCGCGGGTCGATGCGATCGGCAATCTGATCCTCGATCGTGTCGCCGCGCGCACTCGCAGCGACGACGAGACCGGCGCGGTCGATCCCGTGCGGCTCGAAATCTTCCACGGCCTGTTCATGGGGCTGGCGGAGGAAATGGGCGCGGCGTTGCAGCATTCCGCCGCGTCGGTGAACATTCGCGAGCGCTTGGATTTCTCGTGCGCGTTATTCGATCGCGCGGGCAATCTCGTCGCCAACGCGCCGCATATTCCGGTGCATCTCGGTTCGATGGGCGACAGCATCCGCACGATCCTGCGTAAGCGGTCGGATGACGGGCGCGGTATCCGGCGGGGCGACGCCTATGCGCTCAACGCGCCTTATGACGGCGGAACGCATCTGCCCGATATCACCGTCGTCGTGCCGGTGTTCGCGGACGGCCCAAGACTTTCCGAAAACGACGCGCCCGAATGGTTCGTCGCGGCGCGCGGGCATCATGCCGATATCGGCGGGATCACGCCGGGATCGATGCCGCCGGGCAGTACGAGCGTCGAGGAAGAGGGCGTGTTGTTCGACAACGTCCTGGTCGTCGATGAAGGCCGGTTCCTCGAAGGCGATCTTCGTGCGTTGCTCGGCAGCGGGCGGTGGCCGGCGCGCAATATCGATCAGAATATCGCCGATCTGACCGCGCAACTCGCCGCCTGCGCGCGCGGCGCGGCGGGGCTGACGCGGATGGCCGCCGATTACGGTGCACAGACCGTCAGTCGCTATATGGAACACGTCCAGGCCAATGCCGAAGCGGCGGTGCGTGGGTTGATCGGGCGCTTGTCGGGCGGCGCGTTCGCCTATGAGATGGACAACGGTGCGATCGTCAGCGTGGCCGTCAGGGTCGATCGCGACGCGGGCGTGATGACGGTGGATTTCACCGGCACGAGTCCGCAGTTATCGAGCAACTTCAATGCACCGAGCGCGATCGTGCGTGCGGCGGTGCTGTACGTCGTGCGGACGTTGATCGACGAAGCCGTCCCGATGAACGACGGCTGCCTGCGCCCGGTGACGATCGTGATCCCGCAAGGGTCGATGCTTGCGCCACGCTGGCCGGCGGCGGTGGTCGCGGGGAATGTCGAGACGAGTCAGGTCGTGACCGACGCTTTGTTCGGCGCGCTGGGGGCGATGGCGGCGAGCCAGGGGACGATGAACAATTTCACCTTCGGCAACGAGCGGCATCAATATTACGAGACGATCGCGGGAGGATCGGGGGCGGGGCCCGACTTCGACGGGACGAGCGTGGTGCAGACGCACATGACCAACAGCCGCCTGACCGATCCCGAGATATTGGAGACGCGATTTCCGGTGTTGCTCGAGGAGTTTTCGATCCGGCGGGGATCGGGTGGGGCGGGTGCGCAGCGCGGCGGCGATGGCGCGACGCGGCGGGTGCGGTTTCTCGAGGCGATGACGGGGAGCATCCTGTCGAACCGGCGTATGGTGCCGCCGTTCGGTTTGGCGGGTGGTGAGCCGGGAGCGTTGGGTGCGAATCGGGTCGAGCGGGCGGATGGCTCGATGGAAACGCTCGGCGCGACCGCGTCGGTGGAGATGCGGCCGGGCGATGTGTTCGTGATCGAAACTCCGGGAGGTGGGGGTTATGGCTTCCCCGGCGAAGGGGCACCCCAGAAAGTACGACTTTCTGGGGACCCCGAAGACCGGGGCCCAGTTGCGCGCGGCCCGATACTGGGCCCCGGCCTTCGCCGGGGAAGCGGTGCATGACGGACCGTCTCACCGCGTCCCTCGCCGCCAGCTTCGCCACCTCGACTCTTGCGCATCTCGATCGCGAATGGCCCAACAAGCTCGATCATGCGATGACCGGGGCCTGAGGATGTCGCGGCGCCGGCAACGCTTCACCCGATCTTTTACGGCAGCTACGACTGGCACAGTTGCGTCCACGGCTGGTGGCAGGTGATGCGCATTGCGCGGCGCTTTCCGGATCTGAAGATCTCCGCCGACATCCGCATGCGCGCGGATACCATGCTGGTCCCGGACAAGGTTGTGGGCGAACTCGCCTATCTCGCGCGGCCCGCGTCGGGCGGGTTCGAGCGACCCTATGGTTGGGGGTGGCTGCTCGCACTCCACGCAGAGCTTTCTCTCCACGCGGAACAGCGTTGGGCGGCGGCAGTCGAGCCGCTTGCCCGCGCGTTTGCCGACCGTTTTCGCTCGTATCTGCCGAAACTCAGCTGGCCGGTGCGGCACGGCAATCACGCCAACACTGCCTTTGCGATGATCCTGGCGCATCGGTGGGCGGAGGAGAGCGATGCCGATCTCGCGATGCTGATCGGCAAACGCGTGTCGGACTGGTTTGCGGGCGACCGTGCCTGTCAGGTGTGGGAGCCGGGCGGCGAGGATTTCCTGTCGCCCGCCTTGTGCGAGGCGGCGCTGATGGCGGCGGTCGCGTCGCCGGAGACCTTTGGTGCGTGGCTATCGGCTTTCCTCACCGAGCCGGAGCCGCTTCTGACCCCCGCCATCGTCACCGATCGCAGCGATGGGCGGATCGCGCATCTCGACGGACTGAACCTGACCCGGGCGTGGTGCTGGCGCATCCTCGCGGCGCATCCCGCGACCGACGCCGCACTGGCGAAGACCGCGCGGACCGCCGCGGACGCGCATGTCGCCGTTAGTCTGCCGCACCTGTTCGACGATTATATGGGCGAGCATTGGCTGGCGACCTTCGCACTGCTCGCACTCGACGGGATTTAACCCGCGTGAATTGACAGCGCCGCAGCGCAGCGTAAGGCGGCGGCCGGGCGGGGTTTCACCTCGCCCGAAGATCGCGCCGGTGCTCGCGAGAGCATAATAGGGAATGCGGTGCGGCGGGGCGATCCCCCGCCAAATCCGCGGCTGTCCCTGCAACTGTAAGCGGTGAGCGCGATGCACCGGCCCCGTGATGGGGGCGGCCACTGGCGGCGTAAGCCGTTCGGGAAGGCGTGCATCGCGTGACGACCCGCGAGCCAGGAGACCTGCCGGCGCTCTGGTCGCTCCTGCTTCGATCCAGGTGAGATCGCGGCACGGTCCTCCGTTGCGAGCGACGAACCTTGCGGGGGCAAGGGGGCGTCGTCGCGACCGCGGGTATCCGGTTCAGACGTCGCCCCGGCCAGAGGGGCTTCTCCGCCAAGTCGCTCGCGATGCCGGAGAAGACCGATGTTGAGATATGTACCGTTGTTATCACTGGCGCTGGCCGCGCCCGCGTTCGCCCAGACCGACGATCCGAACGAAGACGTGATCGTCACCGCTTCGCGCTCTGGCGATGCCGAAAAGGCCGCCGACGTTCCCGCCTCGCTGACCGTGATCGACGACGCCGCGCTGGAGGAACGCCAGACGCGGGTGGTGTCCGACGTGCTGCGCGACGTCCCCGGTCTCGCGGTCAGCCGCAGCGGCGGCGTCGGGGCGCTGACGCAGGTCCGTATTCGCGGATCGGAGAGCAACCACGTCCTCGTCCTGATCGACGGGATCGAGGCGTCCGATCCGTATCAGGGCGAATTCGATTTCGGCACTTTGTTGGCCGACGAAGGCGCGCGGATCGAGGTTCTGCGCGGGCAGCAATCCTCGCTCTACGGCTCCGACGCGATCGGTGGCGTGATCCAATATGTGACGCTGAGCGGGGCGGAGGCGCCGGGAATCCGTGTGCGAGCCGAGGGCGGATCGTTCGGCACCTATACCGGCAGTGCGCGTGCCGCCGGGGTCGCGGGCACGCTCGACTACGCGGTCTCGGGCAGCGTTTACGGGAGGAACGGTTATCCGACCGCACGAGGCGGCAAACGCGATATCGGATCGACCAGCGCGTCGGGGTCGGGCAAGGTGACCTGGGCGCCATCCGACACGTTCAAGCTGATCGCGGTCGGTCGCTATTCGCACGTCGCCGCCGATAACAATGCGAGCGATTTCGACTTCACCAGCCCGACCTACGGCTTCATCATCGACAGCCCCGGCAATCGTTTCCGGGTGAATAGCGTCTACGGCCTCGTCCGTGGCGAACTCTCGCTGCTCGACGGTCGCTGGACCAATGCGCTGACCGGCCAGATCACCGATACCGATCGCCGCAACTACACCGCGTTCGGGCTAGACTTCGGCGACAAAGGCCGCCGCTACAAGGGTTCGTTCGAAAGCGCCTTGCGGTTCGGCGACGGCGTCGTGCGGCACCGCATCACCGGCGCGGTCGATGTCGAGCGCGAGGAATTCCGGACGCTATCGCAAACGCCGTCGCCGTTCGTCTTCACCGGGGAACGCCATATCGACAACGTCGGCGTCGTCGGCGTGTACGATCTGAACGTCGGCGAATCGCTCGCGCTCGGTGCGTCGGTGCGGCAGGATCTGAACACGCGCTTCGCCGACGCGACGACGTTTCGCGCGCAGGCGGGGTATCGTTTCAGCACCGGTACGCGGGTGCGCGCCGCCTATGGCACGGGGATCAAGAACCCCACCTATGGCGAACTCTACGGCTATTCCGACGGAATCTATATTGGCAATCCGGGCCTGACGCCCGAGAAGTCGAAGGGCTGGGAGGCGGGAGTCGACCAGGCATTCGGCGATCGCGCGACGATCGGCGTGACCTATTTCAACAGCCATCTCGACAACGAAATCTTCACCGCCTTCCTGCCCGATTTCACGACGACTTCGGCCAATGACACATCGCGTTCTTACCAGCATGGCGTCGAGGCGTTCGCATCGGCGACCCCGGTCGATCAACTCCGCATCGACCTCGCCTACACCTACCTCCGCGCGCGGGACGGCAATGGCGTCGAGATACGGCGGCCGAAACATGTCGGCAGCGTCAACGTCACCGCCTTCACCGCAGACAAACGGCTGTCGGGGACGCTGACTGTCCGCTACAACGGCCGGCAGGAGGACAACGCCTTCACCGACCCGAGCTTCCTCCCGGTCCGCGTCTCGTTACAGGAATACGCGCTGGTGAATTTCGCGGCGGATTACCGGCTGACCGATCGCGTCTCGCTGTTCGCGCGCGTCGAGAATGCGCTCGACGAAAAATATGAGGAGGTGTTCAGCTATGCGACCGCCGGGCGCGCTGCCTACGCCGGCGTGAAGGCGCGGTTCTGATGTGGTGGGCGCTCCTGCCGATGCTGGCGATCCTGCCCGCCGCGGCACCGGCGGAGCGCCCCCTGCGCGTCATGTCGATCAACCAATGCACCGACCAATATTTGCTGATGCTGCTCCCGCCCGATCGCATCGCGTCGGTATCGTGGCTGGCGCGTGATCCGTCGGGATCGCTTCTCGCCGCGGAGGCGCGGCGCGTGGCGAGCAATCGCGGGACCGCCGAGGAAGTCGCGCGGCAACGCCCCGATCTCGTGCTCGCCGGGACCTATACGACACCTGCGACCCGCGCATTGTTGAAGCGGCTCGGCTATCCGCTGCTTGAAGTCGACGACGCGAGCGATTTCGCGAGCATCCGCGCGACGACACGTCGGATCGCGGCGGCGGTCGGGGCGCGGGCGAGAGGGGAGGCGTTGATCGCGCGGATGGACCGGCGGCTCGCGTATCTGTCGCATCTGCCGCCATCGCACGTTACCGTCGCGGCGTGGGACGCGGCGGGGTTCGGTGCGCGGCCCGGCTCGCTCTACGATACGCTGTTGGCGATAGCGGGGGCGGACAATGTCGCGCACCATCCGCCGGCTTCGCTCTACAACGCGCCCAACGCCGAGGTGTTGCTCGCCGCCGCGCCGCAGGTTCTCGTCCGCAGCACGACGTGGCGCGCGACGAACGATCTCAACGGCGATGCCGCGCAGCATCCGGCGGTGCGGCGGACATGGAAGGGGCGGACGGTCACGCTGTCGAGCGCTTATTACGCGTGCGGTACGCCGTATTCGGTCGATGGTGCGATTAAGCTGCGCGCGGCGCTGTCGGCGGTCGCGCGGTGACCCGCTGGCTGGTCCCGATATTGGCGGTTCTGCTGGTGTTCGCGTCGGTCGCTTCGCTGCTGGCGGGCACGGTGTCGCTGCGCCTGAGCGAGGTCTTCGCCGCGTTCGACGGCAGCACCACGCTGACCTCGCTGATCGTCACCGAAATTCGTGCACCGCGGATCGTGCTGGCAATCCTGACCGGTGGAATCCTCGGGCTGTCGGGCGCGGTGCTGCAAGGATTGCTGCGCAATCCGTTGGCCGAGCCGGGGCTGCTCGGGGTGTCTTCGGGCGCGTCACTCGGTGCGGTGATCGCGATCTATTACGGCTTCTCGGCGGTGTCGCTGATCGCGACGCCGGTGTTCGCGCTCGTCGGCGCGCTGGTGACCGCGAGCGTCGCGCTGGGCCTCGCGCGCGGCGGCGGCACGCTCGCGCTGATCCTCGCGGGCGCGGCGGTGTCGAGCATTGCGATCGCCGGGGTCAGCCTCGCGCTCAACCTCTCGCCGAGCCCTTATGCCGCGTATGAGATCATGACGTGGTTGATGGGATCGCTCGCGGATCGCAGTTGGGTTCACGTCCGTCTTGCCGCACCGTTCGTCATTGCCGGGGGGCGCGCTGCTGTTCGCGACGCGCCGCTCGCTCGACGCGCTGGCGCTCGGCGAAGCGCAGGCCGAGAGCCTCGGCGTCGCGGTCGCGCGCGTGCGCCTGCTCGCGTTGATCGGCACCGCCCTCGGCGTCGGCGCGGCGACCGCGGTGGCGGGGGCGATCGGCTTCGTCGGGCTGATCGCGCCGCATATCGTCCGCCCGCTCGCCGGCCACAGCCCCCGGCAGGACCCTGTTACCGGCGACGCTGGCCGGTGCGCTGATCGTCGTCGTCGCGGATACGATCACCCGGCTGGTCCGGCTGACCGGGCCGGAACTGCGGCTCGGCGTGCTGATCGGCGCGGTCGGCGCGCCGTTCTTTCTGTGGCTCGTGCTGCACGTCCGCAAGACCGCGCCATGAGCGACCTCGTCATCGAAAGCGCCAATCTGGTGCGCAGCGGCAGGGCCGTGTTGGTTGACGCTAGCGCCAGGTTCGTGGCGGGTCGCCTGACCGTCGTCATCGGACCGAACGGTGCGGGAAAGAGCACCTTGCTCGAAGTCGCCGCCGGATTGCGGCGCATCGACAGCGGTTGCCGCGCGATGGGGTGAAGAGACGATCGACGCGATCCCGCGCCGCATTCTCGCGCGCCGCCGCGCTTACCTCCCGCAGTCGCCGCGGGTCGATTGGCCGATTTCGGTCGGGCGTGTAGTGGCGCTCGGCCTGCTGCCGACCTTGCCCGCGTTCGGCGATCTGCCGCGAGCCGCGAAGGATCGCGTCGCGCAGGCGCTCGCGGATTACGATCTGACGTCGCTCGCGGATCGCCCGGCGACCCAGCTGTCGGGCGGCGAACTCGCGCGCGTCATGCTGGCGCGCGCGACGGTCAGCGATCCCGAGTTGCTGATCGTCGATGAGCCGACGGCCGGGCTCGATCCGCGCCACGCGATCGACGCGGCGCGGCGGCTCCGCGCGCTGGCCGACGCCGGCTGCACCGTGATCGTCGCGCTCCACGACCTCGACATCGCGATCGCGGTGGCCGACGATGCGGTGGCGATGAGCGAGGGCAGGGTGCTGGCGAGCGGCCCGGCGGACGCGATCTTCCGGGAGGAGGTGCTCGACTCTCTCTACGCCACGAGGACCCGGATTGTTCGTGATGCGGACGGCGCGTCGGTGCGCTTCCTCAGCCCGCCCGCCGCGCGCTGATCACCTCGATCGTGGGACTCAGCATCTGCCCTTTCATCACGCCCTCGCCCTCGGTCGGCGAGGTCGGTGCGACGAGGATGCGGCGGACGATGTCCATTCCCTCGACGACATTCCCGAATACTGCGAAGCCGGGGTCGCTCGCACTCGCGTCGAGCGTGTGGAGATCGCCGACGACGATGAACACGTCGCCCGCCGCGGTTCCCGGCGCATAGCGCGCCATCGCCAGCGCGCCGTCGGTGTTGCTGAGGCCGGTCTGCGAGGTCGGTTCGTGCGCGATCGGCGACAGCGTCCGTTTCGGGTCGGCGCGGGTGCCGAACTGGACGAGGCCGGTGGCGTCGGCGAGCTTCATCGCGCGGTAGAAAGCGGTGCCGTCGAGCCGCTTGCCGTCGACGTAGCGCAGGAAATTGGCGACCGTGATTGGCGCCTTGCTCTTGTCGAGCGCCAGGACGATCGGGCCTTCGCTCGTCGTCAGCGTGACCCGCACGGTCTCCGATGGCGTCGTCGCGACAGGCGGGGCGGAAGCAACCTGCGCCGCGACGGGTGCGGCGAGGAATGCCAGCGCGATTGCGATCCTCTTCACCCGAGCTTCGCCACGAGCAGGGCGATGCTGTCGGTATCGTTGCCCGACAATTGGATCGCGTAATTGCCGGGCATCAGCGTGAAATCGACCATCTTGCGCACGCCCGAACATTTCGGCCCGTGCGAATGCGCGCTGGCCGCGATCGACTTGCCGTCGCGGACGACCGCGATCCATGCGCTGCCGCCGAGCGCGATGCGATATTTCCCTGCGCTCATCACCGCGATCGCCAATGTGCCGCCGTTGCTGTCGGGCGCGGCGGGTGTTTCTGGCGCGGGCTGGAGCGTCAAATGCTTGGCGGGATGGAGCGCGACGAGCGCGGCCTTGCCGATTTCGATCGTCGCGCCTTCGCCCGCCTTGGTTCCCGCGCTGACCGGGGTCTGATTGCCCCAGCCCGCGAGTTCGGGCGGAATCGCGACGCGGACGTTGGCGCAGGCGGGATCGGTCGCAGGCATTTGCGCGCGCGATGGCGAAACGACCAGCGTCGATAGCGGAATGAGGGCCAGGCAAATGGGCGATTTCATACCCGCCCGATTACGCGCGTCGCGTCGTTCCGGAAAGGGGAATCGGCCCGGTCCGGACCCGCTTCGACGCAATCGCCGCCGAGCGCCTTCCCGTGCGGCAACTTGCGCCGACACAGGCGCTGTGGTGGACTGCGCAGCGCAAGCAGGGAGAGCGACGGCATGGCGACGCGCGCGACGATACCTTCGCCCAAGGGGTTGCCCGTCGTCGGCCATCTCCACCAGATCGCGCGCGCCGGCCTGGTCGGCCATTTGCTCGCGACGTCGCGTGATTTTCCCGACGGCATTTTCAAGTTGAAGTTCGGCAGTCGCATCGGAATATTCGTGACCGATCCCGATCTCGTCGCCGAACTTTCCGACGAGACGCGGTTCCGCAAGATGCCGGGTCCGGGCTTGCGGGTGGTCCGCAAGTTCGCGGGCGACGGCCTGTTCACCGCGTTCAGCGACGAGCCGAACTGGGGCAAGGCGCACCGCATCCTGCTGCCCGCGTTCAGCCAGCGCGCGATGCGTGGGTATTTCGACATGATCGTCGAGGTTTGCGATCAACTGATTGGGAAATGGACGAAGGCGGCGGGGACCGACGTGCTCGTCGCCGACGACATGACCCGGCTGACGCTCGATTCGATCGCGATCGCGGGGTTCGGGCACCGCTTCAATTCGTTCGAGCGCGAGGAACTAGACAGCTTCTTGCAGGCGCTGGGGCGAGCGCTGTCGGCGGCGATGACGACGATCACGCGGCTGCCGATCCAGAACCGTTTCGCCAAGAAGGCGACCGCTCGATACGAGGCCGACATCGCCGAGATGAATGCGCTGGTCGACGGCATCATCGCCGATCGCCGCGTGCAGCCCAGTGACGGCAAGGATCTGCTCAATTTGATGCTGACTGCGGTCGATCCCGAGACCGGAGAGGGGCTCGACGATCTCAACATCCGCTATCAGGTGCTGACCTTCCTGATCGCGGGGCACGAGACGACGAGTGGTATGCTGACCTTCGCGTTCAGCTATCTGCTGCGCAATCCGGCGATCCTCGCGCAGGCGTATGCCGAGGTCGACCGCGTGCTGCCGGGCGATATGCGGCCAGATTATGCGCAGGTCGCCAAACTCGAAGTTATCGAACGCATTCTGAAGGAGGCGCTTCGCCTGTGGCCGACCGCGCCATCGTTCAGCCTCGCGCCGTTCGAGAACACGACGATCGGGGGCCAGAACGGGAAGGGGGGGTGGTTGCTCCGCAAGGATCGCCCGGTCAACGTCTTCGGTCCCGGCCTGCACCGCGCGGCCAAGGCATGGGAGGACCCCGAAGAGTTCGACATCGACCGCTGGCTGCCCGACGCCGAGGCGGCGCGGCATCCCCACGCCTATAAGCCGTTCGGCAACGGCGAGCGCGCGTGCATCGGGCGGCAGTTCGCGATGGTCGAGGCGAAGATCGCGCTGGCGATGCTACTGCGCGCCTTCTCGATCAGCGATCCGCATTCGTACAAGCTGCGGATCAAGGAAACGCTGTCGATCAAGCCCGATGAATTCTACATGCGGATCAGGCTGCGGCAGCCGCACGAAAGGTTGCAGCTTGGGGCGGCGGAGGTTGTGGAGGCCGAAGACGTCGCATCGGTCACCGGCACCGGCCAGAAGTTCGCGGTCCTCTACGGCTCGTCGCTCGGCACCGCGCGCGACATCGCCGAGGAGATCGCCGAACGCGCCCGGCTCGACGGTTTCGACGTCGTCGTGCGCAGTATGGACGAGAGCTTCAAGGGCGGCGCCGAGCCCGAGGACAAGGTGATCGTCCTCGTCACCGCCACTTACAACGGCCGCGCGCCCGATACCGCCATCGCGGTGGAACGAGCGCTGGATGACGGGGCGTTCGAAGGCGCGGACTGGCGCGGTGCGAAGTTCGCGGTGCTCGGCGTCGGCAACTCGCAATGGCCGAATTATCAGGTGTTCCCGAAGCGCGTCGATGCCGCGATCGAGGCGACCGGCGCGACCCGTCTGATTCCGCGCTCGGAGGCGGACGGGCAAGGTGATTTCGACGGTGCGGTCGCGGGGTTCGTGCGCGATCTGTGGAAGGCGCTAGGCAGCGATGCCGCGCCGAGCGAGGCGGCGGGGCTGTCGCTGACGATCGTCGATACCGCGAAGGCGCGCGCGCAGGCGCTGCCCGAACATGCGCAGCGGCTGGAGATCGTCGCGAACTACGAACTCGTTAAGCCCGCCGATGGCCTGTGGGATTTCGCGACCGAACCCCCGCGCCCCTCGACCCGGCTGATCCGTATCCGTCTGCCCGAGGGGCAGGTCTATCACACCGGCGATCATATCGCGGTTTATGCGCATAACCGTCCCCAACTCGTTGATCGTGCGATCGATAGGTTTAGGCTGGACGGCGCAGCGCAGGTGCGGCTGGCGGGGCAGGGCGGGCGCTTCCGGCATCTCCCGCTCGGCCAGACCGTGACGGTGCGGCAGTTGCTCGCCGATTTCGTCGAACTCTCCGATCCGTTGCCGAAGCGTGCGCTGACGGTGATCGCCGCCGCAACACGCTGTCCCGATACGAAGCGCAAACTTGCCGCGCTTGAGGCGGACTATGATACCGAAGTGGCGGCGAAGCGGCTGACCCTGCTCGACCTGCTCGATGCCCATCCCGCGGCGGAATTGTCGTTCGAGGCGCTGGTCGAGCTATCGGCGGCGATCGCCCCGCGCTTTTACTCGATCGCTTCGTCGCCTTCGGTCGATCCGCACATCGCCGACCTGATCGTCGGCACGATGGCCGCCCCCGCCTGGTCGGGCCTCGGCGAGCATCGCGGTTTCGCCTCGGGCTACATGGCGAATGTCGCGCCCGGCGATCCGGTCTTCGGCTACGTCCGCCGCCCCAATCCGCCGTTCGCACCGCCCGAAGACCCGAGCGTGCCGATGATCCTGATCGGCCCCGGCACCGGCTTCGCGCCGTTGCGCGGATTTCTTCAGGAGCGTGCGGCGCGAGCGGGCGCGGCGAAGAGCCTGTTGTTCTTCGGTTGCCGCCATCCCGATCACGACTGGTTCTGCCGCGACGAAATGGAACGCTGGCAGACGGCCGGTGTCACCGACCTTTTCCTCGCCTTTTCCGCGGTCCCTTCGCATCGGTGGAAGTTCGTTCAGGACGCGCTCTGGGCCGAACAGGAGACGGTCTGGGCCGCAATCTCGGCGGGCGCGTCGATCTATCTGTGCGGCGACGGCAAGTTCATGGCCCCCGCCGTCCGCGACACCCTGATCCGGATCGCGATGCGGCAGGTCGGCGAGGAACACGCGCAAGGTTCTGAGTGGCTGGAAGGCATGATCGCCGACGGACGTTTCCATCAGGATGTATTCGGATTCGGCAAATAGATTTTGCCGCGCCGCCGTGCATCCATTGATCGGTTGGATCGTTGACAGTGTAAAAACAGATTTATTCGTTCGATCACGCCATCATATTCCAGGAGCCGACATGCCCGACCAGACCGATCCCAGCAAACCGACGATGACCACCGCCTTCGGACGCACCATCGAGAACAACCAGAATTCGCTGACCGCCGGAAAACGCGGGGCCGATGCTGATGGCGGATTACCATCTCATCGAGAAAATGGCGCATTTCAACCGCGAGCGCGTGCCCGAGCGGGTGGTCCATGCGAAGGGTTACGGCGGGTTCGGCACCTTCACCGTCACGAACGACATCACGCAATACACCTGCGCCGACATTTTCTCCGAGGTCGGCAGGCAGACTGAGATGTTTGCGCGTTTCTCCACCGTCGGCGGCGAGAGTGGGTCGGCTGACACCGCGCGCGACCCGCGCGGTTTCTCTCTGAAATTCTACACCGAGGCGGGCAATTGGGATCTCGTCGGCAACAACACGCCGATCTTCTTCGTTCGAGATCCGCTGAAGTTCAGCGATTTCATCCGCACGCAGAAGCGCGATCCGGAGACGCATCTGAAGCCGCATTGGCGCCGCTGGGATTATTGGGGTCTGTCGCCCGAGGCGTTGCACCAGGTTATGATCCTCTATTCTGATCGCGGCACCCCGAAATCGGCGCGGTTCATGCACGGCTTCGGCAGTCACACGTTCAGTTTCTGGAATTCGGCGGGCGAGCGTTTCTGGGTGAAGTTCCACCTTCTCACGCAGCAGGGAATCGAGAATTTCAGCGACGCCGAGGCATTAAAGATCGGCGGCGAGAACCCCGATTACTCGACCAAGGACATGACCGACGCGATCGACAAAGGCGATTTCCCGAAATGGACGATGTCGGTCCAGATCATGCCAGAGGCGGAGGCGGACACGTACGAGGTCCATCCGTTCGACCTGACCAAGGTCTGGCCGCACGAGGATTATCCGCTGATCGAGGTCGGCGTGATGGAATTGAACCGCAATCCCGAGAATTACTTCGCGGATGTCGAGCAGGCGACGTTCGAGCCATCGAACGTCGTGCCGGGGATCGGCTTTTCGCCCGACAAGGTGCTCCAGAACCGCGTATTGTCCTATTCGGACGCGCATCGCTATCGCCTCAACAGCCCGAATTACGACCAGATTCCGGTCAACCAGCCGCGCGCGGCAAAGGCGGCGACGTATCATCGCGACGGGATCATGCGGGTCGATGGTAATTACGGCGGCAAGGTCGATTACGAGCCCAATTCGTTTGGCGGCCCGGTCGAGAACCGGACGATTGCCGAGCCGCCGCTGAAGATCGACGGCGACGCCGCCCGCTACGAATATGCCTGCACCGACGAGGATTATTTCGCGCAGCCGCGCGCGTTGTGGGAAGAGGCGCTCGACGATCAGGGTCGCAAGAATCTGGTCGAGAATATCGTCGGGTCGCTGTCCAATCCGGCGATGGCGATCGACGATCCCGAACCGATCCAGCGCCGCGTGCTCGCGCATTTCCACAAGATCCACCCGGATTTCGGCGCCGCGGTCGCCGATGGGTTGGGTCTGAAGGACAGCGCGCCGCGTGAGGAGATGGTCGCGGCGGAATGACCTGACGCGCCCGGGTGCAGGCGTTGCGCTCGGGCGGGTTACCCCTCTTGCCGGAACGCCGGTATCGGCCCAGCATTGGTCCAGGGTCAGGCGATAACGTCGGCCATCGGAGAGGCCCATGCAGCAATTGTCCGCGCAGGATGCGTCGTTCGTCTATCTGGAGAGGCCGCACACGCCGATGCATATCGGATCGGTCGCGATCTACGATCCGTCGACCGCGCCGGGCGGTTTCGTACGGTTCAAGGATATCCTCAATTTCATCCAGGCGCGGTTGCAGGGCGCGCGAAGTTTCCGGCAGCGGCTGGTGCGGGTGCCATTCGATCTCGATCATCCGTATTGGATCGAGGACCCCGAGTTCGACATCGAATTCCACGTCCGCCACATCGCGCTGCCCAAACCGGGCGATTGGCGACAGCTCTGCATCCAGGCGGCGCGGCTGCATTCCCGGCCGATGGACCTGACCAAACCCTTGTGGGAATTCACGATCATCGAGGGGCTCGACGGGATCGAGGGGTTACCGCCGGGCAGCTTCGCGCTGGTCAGCAAGGTCCACCATGCCGCGATCGACGGGATGAGCGGGGTGGAGATGTCCGCCGCGGTGCATTCGGTGACTTCCGACGTCGCCGATCCCGATACGCCGGATCATTGGAAACCCGAGAATATGCCGCAGGTCGCCGACCTGCTGGCGCGCAGTTATTTCAACAATCTCGTCCAGCCGATGCGGGTGATGGAGACGATCGGCCGATCGCTGCCCGGCATGGCGAAGCTGACCAACGAAGTCCGCAAGGGCGACGTCAGCCTGAAGAACAGCCGCGCCGCGCCGAAGACCCGCTTCAACGGCAAGGTCGGCGCGCACCGCGTCTGGGATGCGGTGCCGTTTGCGCTGAAGGACATTCGCGCGATCAAGGAGGCGGTGGAGGGTGCGACGATCAACGACGTCATCCTGTCGATTGTAGGCGGCGGGTTGCGCGCGTATCTGAACGACAAGGGCGAACTCCCCAAGGAGACGATGACCGCGATGGCGCCGATCTCGGTGCGGCAGGAGGGTGAGAAGGCGTCGCTCGGCAATCTCGTCTCGGCGATGGTGGTGGGCCTCGGCACGCAGATCGAAGACCCGCTCGAACGGCTGCGCTTCGTCCATGACGAGGCGGTCAATTCGAAAGCGATGACGCATGCGGTGGGGGCGAAGAACCTCGCCGATTATTCGCAGCTTATGCCGAGTGCGCTCGCCGGGCTGGCGGCGCGGCTCTACACGCGGGTGGGTGCGGCGAACGCGCATGCGCCAGCGTATAATTGCGTCGTCACCAATGTGCCGGGCAGTCGCGTTCCGCTCTATTTCTGCGGCGCGCGAATGGTCGGGATGTTCGGCACCGGGCCGCTGTTCGACGGAACGGGGCTGATCAACCCCGTCTACAGTTACGGCGACACGATCGCGATCTCGTTCACCTCCGATCGCGACATGATGCCCGATCCCGAAGTTTATGCTGCGGCTTTGCGTGCAGCATTCGATGCGCTGAAGGCGGCGGCGATGAAACCAAGCGCGCCCACGCCGGTTGAAAGAAATGACATTAAACCGGCGCCGAAGCGCAAGCCGACGACCGCCAAGACCAGCAAAGGAACCAAATGATGGCAGATGCGAAGGACAAGGCGACAAACGCCGCGAAGGATGCCGCGTCGAAGGCGCGCGAGACGTTTCAGGACAAGGTCGTCGATCCCGCCAAGCGTGCGGGCGAGGCGATGAAGGCCTCTGGCGAGAAGGTCGCCCAGGGCAACAAGACGATCGGCGTCAAGATGATCGATCAGGCCGAACAGAATGCGCGCGAGGCGTTTGCCGCGATGCGCGACGCCGCCAAGGCCAAGGACGTATCCGAGGTGATGAAGATCCAGGGCGATTATCTGCGCGAACAGGGCAATCGATCGATGGCGCAGGCGCGTGAGATCGGCGAACTGATCATGCAGTTCGGGCGCGATGCTGTCGCGCCGCTGCGGAGTGGGGATAAGGGTTAGGCCGGATCGGCATTCCACCAAATTTAGTTTCCGTCATTCCCGCGAAGGCGGGAAACCATAATGGCTGGCCTTGGCGAAAGTGTCGAAGCGCTTGAGTTTATGGATTCCCGCCTTCGCGGGAATGACGGAGAGGCTCGAATGTCAATCAGCTTTGGTACTATTCAACCCCCCAATCCATTCGACGCGGTCAAAAAGCGTTACGCGTGCCCCGCCGACGGATAGAACAACGCCCGCAATCCACGCCGGTCGAACGGCGTCCAACCATCCTCGGGCAACGCCAGCCGGTCCGCGACCGCATACAGCACCGCCGGGTTCACCCCGAGCCCGCAATGGCTGCCGTGGACCTCGATATTGTCGCTGTTATCGTTGAACGGCTCGACGCAATTCTGCCAGGCGACGATGCCGTCTTCGCGGCTCCAGATCGCGGTCGAGGGGACCGGCGGCGGGGTCGCGCTCTCGTCGAGTTGGCGGCGGGTGTGCGAATCGTTCAGGCGCTGCCCGGTCAGCAATTCGTACGCGCGCCAGACGTTGGTCGCGCGCGGGCTGCCGGTGAACGGCGAGCCGAGCGAGATCACCTGCCGCACCGCATCGGGGACGCGGCGGCTAACCATCCGCGCCATCACCCCGCCCAGGCTCCAGCCGACCAGGCTGACCTTGCGGCCAGTCATGTCGTGGACCGCGTTAAGCCGATCGACGAGCTTCTCACCTTCGCGCCCGATCGCCTTGGGGCCGAGATTGCGGCCTAGGTCCCAAGTGTGCGCGTCATATCCCATCCGCGTCAGGTAGCGGCGCAGCACGGTCGTCGATTTGTCCGACGTCGTGAAGCCGGGGAGCACCAGCACCGGGTGCCCGTCGCCGCGCGGCGCGGTCACCAATAGCGGCGCGGCCCAGGGCAGCGCGCCGAATTCGGCAAGCGCGCGCGGTAGCTCGGTCAGCGCCAGTAAAGGCGAGGGCGGGCGAACCTGATCGAATATCGGGGCGGTGGCCATGCATTTGTCTCCTGCGGTCGGCATCAATGCGCCGGCAGCTTTATGGTTCAGCCAAATCGAAGCCGAACGCGCGGTGCTGCGTCGCGGCGCGGGTCAGATCGAGGCACAGGATCGCGAGATCGTGCGGGTTGCCCTCGCGGTCGCGGACCTGATCCTTGAGCAACGCCTCGCCGCGGAACCCCAGGCTTTCGAACAGCGCGACCGACCCGCCCTGATCCGGGGTCATAGACGCGGTCAGTTTCGTAAGTTTGTGTTCGATCGCGCGCGCGAAGATCGCCTGGAGGAGGTCCCGGCCGAGCCCAGCGCCGCGCCGCTGCGACGAAACCAGCAGCCGAACCTCGCCGACATGTGCGCTCCAGCCGAGCGGATCGCGGACGAGTGCGACTGTGCCGACCACCGTACCCCCGTCCTCGGCGATCATGCTGTCGATCCAGCCATCGCCGATCGCGGAAAGCCACGCTTCGACGACGCGCGGATGCTTCAGGTCGCGGCCGAGGAACAGCAGATCGTGCTCGGGCAGGCCTTGCGCAAAGGCGAGCATCGCGTCGCGGTCGGCGGGACGGAAACGGCGGATTCTGTGAGTCATGTGGCCAACCTCATGTCGAACGATGTCCCAGCCAGTTGGCGAGCGTCGGCCACATCCGCTTCACCGCATTCCCGCCCGCGACGAGGCTGACGTGACCGCCCTTCAGCACGATCTGCTCCTTGTCGGATGAACCCACCATGTCGATCAGCGGGGCCGAGGCGGCGGTCGGCACGATATGGTCGTGCTCGGCGGTGACGTGGAGGAACGGCGCGGTGATCGCGGCGAGATCGATCGCGCGGCCGCCGACGGTCATCGTCCCTTCGAGAAGCCGGTTCTCCCACAGCAGCAGCTTGACCGTCTGGCGGAAATACTCGCCCGCAAGTGGCAGCGTGTCGGTATTCCAGCGTTCGAACATCCGGAACGACTTGACCGAGGCATCGTCCCACAATTTGTCGTAGAGCCGCGCTCTCTCTGCCGGGATGGCGGCGGGGCGCAGCATCGCGAACGCCGAATACAGCATGTCGCCGGGGACGTTGCCGAACGTGTCGACCAGGCGATCGACATCGAAATAGCGCGGATCGGCCCATGCCTGGAACATGTCCATGTGCGTGAAATCGACCGGCGTGGTGAAGGTCACGAGGTTGGCCAGGCCCTGCGGATGGAGCGCCGCCCATAGCAGCGACAACACCCCACCGAAGCAATAGCCGATGACGCTGACGTCCTCTTCTTCGGTCTCCGCGCGGACGCGCGCGACCGCGCTCGGCAGGAAATCGAGGACGTAGCTTTCCATCGTCAGCGTCTTTTCGGGCGGACGCGGCGCGTCCCAGTCGAGCATGAACACGTCGAAGCCGCGGTCGAGCAGGAATTCGACGAGGCTCTGCCCCGGCACCATATCGAAGACGAAGCCGCGGTTGGTGGTCGCCATCACCAGCAACACAGGCACGCGGTACACGTCCTCGACGCGCGGATGGTAATGATAGAGCCGCATCGTCCCGCGCTCGATCAACACATCCTTCGCTGTCGCGCCGACGACGGGGGCGGGGGAGGTGAAATATTCCAGCCCCTTGATGTTGCGGGTCAGCAGGCGCTCGAACTCGGTCCGGGCCAGTGCGAACGGATCGAGGGTTTCGCTGTCGGCCAAAGCGCTTACGGCTATTTCTCGGCGGGCGGTTTGCGGCCGCGGGTCGGTTTGGGCTTGTCGGGTTTGGCCCGGGCGCTGCCGATTTTCTCTTCGATCCGGAACAGCGCTTCCTCGATCTTCGCGACGCGCGCCGACAGATCTTCGATGTCGGTGCGCGTCGGCAGGTTCGAGGCGGCGAGCGCGCGCTCCATGCCCTGCTGGAACGCCGATTGCATCGTCATCGTCGCGGCGTTGGCGCTGTTCATCGATTGCGTGAACTCGTTCGATTTCAGCGCCTGCGCACCGAATTCGTTCGCCATCTTCTCCCAATGGCCGATCATATCGCGGAAGAAAGCGGATGGGTCGTTGGGCATCGTGCGCGAATCTTTCACGCGGGCGCGCCGCGGTCAAGCGCGCTATTGCTTCGGCGGTTGCCGTGCGGCGTCGGTCGGTGCGGGGTTCTGCCCGGTCGCGGGCACGTCGAGCAGCGAATCGCCGCCGAGCGTGCGGTAGAGCGTGACGAGATTGGTCGCGCGGGTAAGCTGCGTCTGCACCAGCACTTGCCGCGCCGCATAAAGCTGCCGCTGTGCGTCCAGGCTGGCGAGGAAAGTGTCGATCCCGCCCTTGTATCGCGCGTCGGCAAGCCGATAGGTGTCCGCCGCCGCCGCCCCGAAGCGCCGATTTGCGGCAAGCTGATCCTCGATCGTGCCGCGCCGTGCCAGTGCGTCGGACACTTCCTGAAACGCGGTCTGGATCGCCTTTTCGTACGTCGCGAGCGCGGCGTCACGCTGCGCCTGCGTGTAGCGCACGTTGGCGCGGCCCGCACCCGCGTTGAAAATCGGATAACTGACGCTCGGCGCGATCGAGTAACTGAAGGCGCCGCCGGTGAAGAGCGACGAGAGCGCGGTGCTGGCAAGCCCGACGAAGCTCGTCAGCGAAATGCGCGGGAAGAGTTGCGCGCGCGCTGCGCCGATCTCGGCATTCGTCGCGCGCAGTTCGTATTCGGCCTGCACCACATCGGGGCGACGGAGCAGCACGCCCGAATCGAGCCCGGCGGGGAGTTCGGCGATCGTCTTGCCGGCTTCCTCGATCGAGGTTGGCAGCAACGCCGCATCGACGGGCGCGCCGACGAGCAATTGCATCGCGTTGACGTCCTGTGCGATCGCGGTCTTCTGGCTGGCGAGATCGGCCTCGGCGGTCGCCAGCACCTGTTCGGCCTGGCTGAGATCGGTGCGCGGGGCGACGCCGCCCTTCAGCCGCGCGTCAGTCAGCCGCACACTCTTCCGCGCGCTGACCGCGGTGTCCTCCGCGACCTTGAGCAGGCTCTTGTCCGACGCATAGGTGAACCACGCGGTCGCGATATCGCCGACCAGAGTAAGCCGTGTCGCACGCGCAGCGGCCTCCTGTTCGAAATAGCGGTTGAGCGCGGCGCTGCTCAGCGAGCGAACGCGGCCGAAAAGGTCGAGTTCGAAATCGGTGATACCTAGGTTGACCGAATAGGAACTGTTCGAGGAGGAAAAGACGCTCGTCCCGCTACCGCTGCTTCCCGTTCCGGTTCCTGTCCCCGTGCCACCGGTCCCGATATCCGTTCCGCCGGTTCCGGTACCCGTCCCGCCAGTGCCTGTGCTCGTGCCGCCGGTCCCTGTTCCGAAGCTCGTGCCGTTACCGCTCTTGCGATAACTATAGCTCGCGTTGGCGCCGATCTGCGGAAACAGCTCGGATCGCTCGATGCGATATTGCGCACGCGCCGCCTCGATATTGGCCACCGCGACGCGCAGGTCGCGATTGTTCGCGAGCGCCTGAGCGATGATCGCCTGCAGACGCGGATCGCGGAAGATGTCGCGATAGGTGACGCTCGGCAGCGCCGTCTCGCTGCTGCGCAAATACGCGTCGCCGGTCGGCCACGACGGCGGCACCGGGAGCTCGGTCCGCACGTATTTCGGCGCGAAGCTGCACGCCGAGACCGAGGCGAGCGCCAGAAGCGCGGCAATGTTACGCATCACGCGGGTTCCGGCTCGGCGGGTGGGGAGGGCGGCGTCTCGTCCTCGTGATGGAGCCGATCGTGCAGCTTCTTCATTCCGTCGCGGAAACCCCGACGGACGAGGACGAAGAACAGCGGGATGTAGAACACCGCCAGCACCGTCGCGGTCAGCATCCCGCCGATCACCGCGGTGCCGATCGCGATGCGGCTGTTCGCGCCCGCGCCGGTCGAGATCGCCAGCGGTAGCACGCCGAAGATGAAGGCGAGGCTGGTCATTAGGATTGGGCGGAGCCGGATCTTCGCGGCCTCCAGCGCGGCGTCGATGACGCGCGCGCCTTTCTTTTCGGCCTGTTCGGCGAATTCGATCATCAGGATCGCGTTCTTCGCGGCGAGCCCCATCGTCGTCAGCAGCCCGATCTGGAGATAGACGTCGTTGGTCAGGCCGCGCAGCGTCACGAACAGGATCGCGCCGACGAGACCCAGCGGAATGATGAGCAGCACCGCAAGCGGAATCGACCAGCTCTCGTAGAGCGCGGCGAGGCAAAGGAAGACGACGACGATCGACAGTCCGTAGAGGATCGGCGCCTGCCCCGAGGACAGCCGTTCCTGATACGACAGGCCCGACCACGCGACGCCGACGCCCGGGATCTGCCCGGCGAGTTCGGCGATCCGTGCGATCGCGTCGCCCGAACTCTTGCCCGGTGCCGCCGATCCCTGGATTTCATACGACTGGATCCCGTTGAACCGCGAAAGGAAGGTTGGTGCGACCGACCAGCTCGTCCGTGAAAACGAGGAGAACGGCGTCATCTGGCCATCGCTGCCGCGCACGAACCACTGGTTGAGGTCGCTCGGCTTAGACCGGAACGGTGCATCGCCTTGGATGTAAACGCGTTTCACCCTCCCGCGATCGACGAAGTCGTTGACATATTGCCCACCCCATGCCGCCGACAGCGTCGAATTGACCGTGGCCTGCGACAGCCCCAGCGTCGCCAGCTTTTGTTGATCGACATCGACCTGCACCGTCGGCTGGTCGAGCAATTCGGTCAGCCGCACACCGACGAAGGTCGGATCGGCCATCGCCGCCGCGAGCAACTTGTCGCGCGCAGCCTGGAATTGCGTCAGGCTCATCCCGCTCGTG
This sequence comes from Sphingomonas sp., assembly GCA_965219285.1. Classification (GTDB taxonomy): domain Bacteria; phylum Pseudomonadota; class Alphaproteobacteria; order Sphingomonadales; family Sphingomonadaceae; genus Sphingomonas. The sequence continues at coordinate 143,547 of CBDCNF010000019.1, forward strand.
TTCTGCATCTCCATCGTGAAGCCGTTCGACTGGCCGAGCCCGCGCACTGCCGGCGGCACCAGCGCGAACACTTGCGCGTCGCGGATGTTGGATAATGCGCCGGATGCGCGGCCGGTGATCGCGTCGGCGCTGTTTGCCTTGCCCTCGCGGTCCGCCCAATCCTTCAGCGCGACGAAGCCGATGCCGGTATTCTGCCCGCCGGGCGAGCCGCCGCCGCCACGACCGCTGACCGAGAAGGCGGTCGCGACGTTTTTGCTCTCGTTGGTGAGGAAATAATTCTCGATCTGTTTCTGGACGATCAGCGCGCGATTCTGCGTCGCGCCCGGCGGCAACTGGAACTGGACGATGCCGATCCCCTGATCCTCGGTCGGCAGGAATCCGGTCGGGAGCCGCAGGAACATCACCGCCAGCACCGCGACGGTGCCGGCGTAGATCAACAGGAACAGCCATTTGCGATCGACCACCGCGCGCACGGCGCCCTGATATTTCTCTATGCCTTTGTCGAAGCCGTCGTTGAACCGGTCGCGCCCCGCCGCGACATAATGCGCCGCGCGTGGGAAACGGCGCGCGAGCCAGCCGGGCTTTTCCTCGCCGTCTTCGTCGCGCTTCTTCTGTACCAGCAGATGCGACGTGAGCGCGGGCGACAGGATCAGCGCGACGAGGACCGACAGGATCATCGCCGAAATCACCGTCAGCGAGAATTGCCGGTAGATCACGCCGGTCGATCCACCGAAGAACGCCATCGGCAGGAACACTGCCGACAGGACGAGCGCGATCGCGATCAGCGCGACGGTGATCTCATTCATCGATTCGATCGTCGCGTCGCGCGGCGACATGTCGGGATTCTCTTCCATCAGCCGTTCGACATTCTCGACGACGACGATGGCGTCATCGACGAGCAGGCCGATGGCGAGGACGAGCCCGAACAGGGTGAGCGTATTGATCGAGAAACCGGCGACGTAGAAGACCGCGAACGTCCCGAGCAAGACGACGGGCACCGCGATCGTCGGGATCAGCGTCGCGCGCCAGCTTTGCAGGAACACGAACATCACGATGACTACGAGGATAATCGCCTCGACCAGCGTCTTCACCACCTCTTCGATCGAGAGTTTGATGAAGTTCGTCGAATCGTTGACGAAGCGATATTCGTAGCCCGACGGAAAACTCTTCGCCGCCTGAGTCACTTCGTTCTTCACGAGTTCGGCGGTCTTGAGCGCGTCCGCGCCCGGTGCGAGCAACACCGCGATGCCCGCGCCCGGATGCCGGTTGAGCCGGCTCAGCGCGTCATAGCTTTCCGCGCCCAGTTCGACGCGCGCGACATCCTTCAGATACACCGTCGCGCCGTTCTGCTGGCTCTTCAGGATGATGTTGGCGAATTGCTCGGGCGTCTGCAGCCGCGACTGCGCGGTGACGGTCGCATTCAGATATTGCGTGCTGGGAGACGGCTGACCGCCGATCTGGCCCGCCGCCACTTCGGTATTCTGGTTCTGAATCGCGGTGACGACATCGCTCGGCATCAACTGATAGTTCGCGAGGTTGTCCGGGTTCAGCCAGATCCGCATCGCATATTGCGATCCGAACACATTGGTGTCGCCAACACCGGGGATGCGCCCGAGCGGGTCCTGCAAATTGGACGCCATATAGTCCGACACGTCCTGCGCGGTCGATTTGTCGGTCGAATCGTAGACGCCGACGACAAGCAGGAAGTCGGGGTTCGACTTGCGGACGATCAGTCCCTGCTCCTGCACCTGCTGCGGCAGGCGGGGCAGGGTCTGCTGGACCTGGTTCTGGACCTGGACCTGCGCGATGTCGGGATCGGTGCCCTTGGCGAAGGTGACGTTGATGCTGACCGACCCGCGCGATGTCGATGAGGATTTGAAATAGAGCAGTCCGTCGATGCCGGTCAGCGATTGCTCCACGACCTGCGTCACGCTGTTCTCCAGCGTTTCGGCATTGGCGCCCGGATAGGTCGCGCGGATCGAAACCTCGGGCGGCGCGACATCGGGGTATTGCGCGATCGGCAGGCCCAGGATCGCGCCGACGCCCGCCATCATCACGATGATCGCGAGCACCCATGCGAAGATGGGGCGGTCGATGAAAATGCGGCTGATCATCGGGTCGTCAGCCGCCCTTCGCCTGGCCGGATTGCTGGTCCTTGCCCTGCGGTGCCTGGATGACCTCCTTGGTATTCGCGGGCACGGCCTTGATCTGGCCGCCCGGCATCACCTTCGAGAGGCCCTGCGTGATCACCTTGTCGCCCGCTTTCAGTCCAGCCGTGATAACCCAATAGGCGCCCTGTGCGCGGTCCGCCTTCACGTTGCGCTCGATCGCCTTGTTGTTGGGACCGACCAGCATGACCGTCGCGCCGCCCTTGGGGTCGCGATTGACCGCCTGTTGCGGCACGAGAAACGCGTCGGTGTCGATCGACTGCGCGAAGCTGGCGCGCACGAACATCCCCGGCAACAACAGGCCCTGCGGATTGGGGAATCGCGCGCGCAGCGTGACGGTGCCTGTCGAGGGATCGACCACGACCTCGGAGAATTCGACGTGTCCGACTAGCCCGTAATCGCTGCCGTCCTCGAGCATCAGTTTGACGTCGGCGCTGGCCGGCGCGGTGCCGCCCGCGGCGAGCGCCCGCCGCAGCGCCAGCAACGCGCCGCTCGATTGCTGGATATCGACGTAGATCGGATCGAGTTGCTGGATCGTCGTGAGCGGATCGGTCTGGCTCGCCGAGACGAGCGCGCCGACGGTGAACAAGGATCGCCCGATCCGCCCGCTGATGGGCGCTGGAACGGTGGTGAAGCGCAAGCTGACGCGCGCGCTGTCCAGCGTCGCGCGGTTCTGCGCAATCGATGCCTCCGCCTGACGTTGCGTGGCGACCGCGTCGGTGTAATCCTGCTTGCTGATCGCCTCGATCTCGGCGAGCGGACGATAACGGTCGGCCTTGATCCTGGCGGCGGCGGCGGTCGCCTGCGCGCTGGCCAGGTTCGCGCTCGCCTCGTTCGCGGTCGCGCGATAGAGGCTGGGGTCGATCTGGTAGAGCGGCTGGCCGCGCTTGACGAGCGAGCCTTCGGTAAAGAAACGACGCTGGACCGTGCCCGAAACCTGCGGGCGGACCTCCGAACTCTGATATGCGACGGTGCGGCCGGCGAGTTCGCTCGTCAGCGCGACGCTGGTCGGCTGGACGACGACATATCCGACGACCGCCGGCCCTTGCGAGCCGCGACCACCGCCGCCCTTCGTCTTCGCATCGTCACCGCCGCATGCCGCCAGCGCGAGCGGGATCGCGGCTGCGATCAGGCCCGCGCGCCAGCGTCGTGTCGCCATCATCATCACCAATTGCCAACCCGCTCAAAACTCGAAACGCGCCCCTGAAGGACCGTCAAACCCGCAAAGTAAACGTTTGTTTCCATAATCGCGAAGTTTTTTTGCAGGTGCGAAGAGAAATGGTCAGGCGCCGATGAAATTACCAGCCCTGCGTTCGGCGACGGCGCGGATTCCTTCGCGAAAATCGGCGGTCGTCATCAGGCGGTCCTGCTCGGCGCGCTCATGCTCGGTTTGCGCCGCGATCGCCTTCGCCAGGTCGCCACGCAACGTCGCGCGGGTCGCCTGCACGCCAAGCGGCGCGTTGGCCGCGATTTCCTCGGCGATCGCGGTCGCGGCGTTGCGTAGATCGTCGAGCGGCGCGATTTCGTCGATCAGCCCAGAACGAAGCGCCTCCTCCGGCTTCACGCGACGTCCGGTCAGCATCATCAGCGACGCGGCCTGCTGCCCAATCAGGCGGGGCAGGGTGTGGCTGATGCCGAACCCGGCGTGGAAGCCCAGCGTCACGAAATTGGCCGAAAACCGCGCTTCCGGCGCGGCAACGCGGAAATCGGCGACGAGGGCCAGGCCGAGCCCCGCGCCGATCGCGGCACCCTGCACCGCGGCGACGATCGGCTTCTTCGCCGCGAACAACCGAACCGCGTTGCGATAGAGGATCGGCGTCTCGCGCTCGCCGCTGTCGGTGACGAGCGGCTTGTCGCCCGACAGATCGGCGCCGCCGCAGAACACCTTTCCCGTGGTCGCGAGCACGATCGCGCGGCACTCGGCGTCTTCGTCGAGTCCCTCCAGCACATCGGCGAGCGCGCCGATCAGCGCGGCGTTTACATGGTTGTGCGGCGGCCGATCGATCACGATCGTCGCGACATGACCCGACTTGGTCGTTTCGATATGCTCTTTCATGCCATACCCTTCATCAAGCGCGCGTTCCCAGTAAGTTGCGGGCGACGACCCAATTGTGGATCTCGGTCGGCCCGTCGTAAATCCGCATCACGCGCAGCCGCGACGCCATCATCTGGAGCGGCATCTCGCGCGTCATCCCCATCGCGCCGAAACATTGCATGGCATGGTCGACGACCTCCCACGCCATTTCCAGCGCATAGGATTTGATCATCGAAATCTCGTTCCGCACGTCGCGGCCCTCGTCGATTTTCCACGCGCAATCGTACGTCATCAGTCGCGCGGCGTGGATGCGGATCGCGGCGTCGGCGATCCAGTTCTGGACGGTCTGGCGTTCGCTCAGCGGCTTCCCGAAGGTGGTGCGTTGCGGCGCGAACTCGACCATCATCTCCATCGCGCGCTGCGCCATGCCGATCGCGTTCGCCGCCATCTCCGCGCGCCGTGTCGCGAGGCGGAGCTGCATCGGCGCGAAGCCCTGGCTCTCGGACCCGAGCAGTTTCCACCCCTCGACGCGGCAATCGTCGAGCGCGACCTCGAACGTAACATGCCCGCCGATCATCGGGATTGGGCGAACGACGCTGAAGCCCGGCGCATCGCGATCGACCAGAAACGCCGACATGCCGCCGCGCGCACCTTTCTCCCGATCGCTCACCGCCATGACGATGGTGAAATCGGCGTGGTCGGCCTTGGTGATCCAGATCTTACGCCCGTTGAGCACCCAATCGTCGCCATCGCGCACCGCGCGCGTCGTCATCCCGGAAGGGTCCGATCCCGCGCCCGGCTCCGAAATGCCGATCGCCGAAACCGTCTCGCCACGGACGTAGGGCGCGAGATACGCCTCGCGCTGCCTTTCGGTGACGGTCGCGGCGAGCATCCTCAGGTTGGGCGAATCGGGCGGCAAAGTGAACGGCACGATCGTTCGCCCGAGCGCTTCGTTGACCCCGACCATCGCCACCGCCGGCAGGTCATGCCCGCCGACATCCTCGGGCGCATCGAGCCCCCACAGCCCTAGGTCGCGAGAGACCCGGTCGATCCGCTCGCTCTCGTCCTTGATGAGATGCGGCCCTTCGCCCGCGATGTCGCGGGCCAGCACCGCGCCTTCCAGCGGCATCAGTTCGTCATCGACGAAGCGACGCACCAAATCCGCGATCATCCGATGATCGTTGTCGAGTTCGAAATTCAAGGGCGTGATCCTGTGGCTTTTGCGCCACTGTAGCCGATGATTGGCGCGTTGCCACCACGGTTGCGTGCCATTCTGCGACCGGTCGGCGAATTGCGGCATTGCAGCGAGCGACGATCCCCGCCAAAGGAGCGTGGTTGTAAAAAGGGGTTGGCGTGCTGACGGTTACGAGTGGGTATCGATGGTTGGCGGTCGCATTGATCGCAACGATCCCCGCCACGATCTCGGCCCAACTGGCCAAGCCCGGCACCGCTCCGGCCACCGGCCCCGACGCGCCCAGGCCCGAAGCATCGCCCACGCCCGGCAGCGAGGGCGATCCTGGCGGCGATAAACCGATCGTCCCCGAAAGCGAATTCGACGCCGCTTTGCCGTCGCTTAGCGGCGACATCAACGCGCCGCTCGAACCGATCCCCGCGGACACCGCCGCGACGCCACCGCCGATCGAGCCGCCCGTCACCGGCGAGGCGCTGCCCCCGGTCGCGCCCGAGGATCCGCAACTCGCGCAACCGCTCGCGCCGCTCAGCACCTTCGACACCGCCCCGCTCGAAACCGCGGCGGACGTCAAGGATAAGGATGCGCCCGAGATTCGCTACGAGGTCGCGGTCCGCGGTCTCGACGACGTCAAGCTGACCGACGAATTCAAGGGTCTCTCCGCGCTCGAAAAAGGCGGCGGCAAGGCGGCGAACGCGACGCAAGTCTCGGCGCGCGGCAAGGAGGACGAGGCGCTCGCGGTCCGCCTGATGAAGTCGCTCGGTTATTACGACGGTAGCACGATCTCGACGATCGAGACGATCCCGAACGAGGGCGAGCCCGACAAGCCGGGCAAGCTGCGTGCGATCGTCAGCGCGACGCCGGGCAAGCTCTACACGCTCGGCGAAATCGTGGTGAACACGCAGCCGACGATTCCGGAGGGGCTGGTCCGCAAGCAACTGTCGCTGCGCACGGGCGATCCGATCGAGGCGGCGCGGGTGCAGGGCGCCGAGGCGAACGTCAGCCTGACCTTGCCGCAACAGGGCTACCCCTTCGTCAAGGTCGGCGACCGCGACATCCTTCTCGATCGCGAGACGTTCAAGGGCGATTACACTTTGCCGGTCGACACTGGCCCGCGCTCGTCGTTCGGCGTCCTGCGCACCGAGGGCGATCCGGTGTTCAAGATCGATCACCTCAACGTGTTTCCGCGCTTCGACAAGGGCGACCTCTACGACAACCGCAAGGCCGATGACCTGCGCGAGGCGCTCGTCGCGACGGGCCTGTTCTCGGGCGTCGGGGTCGAACCGGTCCGCACCGGCGTGATCGCTCCCGACGGCACCGAGCAGGTCGATCTTTTGGTCAAGCAGACCAAGGGTCCGGCGCGCTCGCTCGCCGCGACCGCGGGCTACGGCACCGGTGAGGGCTTCAAGGTCGAGGGAACTTGGACGCACCGCAATTTCTTCTCGCCCGAGGGCGCGCTGATCGCGGGCGTCGTCGCGGGGACGCAGGAACAGGGCGTCTCTGGCACGTTCCGCCGCGCCAACGCGGGTAAGCGCGACAGGACGGTGTCGTTGATCGCGGCGGTCAACCATTCGAACTACGACGCGTTCGATGCGCGCACGATCACGCTGGCGGGACGGGTCAGCTACGATTCGACTCCGATCTGGCAGAAGCCGCTGACGTATGCCTATGGTGTCGAACTGACCGGGACCAACGAAAGCGTCTATGATTTCACGGTGGGCGACAAGGTTCGCGGCACCTATTTTATTGCCGCGCTGCCGGGGCAGGTGCTGTTCGACCAATCGGACGATCTTCTCAATCCGACCAAGGGCTATCGCCTGAAACTCAACGTCAGCCCCGAAGGCTCGGTTCGCGGTGGCGTGCGGCCCTATGTCCGCACGATGATCGAGGCGACGGGCTATTATCCGGTCAACGACAGCCTGGTCATCGCGGGTCGCGTCCGTGCCGGATCGATCGCCGGGATCGACCGCAACGATCTCGCGCCGTCGCGGCGTTATTATGGCGGCGGCGGCGGATCGGTGCGCGGCTACGGCTATCAGCGGCTCGGGCCGTTCGATCCCAACGGCGATCCGGTCGGCGGACGCAGCCTGAACGAATTTGCGGTCGAGGCGCGCTATCGCTTCGGCAATTTCGGGATCGTGCCGTTCTTCGACGCGGGCAACGCCTATGAAAGCGTCCTGCCCAAGGGCGGCGACCTGCGTTACGGCGCGGGCATCGGCGGACGGTTCTACACCAATTTCGGGCCGCTCCGTTTCGACGTCGCGACCCCGCTCAACCGGCGTCCGGGTGACGGCCGGATCGCGATCTACATCTCGATCGGTCAGGCATTCTGATGGCCGACGAAAGCATCAACGAGGCCGAGACGCCGCGCACCGAGATCCCCCAAATCCAGACGGGCGTGGTGAAACGACCGCTATGGCAGCGCATCCTGAAATGGATCGGCATCGCGATCCTCGTGCCGCTGCTGCTCGTCCTGGCGATCGTCTTCGGGATCAACACCGATCCGGGGCGGCGCTTTATCGCCGACCAACTCGGTGGCTACAAAACCGCGAGCGGATTGAACATCAAGGTCGGGCGGATCGACGGATCGATCTACGGCAAGATGATGCTGAGCGACGTGCGCGTCAGCGATCCCAAGGGCGTATTCCTGACGTCGCCGCGGCTTGACGTCGACTGGCGCCCGTTCGCGTTCATCAGCAACCACGTCGATGTGCGCAGCCTCGACAGTGCGCTCATCACGATGCAGCGGAACCCCGAGCTGATCCCGCAACCGGCCGAGCCCAACGCGCCGTTCCTTCCCGACATCGACATCGACATCAACCATTTGAAGATCGATCGTTTCGTCACCGAGGCGCCCGTCGCGGGATCGCGACATATTGGGCGGATCGTCGGATCGGCGCATATCGCGGATCGCCGCGCGCAATTGACGGTCGATGCCGCCGCGGTGCGCGCGCCCGGCGTCTCGGGTGGCGATACGCTCAAGCTGAAGATCGACGCGGTTCCCGATGACGACAAGCTCGATATCGACGCGAAACTGTTCGCGCCGGTCGGCGGCGTCGTCTCCGAACTCGGCTCGCTGAAGGCGCCGCTGACCGCGACGATCGGCGGGCAGGGGAGCTGGAAATCGTGGCGCGGCAAGGCGCTCGCCACGCTTGGCGGCGGACAACTCGCCAATCTCGACCTGTCGGCACGCGACGGGCATATCGAAGTGCGCGGCTACACCAAGCCAGGCCTCTATCTCGAAGGCCCCGTCGAGCGGCTCACCGCACCGCAATTGCAGGTCGCGATCGATACGACGCTGAACGAACGCAAGGCGGATACGCGGATCAAGCTGCGCTCCGATGCGCTGTCGGTGGATGCCGGCGGCCTGCTCGATTTCGCGGCGAGCAAGTTCGGCAATTTCGCGGTCGATGCCAAGCTGCTGACCCCCGGCGCCATCGCCCCGAATCTGCGTGGCCGCGACGTTCTCGCGCGCATCGTCCTCGATGGCGCGTTCGCGACGCCGACGGTCGATTACAAGGTCCGCGCCGCGGCGTTCGGCTTCGGCGACATGGGCGTCGAGGCGCTTTATGCCGAGGGTCTGGCCCGGGTGAATTCGGATCGCATTCTGGTGCCGGTCCATGCACGGGCGAAGCGCGTCGTCGGGCTGAACGCCGCGGTCGGTGGCCTCGTCACCAACGTGCGCATCGATGGCGATTTCGCGATCTCGATGCCCAACATCCTGTCGGACAATCTCCACATCCGATCCGACAAGATCGACGCGACCGCGATCGTTGTCGCCAACATGGAGACCGGGCGCTACACCGGCGCGCTGAAGGGCCGCGTCAACAATTACCGCGTTGACGGCGTCGGCATCCTCAATCTGACGACCGATGCGCATCTGGTCGCGACGCCGACCGGGTTCGGGATCACCGGCCGCGTCGTCGCGCAGACGACCAAGCTGTTCAACGAAGGCGCGCGCAATTTCCTCGGCGGCAACGCGATCGTCCGCGCCGATGTCGGTTATTCGCCAGAGGGCATCGTCACTTTCCGCAATCTGCAAATGAGCGCGCCGCAGTTCCGGATCACGCGCGGCGAGGGCCGGTTCGATCCCGCGACAGGCGCGGTGCTGGTCAACGCCGACGCATATTCGGCGCAATACGGCCCGTTGTCGGTCCGCGTCACCGGATCGCAGACCAATCCCGTCGTCGTGCTGCGCGCGGCGAGACCGGGTGTCGGCATCGGTCTCGTAAACCTCAACGCGCGGATCGTCGGGCGGAACGGTTCCTATGCCGTCCTCGCCACCGGCGGGACCAACTATGGCCCGTTCAACGCCGACGTGCTGATTACGCCGGGCAAGGAACTCGCGATCGATTTGAGGCGCGTGATCTTCGCCGGCATCAATTTCACCGGTCGCGTCGTGCAGACCGCCGCGGGGCCGTTCGCGGGCCGGGTGAATTTCGCCGGGTCGGGCTTGTCGGGCCATGCGCTGCTGGCGTCGCAAAGCGGCTATCAGCGCGCCGACGTCGATGCGCGCGCCTATAACGCGACGATCCCCGGCGCGGTCGATTTCACCATCGGTCGCGCGATCGTCACCGCCAGCATCGTGATGTTCCCGAACGCGCCGCAGGTCATCGCCGACGCGCAGGTCGGCGACATGCGCTACGGCCCGACCGTCATCGAGGCGGCGCGCGCGAAGGTGAACTACAAGGGCGGCCGCGGCACCGCGCAGGCGCTGCTGACCGGATCAAACGGCGTGCCCTTCCGCCTCGCGGTCAACGCGCAACTCGCGCCGAACAATTACCTCGTCGCGGCGCAGGGCAAGGCGAACGGGATCAGCTTCCGCACCGGCAATTCCGCCCGGATCACCGCGAAGAGCGGCGCGTACACGCTTGCACCAACGCGTCTCGTCTTCGACAACGGGTCGGCGCGGATTGCCGGGCATTACGGTAACGGGTTGGGCGCGCAGCTGCGGCTCGATAAGCTCGACCTCTCGATCCTCAACGCCTTCGTCCCGAATCTCGGAATCGGCGGAAGCGCGACGGGCAGCCTCGATTTCGCGCAGGCGAGTTCTACCGCGTTCCCGACCGTTGATGCGCGGATGCAGATCGGCAATTTCACGCGATCGAGCCTCGCCGCGGTTTCCGAGCCGGTCGATGTCAGCTTCGTCGGCAAGCTCGTCGCGAACGGCGGCGAAGCGCGCGCGCTCATCAAGCGCGGGCCGACCACCGTCGGCCGGATGGTCGCGAATTTGCGGCCGCTCGCGCCCGGCGCCGGATCTTGGACGACGCGCATCCTGTCGGCGCCGCTGTCGGGTGGCATCCGCTACAACGGCCCGTCGGGAGTCCTGTTCAGCCTGGCCGCATTGCCCAACCAGCAATTGAGCGGGCCGATCGCGGTCGCCGCCGATTTCGCCGGCACCGCCAACGCGCCGCGGCTCAACGGCCTGATCCGCGCCGACAATCTGACCTACGACAACGAAACCTATGGCACGCGGCTGTCGCAGATGCGGATCGCGGCGCGGTTCAACAACGACCGGCTCGACCTGACCAACATGCAGGCCAAGGCGGGCGATGGCACCGTTCAGGCGCAAGGCTCGATCGGTCTGGCGGCGGATAGCGGCTATCCGATCAGCCTGACCGCGAAGCTCGACAATGCGCGGCTCGCCAAATCCGACGCGCTCGGCGCGACCGCGACGGGGACGATCGCGTTGACCAACGGCCCTAACGGCGGGCTGATCAAAGGCGATCTGGTCATTCCTGAGGCACGCTACGAGATCATCCGTCAGGGCTCGGCTGAAGTGCCCGAACTCACCGGCGTCCGCCGCAAGAGCGACATTCGCGTCGCCCGCGCGACCGACCGCCCAAATCCGCCGCCGCCGCCGGGTCTCTTCAAACTCGACCTGCGCGTGCGTGCCGACAACAAATTGTTCGTGTCGGGCATGGGGCTCGAATCCGAGTGGAAGATGGACATGCGGATCGGCGGGACATCGGCGAATCCCACGATCGGCGGTGGGCTAGACGTTGTCCGCGGGACCTATTCGTTCGCGGGGACGCGCTTCGAAGTGACGCGCGGGCGCGTTCGTTTCCGTGGCGGCGCGCTGACCGATCCCGATATCGACATCCAGGCGACGACGTCGAAGAACGGTGTGAATTTCATCATCAACGTCACCGGCACCGGCGAGCGTCCGCAGATCGCCTTCACCTCGTCGCCGGTCCTGCCGCAGGACGAAGTGCTGAGCCGCCTGCTGTTCGGCACCGATCCGGCGAACCTGTCGGCGACCGAGGCGATCCAGCTCGCCGCCGCGCTCAATTCGCTCCGCGGATCGGGCGGCGGGTTGAATCCGCTCGGCAAGCTCCGCGCGGCGACGGGGTTCGATCGTCTGCGGATCCTCGGCGCCGATGAGGCGAGCGGCCGCGGGACCGCGCTCGCGGCGGGCAAGTACCTGACCGACGACATCTACATCGAGATCATCACGGACTCGCGGGGCTTCACCGCCACGCAGCTGACAGTCGCGCTCACCAAGGCCTTGAGCGTCCTGTCGCAGACCGGATCGTTCGGTGGATCGAACGTCCAGTTCAAATATTCGAAGGATTATTGACCGTTCGGGTCGCGTGATCGGTCCTTTTCCGCAACCCGCTTTTCGAGTATCGGGTACGGCGAGAGGGACGCATATGACCGTAGAGCATCATGACGTGATCATCGTCGGCGCCGGGCTGACGGGGATCGGCGCGGCGCATCATCTCCAGACGCGCTGTCACGATCGAAGCTATGTGATCCTCGAAAGCCGCGACGCGATCGGCGGGACGTGGGATTTGTTCCGCTACCCCGGCATCCGTTCCGATTCGGACATGCACACGCTCGGTTATAATTTCCGTCCGTGGACGCAGGCGAAGTCGATCGCCGATGGCGAATCGATCCGCGAGTATATCGTCGAGACCGCGCGCGACGGTGGGATCGATCGGCACATCCGCTACGACCACCACGTCGAGGCGGCATCCTGGTCCACGCCCGATGCTTGCTGGACGATCGAGGCGACGACCGCCGATGGCGGCACGACGACGCTGACGTGCAATTTCCTGATGATGTGCTCGGGCTATTACAATTACGCGCGTGGGCACACGCCCGAATTCCCGGGTGCGGACGATTTCGCGGGGAAGATAGTCCATCCGCAATTCTGGCCCGAAGACCTGGATTACGCGGGCAAGACCGTCGTCGTGATCGGCAGCGGCGCGACCGCGGTGACGCTGGTTCCCGAACTGGCGAAGCAGGCGGCGAAAGTGACGATGCTGCAACGGTCGCCGACCTACGTCGTGTCGCGCCCCGGCGAGGACAGCATCGCCAATTGGCTGAGGTCGAAGCTTCCGGGCAAGGTCGCTTACGGCCTGACCCGCTGGAAGAACGTGCTGATGGGCATGTTCTTCTACCGTATGACGCGCAAGAAGCCCGCGCAGGTCAAGACGAAGCTGCTCGACATGGTCCGCGAACATCTCGGCCCGGACTACGACATCGCGACGCATTTCACGCCGCGCTATAACCCGTGGGACCAGCGCCTGTGCCTGGTGCCCGATGCGGATTTGTTCGCTTCGATCAAGGCGGGCAGCGCGGACGTCGTCACCGATACGATCGAGCGGTTCACGGCGAGCGGCATTCGTCTTGCCTCGGGTCGCGACCTGCCCGCGGATGTTATCGTGACCGCGACCGGGCTTGAGGTACAATTGCTGAGCGGTGCGACCTTCACCGTCGATGGTGAGCCCGTGAAGATGGCCGACAAACTCCAATACAAAGGGATGATGTTCTCCGACGTGCCGAACATGACCTTCACGTTCGGCTACACCAATGCTTCGTGGACGCTAAAGGCGGATCTTGTCGCGATGTACGAGTGCAGGTTGCTCAACACGATGCGCAAGCGCGGCCTGAGGCAATGCACGCCGCGGATCGGGGCGGGAGGAATGGAGGCGGAGCCGTTCCTCGATTTCAGCTCGGGCTATATCCAGCGCGCGATCGATGAACTGCCGAAGCAGGGCGTGAAGAAGCCGTGGCGGCTGAACCAAAATTACGCCCTCGACATCATGGCGCTGAAATTCGGCTCGGTCGACGACAGTATGGAGTTTTCGAATCCAGCGCCGACCCGCGAGCAGGCGGCGGCCTAAATCGAGCGGGAACGCCAAGAGCCAATTCGCGCAAGCGTTGCCGAAATATCACAAAATTTACGTAGGACCGTGCCGGATGGGGATACGGCTAATTTTTGCGCGTGCCCAACCATTGCGATTAGCGTCACGAGAAACCAAGCCGGGTCATCGTTGAAAACTCGGCTCGGCACATCTCATAAAGTCACCGAATATCAATGATTTATAGCGATGTTCCGAGCCGAACGCTCTTTTACCAGGGCTTAATTTGTTCCCCGAAGACGAGCGCAATCAAGAATGCGAGCATTGCTTTCTCCCTTGTTGACATCCCTCGGGATGCCAAACGGAATTAACCGAAAATTTACTATTTTTCAATCGCGTTAATCTTTGCGGCACCGATTGTCCGACTCAGAGACTTCGCGCGATTAAGGGTATTTTCGGGAATGCGGCGTAGCGCGGAGGAATGAGTGGCGGCGCATTTTCCGATTTCTCGTCAGAACGAGTCGGCTGCGGGCGGACCCGCGGCCCGGCGCTGCCGTATCCAGATATCGCTTGGCGCTTCCAGATTCTTGCGGAAATCACGAATTTCGCGGCGCTGCGTCGCCATCTCGGTCGCACGCGATCGGAGCGCCTCTGGGAAGATGTCGCCGCGCGCCTCGCCGACGTCGCGCCGTCGGTACGGATTTCGTCGGTCGGTCGTGGCGCGATAGAATTCGGGTTCGAAGGCGAAGAACAGAGCGAACTCGACTCGCGCCTGTCGGTCATCCGCGCAGCGTGCGAGACGCCCTTCGATCTCGATGGTGAGGAACATCGGCTGGAATTCATTTTCGGCGCGGCGGTCGCGCCGATTCGCCGCGCCGACGACGTGCGGATGATCGAAGAAGCGGAAGCGGCGCTTGCAGAGGCGCGTTCGGCGGATCATGCGGTCACCCACGACTTGTCCATTCCGGGCCCGCGCGAGGCACGGCGCGTGGCCAACGAACTCGATCGCGCGATCGCGAACAACGAATTGCTGATTCAATACCAGCCCAAGATTCATATCCGTCATCAAGAGATCAACAGCGCCGAGGCGTTGATCCGCTGGCGTCACCCGGATCGGGGCCTCATTTTGCCGAACGACTTCATCCCGGCGGCCGAGCAGCATCATGTCATCGACAAACTGACGGTCTGGACGATTCGTCAGGCGATCGAGGATCAAAAAAAGCTATTAGCCGCCGGTCACGACCTGCGGCTGTTTATCAATATCTCCGGCGTCTTGCTCGGCGATGCTGCCTTCGTAAAGGAGGCCTGTACTCTCGTCGCCGCGAGCGATGCGAAGCTAGGCTTCGAAATCACCGAGACCTCGGTGATCCGCGATCCAGAAAGCGCGATCGCGAACCTGCAGGTTTTCGCGGATATCGGCATCGTCATCGCGATTGACGATTACGGTGCCGGGCTATCCTCGCTGGCCTATCTGAAACAGCTTCCCGCGCGCGAACTGAAGATCGATAAATTGTTCGTGACGCAATTGACCAGTTCCAACCGCGATCCGCTGATCGTGCGTTCGACGATCGATCTCGCGCATGCTCTCGATATGGAAGTTGTCGCCGAAGGGGTCGAAACCCACGCCGCGCTGGCGCTGCTCACCGTCATGGGGTGCGACATGGTACAGGGCTTTCTCATCAGTCGCCCGATCGCGCTCGATGCACTCACGCTGTTCCTAGGCGAGGATCGCAATCGCACCAAGCCGGAGGACACGAGGAACGCTTTGGCCGCCCGGCTCGTACGTTCGTTCAATCGAGCGTAACGCATGCTGTATTCATCCAGGGTGTTCCGCTTTTTGGGAGCGATTCTGGTCCTTTTCATTGTCCAGACCACGGCCGCCGCATCTCCGGTCGTAATCGCCGATCCGCGGTTCGAAGCGATGGCGGCGGGCACCAAGGCGAAGATGCTTGCCAATCCCGCGGAAGCCGTGGCCGAAGCCGAGTTGGCCCGGCGTTATGCCGATCACGCGCCAATGGGGCCGCAGCGTAATCTGATGCTCGCAACCGCGGCATGGCTGAAGGGGGAAGCATATACGCGAACCGGCGAAAATGAGCGTGCCAAGCCTTTGGTGGAATCAGCGGTAACTCAAGCGCGGAAGTTCGCTCCTGGAAGCCGCCTTCAGGCGGACGCTCTCCTGACGCGGGGAAGTCTCCGCGTGGCGGACGGTAAAGTCGCCGAAGCGATGGCTGATTTTCACGCTGCGCATGATCTGTTTCTTTCTTTGAACGATCCGCGCGGACGGGCGCGGGCATTCGCCCAAATCGCCGCCTTATACGCCGATGCAAACGACTGGCCGAACGCCCTGAAATATCTCGATCAGGCACTTGATGTGTTTCGCGCCGATCCCGGACTGGCGGTATCGATCAGAAATGGTCGTGGCGTAGCTTTGATAGCGTCGAAGCGATTTGACGAAGCAGTTGTCGAATTGAACGCGGCACTGGCAATCACGCGCCAGATGAATAGCCCGCTCCTCACCGCGACGGTTCTAAGAAATATGGCAAGAGCCGAACTCGCAAGAGGCCGACTGGATGCGGCCGACAAGGCGATTTCGGAAAGCATCGTGCTTACCAAGCGCTTCGCCCCACGATCGTTCTACCAGCGTCAAATTGCTCTGGCTGCGCAATCGGCATTCCAGCGGCGGAACTATCAGACTGCGGCGGCGCTCATTACGCAGGCGTTTGCTGGCACGGATCTAACAAAAACCACACTTGGTGACCGCGATTCGCACAAGACAGCATTTGAGATATATCGGGCGCTACACCGCGATGACTTGGCGCTGGCCCACTTGATTGCTTTCAAGCGCCTGGACGACGAAGCGACAGAACTCGCCCGTTCGAACAGCGCCGCGCTGTTGGGCGCGCGGTTCGATTTTGCCAATCAGGAACTCCGCATCGCCAACCTGAAGGCGGACGATCTCCAGAAGAGCGTCGCGTTCGAGCGCGCGCGCGCCAGGACACAGCGGATCGCGTTGCTGAGCGGCGTCGGCTTGACCTTGCTGATCATCGCGATGCTGGCGTTCGGGATCGTTTCGCTGCGCCGCAGCCGCAACAAAGTTCGCGCCGCCAACGCCGATCTGGCGGAGACCAATTCCGCGCTCGGCAAGGCACTGGCGGCGAAGACCGAATTCCTCGCGACGACGAGCCACGAAATCCGGACCCCGCTCAACGGCATTCTCGGGATGACTCAAGTGATGCTTGCCGATCGCAAGCTCGACGCCGCGACGCGTGATCGCGTCGGCGTCGTGCACGGCGCCGGGGTGACGATGCGGGCGCTGGTCGACGACATCCTCGATGTCGCGAAGATGGAAACCGGCAACCTCACGATCGAGGCGGTGCCGTTCGATCTGTCGCGGACGATTCGCGACGCGACTCTGATGTGGCAGGATCAGGCGAGCGCCAAAGGTGTCCAATTCGTCGTCGAACTGGACGACGCGCCGGGACGGATCGTCGGCGATCCATCGCGCGTGCGGCAAATTGTGTTCAACCTGTTGTCCAATGCTCTGAAATTCACCGCCGAGGGGACGATAACGCTTACCGCCACGCAAAACGGTGAAGGTCGCTACCGGATCGCCGTCGCGGACAGCGGCATCGGCATCGCCCCCGGCAAGTTCGAGGAAATCTTCGAGTCGTTCAAACAGGCCGATGCCGGAACGACTCGGCAATTCGGCGGGACCGGGCTCGGTCTGTCGATCTGCCGCAACCTTGCCCGCGCGATGGGCGGCGACGTCACCGTCACCAGCGCGGTGGGCGAGGGGGCGGTGTTCACGCTCGATCTGCCACTGATTCCGGCGGAGGCCGATGCCCCCGCCGACGCGGAGGAAGCGACTCCGGCGGGCGCTCTGATCGTCGATCGTAACCCGATCACACGGGCGATGTTCAAGGCCTTGTTGGAGGCGCGCGTCGGGCCGGTCGCGGTCGCCTCCGATCTCGCCGAAGCCGTCAGGATCGTTGGCGATTTTCCCGTCGCACGGATCCTGATCGACGACACGACGGCACGCGCCGCCGACGACACCATGGCGGCAATTTCCGAACTCTCCGACGCTTCCGGCAATGCGATAATCGCACTGCTTTGGCGAGACACCAACGAACAACAACGCGCTGCTCTGCATTCCTGCGGTGTAGATCTCATCCTGACGAGGCCGATCTCGAAGAATGCGCTCGTCGCCGCGATTTGCGACGAAACGAACGTGAAAACTGAAGCAATTCTTGTAACGCAGGCGGCATGAACTGATATGTCGTACGTGATGCACATTTTCGTGTCTTACTCGGCGCCCGGGAACGGGCCGCCATGAACGTCCTCTTCATCGAGGACGACCGGATGAACCGCCGGGTGGTTCGCGACATGCTTGACGTGGCCGGCGCGACGATGACCGACGCGGAAAGCGCGGAGGAGGGTTTGGCGCTGATCGACGCGCAGGACTTCGATATCCTTCTGGTCGATCTGCGCATGCCCGGCATGGATGGTATGGCCGCGATCGAACATATCCGCGCGCGCGGCGATGCCAAGGCGGCGCTGCCGATCATCGTCGTGACCGCCGATACCGCAGTCGATCTGCGCGAGCGCTGCCTGGCCGCGGGCGCCGACGAAGTAATCTTCAAGCCCGTCGCGATGGACGCGCTGTTCGATGCGATGGGGCGGATGCTCGCCGAGCGAGACGACGGAATGATCGGCTGATTACTCGCGCGGCTTGAACGCATCCTTCAGCGACGCGGTCGCACTACCGCGTCGTGCCGGTTGCGGCTGATCGGGGGAGGGGGCCCAGCCAGTCAGCGTGACGATCTCGAAATATTCGGTGACACGGCCATCCGCATCGGCGCGCTTCGCGAATCCTTCGGCGGCGCGGGCCAGTATTGAATGGGTGAGGGCAGGCGGATCGGCGAGCAAATTGGTTGCCGCCATACCGCGCAAATCCTCGAGCAAACGCGGCAGGTTCGCATAACGAACGCGGAGTGTTTCGACATCCGCGACGGGAAGCGCGAATCCTGCGCGAACCAGCAGGTCTCCGGCAGATCGCACGTCGATTTGCGGATGAAAGCGCGCGGCCGGGCGATCGGCTTCCGCATCCCGCAGAACCACGCGCAGTGTCGCCAGCGTGCCCGCACCGAGAAAAGCGCCGAGAAACATGCCGTCCGGGCGGAGCGTGCGGCGGATAAGAGTCAGCGCGCCGGGCAGGTCGTTGACGCTATCGAGTGTTCCCGCCGCAACCACAAGATCGAACGCCGCATCCGCAAACGGCAGCCGATCCTCGTCCGCCTGCACGCCTTTCGTGCGTGCGGCGAAGCGATAACCGGGGTCGGTGCGCGCAATTTTGGCCCCGGCGGGCGGTTCGAACGTCGAGTCGGCGCAGCCGATTTCCAGAACATCGACGAACCCGCGCGTCACGCTCGACAGGCGTTCGGCGATCCCGTCGAGCATCGCCGCCCGGACGAAATCGTGCTCGTTGAAACCGGGCGCCGCCCGATCGCGCCGCCGCCGCCGCCGTGTTCGGTCGAAGATGTCGGGGATGCTCACGCGCCGCTTGTGCCGCGCAGGCGCCCGCGCGACAAGGAGACGTGATGGGGTGGCGCGGAGCAATGAATGCGGCGATGCGGCTGGTGCTGCCGCCACGTTGCCCCGGCTGCGGTGCGGTGGTGAGCGCCGATCACCGCTTCTGCGCCGTCTGCTGGGGATCGTTGCGCTTCCTGGCGCCGCCGTGGTGCGCGGGTTGCGGAACGCCGTTTCCGCACGATCGCGGCGCCGACGCGCGGTGCGCCGAATGTCTGGCACACCCACCGAAGCACGCCGGCATCCGCGCCGCGGTCGCTTATGGAGACGTCACGCGGACGGTGGCGTTGCGGCTCAAATACGGCAAGCGGACAGCGTTCGCCGACACCGCAGCCGGCCAGATGGTCCGGCTGATACCGCCCGCGATCAACCTGATCGTTCCGGTGCCGCTCCACCGCTGGCGGCTCTGGTCGCGCGGGTTCAATCAGGCGGGGCTGATCGGCGCCGCGGTCGCGCAACGATGCGGGGTGCCGATAGATCGCTTCGCTCTGGTCAGGCGGCGCGCCACGCCGTCGATGCGTGGTCTTGGACGGCGCGGTCGCCGCAAGGCCGTCGCGGCGGCGTTCGCGGTCGATCCGTCGCGGCGCAACGCAATCCGCGGGCGCGCGATATTGCTCGTCGACGATGTCTACACCAGCGGCGCGACGACCGACGCCTGTGTCGCGACATTGTTGCGCGCCGGCGCCCGCAGCGTCGCGATTCTGTGCTGGGCTCGGGTGATCGATGACGAGGAGGCCGATTGACAAGCCTCGGCACAGATCACACGTCGTGGTAATGATGGCCAAAGTGGAAATCTACACCAAGGCGTTTTGCCCGTATTGCACGCGCGCGATGCGCCTGCTGGCAGACAAGGGTGTGGAGGTCGAGGAACACGACATCACCTTCGGCGGCCCGGGCCGGCAGGAGATGCTCACACGCTCGGGCGGTCGAACCAGCGTGCCGCAGGTCTTCATCGACGACCGGCACATCGGCGGATCGGACGATCTCGCCGCGCTCGACAATCGCGGCGGGCTCGATTCCCTGATCGGGCGATGATCGCCGCGATCCTGCAGATGACGAGCGGGATCGATCCCACCGCCAACGCCGCTGTGTTGACCGAAGCGATCGAGACGGCGGCGGGGCGCGGCGCGGCGATGCTCTTCACTCCCGAAATGTCAGGACTGGTCGATCGGGATCGGGCGCGGGCGGCGACTGCGATCGTCGACGAAGACGAGGATCGGGTGCTGTTTGCGGTTCGCGAAGCAGCAGCCAAGGCGCGTCTGTGGGTTCATCTAGGCTCGATCGCGGTTCGGCGGTCGGACGGTCGGCTCGCAAATCGCGGTTTCGTCATCGACGCGACCGGCGATATCCGGGCGCGCTACGACAAATTGCATCTGTTCGATGTCGATCTGCCGACCGGCGAAAGCTGGCGCGAATCGGCGGCCTATGCCGCCGGCGACTCCGCGATCGTCGTGGAGACCCCGATCGGTCGCGTTGGCCTGTCGATCTGCTACGATCTGCGCTTTCCCGATCTCTATCGCGCGCTGAGTGATGCCGGGACGGAGGTGCTGGTCGTGCCCGCCGCCTTCACCCGCCCGACAGGCGAGGCGCATTGGGAGGTGCTGCTGCGTGCGCGTGCGATCGAAAACGCCGCCTTCGTGATCGCCGCCGCGCAGACCGGCGTCCACGAGGACGGGCGTGCGACGCACGGCCATTCGCTCGCGATCGATCCTTGGGGAACGGTGCTGCTCGATATGGAAGCAGCGGCGGGGTTGGGCTTCGTCGAGATCGAACCGAGGTACGTCGGCGACGTCCGCACCCGCATCCCGGTGATTGCGCACCGTCGTTCGATCCCGTCTGTCGAGATGGCTCGATGATCGTCTTCGATCTTCGCTGCGGAACCGGCCATGTCTTCGAATCGTGGTTCGCGTCCTCCGCGAGTTTCGAGGATCAGCGCAACCGCGGACTCGTGGCGTGCCCCCTGTGCGGCGATCACGCGGTCGAAAAGGCGGTCATGGCGCCGCGCGTGTCGGCCAAGGGCAATCAGGCGACGGAAGCCAGCCCTCAGGAAGCGAAAGCGATGTTGCGCGCGCTCGCCACGGCGCAGGCGAAGGCGCTCGAAACGTCGCGCTGGGTGGGACGGGAGTTTGCGACCGAGGCCCGCGCGATGCACGACGGCGAGAAATCGCACGAGATCATCCATGGGCAGGCAACGCCTGCCGAGGCGAAGGCGCTCGTCGATGATGGGGTGCCCGTGGCGCCGCTACCGCTGCCGATCGTGCCGCCGGAACGCGCCAATTAGAGCATGATGATTTAAGGTAAAACCGCTGGTTTCGAGCGCAGTAGAGGAACGTGCCTAAAGTGCAGCCCCAGCGTTTCTCGACGACGCTCGAAACGAACGGATGTTGTGTCGCACAACGTTAAAACGATTGCGTTTCAAGCGGTCGTCGATGAGGTTGACCGTCTGACGGGGCGGCAGTACGCCCGAAGCGATGCCCCCGTAGCTCAGCCGGATAGAGCGACGGTTTCCTAAACCGCAGGTCGGAGGTTCGAGTCCTCTCGGGGGCACCAATCGATCGGATGCCCCCGAGCGGGGTCGAGATCAAGCTTTGACGTGCTGAGCGATATACTTGTTCATCTCGAACATCGTGCATTTGTCCCGGCCAAAGACTTTCTTGAGCTTGTCGTCGGCGAGAATCTCGCGCTTGTTCTCGGGATTCTGCAGATTGTTCTTCTTGATATAATCCCAGACCTTGCTGATGACCTGGCTGCGCGGCAGCTTTTCATTGCCGACGATCGCGCCGAGTTCGGGCGAGGGTTGGACCGGGGCGTGGATGCCGCCGGTTTTGGGTGGTGTAGCCATTACATTCCTTCCTGTTGCGCCGGTTTTCCGGCCTGAATTCGGAATCACGCTTTCTTCAGCGCTTCACGCTTGTGCGCCGCCTTGCCGCCGTTGTCACTCCTTACGATGAACTGCGGTTCATCTTGAGAGGCGCGGACGGTGTGGCCCTTGATCGAGGTGTCGGTGGTCTGCTTCTTCTCGACCTTGCCGTGCGCGGTGCCGCCGTGGGAATTCCACGTCACCGCGTCGCCTTTGTGTAAATCCGCCATCGGGCCACTCCTGTGATGGGGGTCAATGCGTGCCACGATGGAAAGGTTGCACGCTTGGGGTAGGGCGGTCACGCCGTCGGACGTGGAACGCTTCGCCGTCCACGCTGGCCGCCGTGAAGAGTGCCCGGCTTGCTTGCGACAGCCGGGGCCGTCCGTTCCTAGAATTTGAAGCCGGCGGCGATGCCGTAGCGGCGCGGTTCGATTGTGAAGATGTTGGTGAACAGGCCGGATGACTGATCGGTGACGTACAAACCCGTCGTCGAATTGTTGTCGGTCAGGTTTTGGACGAAGCCGCGGACGTAGAAGCGATCGTCGGGCGCGTTGAGCTGAACTTGCGCATTGATTACCTCGTAACCCTGGATGCGGTCGATCGGGTTCTTGTTGAAGATGGTTCCGAACGTGCTGCCCGTGAAGTTGATGTCTCCGCGCGGCACGAGCGTGTACCCGCCTGCGCCGACCGGGATGGTGTACTGGATACCGGCAGAGGCCTTGTATTTCGGGGCGTTGGGCAGTTCGTTGCCGCGGACATTCACCGCGACGCCAGAGCCCAGCACGTCGACACCGCCGAACAACGTCCCGACCGTCGCGGCCGAGTCCGTCAATGCGCTGCAAATGCTGAACGCGCCGGTGGTGTTGGTGCCGGGCACCGCCACGGGTCCTTGGAGAAGAGCCGGGTTACCGACCGACGAACCAATGCCACCGTTGATTGCGCTGACATAACCATTGACCCCGGCGACGTTGCCGGGGGTCGTCGCGACGACCGCGCAGTTCGACCCGTTCGTGATATCCTTGATGATCACGGCATCGGAGCGTCCACCGGAGGGATCGCGCGGATTCGCCAGGAACTTGTCTTTGGCGACCTTCGAATTGAGGTAGCTGAAGTTCATGTTGATGACGAGCGGCGGGATCGGGCTGACGATCCCTTCGGCCTCGACGCCATAGATGTTGACGTCGACATTGTCGTTGACCGAGGTCCGCGCGACGATCCGGCTAAGCTGCAAGCCTTTGTACTTGTAGTAGAAGCCGGTAAGGTTCAACCGGAGCGCGCCGCCCCCGAAAGTGTTCTTGGAGCCGATTTCGAAGGCATCGACCGATTCCGGCCCGAACGTCGAATCGACCGTGAAAATCGGCGACAGCGGCGGATTGATGCCGCCAGATTTGTAGCCGCGCGAGTAGGAACCGTAGATTAGATTGTCCGGTGTGATCTTGTAATCGATCACCGCGCGGCCGGTCAGCCGCGAAAACGTGACGCTGTCTTCGGCGAAAGACTGGCTTCCCGCTCTAGTTGCGTCGAAATCATACCCATCGAGGATCGAATTCGCATCGGTCGTGCCGAACGGAACGAGGGTGAAGGCTCCGGCACTGTCGGTCAGCACCGTCGTCCGGGCGCGGACGAACTTGTCGTCGTGGTTGAAGCGAAGGCCAAGCGTGATCTTGAGCTTGTCGTTCACGTCGAAATAGGTTTCGCCAAAAATGCCGTAGGATTTCAACCGGAACAGTGGCGAGGAGTTGCGGTAGTTCGGCGACGCCGTGAACGACGTCCCGCCGCTCAACGCGCTGCCGATCAACCCGCTGGCGTAATCGAGGCCAAAGCTGTTGACGTAATAATCGACATTGGTGGCCTTCGAATCGAAATAGATGCCACCGAGCAGGAAGTTGAACGGCCCGTCGAAATGACTATCGAAATGGACCTCACCGCTAAACTGACGGACCTTGGCGACCGAGCGATCGAAATCGAGGCTTTCCGGGAAACATCCGACCGAGGCTCCGCCATAGACACCGACATTGGCGGGGGTCGCGGCCGACTGACAGAGGCCGCCATTCGCGCCGTTCGGAATGACCGCTTGCGCGAACTGTCCGAACAAGCCGGCAAGCGCGGGATTGAACACCGGAGAACCCGGCGTCGTAACACCTTGAAGCGCGAGCAATCCGGGATTGTTGACCAACGGATTTTCGACCGCAAGATTGTAGTCTGAGGTCGAATCGACGGTATTGCGCGCGTATCCGGCGGTTATGTTCATCGAAACCTTGCCGAAGTCGTGGAATATCTTCGCGGTATATTGCTCTTCCTCAGCATAATAGGTCGGCGTTACGTCGATGTTGACGGTGCGCACGTCGTTCGGATTGATCACACCCGCGAAACCGTCGGTGCCGTAGATGCTGCCGAGGCCGAATGCGGCAAGACCCGGGCTGACCGCGGCAGCGATGAATTCGGGCGAGGTCACCACCGTCGCCAACGTGGAATTCCCGTTGGTCGTCTCATACCGCAGCCCGTCGGGCGAGCAGCCGAGAATGCCGGTCGGGTCGCGGTGGCAAAGCTGCTTCTGGATGCGGCTGCGATTGTCGCGTTCGTGGAAATAATAGCCGATCAGATCGACCCGGGTGTCCGAATCGGGCTCCCACGAAAGCGTGCCGCGGAGCGAATAGAGATCGCGGTCGTCGATCTTGGTGTTGTTGAACAGGTTGCGGGTATAGCCATCGCGGTTCAGGTATATGCCCGCCACGCGAACGCCGAGCGTGTCGGTCAGCGGCAGATTGAACATGCCCTTCACGCGGATCGAATTGTAATTGCCGTACTCGCCCTCACCCGCGGCGTGGATGCCCGACAGATCGGGTTTCGCGGTGATGAAGTTGACGACGCCCGACGTCGCGTTGCGCCCGAACAACGTGCCTTGTGGTCCGCGCAGCACTTCGATCCGCTCGAGATCGAAGAACTCGCTTTCGAACAGGCGCGTGCCCAGCAACGGCAGATCGTTGACGTGGATGGCGGTGGCGCTGTCGCAGGTCGTGCCGACGCATAGATCGCCGATGCCGCGGATCGTGAAACTCGAGCCAGTGAAATTGGTCTTGGTGAAGGTGATGTTGGGCAGGGTCTGTTGCAGCGACGTCGGGTTGACGATCTGCTGTTTCTCGAGATTTTCCGCGGTGAACGCGCTGATCGCGATCGGCACGTCCTGCAGACGCTGCGATTGGCGCTGGGCGGTGACGACGATGTCGCCGCCGAAGCCGCTGGTGTTCGACTCGGTCGCTTCCTGGCCCGGTCCGTTCGTCGGCGCGGTATTTTCCGCCGAGGTCGTCGTCGCAGTTTGCGCGACCGCCGGAACCGCGGCGATCAGCGCGATGGCGGACGCGGCGAGCAGTTCGAACTTCATCATCGACTTTCCCCCTCCTGGTACCGCGCCGTTCTGATGTCGGATTCGCGGTGTTCAATGGTACGGTATGGAAATTAGCGTCCGAAAATTTCCCGCGTCAATGGAATTTGTGTAGGAATCTTGCGGTGCTTGGCGCTTGTGGCGCAAAAGAAACAGTTGCAAAATAGAACCTAGGGATTGCCGGGCGGCTCGGATCGGAAGGAAGCGTGTGACGAACAACGAAAAAGGCGAGCCCGCTGACGGCGATCTGGTCGAAGTCGACGGCAAGATCGCGGTCCCCAACGATGTCGCCGACGCGGTCCGCACGCTGTTGCGCTGGGCCGGCGACGACCCCGAACGCGAAGGGCTGGTCGATACGCCGCGCCGCGTCGCGCGCGCGTGGAAGGAATATTGCGCGGGCTATGACGACGATCCCGCGGCGCATCTGTCGCGCGTGTTCGAAGAGGTCGGCGGTTATGACGAGATCGTGCTGCTGAAGGACATTCCGTTTCAGTCGCATTGCGAACATCACATGGCGCCGATCATCGGCAAGGCGCACATCGCCTATCTGCCGCGCGATCATGTCGTCGGCATCTCTAAACTGGCGCGCGTGCTCAACGCCTTCGCGCGGCGGTTGCAGGTGCAGGAGCGCCTGACCGCGGAAGTCGCGGATTGCATCTGGGAAAACCTGAGGCCGCAAGGCGTGGCGGTGGTGATCGAGGCGAGCCACGCCTGCATGACCGCGCGCGGCGTGCGGACGCCCGGCGTCGGCATGGTCACGAGCCGGATGATGGGCGTGTTCCGCGACGACGAACGCAGCCGCAAGGAAGTGCTGGCGCTGATGGGGTGTCAGTGACGGTTACGGCGACGCGAACGATATTGGTGACCGGCGGCGCCAAACGGCTTGGCGCGATCATCGTTCGGCGGCTGGCCTCGGACGGGCATCGGGTGGTGATCCACTACGGCCGGTCGGGTCGCGCGGCGCGCGCGCTGGCGAGGGAGATCGGCGTGGCCGGCGTGGTGAAGGGCGATCTCGCCAAACCAAAGGCGATCGACGATCTTTTCGCGCGCGCGCGCGACGCCGCGGGCGGGCCGATCGACGGCTTGGTCAATTGCGCGTCCGAATTCACCTTCGATCGCCCGCCCGCGATCGACGCGGACCTGCTCGCGCGGCTCTATGCGGTCGGGCATTCGGCACCCGTGTTGCTCGCATCGGCGCTGGCGCGGCAGGACGACGTTGCCGACGGCGCGGTGGTCAATCTGCTCGATCAGAAGGTGGCGAACCTCAACCCCGATTATTTCTCCTATACCGCGGGCAAGGTTGCGCTGTCGGGCGCGACCAGGATGCTGGCGCAGGCGCTCGGCCCGCGCATCCGCGTGAACGCGGTCGCGCCTGGGTTGTCGCTGCCGAGCGGCGACCAGAGCGATGCCGAATTCCGCGCGGTCGCTTCGCAGAACCTGCTGCGCCGCCCGGTCGATCCAGAGGATGTCGGGCAGGCGGTCGCCTTTCTGATGGCGGCGCGCGGCGTCACCGGGCAGACGGTGTTCGTCGATTGCGGCCAACGCTTCGTAAAACGCGACAGCGACGTGATGTTCGAGGCTGCACGTGGCTGAATTCACCACGATCCTCGATTCGCTGTCGGTGATGATCCGCCTCGGCATCCACGCGCACGAGGCCGAGCCGCAGCGCGTGATCGTCTCGGTCGAAATGACGGTCGCTTACGCCGAGCCGATCGAGGAGGACGCGATCGACCAAGTGCTCGACTATGATTTCGTCCGCGAGGGCATCCTGGCGTTGGCGCAGGAACGGCAGTTCGCGCTCCAGGAAACGTTATGCGAGACGATCGCTGCGCTGTGTTTGGGCGATGCGCGGGTCAATCGCGTGCGGGTCCGGACGATGAAGACCGATATCTATCCCGACGCGGCGATCGGGTGCGAGGTGCTCAGACGGCGATGAAATAGCCGCGCGGTTCATTGCGCTCCGGCGCAGCTATCCCCCGGTCCCCCGTCGAGATCGAGGCACCGTCCATCAAGCCCGCTGACCCTCAATCCGATCGTCGCCGCCAGCGTCGGCGCGATATCGACCGTCTCGACCGACAACGGCTGTTCGAACCCCGTCATCCCCTGCCGCCAGAACAGGATCGGCACGCGGCGATCGTAATCCCACGGGCTGCCGTGAGTCGCGACATATCCCGGCCCCGGCATCGGGATGCCCGTGACGCGCGGCTTCAGCAGGATCAGCAGCTCGCCCGACCGCGCCGGATCGAACGACGCGCGGGCGCGCTGGATCAGCGTCCACGTCTCGGGCGGCCCGCTCGGCATCGGCGTAGCGGCGATTTCGGTCGCTGTCAGCGCGGCGACGACTTGCGGGAACGTACGATACCGTTTCACCGCCTCCGCCAACACCGCGGCACGCCGCGCGGCAGGCACGTCGTCGGCCACCGAGATCGAACCCTCGGCACCGATCAGCACCGGTCCGGCGATGCCCAGCGCCTTGCCGATGTCCGCGCCGATCAGTTTCGCATCGAGCGACGGCGAGACGCGCTGCTCCATCGGCATCGCGCGCTGCCGCTGGCGTTCGGTCAGATCGTGCCCGCCGTGATCCGCGGTCAGCACCACCTCATAATCGACCCCGAAGGTATCGAGCGTGTCGAAGAACCCGCCGAGCACATTGTCGAGTTCGGCCATCTGGACGCACATCTCGCCGCCGCCGGGGCCATAGGCGTGGCCGATATAATCGGTCGCCGACGCGCCGATCGAAATGATGTCGGGCGCGCTGCCCTGGCCGAGCTTCATGTCCTGGATCAGCCCCGCCGCGAGCGCGAACACCGCGCCGTCGATCGCGGGCGAGGCGCGAAACGCCTTCGCATCCCCTGCCGCGCGCGCAAATCTCCCCGCGCCGATCGTCTGCGCGCCGACCTGCATCGGCTGCGAAATGCCCTTGCAATACCCCGGCAGCGGCAACGCCTCCTGCGGCTTCGCGATCAGCGCCGCGACCGCGCTATTGGCACGCGCGACCACCGGCGGCGTAACCCGCCCGGCATAAGAGACGAAGGTCTTACCATCCCAGAACCAGAGTTCGTCGACCTTATGCCCCCCCATCATGATCGCCGCGCGATCCTTGCCCGCGACCGACACCACACGCGACGCGGGGTTCGCCGCCTTCATCATCTCGCCGAGCGTCGGCACCTTCAGGTGCATGTCGGACGGGGTATAGACCTCGTGGTTCGAGCCCGGAACGCGCTCGTCCTCGGCGCAATAGACGAGCTTGTCGGCGCGCCCGACCTTCTGGTCGAGCCAGGTGTTGGCGATGATCCCGGTATGCGCCGGGCGCATTCCCGTCAGGATCGTCGAGTGTCCCGGACACGTCTCGGTCGCGGCGTGGCTCTGGTAACCCGAGGGGAAGACGCCGCCTTGCAGCAGACGCGCGAACCCGCCGGTGAAATGGTTGCGATATTGCGTGAACAGATCGGCCGAGAATTGATCGACCGAGATGGCGACGATCAGCTTCGGCGGCGTTCGCGCCGGCGCGGCGGTGGGCGGCGGCGCAGTCTGCGCGAAAACCGGCGTGGCGGTGAGGGCGAGGGCAAGAAGCAGCGCGCGCATGATGGTCCTTCGTGCAAAGCGTCGGCGGCGGCGCTATGAGCCGCGCGACCGGGGCAGGCAAGTTCGGTTCAAGAGGGGACGCATTGGTGCGCCAAATCCTTTACGCAATCATGACGCTGCTGGCGTTGGTCGCGGGTCCGGCGGCGGCGCAACTCGGCACCGGCCCGCGCCATATCGCGATGGACTTGGTCCCCGAAACCGCCACGCCCGCGGCGGGAAGCAAGGTCACACTCGCGATCGTCGCGAAGCCCGAGGCGACCTGGCACGGTTATTGGAAGAACGGTGGCGATGCCGGCGTCGAAACGAAGCTCGACTGGACGCTGCCGAAGGGCGTCACCGCCGGGCCGATCGTCTATCCCGTCCCGCAACGCCTGCTGCTCTACGGCCTGATGAATTACGTCTACGAAAAGCAATTCACGCTGTTCGTCGATCTGGCCATTCCCGCCGGTCTCGCCAAGGGCACCCGCCTACCGGTGTCGGCGAAGGCGATCTATCTCGTCTGCACCACCGAGATCTGCGTCCCCGAAAGCCGGACTCTGTCCACCGAAGTCACCGTCGGCGACGGCGCGGTCGACCCAGCGACGCGCGCGAAATTCGATGGCTGGCGACAGGCGCTCCCGAAACCGCTCGGCTCCCCCGCCACCTTCCAGATCCAGGGCAACAGCTTCAAGCTGGCCGTTCCGTTCCCCGCCGCCGCTACCGCATCGGATATCTATTTCTACCCGCTCCAGCCCGGCGCGCTCGATTACGCCAAGCCGCAGACGGTGAAACGCGACGGCGACCGGCTGACGATCGAGACCGCGATCGCGCCACCCGGCAACCCGCGCCCGACCAAGCTGGAAGGTGTTCTCGCCACCGGCGACGGCCACGGCTTCCTGCTCACCGCGACGCCCGGCACGACAGCCGGCAACAGCGGCGGCGGGGAAGCGGCGGCGACGGGGTGGTCGGTCGCGTTGCTCGCGTTCGTCGGCGCGGTGGCGGGGGGCGTGCTCCTGAACATCATGCCCTGCGTCTTCCCGATCCTGAGCCTGAAAGCGCTCAGCCTCGCCAAGGTCAATGCCGACGAAGGCGCCGCGCGCCGCGATGCGCTCGCTTATGCCGCGGGGGTGATCCTCGTCTGCGTGGCGCTCGGCGGCGCATTGCTCGCGCTCAGAGCGGGCGGCGCGACGATCGGCTGGGCGTTCCAGTTGCAAGACCCGCGCGTGATCCTCGTGCTTCTGCTGCTGGTCACGGCAATCGCCTTCAACCTCACCGGATTGTTCGAACTGCCGACCCCCGCCTTCGCCGGACGCAGCGGCGCGGCGGGCGCGTTCGCGACCGGCGCGCTCGCCGCATTCGTCGCGACCCCGTGCACCGGCCCGTTTATGGGCGCCGCACTCGGCGCCGCGCTCGTCCTGCCGACTGCGGTGGCGATGCTGATCTTCGCCGGGCTGGGCCTCGGCATCGCGCTACCGTTCCTCGCGATCGGTTTCATCCCCGCGCTGCGTCGCCGCCTGCCCAAACCCGGCGCCTGGATGGCCACGTTCCGCTCGATCCTTTCGGTCCCGATGTTCCTGACCGCGCTCGCACTTGCCTGGGTGCTCGGGCGGCAAGCGGGCGTCGATGGCCTGACGCTGGGTCTTGCGGGCGCGCTGATCGTCGCGCTCGGCCTTTGGTGGGTTGGTCGGCGGCAGGTGCGCGGCAACGGCGGCGCGTGGTGGCCCGCGCTCCCCGCCGTCGCGCTCGCGGTCGCAGGCGTCGCCTTGGTGGAACCCGCATCGTCACAAACGAACGCCGCCAAGGTCGCCGACGCCGATACGTTCACTGAGACGCGCCTCGCCGATTTGCGCGCCGCCAACAAACCCGTCTTCGCCTATTTCACCGCCGACTGGTGCCTGACCTGCAAGGTCAACGAGAAAGCCGCGATCGAAACCAGCACGGTCGCGGAGCATTTCCGCAAGAACGGCATCGCGGTGCTCGTCGGCGACTGGACCGACGGCGACCCCGCGCTCGGTCGCTTCATCGAACGGCACAATCGCGCGGGCGTGCCGCTCTATCTCTATTATGCCCCCGGTGCCACGGAGCCTCGCGTCCTGCCGCAAATCCTGACCCCGGGAACGCTGACGGCGCTGTAGTTCAGCGCGTTCGTCGTCTTTACCTCTCTCCCGCCTTCGCGGGAGAGGGAGGGGCCCGCCGTGAAGCGGTGGGAGGGTGAGGGTCTTCTTCTTCTCGCGAGCGCCGAAGAAGAAGACCCTCACCCAGCCCTCTCCCGCGAAGGCGGGAGAGGGCTAAAATCGGCAGCGTTTTCGTGTCCTAAATGCCTCGCCCGCAAGTGCGCCGCACAAATTCGCGGCAGCGTGCGACGAAATCGATGCGGAGGCGTTACTAGTCTCGATGGGGACAGCATTCGACGAAATCATGGGACACACTGGCGATGTCCGGCCAGAGCTTGCCGCGCTTGGGGCGTTGGCTCGCCGACACCCCCGCCGACGAACTCCAACGCCGTCAGGACATTGCCGAAGCCACCTTTCGCCAACTCGGCATCACCTTCGCGGTTTACGGCGACGTCGATACCCGCGAGCGGATCATCCCGTTCGACATCGTCCCCCGCGTGTTCCTCGCCGACGAATGGGGGCGTCTGTCCGAAGGGCTGGTCCAGCGCGTCGAGGCGATAAACGCCTTCCTCGACGACATCTACGGCGAACGCCGTATCCTGGAGGAGGGCATCCTTCCCGCCGACCTGATCCTCGGCAATGCGCAATTCCGCCCCGAGATCGCGGGAATCAAGCCTCCGCATGACATCTGGGCTCACATTTGCGGGATCGATCTCGTTCGCACCGGGCCCGACGAATTCTTCGTCCTCGAAGACAATGCCCGCACACCATCGGGCGTCAGCTACATGCTTGAGAACCGCGAGGCGATGGTCCGCCTCTGCCCCGAACTGTTCCGCGCTTTCCGCGTCGCCGCAGTCGACAGCTATCCCGATATCCTGCTCGAGACGATGCGCTCGGTCACACCGCATTCGGGGTCGCGCGGGCCGGTCTGCGTCGTGCTGACCCCCGGCCATTACAATTCGGCCTATTACGAACACAGCTTCCTCGCCGACACGATGGGCATCGAACTCGTCGAGGCAGCCGACCTGCTCGTCGACGACGACACCGTCTACATGCGCACCACCGCGGGGCGCGTACGTGTGGACGTGATCTACCGCCGGATCGACGACGATTATCTCGATCCGCTCGTCTTCCGCCCCGATTCCGCGCTGGGCGTCCCCGGCCTCATTGCCGCTTACGCTGCGGGCAACGTCGCGATCCTCAATTCGCCGGGTAATGGCATTGCCGACGACAAGGCGATCTACAGCTACATGCCAGAGATCGTCCGTTTCTATTCCGGCGGCGAGGCAAAATTGCCCAACGTCGAAACCTACCGATGCCGCGAACCCGACGCGTTCAAATACGTACTCGAAAACCTCGGCCAACTTGTCGTCAAACTCGTCGATGGATCGGGCGGCTATGGCATGCTCGTCGGCCCGACCGCGTCGAAGGCCGAGATCGAGGCGTTTCGCGCCGCACTGATCGCCGAGCCGCATCGCTACATCGCGCAGCCTACGCTCGCGCTCTCGACCGTCCCGACGCTGTCCGATCAAGGTCTCGCCCCCCGCCACGTCGATTTCCGCCCCTTCGTCCTGTCCGGATCGCGTGGCGTGAAGGTCGTTCCCGGCGGCCTGACGCGCGTAGCGCTCAAGGCCGGATCGCTGGTCGTCAATTCGTCGCAGGGCGGCGGCACCAAGGACAGTTTCGTCCTGATGGAAGACCGTATGAGCCAGTCGCAGACGCTCGGCGGGATGACGCAAAAGCAAATCCTCGACGCGGGGGTAGGCAACGCCGTCCCGCCCGGTCCACCCGATCCGGGAGAGCGCTGATGGAGATGCTCTCCCGCACCGCGTCGTCGCTCTACTGGCTCGGCCGTTATATCGAGCGCGCCGATTTCATCGCGCGGCTGATCGAGGCGACCGTCCGCCTCGACGTCATGTCGGCGCGTCCCGCGGGTGAGGCGGCCTGGGCCTCCGCGCTCACCGTCACCGAATCCGACGTCGCTTTCGCCGAAACCGAAGAGCCCGATGGCGCAGCGCGAGGTCACGCGGTTCCTGACGATCGACACCAGCCACGACGGCTCGATCGCGCATTGTCTTGGCCGCGCGCGCGACAACGCGCGCGCGGTCCGCACTGCGCTGACCCGCGAAGCATGGACTGCGGTCAACCGCACCTGGCTGACCTTCGAAGGCCGCACCCGGACGGGCGACGCCGAGGCGATTCTTCGACTCGTCGAGGACGTGAAGACCGAAGCGCGCGGCTTCGAAGGCGCGCTCCACCGGATGCTGCGCAACCAGACCACGTGGTTCCTGCGACTGGGGCAAGCGATCGAGCGCGCCGACAATACCGCGCGGCTGCTCGACGTCAAATATCATATCCTGCTCCCCGAGGGCGAACGCGTCGGCGGCGTCGTCGATCGCGATCAATGGACGACGATCCTTCAGGTCGTCTCGGCGGTGACCGCCTATCGCTGGATCTACAGCGAGGGGCTCGAGCCCGACAACGTCATCGAACTACTGATCGCCCGCCCCGAACTGCCGCGCAGCCTGGCCGCCGCCGCCGAGGAAACGACCGATATCCTCGGCCAACTCGCCAAGCGCACCGGCACCCACGGCGAGGCCGACCGCATGGCGCGAATGCGGCAATCTCGTGTGGCGAAGACCCGCGCACGCGAGGTGATCTCGTCGGGCCTCCACCAATATCTGCAAAATTTCATCGCCGAGAACGACCAGCTTCACGGCGCCATCCACCGCCAGTTCCGGTTCCACTGATGCGCCTCTCCATAGATCATCGCACCACCTACCGTTTCGCCGAACCGCAGCATCGCGTCGTCCAGATGCTGCGCATGACGCCGGAAAACACCCACGATCAGACGATCGCGAACTGGCATATCGCGGTCGATTGCGACGCGCGGATGCGTCGCCACCGCGACGGCTTCGGCAATTGCACGACGATGCTTTACGCCGAAGGGCCGCTCGAAACAATCGAGATCACCGTCTCGGGTGAGGTCGTGACGAGCCACTCGAACGGCGAAGTCCACGGCACCAACGAACCGCTGCCGCCGCCGCTGTTCATGCGGACGACCCCGGCGACTGCCGCCGACGCTGCGATCGCCGCATTCGCCATCGAGATGGCGGGCGAGGGGCGCTCTTCTCGATCGGCTGGGCCGCCTCAACAAAGCGATCAAGGAGCGGTTTCGGATCGAACGCACCCGCCCCGAACCCGGCCTGACCGCCGCGGATGTCTTCGCCACCAAGACCGCGACATCGCGCGACCTCGCCCACATCTTCATCGCCGCGGCGCGCAGCCTTGATATCCCGGCGCGCTACGTCACCGGTTATTGCGATCTCGAAGGCGACCATAGCCCGAGCGCGCACGGCTGGGCCGACGCATTCGTGGAGGGCACCGGCTGGGTTTCGTTCGACCCGACGCTCGGCCGCTCCCCCGAGGAACACCACGTCCGCATCGCGGTCGCATTGGATGCGACCGGCGCCGCCCCGGTCGCGGGATCGCGGTTGGGGGAGGGCGACGATAAGCTCGACGTCGAGGTGGACGGTGGTCAGCGA
Source organism: Sphingomonas sp. (assembly GCA_965219285.1). GTDB lineage: Bacteria > Pseudomonadota > Alphaproteobacteria > Sphingomonadales > Sphingomonadaceae > Sphingomonas. The sequence continues at coordinate 178,080 of CBDCNF010000019.1, forward strand.
GGAATAGCGACGGGTCGAACGCCTCCCGTCATCCCCGCGAAGGCGGGGATCCATAAACTCAAGAGCTTCGATATTATCACTCAACCCAGCCAATACGGATTCCCGCGTCCGCGGGAATGACGTCCCGGGGAGAGCGTCAGGCGATCTCGCGAACCCGCATCGGCGCCACCGCAACATCCGCCTCGTCGGGCATCAACCGCCACCCGCCCGGCGTCAGCATCTCGATCGGGCGATAGCGCGTCTTGTATTCCATCCGCGCCGACCCCTTCACCCAATAGCCGAGGTACACGTACGGCAGCCCCGCCGCGCGCGCACACATGATGTGGTCTAGGATGATGTAATTGCCCAACCCCGGTCGTCCGCCGTCATCGGCCGCGAAGAAGCTGTAGATCATCGACAGCCCGTCGGCCTGCCGGTCGGTCAGGCACGCCCCGACCAACTTGCCGAGTTCGCCGTTCAGCGAAGGCTCGCGATATTCGACGATCACCGAATTGACCGGCGATTGCTCGATCATGTCGGCGTAATCGTCCTCGTCCATCCCGACCATCCCGCCGCCGGGATGCCGAGACGCGAGATAGCCGCGGAGCAACTGAAACTGCTCGTCGGTCGCCCACGGCCGGCACGCCGCGACGGTCAAATCGCCGTTGCGGCGGATCAGCTTGCGCTGCGTCGCATTCGCTTCGAATGCATGGCTGACGACGCGGACGGAAATGCACGCGCTGCACCCCGCGCAACTCGGCCGGTACGCGACCCCCTGGCTGCGGCGAAACCCGATCCGCCCCAGCGCATCGTTGAGCTCGCCCGCATGCGGCCCGTTGAGTTCGGTAAAGACCTTGCGCTCCTGCTTGCCCGGCAGATACGGGCAAGGCGAGGGCGACGTCACGAAGAAGCGCGGAAAACGAAAAGGCGCTGTCACCGTTTGAGGTCCCCCCTGCGACGCGCCGATGCGTCCTGAACCCCGGTATGAATCGCCGACGGGATCGTGAAAAGCCACTTTACCACGATATGAAGGTTAACGTGTGCGTTAGAGTCTTTCCAGCACTCGATTGCGTATTCTTTTGGGGCGGTTCGGATCCCCGCGAAGACGGGGATCCATAATCTCAGCGTTTTCGGCACTATCGCCGAGGCCAGCCAATATGGATTCCCGCCGTCGCGGGAATGACGGCGAAGGAACGTGACCGAGTGTCGATCGGTCTTAAGCCAGCTCCACCTGACTCGTCTCATACCCCGCCGCGCGCAGCGCCGCGATCAGCCGGTCGAGATGCGCCCGGTCGCGCGCCTCGCATTCGATGTCGGTGATCAGCCCCTTCGCCGGCAGCGTCGTGAAGACGCGCTGATGATACACCTCGATGATGTTCACCCGCTGCTCGTCGAAAATCCGCGCGACGTTGAACAGCGCCCCCGGCTGGTCTTGCAACCGGATGCGCAACCGCGCCAGCCGCCCCGACCGAGCGAGATCGCGCAGCAGCACGTTCGCCAGCAGCCGCGTATCGATATTCCCGCCGCACAGCACGACGCCGACGGTCTTGCCCGCGAACCGTTTGGGGTGCTGGAGCAGCGCCGCCAGACCCGCAGCGCCCGCGCCCTCGACCACGGTCTTCTCGATCTGGAGCAACAGGCTGACCGCCATCTCCAGACTGCGTTCGGACACCAGCACGATATCGTCGACCAGCGCCGCGACCATCGTCGAGGTGATCCCGCCCGGCTCCTTGACCGCGATCCCCTCGGCGAGCGTATCGCCCGCACACGGCATGTTGGTGCCGTTGATCCGGTTGTACATCGACGGGAACAGCTCGGCCTCTACTCCGATCACCTCGATCGGGTGGCCAGCCGCGCGCGCGACCGTCGCCATCCCCGAGATCAACCCACCACCGCCGATCGGCGTAATGAACATGTCGATCTCCGGCACGTCCTCCAGCATCTCGATCGCGGTCGTGCCTTGCCCGGCGATGATCCGCGGATCGTCGAACGGATGGACGAAGGTAAAACCGCGCTCGCCCTCCAACACCCGCGCATGCGCATAGGCCGCGTCGAACGTGTCGCCGTGCAGGATCACCGCGGCGCCATGCCCCTCGGTCTGCGTCACCTTCACCGTCGGGGTGTTGGTCGGCATCACGATCGTCGCCGGAATGCCGAGCCGGGCGGCGTGATAGGCCAGGCCCTGCGCATGGTTCCCCGCCGACGCCGCGATCACACCCTTCGCGCGCGCCTCGTCCGAAAGCTGCAACAACGTGTTGAGCGCGCCGCGTTCCTTGTACGCGGCGGTAAACTGAAGGTTCTCGAACTTCAGATAAACCGTCGCCCCGGTCATCTCCGACAGCGTCCGGCTGATCAGCGTCGGCGTCCGCACGATCGCGTCGCGGATGCGATCGTGCGCCGCGCGGACGTCGTCGATCGAGACGGGGAGGGGGTGTGGTGCAGCTTGCGTGGCCATATCGCTCGGACGCCTAAATGTGTTTGATCGAGATGAGAGCCGTACTCCCGCGAACGCGGGAGTCCAGGAGCCACGAAAGACCGCGCTTGTGACGCTGGACCCCCGCCTGCGCGGGGGTACGAACGAGTATGAACGGGATCGCGCCTAGACCATCACCGACGTGACAGCTAGGCCCGCGCCATGAAGATCGCATTCATCGGAACCGGCGTCATGGGTGCGCCGATGGCGGGGCATTTGGCGCAGGCTGGCCACGACGTCACCGTTTACAACCGCAGCAAGGCCAAGGCGGAGGCGACCGGCTTGCCCGTCGCGGCGACGCCCGCCGCCGCCGCGAAGGACGCCGACGCCGTGCTGACGTGCGTCGGCACCGACGACGACCTCGCCGACGTGACACTCGGCACCGACGGCGCTTTCGCCGCGATGCGCGACGATGCGGTGTTCGTCGATCACACCACCGTCTCCGCCGCCATCGCCCGCCGCCTCGCCGAGGCGCGCGCTCTGTCGGTCGACGCCCCCGTTTCGGGCGGGCAGGCGGGCGCGGAGAACGGCAAACTCGCGATCATGTGCGGCGGCTCGCCCGAGGCGATGGCGAAGGCCGAGCCGCTCCTGCAGGCCTATGCCGCACGCATCGTCCATGTCGGCGGGCCGGGCGCGGGGCAGCAGACCAAGATGGTCAATCAGATCTGTATCGCCGGGGTGTTGGAGGGCCTGTCCGAAGCGCTCCGCTTCGCGCAGAAATCCGATCTCGATCTCGACAAGGTGTTCGAGGCGGTGTCGGGCGGCGCGGCGCAAAGCTGGCAGATGGTCAACCGCTGGCCGACGATGGCGAAGGACGAATTCGATTTCGGCTTCGCGATCGACTGGATGCGCAAGGACTTGGGCCTCGCGCTGGACGAAGCGAAACGCAACGGCGCGGTCTTGCCCGTCGCGGCGTTGGTCGATCAATTCTATGCGGAAGTGCAGCAGATGGGCGGCGCCCGTCAGGACACCAGCGCGCTGGTGAGGAGATTGCCGAAGTGATTTGCATTACATTGCGCGCTACCCCGGCTTTCGCCGGGGTAGCGGCGTTGTTGATCGGGATCGCCACCCCGGCCCAAGCCGACGGCATCGTCGACAACGTCAACGGCCTCACCCTCGCCCCCGATGGCCACGTCGTCCGCTTCCGCGCGATCCTGATCGACCAGGACGGCCGCGTCACCCGCCTCATCCCCCACGGCGAAGCCCCCCCGAAACTCAGCCGCAAGGAACTCAAGAAAAACGCCGGCAAACCGCTCTACGACTGGCGCACCGACATGAGCGGGCGCACGCTTCTCCCGGGCTTCATCGACGCGCACGGCCATGTCATGGACCTCGGCTTCGGCGCGCTCTCGCTCGATCTGTCGGCGGCAAAGTCGCTCGAAGAGGCGCAGTCGCGCATCGCCGCCTACATCGCCGCCAATCCCGATCGCAAATGGATCCTCGGCGGCGGCTGGAACCAGGAGGTCTGGGGCCTCGGCCGCTTCCCGACCGCGGCCGATCTCGACGCGATCACCGGCGACCGTCCGGTCTGGCTGACCCGCGCCGATGGCCACGCCGGCTGGGCCAACACCGCCGCGATGCGCGCCGCGGGCGTCACCTCAGCGACCGATTCGCCGTCCGGCGGGCGGATCGAAAAGACCGCCAACGGCGCCCCCGCGGGCGTCTTCGTCGACGGCGCCAAGGCGCTGATCGAAAAGGTCACGCCGCAACCGCTCCCCAAGGAACGCGACGCCGCCTTCCTCACCGCGCAGAACATCCTGCTCGGCTACGGCGTCACCGCGATCGCCGACATGGGCAGCAGCATCGACGATTGGCTGAGCTATCGTCGCATGGCCGATATCGGCGCGATGCGCGTCCGCGTGATGAGCTACGGCCTCGGCGTCGAGACCGCGATCCGCGTCGGCGGCAAGGGGCCGACGCCGTGGCTCTACGCCGATCACCTGCGGATGGGCGGGGTGAAGCTCTACGCCGATGGCGCGCTCGGTTCGCGCGGTGCGTGGCTGCTCGCACCTTATGCCGATGCGCCGAAGCAGAGCGGACTCGGCTTCCTGACCGACGATCAATTGCAGAACCAGATGAGCCGCGCCGCGATGGACGGTTTCCAGGTCGCGGTCCACGCCATCGGCGACAAGGCCAACCGTCAGGTGCTCGACGCGATCCAGGTCGAAAGCGAAACCTACACCGGTGACCGCCGCTGGCGCATCGAACATGCACAGATCGTCGATCCGACCGATCTGCCGCGTTTCGGCAAATACGGCACGATCGCCTCGATGCAGCCCGTCCACCAGACCAGCGACCGGACGATGGCGGAGGCACGGCTCGGCCCGGATCGCCTCGTCGGCGCGTACGCGTGGAAATCGATGCTGACCAACGGCGCGAAGCTCGCCTTCGGCACCGACACGCCGGTCGAAAAGCCCGATCCCTTCGCGACCTGGGCAGCAGCGTTCACGCGGCAAGGCGCCGACGGCCAGCCCGCGGGCGGCTGGCAACCGCAGGAGATCGTGACGCGCGAACAGGCGTGGTGGGCGATGACCGGCGGCGCGGCTTATGCGGGGTTCGCCGAAACCAAATTCGGCGAACTCGCGCCCGGCCAGCGCGCCGATTTCATCATCGTCGATCGCGATCCCTTGCTCGCCAGCCCGACAGACCTGCGTGCGACGAAGGTGCTCCAGACCTGGATCGGCGGCATAAAGGCGTTCGAGGCAAAGTGACAACTCCCGTCATTCCCGCGAAGGCGGAAATCCATAACCGTTCTGCCTCACCGCAGGAATCGCGGGGCCGGTGACTATGGATTCCCGCCTGCGCGGGGATGACGGAAGGAACGTGATGACCTTACATAAACCGTTCGTTTCGAGCGAAGTCGAGAAACGTCTCACAAGCGGCATCGCAACGTTTCTCGACTGCGCTCGAAACGAACGGAGTTTGTGGCTGACCGGCTCAAGGCCATCGAAATGACAGACTCCTCCGATGCCCACCCCTGACCTCGCTCAAATCGTCGCCGACATCGCCGCAGAAATGCGCGCCGCCCCCGACCGTGGCACCGTCGCCGATTACATCGCCCCCCTGGCCGCGATCGACCCCGCCCGCTTCGGCATCGCCATCATCGAAACACACGGCGCCACCCACATCGGCGGCGACGCCGACACGCCATTCTCGATCCAGAGCATCTCGAAAGTCTTCGCGCTCACCCTCGCACTCGGCCACGTCGGCGACGCGCTGTGGCGCCGCGTCGGTCGCGAACCCTCGGGCAGCGCGTTCAACTCGATCGTTCAGCTTGAAACCGAACACGGCATCCCGCGCAACCCGTTCCTCAACGCCGGCGCGATCGTCGTCGCCGACGTCCTGCTCGGCCGCAACGAGCCGCGCGAGGCGATCGGCGAGATGCTCCGCTTCGTCCGCGCATTGTCGGGCGACGAGGATATCGTGATCGACGACGCGGTCGCGGCGGAGGAACTCGCCACCGGTTACCGCAACATCGCGCTCGCCAATTACATGCGCGCGTTCGGCAATCTCGACAATGCGGTGGAGCGCGTCCTGGGCGTCTATTTCCACCATTGCGCGCTGGCGATGTCTTGCCGTCAACTCGCGCTGGCCGGGCGGTATTTGATGAGCGCGGGCCGCAACCCCGCGACGAACTCGACCATCGTCTCCGCCCAACGCGCCCGCCGCATCAACGCGCTGATGATGACGTGCGGCCATTACGACGGCTCGGGCGAATTCGCCTACCGCGTCGGCCTGCCCGGCAAATCGGGCGTCGGCGGCGGCATCCTCGCGGTGGTGCCGGGCCGCGCCTCGATCGCGGTCTGGTCCCCCGGCCTCAACGAACGCGGCAATTCGCAATTGGGGATGCTGGCGCTTGAGCGGCTGGTCCAGCGGACGGGTTGGTCGGTGTTCGATCCGGTGGAGTGAAGCACGGCGTCCGGTCCAGTTGTCGGCATGAAATCCTCCCCCGCCAGGGGGAGGGTGTCAGGCTTGTCCTGACGGAGGGGGGAGATCGAATGGCCGCTAACTACAGATACGCCCAACAAAAAAGAAAAGGCCGCGGCACCCCCCGATGCCGCGGCCCGCTCCCCGAATACGCGGGAGATGCGTTACGCGACCGCGGCGGCCACCACCTCTTCGGGCTCGCGCAGCACATAGCCGCGGCCCCACACCGTCTCGATATAATTCTCGCCATCGGTCGCCATCGTCAGTTTCTTGCGCAGCTTGCAGATGAAGACGTCGATGATCTTCAATTCGGGCTCGTCCATCCCGCCATACAGATGGTTGAGGAACATTTCCTTGGTCAGCGTGGTGCCCTTGCGGAGCGACAGCAGCTCCAGCATCGCATATTCCTTGCCGGTCAGGTGAACGCGCGCGCCATCGACTTCGACGGTCTTAGCATCCAGGTTTACCGCCAGCTTGCCGGTCTTAATCACCGACTGCGAATGGCCCTTCGAACGGCGGACGACAGCGTGGATGCGCGCCACCAGTTCTTCGCGGTGGAAAGGCTTGGTTACGTAATCGTCCGCGCCGAAGCCGAAGCTGCGCACCTTCGAATCCATCTCGCTGATGCCGCTCAGGATCAGCACCGGCGTGGTGACCCGCGCGACGCGCAGCTTCTTCAGCACGTCATACCCGTGCATGTCGGGAAGATTCAGGTCGAGCAGGATGATGTCGTAATCGTACAGCTTCCCAAGATCGAGGCCCTCTTCGCCCAGATCGGTCGTGTAGATGTTGAAGCCCTCGGTCGTCAGCATCAGTTCGATGGCCTTGGCCGTGGTCGGCTCGTCCTCGATCAGCAGTACGCGCATCTCGCAGTCCCCTGTTCGATGGCCAAAAGGCACCCCTTGCCCGGCCCTCGTAAGATTCATTAACCAAATGCGATCTGAACGCAAAAGGTTAATTTCGATTTAATCGAGCGAATCCGGCGAGTCGCGCAGGCGCCCCCGCGCCGTGAACAACGTACGCTCCTCGCTACGTGGGATATCCTCGCCCAGAACGTCGCGCAGATAGAGGCTGCGGATCAGCGTGAAGATCACCACCAGGATGGCGGCGGAGAAGAACAACCCGAACAACCCGAACACCGCGCCGATCGCCAGAATCGCGAACAGCGTGATCGCGGGTGGGATCGCGATCACCCGGCTCGTGACGTAGGGCGTGATGAAATTGGTCTGGAGCAACCGCACGACCGCGAACACGACGAGCGTCCAGACGATCTGCTCCGTCCCCACGGTCGCGGCGAGCCCCAGCGCGGGCAGCATCGCGGCAGTCGGCCCGATGTACGGCACGAACTCGCTGAGCGCGACGAGCAGCCCCAGCGCCGGTGCCGACGGCACCCCCGCGATCGCCAGCCCGACCCCGATCAACACCCCCATCGTTGTCATCTGGATCAACTGCGCGCGCAACCACAGCCGCAACGTCGATGCGACATCGCCCAGCGCATCCTCCATTGCGGCGCGCTTCGAAGGCGGCATCAGCAGCAGGAAGCCGCGTTCGTAAACCTTGGGGTCGACCGCGAAGAAGATCGCACCGACCAACACCAGCACGCTGTTGAGGATCAACTCGCCCGCGCCTTGCGCCAGCCCGCCGATATCCTGCGCCACCCGGCTGCCAGCGAACGCCGCCTGCACCGCATCGACCACCTTCGCCCCGACCGGCGTCTGCGACAGATACGCCGCGAGTTGATCGAGCAGCCCCGGCAACCGCAACACCAGCAGATTGACCTGCGCCCGAAACTCCACCCCGAACAGCCAGCCGAGCAAGGCGATGATCGCCAGCACGGTAACGATCGCCAGCGCCACCGCGGGCCTCGCGGGAACATGCAGCCGCTCGTCATAGAATTCCGCGATCGCATGAATGACGATCGCCCCCAGGATCGCCCCGAACGCCAGAATCAGCAGGTCGCCCGTAACATAGATCGCCGCCGTGACGACGCCGACCACGATGACCAGTACTACCCGCCGGATGAACCGCGCGTCGGATTCGTCGGGGGACAGCCGGTTCATCCCGCGGCTCGTGGCAGAAAAGCGCGGGCCGCGACAGTATTCCGGCACCGGATAGGGTAATCCATCTGCGTCACCCGAAAAATCCCGTTTGTTTCGAGCGAAGTCGAGAAACGTGCCAGAGGCGTCGCGCTGCCCGCTTCCGACATCAACGCGCCTTGCCCTCGCGCTGGATCAGCAGCCGCAGCGCCGAATTCGAATAGTGCCTCTTGTGCGCCACCACCTGCCCCTGAAAGACGACCGGCTCCAGCCACCCTTTGACGTGCCGGGGATTCGTGTTGGGAGGTCGGTCCCACGAACCGCTCGGTCCATAGCCGAGGAAAACAGGGAAGTTAGGCCCACGACGGTGCAGACACTCGATTAACTTGATACAGATCAACAATAACGGACTTACCAGTTCATCGTTGGGCCCCTAGGCTCTACGGCAGGGGAGTCTCCGAGTATGAGTAGGTTCCGTCGAATAGCGTCGCCTGTGCGAGAGAAAGACGGCGAGTGGAGAAGGCGTCTTCGGCGACATGCTGAGACCGGAATAGCAACCATTGCAATATTATATGGGCTTGCGCTTTCTACGCCTGCTGTCGCCGGGCCATTGGAAAGCGGGTTGATCGACGCTCAGCCGACCGAGACGTCCGCTCCCGTGTTGACGGTGGCATTCGACATCGAAAGCCGACCGAACAAATTCGACGACAGCGATCTGCGGGCGTCTGCGGATTCATCCTATATCGATGGGCCTGCGCCGGGGCCGGAAAACGGGATTTACGGGCCATCGGATCAAGCGGCGGACGCGCCTGCGGACCCGGACCTGCGCTACCGTTCGTTCGGTAGCCGGGTGGGAACGGTCAAATGGGAAACAGCGGCGATATTCGCCGTGATAACCGCGACCAATATCGGCAAGGTCATCGACGACCCACAATCGTTCCGGTTTCAGGACGAAGGTTTTTTCGGGAAGAACACCGCAGACCTCGGCGTCGACAAACTCGCGCATTCGTTCAATACCTATCTTTTCTCGGAAATCCTTTATCGGCGAATGGCGAGAAAAACGGGTGGTGGACCCGCCAGCGCCGTGACCGCGGCCGCGCTGGGAGCAGGTTTGCAACTATATGGCGAGTTATACGACGCCGTGCATGCGGGAAGTGGATTTTCGCTACAGGACACCGCGTTCAACTTTGCGGGGGCCGGATTTTCGGTCCTTCGCAATTCTGTGCCAGGGCTGAAAGAGAAAGTTGACTTTCGCATATCGATCGTCCCCAACCATGAAATCTATACGTTCCAGGGCAAAGAACATTTCGAACAGGAACGGTTTTTGCTCGCGTTCAAAGCGTCCGGTTTCTCGGGGATCAATCGTACACCGTTACGCTTCCTGGAGTTCCAAGTCGGATATTATGCCAAGAATTTCACGCTCGCGGATCGTCGCAACGGCGTGATACCACAGCGTAAACCGTTCATCGGTTTGGGCGTCAATTTCGCCGAACTGTTCTTCAAGCGGACGCGCTCGCCGGTTGGCCGGGCTGCCCGCACGGTGCTGGAGTATTTCCAGATTCCGTACACTGCCTTGAAGCTGGATTAGACCGCTGCAAGCGCGATCCCGATCGTATCCACGCGCTAGTACGCTTTTCGCAACTCTTCCCCCCACCGCGGCCCTACGCTAAGGCCACCCCCGACACCGCACCTCCGCCCCGCACCGGGCGCGCCGCGCGTCGTCGTCGGCATCCCGCGCCGTCGTCGTCGCAAGCCGCGTACTGCCACGGGCCGCAACGACAAGGGACAACGACCCGCATGACCGCCATCGGCCAGGACACGCTGAACTCTCGCACCACGCTTAACGCAGGCGGCAAATCCTACGACTATTTCGCGCTCGCCACGGCCGAGGAGAAATACGGCGACATCTCGCGGTTGCCCTTCTCGATGAAGGTGCTGCTCGAAAACATGCTCCGCTTCGAAGACGGCGTCACCGTGACCGAGGCCGATATCCAGGCGATCGTCGATTGGCAGAAGGATTGCCGAAGCGATCGCGAGATCCAGTATCGCCCCGCGCGCGTGTTGATGCAGGATTTCACCGGCGTTCCCTGCGTCGTCGATCTCGCCGCGATGCGCGACGCGATCACCAGGCTCGGCGGCGATCCGGCCAAGATCAACCCGCAGGTCCCCGTTCACCTCGTCATCGATCACTCGGTGATGGTCGACGAATTCGGCACGCCCAAGGCGTTTGCGGACAATGTCGAACTCGAATATGCCCGCAATTTCGAACGCTACGAATTCCTCAAATGGGGATCGAAGGCGCTCGATAATTTCTCGGTCGTGCCCCCCGGCACCGGCATCTGCCACCAGGTGAACCTCGAATATATCGGTCAGGCCGTCTGGTCCTCGAAACACCAGGATGCGACGATCGCATACCCCGATACGCTCGTCGGCACCGACAGTCACACGACGATGATCAACGGCCTCGGCGTCCTCGGCTGGGGCGTCGGCGGGATCGAGGCGGAGGCGGCGATGCTCGGCCAGCCCGTCAGCATGCTGATCCCCGAAGTCGTCGGCTTCAAACTGACCGGCAAACTCGCCGAGGGGATCACCGCGACCGATCTCGTCCTCACCGTCACGCAGATGCTCCGCGCCAAGGGCGTCGTCGGGCGCTTCGTCGAATTCTTCGGCCCCGGCCTCGACGTGATGACGCTCGCCGATCGCGCGACGATCGCCAACATGGCGCCCGAATACGGCGCGACCTGCGGCTTCTTCCCGGTCGACGGCCGCACGCTCGATTACATGCGGCTGACCGGGCGCCCCGCGGAAACGATCGCGCTGACCGAGGCTTACGCCAAGGCGCAGGGTATGTGGCGTCATGCCGATTCGCCCGATCCGGTGTTCACCGACACGCTCGAACTCGACATGGCGACCGTGGTGCCGAGCCTCGCCGGGCCGAAGCGCCCGCAGGACAAGGTGTCGCTGTCGAAGGTCGACGAGGTCTTCAACGGCGACCTCCACAAACTCTACCACAAGGAACAGCCAGCACGCGTTGCGGTCGAGGGCAGGGACCACGACATCGGCGACGGCGACGTCGTCATCGCCGCGATCACCAGCTGCACCAACACCTCGAACCCGTCGGTGCTGGTTGCCGCGGGCCTCGTCGCCCGCAAGGCGCGCGAAAAGGGGCTGACCGCGAAACCCTGGGTCAAGACCAGCCTCGCGCCGGGATCGCAGGTCGTCACCGACTACTTGGACAAGGCGGGCCTGACCGAAGACCTGAACGCGCTAGGCTTCAACCTCGTCGGTTACGGCTGCACCACCTGCATCGGCAATTCGGGCCCGCTCGCGCCCGCGATCTCGAAGGCGATCGCCGACAACGATCTCGTCGCCGCCAGCGTCCTATCGGGCAACCGCAATTTCGAAGGCCGCGTGTCGCCCGACGTCCGCGCCAACTTCCTCGCCTCGCCACCGCTCGTCGTCGCCTATGCGATCAAGGGCAGCGTCACCACCGACATGGTCGAAACCCCGCTAGGGCAGGGGAGCGACGGCGCCGACGTGTTCCTGAAAGACATTTGGCCAAGCAATCAGGAAGTCAGCGAGCTGATGACCGCGAACATCGATTCGTCCATGTTCGAAGCACGTTACGGGAACGTCTACGCAGGTGACGAGAAGTGGCGCGGCATCGAGGTCGAAGGCTCCGACACCTACACCTGGCGCGCGGGCAGCACCTATATCGCCAACCCGCCGTATTTCGACGGGATGGAGATGACCCCGGCGCCGGTCCGCGACATCATCGAGGCGAAAGCGCTTGCGATCCTCGGCGATTCGATCACCACCGATCACATCAGCCCGGCGGGCAGCATCAAGGCGGACAGCCCCGCGGGTGTCTACCTACAGGAGCATCAGGTCAGCCGCGCCGACTTCAACAGCTACGGCGCGCGCCGCGGCAACCATGACGTGATGATGCGCGGCACCTTCGCCAACATCCGCATCAAGAACGAAATGCTCTCGGGAATCGAGGGAGGCATGTCGTCCTACGAGGGCGAAGTGATGCCGATCTACGACGCGGCGATGCGGTTTAAGGCCGACGCCACCCCGCTGGTGGTCATCGCGGGCAAGGAATACGGCACCGGCTCGTCGCGCGACTGGGCGGCGAAGGGTACCAATTTGCTCGGCGTCCGAGCGGTCATCGCGGAGAGCTTCGAACGCATCCACCGCTCGAACCTCGTCGGCATGGGCGTACTTCCATTGCAATTCGCCGAAGATATCACGCGCGACACGCTGAAGCTGATCGGCAGCGAGACCTTCACGATCCAGAACGTCGCCGACATCCGCCCGCGTCAGGACGTCACCGTCAAGCTGGTCCGCTCCGACGGCACGACCGAGAAATTTCAGACGCGTTGCCGGATCGATACCGTCAACGAACTCGAATATTTCCTCAACGGCGGCATCCTGCAATACGTCCTGCGCAAGCTCGCGGCGTAATCATGGACGCGACCCTTGATTTCGCGCTCGGTGAAAACGCCGACATGATCCGCGAGACGACGCAGCGTTTCGCGACCGACAAGATCGCCCCGCTCGCGGCGAAGATCGACGCTGACGACTGGTTCCCGCGCGAGCTATGGCCCGCGATGGGCGAACTCGGCCTGCACGGCATCACCGTCGAGGAGGAATATGGCGGCCTCGCGCTCGGCTACCTCGAACACGTCGTCGCGGTCGAGGAAGTCAGCCGCGCGTCCGCCTCGATCGGCCTCAGCTACGGCGCGCATTCGAACCTGTGCGTCAATCAGATCCGTCGCTGGGCCAGTGACGAGCAGAAGGCGAAATACCTCCCCAAACTCGTCTCGGGCGAACACGTCGGCAGCCTCGCGATGTCGGAGGCGAATGCGGGTTCCGACGTCGTCTCGATGAAATTAAAGGCTGATGCGGTGCAGGGCGGCTACGTCCTCAACGGCACCAAATTCTGGATCACCAACGCGGAATACGCCGACACGCTCGTCGTCTACGCGAAGACCGGGGAGGGCAGTCGCGGCATCACCACCTTCCTGATCGAAAAGGACATGCCCGGTTTCTCGATCGGCCAGAAAATCGACAAGATGGGCATGCGCGGCTCGCCCACCGCGGAACTCGTCTTCGACAATTGCGAGGTCCCCGAAGAAAACATCATGGGCCCGCTCAACGGCGGCGTCGGTGTGCTGATGTCGGGGCTCGACTACGAACGCACCGTCCTCGCCGGAATCCAGCTCGGCATCATGCAGGCGTGCCTCGACGTGGTCCTGCCGTACCTTCGCGAACGCAAGCAATTCGGCAAACCCATCGGCGCGTTCCAACTGATGCAGGCCAAGGTCGCCGACATGGCGGTCGCGCTCAATTCGGCGCGTGCCTATGTCTATGCGGTCGCCAAATCGTGCGACGCAGGCAAGACCACGCGCCACGACGCGGCGGGTGCGATCCTGCTCGCGAGCGACAACGCGGTCCGCGTCGCGAACGAGGCGGTGCAGGCGCTCGGCGGCGCGGGCTACACCAAGGACTGGCCGGTCGAACGCTATTACCGCGATGCCAAGCTGCTCGACATCGGCGCGGGGACGAACGAGATCAGGCGGATGCTGATCGGTCGCGAACTGATCGGCGCGGCGTAAAATCTTCCCCGGCTTGGGAAGGCGTTACCTCACCAAACCTTCACCCGTTTCTCCGGCGCCAGAAACAGCTTCTGCCCGGCCTGCACCTGAAACGCCGAATACCAGGCATCGAGGTTTCGCACCGTCTGCACCCGCCACATCGCGGGCGCGTGGACATCGGTCGCGATCCGCGCGCGGAGCGCCTTGTCGCGCATCTTCGTCCGCCAGCCTTGCGCGAACGCCAGGAAGAACCGCCGGTCGCCGCTCAGTCCTCCGATGACGGGCGCCTCCTTGCCGTTCAGCGACTTGCGATACGCCTCGTACGCCGCCGTCAGCCCCGCGACGTCGGCGATATTTTCGCCCAGTTCCTGCGCGCCGTTGAGGTGCAGCCCGGGAAACGCCTCATACGCGTTATATTGCGCGACCAGAGCCTGGCCCTGCTCGTCGAAATGCTTGAGATCGGCGGGGGTCCACCAATTGTGCAGCCGCCCCGTCGAATCGAAATCCGCGCCCAGATTGTCGAAGCTGTGGCTGATCTCGTGCCCGATGATCGCTCCGATCGACCCGTAATTCGCCGCCGCATCGAACCGCGCATCGAAATACGGCGTCTCGAGGATCGCGGCGGGGAAATTGAGCGCGTTCTGGAGGGGTATGTTGATCGCATTCACCGTTTGCGGCGTCATCCACCATTCGTCACGATCGACGCCTTGGCCGATCTTGCCGATCTGCTGCTTGTACCGCACCAGCCGCGCGCGCTGGAGGTTGCCGACCGGATCGTCGGCGCGGACGTCGAACGTCGAATAATCACGCCATTTGTCGGGATAGCCGACGCCGACATGCAGCACCTGAAGCTTCTTGCGCGCCTCTTCCTTGGTCGCGGGCGACAGCCAATCGAGCGTCGCCAGCCGCGCGTCGAACGCGGCGACGATGTTCTTCACCATCCCCTCGATCTCGGTTTTCGACGAGGCGGGGAAATATTTGTCGGCATAGAGCTTGCCGACCGCATCGCCGAGCGCGCTGTTGGTCGCCGCGATCGCGCGCTTCTCGCGCGTCTGCTGCTCGGGCGTGCCGTTCAGGCTGTTGTCGAAGAACGCGAAATGCGCGTCGTCGAACGCCTTGGGCAGCACCGCCGTCACCTGGTTGATCGCGTGGAACGCCAGCCAGTCCTGCCATGTCTGCATCGGCTCCGACGCGACCATCGCCGACAATTTCGTGATCGCCGCGGGTTGCCAGACGATGAAGTCCTGCTGGGTCGGCAGTTGCGCCGCGTTCCAATAGGCGTCCCAGTCGACCCCCGGCGCCATCTTCGCGAAATCGGCGCGCTTCCACGGATTGTCGCCCAATTTGGCGCTCTGGCTGGTGATGATGTCGGCGTGCGCCTGCGCGATCTTCGTCTCCAGCGCGATGATCCGGTCGGCGCGCGCGCTTGCGTCGCTCATCCCCGCCAGCGTCAGCAGTTTCGTGACATAGGTTTTGTACCCCGCACGCTGCCCCGCCATCTCGGGTTTCGACGACAGATAATAATCGCGATCGGGCAGCCCGAGCCCACCCTGCATCAGATACGGCACAGTCGTGTTCGGATCGTTCAGGCTCTGCGTCACGAACAGCCCGAACAGATTCTCGGTCTCGAAATCGGTCGCGTTGAGCGGATCGGTATCCGCACGCATATTCGCGCCGAGCATCGCCGACAGCGCGGTCTTGTCCGCAAGCGCCGCGATCGCGTCGAGCTGACCTTTCAGCGGCGCAAGCCCGCGTCGCTCGATCGCGCCCGTATCCATATAAGCGGTGTAATAATCCGCGATCCGTTTTGGGTCAGAACCCGCTGCCGGATTCGATTTGACGATCCCGGCGAACAATTCGCGGTTCCGACCCTCGGCGATCTGTTGCACGTCGTAACCGACTCCGGTGGACGACCGGTCGGCGGGAATTTCCGCGGTCTTCACCCACGCGCCATTGGCATAGGCATTGAAATCGTCGCCCGGCTTCACGCTCTCGTCGATGAAGCTCGGATCGACCCCGGCGAGCGTCCCCGAAGCCGGCCCCGAAGCCGGCTGCGCCGCCGCCGCGCTGCCGTTGGTGTCGCCAGCGGTCTTCACCGAACAGGCCGATACGCTCGCCAGCAACAGGGCGAGCAGGATGGGACGCGTCATGGGGCATTCTCTCCGATTATGTGTATGATGTGGCTGCTACGCCCATGACGCGGCGGACTCCAGTGCCTTCCCTTGGCGGCGGCGGCTCGCTAGTCACGCTTAGAACCACAAGGATGCCCGCATGAGCGCCCCGGTGCTCGATACCAAGCTCTCCGCCGAGTCCGACGATTTCCGCGCCAACGCCGCGCACAACCGCGCGCTCGCCGAAGATCTCCGCGCCCGCGTCGCGACCGCCGCGCTCGGCGGCAGCGAGAAATCGCGCGACCGCCACGTCGGCCGCGGCAAACTCCTACCGCGCGACCGCGTCGAACGCCTGCTCGACCCCGGGAGCCCGTTTCTCGAAATCGGCCAGCTCGTCGCGAATGACCTTTATGGCGGCGAAATCCCCGGCGCTGGCATGATCGCAGGCATCGGCCGCGTCTCGGGCCGCCAGTGCATGATCGTCTGCAACGACGCGACCGTGAAGGGCGGCACCTATTACCCGATGACCGTCAAGAAGCACCTCCGCGCGCAGGAGATCGCCGAGGAAAACCGGCTCCCGTGCATCTACCTCGTCGATTCGGGCGGCGCGAACCTGCCGCACCAGGCCGAGGTCTTCCCCGACCGCGAGCATTTCGGCCGCATCTTCTACAACCAGGCGAACATGAGCGCGAAGGGTATCTCGCAGATCGCCTGCGTCATGGGCAGCTGCACCGCCGGCGGCGCGTACGTCCCCGCGATGAGCGACGAGACGATCATCGTCCGCAACCAGGGCACGATCTTCCTCGCTGGCCCGCCCTTGGTGAAAGCCGCGACGGGCGAGGTGATCAGCGCCGAGGAACTGGGCGGCGCGGAGACCCACGGCCGCAAATCGGGTGTCGTCGATCACGTCGCCGAGAATGACGAACACGCGCTGACGATCGTCCGCGACATTGTCTCGACGCTTGCCGCGCCCGAACAGGCGCCGGTCAATCTAAAGGACCCGCGCCTGCCGAAATTCGATGCCGAAGACCTTTATGGCATCATCCCCAACGACGTCCGCGCGCCCTATGATGTCCACGAAGTCATCGCGCGCCTCGTCGATGCCTCCGAATTTCACGAGTTCAAATCGCTCTACGGCAGCAGCCTGGTCTGCGGCTTCGCGCACATCTGGGGCATCCCCGTCGCGATCCTCGCCAACAATGGCGTGCTGTTCAGCGAGAGCGCGCAGAAGGGCGCCCATTTCATCGAACTCGCCTGCCAGCGGCATATTCCGCTGCTATTCCTCCAGAACATCTCAGGCTTCATGGTCGGTGGCAGATACGAGGCGGAAGGCATTGCGAAACATGGCGCCAAACTGGTGACCGCGGTCGCGACCGCAACCGTCCCCAAGATCACGATCCTGATCGGCGGCAGCTTCGGCGCGGGCAATTACGGCATGTGCGGGCGGGCGTATTCGCCACGTTTCCTGTTCACCTGGCCCAACAGCCGCATCAGCGTGATGGGCGGCGAACAGGCGGCAAGCGTGCTGGCCACGGTCCACCGCGACGCCGACACCTGGACCCCCGAACAGGCCGAAGCCTTCAAACAACCGATCCGCGACGATTACGAATCGCAAGGCAACCCGTATCACGCCACCGCGCGCCTGTGGGACGACGGCATCATCGACCCCGCGCAAACCCGTGATGTGCTCGGCCTCGCGCTCGCCGCAACCCTCAACGCCCCGATCCCCGAAACGCCGAGGTTCGGCGTTTTCCGGATGTGACGGGCACCGCGGAAAATCCTCCCCGTTCCGGGAGGAATAAGGACACCTCATGATCCTCGCTCTCCTCCTCGCGCTGCAAGTCACTCCAGACGCACCGATGCCGAAGGGCACCGGCCTCCCACCTCCCGAAAGCGAGGAAGGGCAGGTGATGGCGCCCGTCAACGCGATCCTGCGCGCGATCGGCGACAAGGACAGCGCCGCGGTCCTCGCCGCGTCGCGTACGGAGGGCGGGCTGACGGCCGCTTTCGATGTCGCCGGCAAACGCGTCGTGAAGCGGATTAGTTGGGCCGAGTTCGCCGCCAGCCTCAAGACGGAAGGTGCGGATCGTTACGAGGAGCGGATATTCGACCCGGCTATCGAGGCCGACGGCGACGTTGGATACGTCTGGGCGCGGTTTACGGTCTTCAAGAACGGCGTCACGCAGCATTGCGGCTACGACCTGTTCGACGTCGTCCGCGAAAACGGCAGCTGGAAAGTCCTCAACGTCACTTGGTCGCAGCGAACGACGGGATGCGACGCGCAATGATAACCTCGCTCCTCATCGCCAATCGCGGCGAGATCGCCTGCCGCATCATCCGCACCGCGCGCGCGATGGGCATCCGCACCGTCGCGGTCTATTCCGACGCCGACGCGAAGGCGCTCCACGTCCGCCAGGCCGACGAAGCGGTCCACATCGGCGCGTCGCCCGCGCGCGAAAGCTATCTCGTCGGCGAAAAGATCATCGCCGCCGCGAAACAGACCGGCGCCGAGGCGATCCACCCCGGCTACGGCTTTCTCAGCGAAAACGCCGATTTCGCGCAGAGCGTGCTCGACGCGGGCCTGATCTGGGTCGGCCCCAACCCCGACAGCATCCGCGCGATGGGATTAAAGGATGCCGCCAAGACGCGGATGATCGCCGCCGGCGTGCCCGTCACCCCCGGCTATCTCGGCGAGGATCAAGACCCCGATCACCTGAAGGCCGAGGCGGACAAGATCGGCTACCCCGTCCTGATCAAGGCCGTCGCAGGCGGCGGCGGCAAGGGCATGCGCCGCGTCGATGACGCCGCCGACTTCGCCGACGCGCTAATATCCTGTCAGCGCGAGGCCGCGTCGTCGTTCAGCGACGATCGCGTCCTGATCGAAAAATACATTCTCAGCCCGCGCCACATCGAAGTGCAGGTGTTCGGCGACACCCACGGCAACGTCATCCATCTGTTCGAACGCGACTGCAGCCTCCAGCGCCGCCACCAGAAGGTGATCGAGGAAGCCCCCGCGCCGGGCATGGACGACGCGACCCGCGAAGCGATCTGCGCCGCCGCCGTCCGCGCCGCGAAGGCGGTCGATTACGTCGGTGCCGGCACGATCGAATTCATCGCCGACGCCAGCGAAGGCCTGAGGGCGGACCGCATCTGGTTCATGGAAATGAACACGCGGTTGCAGGTCGAGCACCCGGTGACCGAGGAGATTACCGGGCAGGACCTGGTCGAATGGCAGCTGCGCGTCGCGAGCGGGGAGGCGTTGCCGAAGCGGCAGGATGAGTTGAGCATCGATGGCTGGGCGATCGAGGCGCGGTTGTATGCGGAGGATCCGGTTACAGGCTTTCTGCCGAGTATTGGCCAGCTCCGACGATTTGCGTTGCGCGAATATCAGTGTCGTATTGAGACCGGCTATGAGCAGGGCGATACGGTTCCCTCATTTTATGATCCTATGATCGCCAAGCTGATCGTCCACGGAAAAGATCGTGCCGAAGCTATCGATACCTTGGCGGATTGCGCTTCCGATGCTGTTGTTTGGCCCGTCAAGGCAAACGCGAACTTCATCCGCCGGTGCCTCCTCGACGGCGATTTCGGCTTCGGCAATGTGGATACCGGGCTGATCGAGCGAAAGCAGGTTGAGCTCACAAGACCTGCGCTTCTCAACGAAGGCACACTAGCGATAGGTGCGAACGAATTGCTCCGACGTGTGGCAAATGGGAAACTTGCCGACCGCCCGCCGCGCGGAGCGGAAATCTGTCATGAGCACAATGTCGGCTTTCGCCTGAACGCGCCGCTACAACCGACAATGGAAATCCTAGTCGATGGTCAGCCAACGAGCGCTCCTCTGCACGACCGAGGGGGCCGGTATGCCAGCACGATCAGTTGGATCGATGATGGTGTGCTTGTTTCGAACGAAGAAGGCCAGCTGTTCTATTTCCAGCCGCACTCGCAACGCGGCACCGCTACCGGTGCCGCCGCCGACGGTGCGATCCTCTCGCCGATGCCCGGCCGCGTCATCGCGGTGGAGGTCGCCGCAGGCGATGCGGTCGCCAAGGGGCAGAAGCTCGTCACGCTCGAGGCGATGAAGATGGAACATTCGCTCGTCGCGCCGTTCGACGGGACGGTCGCCGAACTCAACGCTGCGGCGGGGAACCAAGTCAGCGAAGGCGCGCTGCTCGTGCGGATCGAGCGGGGAGAGTAGATTTGGTGCCGATCGCCACCGCACGCCCCGTCACCCCGGACTTGTTCCGGGGTCCATCGTGCCGCGCTACCCACCGCCGGTTGGCTTGCGGCGCGGTGGATGCCGGAACAAGTCCGGCATGACGGATTATTTTCATACATTCTTCGCAACCGCATCACCGCAACCGCCAGGCGCTCGCCACCGCCGGATCGCACCCGCCCGCCCGGCGATACAGGCAGATCGCCCGCCCGGCCTGCTCCGCCGCGCTCGACAGCAGGCGCGGTGGGATGCGGCAGGTGACGAGGCGATAGTTTTTGGGAATGTCCGGAATCCCCACAGGCGTCGTCAATATCGCGTCGAACCCCGGCGAGATCAGCGCGAGCGACGCCCGGTCGATCGGAGGAATGGTGATCTCGTCGCTCGCCGACAAGGGATAGACCGGCACGTCGCGATGGAGGAAGGTATAACCCCCCGATTCCCAATAGCGCATCCCGTAAGTCGCCATCCCGCACAGCTTCGGGTCCTGCCCGGCGCGGATTGCGGCGGATAGTGCGGGCGCCTCGCTCGACCAGCGCAGCCGCATCTCGCCGGTCAGCGCGAGCGCCAGGCTCACCACGGCCCATCCGGCCAGCGCGGCCCCGGTCAAGGCGTCCCGCCGCTCCGTCGCCATCTCGATTAGATTCACCGTCCCGGTCGCCGCGAGGATCACGAGCAGCGTCGTCGCCAGCAGGATGAATCGCGGCTCCTTATGCCCGATCAGCATGTGCAGCCCGACCGTCAGTACTGCCGCGATCAGTAATTGCGGATAATGCCGGCTCCCGAATACCGCGAGGAAGACGACCGGAACGAACGCATAACCCCAGGATTTGCCGAGCTGGCGCAGGTAGAACAGCGGCCCCGACACCCCGTAATTCGCCGACGCATTCTCGATGACATTCCGCCGGAAATTGACGACGATCCAGTCGTACGGTCGCATCCCCATCGCGACATCGACCAGCGCGGAGCCGGCGAGAACCGGTGCCGCCCCGACGATCACCGCCGCCCACGCCCGCCAATCGAGCCGGCATCGCCAGACCACGAGAAACGCCAGCACCGGCGCGTAATGAAACCGCACCAGCGCCGCGAGCGCGAGCAACGCGCCGGACGCCGCGAGGCTTCGGCGCCGTTCGGACTGAAGAAGTGCAATTCCAGGTATCGCCGCCGCGGTCGCCATTGTCTCGGTCAGCGTATGGCTGGCGTAAAAGACCTGCTCGAACCAGATTGCGGCGACGAAGGCGGCGACGATCGCGTGCCGCCGCGACAGACGTTTCCCGAGCGACCACGCTCCCCACACGATCCCCAGTGTCGCTAGCGTCACCAGCATCCGCGGCAGCACCAGATACGCCAGCGTCGTCGGCGCGGCCATTCCGCCAAGCCACATCGGCCCCGCAAGCGCGATCGGGACGAGCCAACTCCGCATCCCCTCGCGATATTCCCACGGGATGAAGCCGTAGCCGAAGACCAGCCGATGCGCCTGTTCGAGATATTGGAAAATCTCGTCGGGATGATGCGCGCTCGCGCCCCACGTCACGAAGACGCGCAGCAGGGCGGCAAGAATCAGAATCAGTACGAGCGGGTGACGGCGAGCGAACGACACGCGGCATCCGTGCCTCGCCAGGACGATCCGCGCAACCAGGACACGGCGGCGGAGACGAGTGGACGGCGGCGCACGGACCTGTATCGGGTTTGGCCATGATCACGACCGTCGCGACCACGCCATATCTCGATCAGAAGCCCGGCACCTCAGGGCTGCGCAAGAAGGTGCGCTTGTTCCAGCAGCCGAACTACGCCGAGAATTTCATCCAATCGGTGTTCGACGCGATCGAAGCGAAGGATAGTTCGACGCTCGTGATCGGCGGCGACGGACGCTTTCTCAACCGCAAGGTTATCGGCATCGCGATCCGGATGGCCGCGGCCAACGGGTTCGCCCGTGTCGTGGTGGGGCAGGGGGGTATCCTCTCCACGCCGGCGGCATCGCATTTGATCCGCAAGCGCGGGGCGATCGGTGGTTTGATCCTGTCGGCGAGTCATAACCCCGGCGGGCCTGACGAAGATTTCGGCATCAAGTACAATATCGCCAACGGCGGCCCCGCGCTCGAGCATGTCACCGAGGCGATCCACGCAAGGACGCTGACGATTGACGCTTACCGCATCGTCGATGCGACCGATGTCGATCTCGATACGCCCGGCGAGAGCCACGTCGTCGACATGGTCGTGGAGGTCGTCGATCCCGTCGCCGATTACGCCGCGCTGATGGAGACTTTGTTCGATTTCGCCGCGATCCGCGAAGCAAAGCTGACGATGGCGTTCGACGCGATGAGCGCGGTGACCGGGCCGTATGCGGTCGAGATCCTCGAACGTCGCCTCGACTTTGCGACGGGAACGGTGCGCAACTCCACGCCACTGGAGGATTTCGGCGGGCATCATCCCGATCCCAACCTCGTCCACGCGCATGAATTGTACGCGACGATGATGGCCGCGGACGCGCCCGATTTCGGCGCGGCTTCGGACGGCGATGGCGACCGCAACCTCGTCATCGGGCGCGGCCGTTTCATCACCCCGTCCGATTCGCTCGCGATACTGGCGGCGAACGCGCATCTCGCGCCGGGCTATGCGAACGGGCTCAAGGGCATCGCGCGCTCGATGCCGACGAGCGCCGCCGCCGATCGTGTCGCGGCGGCACTGGGCATAGCGGCCTATGAGACGCCGACGGGATGGAAATTCTTCGGCAACCTCCTCGACGCCGGGATGGCGACGATCTGCGGCGAGGAAAGTGCGGGCACGGGAAGCGATCACGTCCGCGAAAAGGACGGCCTGTGGGCGGTGCTCCTTTGGCTGAACATTCTCGCGAAGACGGGCAAGTCGGTCGACGAACTGGCGCGCGACCACTGGTCGAAATTCGGCCGCAATTATTACGCGCGGCACGATTACGAGGGGGTCGACAGCGTCGCGGCGGATGCGCTGATGGCGGAACTGCGCGGCAAGCTCGCGGCGTTATCGGGGACGACGGTCGGCGGACTCGAAATCGTAGCGGCGGACGACTTTGCATACACCGATCCGACCGATGGATCGGTCAGCTTGGCGCAGGGCATGCGGATTCTGTTCGCGGGCGAGAGCCGGGTCGTGTTCCGTTTGTCCGGCACCGGCACGAGCGGGGCGACGCTGCGGGTGTATCTCGAACGCTATGAAGCCGAGGCGATCGACGGGGATACGACCGAGATGCTGTCAGATATTGCCGCAGCGGCGGAGGCTGTAGCGCGGATCGCGCGGCACATTGGGCGCACGGAGCCGGATGTCGTCACCTGATTGCAACGTTGCTTGTACCCGTCCGACATGTACGCCTCCCCGGCGCAGACCGGGGCCCAGTCGCGACGACACGGTTACGACGCGCAGCACCCGATACTTATGCGTGCCAACTGGACCCCGGCCTCCGCCGGGGAAGCGGTACGACTATATGTTCGAGCCGAATAATCGCCGATTGCAACGGATATCGACCGATTAAGCCTCTTCCAGCGCTTCCCCCGCCGCCAGCCAATCCGCCTCCGCCGCCTCGATCCGTTTCTCGATCTCGCCGCGGCGGCGCATCAATTCGCCCATCGCCAGCTTGGCGAGCGCCGCGTCCGCACCGGCGGGATCGAACATCGCGCGGTCGAGAGCGCTGCGCTCCGCGGTGAGTTTTCCCAGTTCCTTTTCCGCGGTCTGCGCGCGCTTCCTGAGCGCCTGACCCGCCTCGCGCTTTTCGGCGGCGGCGCGGCGATCGTCCTTGCGGCTGGCCTTCGAAGCGGATGACTTCGCATCGGTCGCGTCGCCCGCCAGCACGAAGGCGATGTAATCGTCGAGATTGCCGTCGAACTCGCGCGCGGTGCCATTGTCGACCAGCACCAGCCGGTCGGCGGTCATTTCCAGCATATGGCGGTCGTGGCTGACCAGCAGGACGGCGCCTTTATACGCATTTAACGCCTGAACCAGCGCTTCGCGCGCATCGACGTCGAGGTGGTTGGTCGGCTCGTCGAGGATCAGCAGATGCGGCGCATCGCGCGTGACGAGCGCCAGCGCCAGCCGAGCGCGTTCGCCGCCCGACAGCTTGCCGACCTTGGTCATCGCCTTGTCGCCGGAAAAGCCGAAGCGCCCAAGCTGCGCGCGCACCGCCGCCGGAGACGAACCCGGCATGATCCGAGTCATATGCGCGAGCGGATTGTCGTCGGTGTCCAGTTCCTCGACCTGATATTGCGTGAAATACCCGACGCGCATCTTGCCCGTCGCGGTCTTTTCGCCCGCCATCGCAGGAAGTTGCGCAGCGAGAAGGCGCGCCAGCGTGGTCTTGCCGTTGCCGTTGCGCCCCAACAGCGCGATTCGGTCGTCGGGGTCCATTCGGAGGTTGAGCCGCTGGAGAACCGGCGTCTCGCCATAGCCGACCGACGCCGCGTCGAGCGTGATCAGCGGCGGACGCAGCTGATCGGGATCGGGAAAATCGAAACTCAGCGACGGATCGTCGACGATAGCGGCGATCGGCTGCATCTTCTGAAGCATCTTGGCGCGGCTCTGCGCCTGTTTGGCGGTCGAGGCGCGGGCCGAGTTTCGCGCGACGTAATCCTGGAGCTTGGCGCGCTGCGCCGCCTGGTTCGCGCGCGCCGACTCGGCCTGCGCCTGACGTTCGGCGCGCTGACGTTCGAATGCGTCATAACCGCCGGGATATAGCGTCAGCTTGCCACGTTCGAGATGCAGGATGTGATCGACGACGTTGTTGAGAAAATCGCGTTCGTGGCTGACGATCAGGATCGTCGCGCGATAGCTTTTGAGGAAATCCTCGAGCCACAGCACGGCTTCGAGATCGAGGTGGTTTGAAGGCTCGTCGAGCAGCAGGACATCGGGCTGCGAGAACAGCAGCGCGGCAAGCGCGACGCGCATCCGCCAACCGCCCGAAAAGCCGTCGAGCGAGCGATGCTGCGCCTCTTCGTCGAAGCCGAGCCCGACGAGGATGCGGGCCGCGCGCGCTGGGGCGGCATGCGCGTCGATCGCGTTCAGGCGTTCGTGGATGTCGCCCAGGCGGTGAAGTTCGTCCTCCGATTCCGCCTGCTGCAGCAAAGCGTCTTCGGCGAGCAAAGCGGCACGCTCGGTGTCGGCGGCCAAAACCGTTTGGAACGGCGTCCCCTCGCCCGCCGGGGTCTCCTGCGCGACATAGCCGAGCCGCGTGCCGCGCGGCATCTCGGCACCGCCTTCGTCGGGTTCGAGCAGGTCGGCGATGACGCGGACCAATGTCGATTTGCCCGCCCCGTTACGCCCGATCAACCCGACGCGCGCGCGTGGCGGAATCGCCGCGGTGGCGCGGTCGAGGATCGTTCTGCCGCCGAGGCGAACGGTTATGTCGGTCAGGGTCAGCATGAGAGAATCACGTCAGGAACATGGGAAAGCGCCATCGCCATAGCCGCATGGCGCCGAAACGGAAAATCCCGCCCGGTCGGCGCGATGCCGGCGGGGCGGGATATCGATAATGGCCGATAACGGCCGAAACCGATTATTCGGCGACCGTGGTCCCGGCTTTGCGACGACCGCGTTTTGCGGTAGCCGCCTTTTCCGCGGCGGCAGCCACGGCGGCTCCACCACCCGAGCCACGCTTCATACCCGGCTTCCGCCCGAGGCCGATCTTCTTGGCCATGTCGCGACGCGCCTGCGAATAATTCTCGGCGACCATCGGATAATCGGAACGGAGATTGTACCGTTCGCGATATTGCTCCGGGGTCATGCCGTGGCCCGAAAGATGACGACGCAGCGTCTTGTACTTCTTGCCGTCGATCATCGAGATGATGTGATCCTTCGACGACAAGGACTTACGCACCGACACCGCCGGCGTGTATTCAGGCGTCGCTTCGGTCGACTCGCCCGACGCCACCGCATTCGCCAGTCCGGACACTGCCTGATGCATCGTTTGCAGGAAACCGGGCACCTCCTCTGCGGAAGCGCGAGTGTTGGGATTGGAAAGCCAGGCGATCGTCAGTTCGGTCGCCAGTTCGACGGTCCCGGTTTCGAAATTGGTATCGGTCACAGAAAACTCCTTTGTTTGGGTGCGGACTAATCATTTCTTGGGTCGGGTCAACTACGCTTGATAAGAATTATTCGTTCCACGACGCGTAACCGTTACTGCCGCGGCAAGAACAATTCTTTCTGTCAGATTAACAGCTTGTGATCGGACGTGATGGAATGCGGTGGATCGTCGCTACCGCAGCGTCTACGCTCAGACAGATAGTCACCTTGGCAGTGGAGAGGGCATGGCCGGGAAATTGCGCTTCGGAACATTCATCGCGCCGTTTCACCCTTTGTCGGAAAATCCGACGCAAGCGATCGAGCGCGATCTCGATCTCGTCGTGTTGTTGGACAAGCTCGGGTTCGACGAAGCGTGGATCGGTGAGCATCATTCCGCCGGTTACGAGTTGATCGCGAGCCCCGAACTATTCATCGCCTTCGCTGCCGAACGGACGAAACACATTCGTCTCGGCACCGGCGTCTCGTCGTTGCCGTATCATCATCCGCTGATGCTGGCCGACCGCATCAATCAGCTCGACCACATGATGCGCGGGCGCATGATGTTCGGCGTCGGGCCGGGCGCGCTTCCTTCCGATGCTTTCATGATGGGGATTCCGGTAGCGAAGCAGCGCGACCGGATGGATGAGGCGCTCGATGTCCTTGTCCCGTTGTTGCGCGGCGAGACGGTCACCAAACGCGCCGACTGGTTCGAACTGAACGAGGCACGGTTGCAGATGACGCCTTACACGCGACCGTCGGTGGAGATCGCGGTGGCGAGCCAGGTTTCGCCGACCGGAGCGCAGGCGGCGGGACGGCATGGTCTCGGTCTGCTGTCGCTTGGCGCGACGCAGGCGGGGGGATTCAACGCGCTCGCATCGAACTGGGCGGTGGCCGAAGATATCGCACAGGAGACCGGTACGAAAATGAATCGCGACCGCTGGCGACTCGTCGGGCCGATGCACATCGCGGCGACGCGCGAGGATGCGCGGGCGCAGGCTCGCTACGGGATCGAGGAATGGCTCTATTATTTCCGCGAGGTCGCGGCGCTGCCGCTTGCTGCCGAGGGTGCCGATCCGATCGACGCGGTGGTCGATACCGGGATTGCGGTGGTCGGCACGCCCGACGATGCGATCCGTCAGATCGCGCGACTGAAGGAGCAGTCGGGCGGGTTCGGCGCGTATCTGACGCTCGATACCAATTGGGCCGAATGGGATGCGAAGAAGAAATCGTACGAACTGATTGCGCGTCATGTGATGCCCGCGTTTCAGCAGTCGAACGACAACCGCGATGCGTCGCTCGAATGGGCGCGGAGCAACCGGCCGCGCTTCATCGGCGAGGCGCAGATGGCGGTGGGCGCGCGCGTGGCGCGACATATCGAGAAGAAGGGGACCGAGAATATCCGGCCCGAAATCTTGGAGGCCATTGGCCTCGACAAGAAGTAAGCGGCGGAATGAGGGCGGTCGTTCGCCGCGACAAGGCGCTCGTTGTCGATACCGTCGACGATCCGATGCCGGGCGCGGGGCAGGTGCTCGTGAAGACCTTGTGCTGCGGCATCTGCGGCTCCGATCTCCACGCGCTGCATTCGATGGAGGATATGGCGGCGCTGAACGTCCGCGCCGGCGAACCGGCGCTGGTCGATCCCGCCAAGGACGTCGTGTTCGGCCACGAATTCTGTGCCGAGATCGTCGATCATGGGTCCGGGACCGAAAAGCGATTGAAAGCCGGGATGCGGGTCGTCTCGGTGCCGGTGGCGCTGACCGCGGGCGGGTTCGAGACGATCGGCTATTCGAACCGTTATCCCGGCGGTTTCGGCGAGACTATGGTGCTGACCGAGCCGATGCTGATCGAAGTGCCGGGCGGGATCAGCGACGTCCAGGCGGCGATGACCGAACCGTTCGCGGTCGGCGAACATGCGGTGGCGGTGTCGGACGCGGCCGACGACGCGATTCATCTGGTGGTTGGCTGCGGGCCGGTGGGTCTGGCAGTGATCGCGGCGCTGAAGGCGAGGGGGTTGGGGCCGGTGATCGCATCCGATTTCTCGCCGGCGCGGCGCAAGGTGGCGGAGGCGTTCGGCGCGGATATCGTCGTCGATCCGGCGCAGGAAAATCCGCATGAGCATTGGGCAAAGCTTGGCGTGCCGATGTCGCGGACCGAGAGATCGGTGCTGGCGATGACGGGCAAGACCGGGAAACGCGCGGTGATCTTCGAATGCGTCGGGGTGCCGGGAGTGATCCAGCAGCTTGTTGAAGCGGCGCCGGTGGGCGCACAGATTCTCGTCGCGGGTGTCTGCATGCAGACCGACGCGATCGAGCCGTTCCTGTGCATCAACAAGCAACTCGAGCTGAAATTCGTGCTCGGCTATTCGCCCGAGGAGTTCGCCGCGACCTTGGTCAACATTGCCGACGGGAGGTTCGATGTGTTGCAAGCGGTGACCGGCGAGGTCGGGCTCGATGGCGTCGCGGGGGCGTTCGCGGCGCTGCGCGACCCGGAGGCGCAGTGCAAGATGGTTGTGCGGCCGTGAGCGCGCCCGAAACGCTCTCGGCGCGGATGCCGCCGGTCCAATACGCCGACACCAACGGCATCCGCATGGCCTATTACGAAGTCGCCGGCGAAGGCGTGCCGGTGGTTTTCTGCCACGGCTTTCCCGAACTGGCCTTCTCGTGGCGACACCAGTTGCGTGCGTTCGAGGCGGCGGGGCGATGGGCGATCGCGCCCGACCAGCGCGGCTATGGCATGACCGACCGGCCCGAGGCGGTCGAGGCATACGACATGGAGAATCTCTGCGCCGATCTCGTCGGTCTGCTCGACGCCAAGGGGATCGATCGCGCGATATTCTGCGGGCACGATTGGGGCGGGTTCGTCGTCTGGCAGATGGCGCTGCGGCATCCGACCCGCGTCGCCGGGGTGATCGGGCTCAACACGCCGTTCATTCCGCGCCTCTCCGCCGATCCGATCGCGCTGATGCGCGCGGCGATGGGCGACGACATGTATATCGTCTGGTTCCAGAAGCCCGGCGAGGCCGACGCGACCTTCGCCGCCGATCCCGATCGGACGATCCGCTTCTTCATGCGCCTGCCCGGCGAGACGCTCGCCGAATATCAGGCGCGGCTAGCGGAGCAGAAGACGTTGGCGCTCGGGCTGATGTTCGCCGACTACGATCCCGCCGAGGACGACCGGCAGTTTCTGTCGGCGGACGAACTTGCCGCCTTTTCCGAAACCTTCGCCGCGACGGGCTTCACCGGCGGGATCAACTGGTACCGCAATTTCACGCGCAACTGGCAGCGCTCGGCGGACATCGTCGATCGCGTCGATTGCCCGGCGCTGATGATCACCGCCGAGAACGATGTCGTGCTGACCCCGGCGATGGCCGAGGGGATGGGTAAATACGTCGCCGATCTCGACCGGCATCTCGTGCGCGGCTCGGGGCATTGGACGCAGCAGGAGAAGCCGGAAGAAGTGAGCCGGGCGATTCTGGATTGGGTCGGAAGGCGTTTTCCGGCCGGCGGTTGAGACCACCTTACCGCTTCCTCGGCGGAGGCCGGGGTCTAGTTCGCAAGCAGAAGGGATCCGGTGCTGCGCGTCGTAACCTCGATGGTCGTTACTGGACCCCGGCCTGCGCCGGGGACGCTTACATGTCGGAAAGGCATAATTGCCGATTTATTCCGGGGTCCACCGTGCCGCAAAATCATTGGCTTTCGGATTGGCGGCGCGGTGGATGCCGGACCAAGTCCGGCATGACGAATCGACCTGATCGATTGAAGAGTGCAGGTGCTGTCTTGGTTTCGTCGCAAGTGGCGGGCATGGGGAGGGGATGATCGATCGCGTCCTCCCTTTCGAAGGCATCCACAATTTCCGCGACTACGGCGGCTATCGCGCGCGTGGAGGCACGATCCGGACTGGCCTGCTTTACCGGTCGGGGCAGCACGCTGGGGCGACGTCCGCCGATCTCGCCGAGGTCTCGAAGCTCGGCATCGCGACGGTGATCGATCTGCGCGGCGACAGCGAGCGCGCGCATGCGCCGTGTCTCCGCGCGCCCGATTTCGTCGCCACGGTGCTTTTCGCGCCGGGCGAGACGGCGGGAAACGAACTGGCTCCGCACGAAGAGGCGGGGCGTGGGGTGCGCGACGCGGACGCAGCGCATGCGGCGATGACCGCACTCTACGCGACCATGCCGTTTCGTCCGGTTCTGGTCGGATCGTTGCGGCTCTATTTCGAGGCGTTGGCGATGCGTGAGGGGCCGAGTCTGCTGCATTGCCTGGCGGGGAAGGACCGAACCGGGCTGGCGGCGGCGTTGCTCCACAGCCTTATCGGCGTGCATGCCGACGATATTATGGCGGATTATATGCTGACCAACACCGCCGGGAATCAGGAACGCCGTATCGCGTCGGCCGCCGCCTCGATCCGCGCGCGCTATGATTCGGAAATGAGCGACGATGCGATCCGCACGTTAATGGGGGTGGATGCGGTGTATCTGGAGACCGCACTCGCCGCTATCCGATCGCGCCACGGCGATGTCGCGCTTTATGCGGAGGCGGTGTTGGGCGTGGATGCGGCGCGGCTTGCGGCGATCGAGGCGCGATTGCTGGTCTAGCCGAAGGCGGGCGACCTCAATCGCGCAACCGCTCCGCGAGGAATGCGATCAACGCCTCGACGCGGGCGGGGCGTAACGCGCTTGGCGGCGTCATCAGGTGGAGGCCGATGGTTGCGGGGCGCCAATCTTTCAGGATTTCGATTACCACGCCGCTCTCCAGCGTATCGCCAAGGATGAAGGCGGGCAGGCGCGCGATGCCGAGGCCGGCGACCAAAGCGGGGATCAGCGCGTCGCCGCTGTTGGCCGCGAGCGGCCCCGATGCCGCGACCGAGACGTCCGCATCGTCCGGCCCGCGAAAGCGCCACGGGCCGGTCACATTGGTGTAGCCGAGGAGGCGGTGTTCGCCGAGTTGCGCAGGATGCGTCGGCTCGCCGTGCGCCGCGAGGTACGCCGGGGCGGCGACCACATGCGATGCGATGCTGCACAGGCGGCGCGCGCGGAGCGAACTGTCGGGGAGATCGGCGATCCGCAGGGCGAGATCGTAGCCATCGGCGACGATATCGACGCGCGCGTCGGAGAGGTGGAGTTCGATCTCGATCGCGGGGTGCGCGGCAAGGAAATCGGTCAGGATCGGCGCGACGTTGGTGACGCCGAAGCTCATCGGCGCGGCGACGCGGATGCGGCCGGCCGGGGCGCTGGCGGCGTCTCGCGCGGCTTCCTCGGCACAGCGCGCTTCCGTCACGATCCGCTGCGCGCGTTCGGCGAGCGGGCGGCCCGCCTCGGTCAGCGCGAGGCGGCGCGAGGTGCGGTGAAACAGCGACTGTCCGATGTCTTCTTCGAGCCGGGTGATCGCTTTCGAGACGGTCGCCTTGCTCAGCCCGATCGCCTCCGCCGCGCGGGTGAACGATTGGTGCTCCGCGACGGCGGCGAAGATCGCCCAGGCTTCGAGATCGGGTAGGCGCATGGGAGGTGTCTATATCGCGAAACGATTCGTTTCAATCGTTTCCGTTTACCGCGATCCGAACCCACCTACATTGGCAAGCAACCAATGGAGGTATCGATGACCACCACGCTTAATCGTATCGATCGCCGCACTTTCGACAGCCTTGGACATGCCGATCACGGCTGGCTCGACGCGCGGCATCATTTTTCGTTTGCCGATTATCATGACCCCGCCCGGATGGGCTGGGGCGCGATCCGCGTCTGGAACGACGACACGATCGCAGCCCAGAACGGCTTTCCACCGCACCCGCATAGCGACATGGAGATCGTCACCTACGTCCGCACCGGCGCGATCACCCACAAGGATTCGATGGGCAATCAGGGCCGCACCGGTGCCGGCGACGTGCAGGTGATGAGCGCGGGATCGGGCGTGCGGCATGCCGAATATAATCTCGAGAACGAGCCGACGACTTTGTTCCAGATATGGATCGAGCCACGCTCGAAAGGCGGCAGCCCGAGTTGGGGCGCGAAGCCGTTTCCCAAGGGTGATCGCTCGGGCAAGTTCGTGACGCTGGCGAGCGGGTTCGCCGACGATGGCCCGGAAGACGTTGGGGCTTTACCGATCCGCGCCAACGCTCGCGTGATGGGCGCGACGCTCAAAGCGGGCGAGCGCGTGACGCTCGACGTTGGCGAAGGGCGGCATGCCTATCTCGTTCCGGCGACTGGCGCGATCACGATCGATGGCGAGGCGTTCGCGGCGCGCGATGGCGCTGCGCTGACCGGCGGAAAGACGTTCGAGGTCGTTGCTATCGAAGATGCCGAGATCGTCGCGGTGGATTCGGAATAGCGCAACAACGCTCCTGCGAAGGCAGGAGCCCAGGATCACGAACGACACGCTCGTAAACCAACGCTCCTGCCTGCGCAGGAGCACATTCTTAGCGGAGATTTGCCATGACCAAGGTTCTCGTCCTTTATTATTCCTCGTACGGTCACATCGAGCAGATGGCCGATGCGGTCGCGAAGGGCGCACGCTCCGGCGGGGCCGAGGTAGACATCCGCCGCGTCCCCGAAACCGCGCCGAAGGAAGTGGTCGAGGCTGGGCATTTCAAGACCGATACCGCGCATTCGGTGATCGAAGGCCCCGATGCGCTGGCGGATTACGACGCGGTGATCGTCGGCGCACCGACGCGCTTCGGGCGTATGCCTAGCCAGATGGCGGCATTCTGGGACACGACCGGCGGCATCTGGATGAAGGGGGCGCTGATCGGCAAGGTCGGCGGCGCCTTCACCTCGACCGCGAGCCAGCATGGCGGGCAGGAGACGACGCTGTTTTCGATCATCACCAATTTGTTGCATCAGGGGATGACGATCGTCGGGCTCGACTACGGATTTCAGGCGCAGATGGGCGTCGACAAGGTCCGTGGCGGTTCGCCCTACGGTGCGACGACGATCGCGGATGGCGACGGTTCGCGCCAGCCGGGAGCGGAGGAACTCGATGCGGCGCGCTATCAGGGCAAGCGGATCGCCGAGACCGCGGCGAAGCTGGCGGGTTAGGTTCTCAAGGCGCCCGCGCCGGTTCGATCGCGACCGGCTCGGGCGCCTCGAACCCGCCTTCCCATTTCGCCACCACCGTCGCCGCGACCGCGTTGCCGACGACGTTGGTGGCGGAGCGGCCCATGTCGAGGAAATGGTCGATCGCCAGCACCAGCAGCAGCCCCGCTTCGGGCAGGTTGAACTGTGAAAGCGTTGCCGCGATCACCACCAACGACGCGCGGGGCACGCCGGCGATCCCCTTCGAGGTGATCATCAAAGTCAGCAGCATCGCGATCTGCGTGCCGAGATCGAGGTGGATGCCATACGCCTGCGCGATGAACAGCGACGCGAAGGTCATGTACATCATCGATCCGTCGAGGTTGAACGAATAACCGAGCGGCAGGACGAAGCTGGCGATCCGGTTGGGTACGCCGAACCGCTCCAGCGCCTCCAGCGTGCGCGGGAAGGCGGCTTCCGACGAGGCGGTCGAGAAGGCGACGAGCATCGGCTCGCGGATATAACGGATGAGGTCGCCGACGCGCCGCCCGACGATCAGGAACGCGGCGGTAAGCAGCACCACCCACAGCAGTATCAGCCCGAGATAGACGCTGCCCATGAAATACGCGAGCCTCGCGATGACGCCCGGACCCTGCTCGATCAGCGTCGCGGCGACCGCGGCGAACACCGCGACGGGGGCGAAGCGCATCACGTAATCGGTGATTTGCAGCATCACCGCGACGAGGGCTTCGGCGGCGGTGACGAGCGGTTTCGCCTTTTCGCCAATGGCGGTGATCGCGACCCCCATGAATACCGAGAAGATCACGATCTGGATGATCTCGTTGGTCGCCATCGCGTCGATGATCGAGGTCGGGAAGATGTGCGTGATGACCTTGGCGGCGTCGAAATTGGTCTGGTCGAGTCCGCTGGAGGCGTCGGCAGGAGGCAACGGCAGGTTGAGACCGACGCCGGGCTGGAGGAGATGGACGAGGATCAGCCCGAGCGTCAGCGAGACGAGGCTGGCGCTGACGAACCAGAACAGCGACTTCGCGCCGACGCGGCCGAGCGCGCCGGTGTCCCCCATATGCGCGATGCCGACGACGAGCGTACCGAATACGAGCGGTGCGATGATCATCTTTATGAGGTGGAGAAAGATCGTCGTCAGAATCGAGAACCAAGCCGCGATCGCCTTCAGGTGCGCGGTGGCGGTGGGGGTGCCGTCGTCGAACGCGGCGTTGATCGCCCAGCCGACGACGAGGCCGAGGACGAGGCCGATCAGGATGAAGGTGGTCAGCCGCTTGGCCATCGAATGCTCCCGCTTTGCCGGGCCATGGGACGGGATTGTGTGCGCCGGGTCAACCCGGAGTGTGGTTGCCGCGCGTCAAATATCTTTGCGCGCTAAACGTCGATCGCGCGGTCGTCGAACATGCCGAAGAGGAGCGTCGATCCGTACATCGCGATCGCGCGATCGCGCGGCATTGACGAGGCCCATTTGCGCATGTCGAACGCGGCGTTCATCAGCGCCATCAGGGCTTGCGAGGCGATGAGCGTGTCGATCGGGCGGATCGTGCCTTCGGCGATGCCGTCGGACATGGTGCCGGCGAAGCGTCGCGCGATCCGGTTCGAACGATCGACCATCGCCTGACGGACGCCGAGCGGAAGGCCGCTGAGCGCGGTGGTGCGTAAAAGGGGGCCGACTTCGGAGAATTGGATGCCGAGCAACGTCGCGATCGTGTCTGTCAGATGGTCCCACTGCCCGCCATCACGATCGTCGGCGATCCGCTGTGCGGCCGAGATCGTGTCGAAGCTGCGTTTGTAGCAGGCGATGACCAATTCGTCCTTGGCGTCGAGGTGATGGTAGAAACTGCCCTTGGTGACGTTGAGTTCGGACGCGATCCGCTGGACCGAAGCGCCGCGATAGCCGAGTTCGTTGATCAACCGCGTCGCCGCGAGCAGGAACGCCTCGCGTCCCGGCACCTTGTCGTCGTGGGGCAGATCGATCGCGGCGGGACTCCACTCCGCGCCCGCGACCGCGACGCCGTTCCGGAACAGGTCCATCAGCCGCGCCTCGACGCGCGGATATTGATCGGGGTCGTACCGCGCGAGCCAGACCGGCAGCCAGAAGGTGTTTTCGAGCAGCACGTGCGCGCGGGCGCCGGCGAGATCGGTCTCGCGGCGGTTGGCGGGCGTGCCCCACAAGGCGCGCGTCCGGCGGAACACCTCGCGCCAGCCGGTCATCAGCCTGCCGCGGACAGGTTCCTCCATCGCGCGAAGGTCGGACAGGATCGCGATCTGGCGTTCCTCGCCGCGCTCGATCCGCTTCAGCCGCGCCATGTTGAGCGAAAGGAAGCGGGCGACCCGCGCCTCGGCATCGGGTTCCGCCGATGCGATGTCGAGCATCGTCAGCAGGCTTTCGAGCGTATGCTCGAACGCCGCGGCGGCGAGGTCTTCCTTGCGCTTGAAATAATATGTGACGCTGGTGGTGTTGAGGCCGACGCGGCGCGCGACATCGGCGAAGGTCATGCCCTTCGCGCTCTGTTCGTTGATCGCTTCGGCGGCGGCGGCAAGGATCGCGTCGCGCTTCTCGCGAAAGCGCCGCGTACCGGTCTCGGCGCCGTTGTCGGCTTCCGCTGTGTCCCCCATCGAACGACTGTATCACCTTCGATTCGAAGAGCCAGTCCCTTTTTCGATGCGCCGACAAGTGGCGGTTTCGTAGCGGCGCCATGTGCGATTCGGGTGCTTTACCGAATAACCGGTACGGTCTAAGCGCAAAGACCCTGAAACGAGCGACGGGAGAGCGACGAGATGGATTTCACGCTGAGCGAACGGGAGACCTATTTCCGCGATCGGGTACGCGAATTCATCGACACGCAGATCCGCCCGCGCCAGTCCGAATATGACGAGCAGCATCACGACGGCGATCGCTGGAAGGTGATCCCGGTGATCGAGGACGTGAAGGCCAAGGCCAAGGCTGCGGGGCTGTGGAATTTCTTCATGCCGCCGCACTCGGGGCAAACCCATGTCGACGACACGTTCGAATTCGAAGGGACTCAGCTCACCAACCTTGAATACGCCTTGTGCGCCGAGGAAATGGGCCGCGTCGGCTGGGCGAGCGAGTGCTTCAATTGCTCCGCCCCTGACACCGGCAATATGGAGGTGTTTCATCGCTATGGGACGCTCGATCAAAAGCAGAAGTGGTTGAAGCCTCTCATGGAGGGCGAGATTCGTTCGGTCTTCCTGATGACCGAGCCTGCGGTCGCCTCGTCCGACGCGACCAACATCGAGACGAGTATCGAGCGCGACGGCGACGATTATGTCATCAACGGCCGTAAATGGTGGTCTTCGGGGGTCGGCGATCCGCGCTGCAAGATCGGCATCTTGATGGGCAAGACCAACCCAGGCGCCTCGCGGCACCAGCAACAGAGCCAGGTGCTCGTGCCGATGGATACGCCGGGCGTGAAGATCGAGAAGATGCTGTCGGTCTACGGTTACGATCATGCGCCGCATGGCCACGGGCAGGTGCTGTTCGACAACGTCCGCGTGCCGGCGGAGAACATTCTGCTCGGCGAGGGCCGCGGGTTCGAGATCGCGCAGGGGCGGCTTGGGCCGGGGCGCATCCATCACTGCATGCGGACGATCGGTGTGGCGGAGACCGCGATCGAGGCGATGGCGAAGCGGTTGCTCAGCCGCGTCGCGTTCGGCAAGCGGATTTCGGAATTTTCGGTCTGGGAAGAACGGATCGCGAAGGCGCGGATCGATATCGAGATGACGCGACTGCTTTGCCTAAAGGGCGCGGACATGATGGACCGGGCGGGCAACAAAAGCGCGCAGCTAGAGATCGCGATGGTCAAGGTGCAGGCCCCCAACATGGCCCTCGCCATTCTCGACGATGCGATCCAGGCGCATGGCGGCGGCGGCGTGTCGCAGGATTTCGGGCTGGCGCATGCTTGGGCGGCGATGCGGACGTTGCGCTTCGCCGATGGCCCGGACGAGGTGCATAACCGTGCGATCGCGCGCAACGAGTTCGGGAAATACGGGGACTATAAGGCGGAACTGGTGTCGTCGGGCGATATCGGGGCGAGCCGGTGATGCCGTTCGATGCTTCTGAAACATGCTTCCCCGACGCAAGCCGGGGTCCAGTTGGCGAACGATTCTGAATAAACGCGGTGCCTCCTCACAGCTACCTTCGAGACTGGACCCCGGCCTTCGCCGGGGAAGCGCTGGATGGCTAAAGAGAATAGGGCGAACGAGTGTGGAGAGTAAATGAAAGCCGCAGTTCTTTTTGAGGTCGGAACGCCGCTTCAGGTTGAAGAGGTGGTCACCGCCAAGCCCGCCGCGCACGAGGTGCTGATCCGCACGAAGGCGGTCGGCGTGTGCCGGTCGGACCTGCATTTCGTCGATGGCGCTTACCCGCATCCGCTTCCCGCGATCCCCGGCCATGAGGCGGCGGGGATCGTCGAGGCGGTCGGCGACGAGGTTCGCACGGTGAAAGCCGGCGACCATGTCGTCACGTGTCTTTCGGCGTTCTGCGGGCATTGCGAATATTGCGTCACCGGGCGGCTGTTTCTGTGCACCGATCAGGGAACGAAACGCGCCAAGAGCGCGCCGCCGCGCCTTGACGTTCAAGGGTAACCGGTTCCGCAAAGGCGCGCCGGTCAACCAGATGCTCAACCTGTCGGCCTATGCCGAGATGATGCTCGTTCACGAGCACGCCTGTGTCGCGATCGATCGCGACATGCCTTTGGATCGTGCGGCATTGATCGGCTGCGCGGTGACGACCGGCGCGGGGGCGGTGTTCAACACCACCGACGTGACGCCCGGCGAGACCGTCTGTGTCGTTGGTTGCGGCGGGATCGGGCTCGCCGCGATCAATGCCGCCAAGATCGCGGGCGCTGGCAAGATCATCGCGCTCGATCCGGTGCCGGAAAAGCGCGCGGTCGCCGAAAAGCTTGGCGCGACGCATACCTTCGACGCGATGGCGGAGGGTGTGGTCAAGGAGATCGTAGAACTGACCAAGGGCGGTGTCGATCACGCGATCGAGGCGGTCGGGCGGCCGCAATCGGCGCAGGCGGCGGTGAGCGTGCTGCGGCGCGGCGGCACCGCGACGGTTTTGGGGATGATGCCGCTGGACCAAAAAGTTGGTCTGTCGGCGATGGAACTCCTTTCGGGCAAGAAATTGCAAGGCGGGCTGATGGGATCGAACCGCTTCCCGGTCGATATTCCGCGGCTCGTCGATTTTTATCAGCGCGGGTTGCTCGATCTCGACACGATTATCGCCGAGCGCATGCCGCTCGAGCGGGTCAACGATGCGTTCGACGAACTGCGCCGCGGCGATGCGACGCGCAGCGTGATCACTTTTGCGTGAGGGGACGATGAGCGATAGCGGCCTTCAGGACGAGATCGCGGATCGCGACCGGCTCGATACGGATCGCCTAACCGCGTGGATGCAGGCCAACGTGCCCGATTACGACGGGCCGCTGACCTACGCCAAGTTCGCGGGCGGGCAATCGAACCCGACGTACAAGCTGTCGACGCCGGCGCGGAACTATGTTTTGCGGCGCAAGCCTATGGGCGAATTGCTGCCGTCCGCGCATCAAGTCGATCGCGAATATCGCGTAATGGCGGGGCTTTATCCGACCGGGTTCCCGGTGCCGCGGCAATATGGCCTTTGCGAAGACGACGGCGTTATCGGCTCGTCCTTTTACGTCATGGAGATGGTCGAGGGGCGGACGATCTGGGACGGCGCGTTTCCCGACATGGATGTGGCGACGCGGCGTGCGCATTACGAGGCAATGATCGACACGCTCGCGGCGCTGCACGAGACCGATCATGTGGCGGCGGGCCTCGAGGATTTCGGACGGCCGGGCAATTATTTCGCGCGGCAGATCAGCCGCTGGACGAAGCAATATCGCGGCGCCGAGACCGAACATATGGAGCCGATGGAGCGGCTGATCGCCTGGTTGCCCGAGACGCTGCCCGAACAGAAACGAACGACGATCGTCCACGGCGATTATCGCTGCGACAATTTGAAGTTCGCCCCGGAGCTTGAGCCGCGCGTCGCGGCGGTGCTTGACTGGGAGCTTTCGACGACCGGCGATCCGCTCGCCGATCTGAGCTATTTCCTGATCTCCTGGGTGACCGAACCCGAGGGACGCTCGGGGGTGAAGGGCCTCACCGGGCCCGAGACCGGCATCCCGACGATCGAGGAGGTCGTCGCGCGATATTGCGCGGCCACCGGGCGCGCCGGTATCCCCACGCTCGATTGGTATTTCGCGTACAATCTGTTCCGGCTCGCCGCGATCGTTCAGGGCATCCGCAAGCGCTTCCTGATCGGCACCGCATCAAACGCCAATGCCGAGGCATCGAGCGCGCGGGTGCCGGCGCTGGCGCAGGCGGCGTGGGATTTCGCGGTGAAGGCGGGGGCTTAGAGCGGTACGGAAAGCCGTCACCCCGGCCTCCGAGCCGGGGTCCCGCTTTTCGAGCGCGAACAAGAAGCGGGACCCCGGGTCAAGCCCCGGGGTGACGAGGTGGCAAGAGGAAGAAAAATGAGTTTGTTCGATCTGACCGGCAAGGTCGTCGTCATCACCGGATCGTCGCGTGGGATCGGGCGGGCGAGTGTGATCGCCTGCGCCGAACAGGGTGCGAAGGTGGTCGTCTCCAGCCGCAAGCAGGACGCGTGCAATGCGGTCGCCGCCGAGATCAACGCGGCGCATGGCGACGGCACCGCGATCGCGGTCGCGGCGAACATTTCCGACAAGGCGGGGTTGCAGAACCTAATCGACGAGACGCGCAAGGCGTTCGGGCAGATCGACTGCCTCGTCTGCAACGCCGCTTCGAACCCTTATTACGGACCGCAGGAAGGAATCGCGGATGAGCAGTTCCGCAAGATCCTAGACAACAATATCGTGTCGAACCATTGGATGATCCAGATGGTCGTGCCCGAGATGCGCGAACGCGGGGAGGGGTCGATCGTCATCGTTTCGTCGATCGGCGGCCTGCGCGGATCGACGATGATCGGGGCGTATTGCATATCGAAGGCGGCGGACATGCAACTCGCGCGCAATCTGGCGCATGAATATGGGCCACACAGCATCCGGGTGAACTGCATCGCGCCGGGGCTGATCAAGACCGATTTCGCGAAGGCGTTGTGGGAAGACGAGGCTGCGGTGGCCGAACGCAACGAGGCGACGCCGCTGCGGCGGATCGGCGAGCCGGTCGAGATCGCGGGGGCGGTGGTGTATCTCGCGTCGGAGGCGAGCACGTTCATGACCGGGCAGACTTTGGTGATCGACGGCGGTGTAACGATTTGACGGAGCGGGATGGCATGGCAAGATTCACCGAAAAATCGATCATCGTCACCGGCGCGGGGTCCGGCATCGGTCGCGCTGCGGCGATCCTGTTCGCGGCGGAGGGCGGCAAGGTCGTCGTCGCCGACAAGACCGAGGCGGCGCACGTGACCGCGCGGATGATCGCCGACGCGGGCGGCACTGCGCTCGCGATCGAGATGGATGCGGGGACCGAGGAGGACGTGATCCGCACCGTCGCGCTCGCCTGCGACAGTTTCGGCGGCATCGATATCGCGCTCGCCAACGCGGGCATTTCGGGCGGGATGGCGAACATCTTCGATACCGACGTGGCGCTGATCACCGAAGTGCTGCGGGTCAATCTGATCGGGCCGTATCTGATGGTGAAGCACGCCTCGCCGAAGATAGCCGAACGCGGTGGCGGCGCGATGATCCTGACCGCGAGCGTTGCGGGAATCCGGTCGGGCGCGGGATCGCCTGCCTATTCCGCTTCCAAGGCGGGGGTGATCAACCTCGCGATGACGTCGGCGCAGCAGCTTGCGGGATCGAACGTCCGCGTCAACGCGCTCTGCCCCGGCCTGACCGAGACGGGGATGACCCGGCCGACCTTCGATTACGCGCGCGATGCGGGGAAAATGGATCGACTCGGGCGGCTCAACCCGCTGCGCCGCGGCGCGCAGCCCGAGGAGCTGGCGAAGGTTGCGCTGTTCCTGGCGAGCGACGACGCGAGCTACGTCAACGGTCAGGCGATCGCGGTCGATGGCGGGCTGTCGTCGAGCCATCCGGTGACCAAGCAGGAATATGGGCGGACGGCGGTTTAGGGGGATCGTTGCCGGCGATCGACTCGGTTCTCCCCTCCCTGAAAGGGAGGGGCCGGGGGTGGGTTGGCGCGCGCAGCGAGCCTCTCTACGCTCGCCTCATGCGGCATCGTATCGATCCTGAACTGACGCGACGCGCGCGTGAATTGCGCAATAATCCAACGCCGACCGAGTTAGCGGTCTGGCATCTCATCTCGCGTTATCGCCCCCGCGTTCACGCGACAGTTGGTCGTGGCGCCGTTCATCATCGACCTCGCCTGTCGCCAAGCGAAATTCGGGGTCGAGTTCGACGGCAGCCAGCATGTCGCGCAGGCCGACAAGGATAACCGGCGCAACCGCCTATCTGGAGCGTGAAGGTTAGCGGGTCATTCGACTCTGGAATTCGGAGGTGCTGGCGAATCCCGAAGGCGCCGTTCTTCACATTCTGTTGGAGACCGCCGAGTGCCTCGGCGGAACCCACCCCCAACCCCTCCCTTCCAGGGAGGGGAGATCACGGACCCCGCGATTCAACTGAACGACGGTTGGGGTTATGCGCTCGCCGCCCACCGCTCCACCACCTGCGCCAGCACACCGAGCGGTACGCCGCCGGTCTGCACCACCAGATCGTTATACCCCTTGAACTGATACCGCGCGCCCATCTTTGCTTTCGCGACGTCGCGCAGGCGGTTGATTTCGTTGTGCCCGGTCTTGTAGCCGAGCGCCTGGCCGGGCCAGGTGCAATAGCGGTTTAGCTCGGACGTCGCCTGGCTGTCGGTGAAGCCGGTCGTTTCCATGAAGAACGCCTTGGCTTGCGGCATCGTCCAGCGTTTGTGGTGCAAGCCCGTGTCGACGACGAGCCGCGCGGCGCGGAAGAGCATCGACTGGAGATAGCCGATCCGGCCCAGCGGATCGTCGTCGTAATAGCCGAGCTCGTCGCCGAGTTGTTCGGCATACAGCCCCCAGCCTTCGCTGTACGCGTTGAAGCCGAGCAGCGTGCGGATCAGCGGCAGGTTGAAGGTATATTCGCCCTGCCAGATGTGGCCGGGAATGCCTTCGTGGAAGGTCAGCGTCGGCAGCGCGAATTTCGGCCAGATGCCGGTGTCCTTCAGGTTGATGAAATAGATACCCGGGGTCTTGCCGTCGATCGAGCCGGGGCCGGCATAGCCGTTCGGCGCGCCGTCCTGGATCGCGGGGGGCACGCGCTTGATGACGAGATTGCCGGGGACGAGCTTGCCGAAACCGTTCTTGAGGCGCGGGCGCAGGTTGGCGACGATGCGGTTGAGATAGGCGAGGAGTTCGGCGCGGCCCGCGTCGGTGTTGGGGAACAGCAGGTCGGGGCGCTTGCCGAGCGCGGCCATCCGCATGCCGGCGGTGCCTTGCGTGAGGCCCTGTTTGCGGAGCAGCGGATCGACCTCGGCGGCGAGCGCGCGGCATTGGTCGAGGCCCGATTGGTGGATTTGTTCGGGGGTATTCTTGGTCGTGGTCGCGGCTTCGACGAGCCAGGCGTAGCGGTCCGCCGCGTCGGGGATTTGCCACATGCCGGGGGTGTCGTTGGCCTTCGGGCGGAGCGCGGTGAAGGCGGCGGCCTGACGGCGGAGCGCGGGGGCGACGCGTTCGGTGCAGAGTTTCGCCGCGCGGGCCTGCCAGTCGGGTTGGAGGCCGGCTTTTTTCGTCTTGTCGCCGAAACTGGTGATGAGGCTCCATTCGGTGACGGGCTGGTTCGCACCGGCGGTCAATTGGCGGACGGTGATGTCGTTGAGGAAGCCGGGGAGCAGCACCCCCGATGCGGCGTCGGCATTGAGGCGCGCGGTCTCGGCATCGATGGCGGTCGTATAGGCCTCGACACGCGACAGATAGGCTTCGGCGTCGGCGCGGGTTGCGACGTCGTGCTTATTCTCGAGCAGATCGGGGGTATCGACGAAGGCGCCATTGCCCTGGCTGACGATATACGGCGTGCTGCGGTAGTTGTTGTTCGACAGGAACGCCATGTCGCCGACCGGCATGCGTTGCCAGCCTTCGACCGCGATGCGGTGCGCTTCGGTCGCGACATCGACGTGGAGCGCGATCGGCGGGGTGAGCGCGGCGCGATCGATCGCGCGGAGTTCTGCGAGGCGAGTGGCGGCTTCGCTGGCGCGGCGGTGGTCGGCGGCGGCGGAGCGGTCGGTGAGTTTGCTTTTGAGGTCGGCGCGTACGGCCTTGTCGATGCCGAGATAAGCGGCGCTTTCGGGGTAATCGTCGAGGAGGACTTCGGCCACCGCGTCGAGCTGACGCATCGCCGCTGCATCGGCGGGGGTGGCGGCG
The DNA here is from genome assembly GCA_965219285.1 of Sphingomonas sp. GTDB lineage: Bacteria > Pseudomonadota > Alphaproteobacteria > Sphingomonadales > Sphingomonadaceae > Sphingomonas. The sequence continues at coordinate 221,848 of CBDCNF010000019.1, forward strand.
CGCGCGGGGAGGGCGGCGGTTACGCCGACGGCGGCGGTGCCGGCGAGGAGGGTGCGGCGGTCGATCAGCATCTTTGTGCCCCTATTTGCTACCCCGGCGAAGTCCGGGGCTCGGTTGCGCGCTATTGGTAACGGAGTGCGGCATCGGATCAACCGGCGTTCCGTAACCGGGCCTCGGCCTTCGCCGGGGTAGCGCGGCTCCTACTTCGGTGCGCGCATCCGGATCAGGCCTTCCTGTGCCACGCTTGCGACGAGGCGGCCGTCGCGGGTGAAGATGCTGCCGCGGTTCATGCCGCGCGCGTGGCCCGCCCAGGGGCTATCGGTCGCGTAGAGCAGCCACTCGTCCGCGCGGAAATCCTCGTGGAGCCAAAGCGCGTGATCGAGGCTCGCGGTCTGGAAACCCGGCGTCGTCCAGTTGATGCCGTGCGGGAGCATGCACGTGCCGAGCAGCGCCATGTCCGACGCGTACGCCAGCACCGCGCGGTGCATCGCGGCATCGTCGCCGAGCGGTGCGACTGCGCGGAACCAGCTTTGCTGGAGCGGCGGCGCGGGTTGTGGATCGAACCATTGCCGCGGGAAGACCGGGCGGATCTCGATCGGGCGGGCGCGGGTGAGTTGCTTGCGGAACCGCTCCTCGACGTTCTCGGCGGCCTGTGCGCGGATTTCGGCTTCGGTCGGCAGCGTCTCGGGATCGGGCACGTCGGGCATCGTGTCCTGATGGACGAAGCCGTCCTCCGGCGTCTGGAACGAAGCGGCGAGGTTCAGGATCGGCGTGCCGCGCTGCATGGCGATGACTCGGCGGGTGGCGAAGCTCTTGCCGTCGAAATCGCGGACGACGCGGTAGATGATCGGATGATCCTCGGAGCCCGCGCGCATGAAATACGCGTGGAGCGAGTGGGCGATCTTGGGTTCATCCGTCGATCGTTGCGCCGCCTGCAATGCCTGCGCGATCACCTGTCCGCCGAAGACGCGCCCGACCCCGCCCGTCGAACGGCGGCCGCGGAAGAGATCGGTGTCGATTTCCTCGACGTCGAGGAGATCGATCAGGTCGGCGACGAGGGAGGCGGGGGTATCGGTCATCGTAACTCCTCGTGTTCCGGCGGAGGCCGGAACGCTGGATCGCGGGCGAGCGCATTGGACCCTGGACTCCGGCCTTCGCCGGAGCACGCCGCGCAATCAATACCCCGCCAGTATCGCGAGGCGATCGGCGTGGAAATTCGTGTCGCCGAACATCTCGGCGAGGACGCGCTGGCGCTTCATGTAGAAGCCGATGTCATATTCGTCGGTCATGCCGATGCCGCCGTGCATCTGGACGCCTTCCTGCACCGCGAGCGTGGTGGCGAGGCCGGTCATAGCCTTGGCGACGGAGACCGCGACATCCGCTTTGTCGTCGCCCGCGTCGAGCAATTGCTGCGCCTTGAGAACCGAGGCGCGCGCGACTTCCATCTCCGAATAAAGATGTGCGGCGCGGTGTTGGAGCGCCTGGAAGCTGCCGATCAGCGCGCCGAACTGTTTGCGTTGCTTGAGATAGTCCACCGTCATATCGACCGCGCCGCCGCCGACGCCGAGCATCTCCGCTGAAGCGCCGGCGCGGCCCGCGCGGAGCAGGCGGTCGAGCGGATCGCGCCCGGCATCGACTTCGCCGATCACCGCGTCGGCATCGACCTCCACCCCGTCGAAGTCGATCCGCGCGGCGAGGCTGGCGTCGGCGAGGCGTTCGGGAGTGGTGGTGAGGTTGGCCGTGTCCTTCGGCACCGCGAACAGCGTCAACCCGTCCATATCGTCGGGCGACCCGGCGGTGCGCGCGGCGACGATCAGCAGGTCAGCGACATGACCATGGGTAACGAACTGCTTCTTGCCGGTGAGTTTGAAACCGTTGCCCGATCGCTTGGCGGTCGTCGCGACATGATTGCGGTGCTTGGGGCCTTCGTCGATCGCGAGGGCGGCGACGGTGTCGCCCGCGAGGATGCCGGAGAACCAGCGCTCGGCCTGGGCGGTGCGCTTGAGCGCCTCGACCGCGGCGACGGCGGTGGCGAGGAACGGGGAGAGAGCGAGGTTGCGACCGATCTCCTCGAGCACGACACCCGCCTCTACATGGCCGAGACCGAGGCCGCCCGCATCCTCCCCGATCAGGATGCCGGTGAAGCCCATTTCGGCGAAGTGCTTCCACAGGTTCGGGTCGAAGCCGGTGGCGTCGTTCGCGTCGCGTAGCGCGCGCATGTGGGTGACTGCCATCTGTTCGCCGACGAAATCGCGCGCGGTGTCGCGGAGCATCTGCTGATCGTCGTTGAGATAGAGGGGCATTCGCTTCTCTTCTTCTTAGCCCTCTCCTGCTTTCGCGGGAGAGGGTTGGGTGAGGGTCTTCTTCTTGTCGATCTCGAAAGGGAAGGAAGAAGAAGACCCTCACCCTCCCGCTTCGCGGGCCCCTCCCTCTCCCGCGAAAGCGGGAGAGGGGTTTTTTGGCGCTACGCCCCCGGCAATTCCAAAATCCGCTTGGCGATGATGTTGAGCTGGACCTCGCTCGTTCCACCCTCGATCGAATTGGCCTTGGTTCGCAGCCACGCGCGCGCCTCGCGGCCGCCGCTTGTCGCCTCGCTGTCCCATTCGAGTTCGTCGGAGCCGCCCGCCGCCATCATCAATTCGTGGCGCGATTTGTTCAATTCGGTGCCGTAATATTTCATCATGCTCGGCTGGGCGGGGTGCGCCTTGCCCGCCTTCAGCTCATCGATGAACCGCTCGGACTGTGCCGCAAACGCCTTAGACCGGACCTCGAACAGTGCGATCTGGGCGCGGAGCAGCGGATCGGCGAGCCGGCCGTCGTGGTCCACGCCGATCGTCGCGAGCGCACCCTCGATCAGCGGGTTCTTGCCGCCGCCGCCGAGGCCCATGCCGGAGATCATCTCGCGTTCGTGGCCGAGCAGGTATTTCGCGACGTCCCAACCCTTGTTGAGTTCGCCGACTAGGTTCTTCTTCGGGACTTTCACATTGGAGAAGAAGGTCTCGCAGAACGGTGAATAGCCGCTGATCAGCAGGATCGGCTTGGTTGAGACGCCGGGGGTGCGCATGTCGAACAGGACGAAGCTGATGCCTCCCTGCTTCGTCGTCCTGTCGGTGCGAACGAGGCAGAAGATCCAGTCCGCGAAGTTGGCGTAGCTGGTCCAGACCTTCTGGCCGTTGACCAAGAAGTGATCGCCCCCCTCAGAATCAAAAACTTCTTCAGCGCTCGTGGCTAGGCTGGCGAGGTCGGACCCGGCATTGGGTTCTGAATAGCCTTGACACCAGCGGATTTCACCGCGTGCGATCTCGGGGAGGAAGCGCTTCTTCTGTTCCTCGGTGCCGTATTTGAGGAGCGCGGGGCCGAGCATCGAGATGCCAAAGCTGTTGAGCGGATTGCGCGCGCGGATCGCGGCCATTTCCTCGCGGAGAATCTTCGTTTCGGCGGGGGAGAGGCCACCGCCGCCATATCCCTTCGGCCAATCGGGCACGGTCCAGCCGCGCGCGCCCATCGCATCCATCCACTGCTTCTGCGGAGGCGACATCGCGCTCTGGTCGCGCCCGCCCCAGACGGCGTCCTTTTCGGTGCGCATCGGCTCGCGCATTTCGGGCGGGCAATTCGCGTCGAGCCACGCGCAGGTTTCGGTGCGGAAGGTGTCGAGGTCGGTCATGGCTTAACTCCGGACGAGATCGTGCGCCGCCTTCGCGACGGCGATGGCGGTGTGATCCTTCCAGGCGTCGGCGATCACCTGGATACCGATCGGCAGGCCGTCCGCATCGGTGCCGACGGGGACCGAGGTGGCGGGGAGCATCGGGAAGGTGGCGAGGCCGGGGAAGACGAACTGGTGCGAGAATTTGGTGTCCTCGCCGTCGATCGCGATCCGCCGGTCGCCGAGCGGGGTGTCGTCGTGCGCGAACGCGGTGGTGCCTAACGCGGGGGCGAGGACCGCGTCGTATTGCTCGAACAGGCGGCGCCATTGGCGGTGGTTGCGCGTCTGTTGATCATGGAGATCGAACCAGCGGGCGAGTGTGGGCGGCGGACTGTCGTCGAGCGATATGCCGCGGCTGAGTGCGATGTTGAGCATCGCCCAGTAATCGCGGTGCTGCGTCTCAAGGTCGGGGAGCAGGTCGCTGGCGCGATCGACGGTCGCCCCCGCCGCTTCGAACGCCGCTGCTACGCGCTCGATCGCAGCGACGATCGAGGCCTGCACTTTCGCCATCGGGTGGCCGGTGAGGACGAGGATACGCCAGTCGCTCGGCGCCTTCTTCGGATCTGGCCGGATCGGCATGTCGACGCCGATATCGAGCGCGACGGCGAGGTCCTCCGCGTTACGTGCCATCGGGCCGATCACGCCGAGCGCGGCTTTGGCGCCGTCCATCCGGGGGAAATTGTGGCCGTCGCCGGTCATCAGGCCGTACGTGGTCTTGTGCCCCCAGACGCCGTTGAACGCGGCGGGGACGCGGATCGAGCCGCCGATGTCCGAGCCGTATTCGAGCGAGACCATCCCGCTGGCGAGCGCGACCGCAGCGCCGCCGGAAGAGCCGCCCGAAACGCGCGTCGGGTCGATCGCGTTGTTGGTGCGGCCGTAGATCGGGTTGTTCGATTGGAGATCGGCGAGCGCGACGGGGACGTTGGTCTTGCCGAGCAGGATCGCGCCCGCATCCTTCAGGCTTCGGACGACGACCGCGTCTTCGGTGGCGATGAAATCGCGATGTTCCTCGAAGCCCCAGGTCGTCGGGAGGCCGGCGACGTTGAACGATTCCTTGATCGTCATCGGGACGCCGAGCAGCGGCGCGTCGAAGCCGTCGCGGATGCGCTGGTCGAGTGCTGTCGCTGCGGCGCGCGCGCGATCGAAATCGCGGACGACGACCGCGTTGAGTGCACCGTCGCGCGCCTCGATTCGCGCGATCGCGGCTTCGGTTTCGCGGAGCGCGGTGGTTTCACCTGCGCGGACTGCGGCGGCGGTTTCCAGGGCGGATTTCTCGGTCACTGGCTTCTCCGCTCTGTCGTCTCCGCGGAGGCGGGGATCCATAGATGCAGGGGATGCCATTCGATCGCAGCGGCTGCGCTTATGGATTCCCGCCTTCGCGGGAAGAACGGGTGTTGGATGGTCATTTTAGCGTCTCGCCGCTTTCGGCCGCATTCTTAAGGCTCTCCGCCACGGTGAACCCGTGCTTCTCCAGCCCCGCGACGACCTTGGCGTACCCTTCCGTCCCGGCCCAGAACATCGGCCCGCCGCGATAGACCGGCCAGCCGTAGCCGTAGATCCACACCACATCGACATCGCTCGCGCGCTGCGCCTTGCCCTCTTCGAGGATCAGCGCGCCTTCGTTGACCATTGGGTATAGCGTGCGTTCGACGATTTCCTCGTCGCCGATGTCGCGCTTCGCCTTGTTCGATTTGCTGCGGAAATCCTCGATGATTTCCGCGACGCGAGGAGAGGGCGTGGGTTTGCGATTTTCGTCGTAATCGTAGAAACCGGCTTGCTTCTTTTGCCCCCAACGGCCTTCGGCGGCGAGCGCGTCGCGGATGCTTTCGATGCGGGTCGGGTCGCGGTGCCAGCCGATATCGACGCCGGCGAGATCGCTCATTTGGAACGGCCCCATCGGCATGCCGAAATCGGTGTGGACCTTGTCGATCTGCTGCGGCGTCGCGCCTTCCATCAGCATGTCGTTCGCAGCCTTCTGGCGTTGCGAGAGCATGCGGTTGCCGATGAAGCCGGGGGTGACACCCGCGACCACTGCGACCTTCTTGATTTTCTTGGCGAGGGCCATCACCGTCATCAACACATCGCCCGCGGTCTTTTCGCCGCGTACGACCTCAAGCAGCTTCATCACGTTGGCGGGAGAGAAGAAGTGCATGCCGAGGACGTCCTCGGGCCGCGAGGTGGCGGCACCGATCTCGTCGATGTTGAGGTAGCTGGTGTTGCTGGTGAGGATCGCGCCCTTTTTGGCGATCTTGTCGAGCTTGCCGAATAGCTCCTTCTTGACGTCCATATTTTCATAGACCGCCTCGATGATGAGGTCGCAATCGGCGAGGTCGTCGAGGCTGAGCGTCGGGGTGAGCAGGCCCATCGCCTTGTCGGGCGCATCGGGCTTGATCCGGCCTTTGGCGGCGCTGGCCTCGTAATTCTTGCGCATGACGCCGGTGCCGCGATCGAGCGCGTCCTGCTGCATCTCGACGATGACGATGGGGATCCCCGCCGATAGGAAGTTCATACTGATTCCGCCGCCCATCGTCCCTGCGCCGATCACGCCGACCTTCTTGATGTCGCGCAGCGGGGTCTTGGGATCGAGGCCGTCGATCTTGGCGGCCTGGCGCTCGGCGAAGAAGATGTGGCGCTGTGCCGCGGATTGCGTACCCGTCATCAGCTTCATGAATTCGGTGCGTTCGAATTTCATGCCGTCCGCGAAGCCCTCGGACGCGGCCTCGACGCAACGGATGTTCGCTTCGGGCGCGTCGAAACCGCGCATCTTGCGCGCGTTAGCCTGGCGGAACGCGGCGACCGCTTCGGGATCGGCGGCGACGGTCTTCTCGCTGATGCGGGGCAGGGGCTTGCCGATGACGTCCCGCGCGAAGGCGATGGCGTCGGCTTCGAGGCTGTCCTCGTTGACCACCTTGTCGATCAGCCCGATTTCGGCGGCTTTCTTCGCCGAGACCGGATTGCCGATCGCGACCATCTGGAGCGCGGCGGCGACGCCGACGAGGCGGGGCAGGCGCTGCGTTCCGCCCGCGCCGGGTAGGAGACCGAGCTTCACCTCGGGCGTGCCGATCATCGCGGAAGGGACCGCGACGCGGTAGTTGCAGGCGAGCGCGGTCTCGCAGCCACCGCCGAGCGCGGTGCCGTGGATCGCGGCGACGATCGGCTTGGGGCTGGCGTCCATCATGTCGAGGACGGCGTGGAGGCCCGGCTCGCGCGGCGGCTTGCCGAATTCGGTGATGTCGGCGCCCGCGAAGAACGTGCGGCCGTCGCAGCGGAGCACGATCGCCTTGATCGAATCGTCGGCGATGCCTTGTTTGAACCCGGCTTCGAGGCCCGCGCGGACGTCCGCGCCGAGCGCGTTGACCGGGGGGGAATTGGAGATGACGACGAGCACGTCGTCGTGGCGTTCGGTCCGGACGGGGGAGGTCATTCTCTCTTCCTTTTCTGTGCTCCCGCGAAGGCGGGAGCCTAGAGCCGCGAGCGCGGCGTTGGTGGCCCTGGGCCCCCGCCTTCGCGGGAACACGGGCAACGTTTACGTCATCGCCGAATAGATCATCGTCTTGAGCTCGCGGCGGATCGGGTAGATCATCGAGGGCATCAGTTGGGTCATGAACACCACGCTGATCCGCTCGACCGGATCGATGAAGAAGGCGGTCGAATACACGCCCCCCCAGTAGAATTCTCCGACGCTGCCCGGCATCATCGACCGGGCGACGTCGATCGTCACCGCGAAGCCCAGGCCGAAACCGGTCCCCGCGTTCTGCGTCTCGCTGAACAAAGATTGCGACATCGCGGCGAGGTCCGCGCCGCCGGGCAAATGGTTCGTCGTCATCAGGTCGATCGTCTTGCGGCCGAGCAGGCGTGCACCGTCGAGCTCGCCGCCGTTCAGGCACATCCGGCAGAAACGGCTGTAGTCGAGCGCGGTCGAAACGAGACCGCCGCCGCCCGAGACGAGTTTCGGCGCGCTGGCCCACAGGCTTTCGGCGCCGCGATCGAACATCATGCGCTTCTTGGTTTTCTCGTCGAAGGCGTAGCAATCGGTCAGGCGGTCGATCTTGTCTTCGGGCACCTGGAAGAAGGTGTCGTCCATCTTGAGCGGTTTGAAGATGCGCTCGTGAACGAAGCGGTCGAACGGCATTGCCGAGACGCGCTGCACCACCGCGCCGAGAACGTCGGTCGCGACCGAATAATTCCAACTCGTGCCGGGTGAGAATTCCAGTGGGATTTTTCCGAGTGCGGCGATGAAGCTATCGAGATCGTGGTTGCCGTGCCAGTTCTCGATCTTGCCGCGACGATAGGCTTCATCGACGTTCGAGCGGTTCTGGAAACTGTAGGTGAAGCCCGCGGTGTGGCGCAGCAGATCGACCATCCGCATCGGCTCGACGGTCGGCTTCGTCACGAACGGCACGCCGGCACCGCCGCCGTTCCAGACGCCGATGCCCTTCAGTTCGGGGAGGACATGATGGACGGGCGTATCGAGCGCGACCTTCGCTTCCTCGACCAGCATCATGAACGCGACCGAGGTCACCGGCTTCGTCATCGAGGCGATGCGGAACAGCGAGCTTTCGTCGATCGCTTTCTTCTTGCCCTCGCGCGCGGCCCCCTGCGACGAGAAATGCACCACCGAATCCTCACGCGCGATCAGCAATTGCGCGCAAGGGAGCTTCCCCGAATCGAGATATTCCGCCTTCAGAAAAGCGTCGATCGCGGCGAGCCGCTTGGCGTCGAACCCGTGCGAAGCGGGTTTCGCGATCTTCATGGCCTCTCCATACCCCTGTTTCGAAAGTGTCGCGCGTCCTATTGCCTTGAGCGCCGCATGAATCAATCCTAACCTCGCCCACGACAAAACCCGACATTCAAGTTTTGAAAGAGGACTGTCTTGCAATCGGAACCTTTGGTCGCGCTCGATCCGGCTTGGCCGGCGATGTCGCTGGACGACGTGCGCGCGGTGCTGACCGCACCCGGAGCGAAGTTCGAGATGGAGACGCTCGACATCCGCGGGGTGCCGACGCGGGTGTGGAAGAACGCGCCACCGCACATGCGCGCGCTGGTCGCGTTGTCGCGGGCGCACGGCGACCGATTGGCGACCATCTTCGAGGACGAGCGGGTGACGTTCGATGCGATGCACCGCGCCATCGCCGCGCTCGCCGCGAATCTGCGTGAAGGCGGTGTGGCGAAGGGCGACCGCGTCGCGATCGCGATGCGCAACCTGCCCGAATGGCCGGTGGCGTTCTTCGCGGCGACGACGATCGGCGCGATCGCGGTGCCGCTCAACGCATGGTGGACCGGCGAGGAGCTTCGCTACGGGCTCGCCGATGCAGGCGCGTCCGTGCTGATCTGCGATGATGAACGCTGGGTTCGGATCGCGCCGATGCTGGGGTCGCTTCCGGCGTTGAAGCGCATTCTGGTAAGCCGCGCGGCGGAGGCGCTCGATGGCGTGGAGCGGCTGGAGGATGCGATCGGCACGCCGCTCGATTGGGCGAAACTGCCCGATCGCGCGCTTCCCGAGGCGTCGCTCTCACCCGAGGACGATGCCGCGATCCTCTATACCAGCGGGACGACGGGGCATCCCAAGGGGGCGCTTGGCACACATCGCAATTTCATGACCAATATCCTGTCGTCGGGATATTCCGCCGCGCGGATGATCCTGCGGCGGGGCGATCCGCTGCCCGATCCGGTGCAGAAGGTGGGGCTGACGGTGATCCCGCTGTTCCACGCGACCGCGCTGTCGGCGGGGCTGATGGGGGCGATGGCGGCGGGGCATACCTCGATCTACATGCGCAAGTTCGATTGCATCCGCGCGTTCGAGATCATCGAGCGCGAGAAGGTGAATTCGACCGGTGGCGTGCCGACGATCGCTTGGCAGATGCTCGAACATCCCGAGCGCGCGAAGTACGATCTCTCGAGTCTTGAGGCGGTGGGCTATGGCGGCGCGCCGTCCGCGCCTGAGTTGGTCCGCAAGATCGCGCACGAGTTCAACGCGATCCCGACCAACGGCTGGGGCATGACCGAGACGACCGCCACCGTGACCACCCACGGCGGCGAGGATTATCTCAACCGGCCCGACAGTTGCGGACCGCCGGTCGCGGTCGCGGACCTGAAGATCGTGGATGCCGATGGGCTGCGTGTGTTGCCCGCGGGTGAGGTCGGCGAATTATGGGCGCGCGGGCCGATGATCGTGAAGGGCTATTGGAACAAGCCCGAGGCGACCGCGGCGACCTTCGTCGACGGGTGGGTGAGAACGGGTGATCTCGCACGGCTCGACGACGAGGGCTTCTGCTATATCGTCGATCGCGCGAAAGACATGATCATTCGCGGCGGCGAGAACATCTATTCGACTGAGGTCGAGAATGCGCTCTACGCGCATCACGCGGTCACCGATTGCGCGTTGATCGGGCTACCCCATCGGACCTTGGGGGAGGAGCCTGCGGCGGTCGTCCACCTCGCGCCTGGCGAAAGCGCGACCGAGGCCGAATTGCAGGCGTGGGTGCGCGGGCGATTGGCGGCGTTCAAGACGCCGGTTGCGATCCGGTTCGTCGACGAGACGCTGCCGCGCAACGCCAACGGTAAGATACTGAAGCGCGAGTTGGCGGTTTTGTTCGCGGATCGGGTGGCGGCCTGAGCGGAGCAAAGTTGCACCGCTTCCCCGAAGGCAGGGGTCCAGTCACGACGCGCCGGTGATATCGCGAAAGGGCTGTCGCTGACCTTGCCCAACTGGACCCCGGCCTTCGCCGGGGAAGCGCCAGATTGTGGTCGTTCGCTCACCCACCACCCTAACCGACCACCTTGCCAACCGCGATTTTCCATCCTGCGAGCCGGGTCTGCCGCGCGTCGTCGTCCAGCTTCGGCTCGAATGTTTCGACATCGCCGCGCATCGACGCTGCCTCTTCTAGATCGGCGAATATCCCGCAGCCGACTCCCGCCAGCATTGCCGCACCGAGTGCGGTCGTTTCGGCGAACTTCGGGCGCTCGACGCATAGTCCGAGCATGTCGGCTAGGTCCTGCGCCATCCAGTCGTTGGCGACCATGCCGCCATCGATGCGCAGAGCTGACCAGTCGGAGCCATCGGCGGCGAAGGCTGTCTTCAGGTCGTGCGCCTGATGCGCCATCGCTTCCAGTGCGGCGCGGACGATGTGCGCCTTGGCGGTCGCGAAGCTGAGCCCCGAGATGGCCGCGCGCGCGTCGGGTTCCCACCACGGCGCGCCGAGACCCGATAGCGCGGGGACGAGATAGACGCCGCCGTTGTCCTCTACCGAACGCGCGAGTGCGTCGGTTTGCTTGGCGTGGCCGATCAGCCCGACCGAATCGCGGAGCCACTGGATCAGGCTGCCCGCGACGAACACCGATCCTTCGAGCGCGTAATTTCGCTCGCCGGCCAATTGCCAGGCGACGGTGGAGAGAAGGCGGTTTTCGGAGCGCGGCGGCTTGTTGCCCGCTTGTGTCAGCACGAAGGCGCCGGTGCCGAAGGTCGCCTTGGTGTCGCCCTCGGCGAGACACGTCTGGCCGATCGTCGCGGCCTGCTGGTCGCCGGCCATGCCGCAGATCGGGATGCTGCCGCCGAACAAGGTCGTCTCGCCGAAATTGCCCGCGCAATCGACTATTTCGGGGAGCGCCGCCTTGGGGACGCCGAACAGCGCGAGCAGATCGTCGTCCCAGCCGCCGTCGAGCACCATCACCTGCGTCCGGCTGGCGTTCGATGCGTCGGTGACGTGCGCGCCGGTGAGTTTCCAGATCAGCCAGCTCTCGATCGTGCCGATCGCGAGGGCGTCGCCCGCCCCCTTTAGTTCGGGCCAATGCTTCATCGCCCAGCCGATCTTCGATCCCGAAAAGTACGGGTCGAGGAGCAGCCCGGTCTTCGCCTGAACCTCCGCCTCATGGCCTTCGTCGCGCAGCGTACGACAGGCGGCGGCGGTGCGGCGGTCCTGCCAGACGATCGCGGGGGCGAGCGGTTCGCCGGTCGTCCTGTCCCAGAACACGATCGTCTCGCGCTGGTTGGTGATGCCGATCGCTGCGATCTTGCCCGGCCCGCCCGCCTGCGCGACCATCGCGCCCGCGACACGCAACGTCTTGCGCCAGATTTCGGCGGCATCGTGCTCGACCCAGCCGGGTTTGGGATAACGCTGTTCGAGTTCGGTCTGCTCGCTCGCGTGCCATGTGCCGTCGGGCGAGAACAGCATGGCGCGGGTCGAAGTGGTGCCTTCGTCGATGACGAGAATCATGCTCATGGAGCGCATGCTAGCGTGTTTTCGATTTCTGTCGAAACGTGCTTCCCCGGCGAAGGCCGGGGCTCGGTTGGCGAACGATCGCGAACAAGCGTTGCGCCAGGTTACCTCCATCATATCAACTGGACCCCGGCCTTCGCCGGGGAAGCGAGAATGGTCGAGGCGTCCTCAATTCAGCCGGGATTACAAGTCGGCGGAAAGTGGCTACGCTCGCACGCGAGTATGAGGGCGCGTGATGGCCGACGATCCGGGGACGATTGAGGGAGCGCGGCGGCCGTCGGTCGGCGAGGACGCGAAGGTCGATCAGCGGCGCGACCGGTTGCTGGCGGCGCTGACGCTGACTGCAGGTCTTGGCCTCGTCCTCGCCCTGCCGTTCGCGCTCGATGCGGGCTCCGAATTTTTCCTGCCGACCACGGTCGCGCTGGTGATCGCGATCGCGCTGGTGCCGCTGCTCGAATGGTTTGAGCGACGGCATATTCCTTCACCGCTGGCGGCGCTGACCTGCGTCCTGCTGTTCCTGGTCGTGGCAAATGTGGCGCTCGCCGCGATCGTCGTTCCCGCGACCGAATTCTTCCGGTTGCTGCCCAACCGGATCGGGCGAATTCAGCAAAATCTGGCGCCGTTGCTCGATCTGTATTCGAGCCTCGAGAAATATGCGAACCGGGCGCTGCACCAGATCGCCTCGACGCCGGTCCGGTCCGCGCCGACCGCGGGGGTCGCGCCACCGAGTTCGATCCTCGAACTCGCAGCGACCTCGGCGCCGGCGGTGATCATCCAGACGCTATATGCGATTCTCGTCGTGTTTTTCTTCCTGTCGGGTTGGTCTGGTATCCGCAAGCGGACGATCACCGGGCGCGCGAGTTTCGGCGGGGCGATGGCGACGGCGCGCGTCATTCAGGACGTCGTCGACGACGTGTCGGCCTATCTCGGCACGATCACGCTGATCAATATCGTGCTCGGTGCGATCACCGCGGGCGCGATGTATGCGCTGGGGATGCCGTTCCCGCTGATGTGGGGCGGGATCGTCGCCTTGTTCAACTACATACCCTATTTCGGGCCGGTGATCGCCGCATTGCTGCTCGCGATCGGCGGGTTGATGACGTTCGGCGACATCTGGACCGCGCTGGCGGCGCCGGCGATCATGTACGGCATCCACCTCGTCGAGGCGAACGTCGTCACGCCGATGATCATCGGCCATCGGCTGACGATCAGTCCGGTGCTGATCCTGATTTCGATCAGCTTTTGGGGATGGGTGTGGGGGACGCTCGGGGCGCTGCTCGCGGTGCCGCTGCTGATCATCATCCAGACGATCGTCGCGGCGGCGGGAAAGCCCGATATCGCGGGGTTCCTGTTCGAACACGGGACGCTCGTCCGGTCGCCGCGCGGGCGTGGCGGCGGGGCCGCCGCGTCCACCGACACGCCCGGTTGACAGCCTATGGCGGCTCGCATAGGTGCCCCGCCTCACGCTTTAGCGAGCGGGTGTAGCTCAGTTGGTTAGAGCGCCGGCCTGTCACGCCGGAGGTCGCGGGTTCGAGCCCCGTCACTCGCGCCATTCCTCGTCGTCATGCGACGGGAGGTACGCGCCAGCGCCCGGTTTCCATCCATAACAGCAGCGGTTTCAGCGGCGCGATCCAGACGATGCCGGTGACGACGTAAAAGACGAGTTGTGCCAGCCAGTGCCAGCCGCCGACGATGCCGGACAGGCTCACGATCAGGACGCACCAGAATGCGATGATGAGCAGGATCGCGAGCATTCCTGCGGGTTTGCGCCAGCTTGGCGTCATGGTGCGATCCAGCCTTTTTCGGTGATAACGGCGTTGAGCGGGACGTCCCAATCATCGGGTTTGATCGTATCGACCTGCTGGATCGACCAGGCCACGCCGATGCGGTGCGCGTCGGGAAAGGCGGCGAAAGCGCGGTCGTAATAGCCCGCGCCTTGGCCGATGCGATTGAGCGCGGCGTCGAACGCGACGAGCGGGGTCAGGATGATGTCGGGGGCGTGTTCGGCGGCGGCTTCGGCGGGTTGGTGCAGGCCAAACGGCCCGGCGACGAGCGCGGCCTCGGTATCCCAGGCGAGAAAGCGCATCGGCGTGGCGCGATCGATGACGTGGGGGAGCGCGATCGTGCAGCCCGCCTCCACCGCGGCACGCGCGAGCGGGGAGGGATCGGCCTCGCCCCCGACCGGCACATAAGAGGTGACGGTCAGACCCCGCGATAACAGGGCAAGGAACGCGTCTGGCACCATGATCGCGCTGCCGTCGAAGTGCGCGCGGGCGGCGCGCATCTCGGCGCGGATGCTTCGCTTGTCGATCATTCAGCGTCTCTTGGGCGGGGTGGCGGGCCCACCCTGGCCGTGTGCCGGGTTATCCTCTGACGCACGGTACGTCAGGTGGGAACCATGTGCTTCGGACCAGGGTCCTAACAGGGACAGCCCCCTTGGATGATGAATAGCCTCAGGGATAATAAAGGCTCGTACCGGGCAGAACCCGCCAACACCAATCTAGGCGTTTGCGGGCGCTTCCTCAAGGGTTTCCGCGAGGCGTTCGAGACGCTCGGCGAGACGATCAAGCGCGTTGTCGCCGGTTGGTGCCGACGGGGCCTTGTTTCCGCTCTCGTCGAGATCGTCGGCGAGGATCAGCGCGAGCAGCAATAAGGCGCGTTCGGCGCCCGCATTGCCCGCTGCGCGCTTGGCGGCGGGCCAGCGTTCGTCGAGCATCGCGCCGAGCGTGCGCAGCCGCGGTTCCTCACCATCGCGGCAAGCGACGACGTGGGTGCGATCGCCGATCTGGAGGACGACCTCGGCCATCAGCCGCCGCGCGCCAGCATGTCATCGAGCGCGGCGACCGCCTCGACCATCCGCGCCTTCAAGGCGCCGTGGCGCTTCTGAAGCGTGTCGGCGGCGTGCGCGTGCAATTCGGTCGCCGCTTCGATGCGCGCCATCGCGGCGTCGATCCGCGCCATGGCGGGGGACGGTTCGGTTTCGGCCATCGCGTCGGATTAGCACGGCGCGACCAAGCGGCAACCCGGTTTCGGCGCGTTTGACGGCCATGTTGACGCGGGCGACCGCGTCCGTGCAAAGGCTCGTCCGATTTGCGCGACGGTTTCGCGACGATGTTTTCGCGACAGGGAGACGAAAAGAATGACGAAGGTGGCGATCAACGGCTTCGGGCGAATCGGCCGCCTCGTCGCGCGGGCGATGTTGGAGAAGGGGGGGCTAGAGAAGGCGAGCGATCTCGAACTGGTCGCGATCAACGACCTGGCGGATGCGAAGTCGAACGCCTGGCTGTTCAGCCGCGACAGCGTCCACGGCAAATGGCCCGGCACCGTGACCGCGGAGGACAACGACCTCGTCATCGACGGCAAGCGCATCCGCGTCACCGCGGAGCGCGATCCGGCGAAGCTCCCGCACGGCGAACTCGGGGTCGATCTCGTCCTCGAATGCACCGGGTTCTTCTGCGATCGCGAGAGCGCGCAGAAGCATATCGATGCGGGCGCGCGCAAGGTGCTGATCTCGGCGCCGGCGAAGGGTGTCGACCTGACCGTCGTCTACGGCGTCAATCACGACAAGCTGACCGCCGATCATAATATCGTGTCGAACGCGTCGTGCACGACGAACTGCCTAGCGCCGGTCGCGAAGGTGCTGAACGATGCGATCGGCATCGAGCGCGGGCTGATGACGACGATCCACGCGTACACCAACGATCAGAAGATCCTCGACCAAATCCATACCGACATGCGCCGCGCGCGGGCGGCGGGTATGTCGATGATCCCGACGACGACCGGTGCGGCGCGCGCGGTGGGAGAGGTGTTGCCCGAATTGAAGGGCAAGCTCGACGGGTCGGCGATCCGCGTGCCGACGCCCGACGTCAGCCTGGTCGATCTGACGTTCACGCCGAAGCGCGATACGACGAAGGACGAGGTCAATTCGATCCTGAAGAAGGCATCGGAAAGTGCTGCGTTGAAAGGCATTCTCGACTGGACCGACGAGCCGCTCGTGTCGATCGACCTGATGCACACGTCGGCGTCCTCGACGGTCGATAGCCTGGAAACCGCGGTGATCGACGGGAAGCTTGTGCGCGTGGTCAGCTGGTACGACAACGAATGGGGCTTTTCGAACCGGATGGTCGACACTGCGATAGCGATGGCGAAACTCGGATAACGAGCAGGTTTGGTGAGTAAGTCCTTCCGAACGATGGATGATATCGGCGATGTCCGGGGTCGCCGGGTGCTTGTTCGCGAAGATCTGAACGTCCCGATCATCGACGGCAAAGTGAGCGACGACACACGGTTGCGCGCCACCGTTGCGACCGTCGCCGAATTGGCCGACGCGGGAGCGATCGTTCTGATTCTGGCACATTTCGGGCGGCCGAAAGGGCAGCCTCATCCCGATATGTCGCTTTCGGCGGTGATCGAGGCGTACGAGGCGGTGCTGGGGCGACCGGTGCGCTTCATCGACTGGGATGGCGTAGAGGATGCGGTCGCGGCCATGCGACCGGGCGACATCGCGGTGCTGGAGAATGCGCGCTTTCATCCTGGCGAGGAAGAGAATGCGCCCGAACTGGTCGCGCAGGTCGCCGCGCTCGGCGATTTCTACGTCAACGACGCGTTTTCCGCAGCGCACCGCGCGCATGTCTCGACCGAGGGGCTGGCGCGGGTGCTACCGGCGTTTGCCGGGCGCGCAATGGAGGCCGAACTCGATGCGCTGGAGAAGGCGCTCGGCAATCCGGAGCATCCCGTCGCGGCGGTGGTCGGCGGCGCCAAGGTGTCGAGCAAGCTCGAGGTGCTGTCGCATCTTGTCGCCAAGGTCGATCACCTCATCATCGGCGGCGGAATGGCGAATACGTTTCTTGCGGCGCGCGGTGTGAACGTTGGGAAAAGTCTGTGCGAGCATGATCTTGCCGCCACTTGCGAAGACATCATGGAAAATGCCGATCGTGCGGGATGCACGGTCCATCTGCCCTATGATGTCGTCGTAGCAAAGGAATTCCGCGCGAATCAGCCGACCCGCACCGTCAACGTCCATGAAGTCGCCGTGGATGAGATGATCCTCGATGTCGGCCCCGTCGCGGTCGAGGCGTTGGGCGATGTCCTGAAGACGTGCCGCACCCTCGTCTGGAACGGGCCGATGGGTGCATTCGAGACGCCGCCGTTCGACGCCGCAACCATCGCGCTCGCAAAGACCGCGGCGGCGCTGACGCAGGATGGCGGACTCGTCTCGGTCGCGGGTGGCGGCGATACCGTGGCGGCGTTGAACCACGCCGGCGTCGCGGACGACTTCACGTTCGTCTCGACCGCGGGGGGCGCCTTCCTCGAGTGGATGGAAGGGCGTGAATTGCCGGGGGTCGCTGCGCTCAAGCGCTAAGTGTTCAGAGCTTTGGCGCGGGCTCGTTGAGCAGGGGGATCAGTACGCGGTTGAGCGTATCGAGGTCGAAGGCGCCCTTCTCGGCATAGCGGATCCGCCCGGCGCGACCGATGACGTAATTGGTCGGCAGCGCGCCCAGATCGCGATAGCCCTTGATCCGCCGAATCGGCGTTATATGCAGCGCATTGAACAGCTTTTTAAGCCGGTACGGCGGGAGCGAATCTTCGGTGGTAATCGCGAACACCTTCAGACCGTATTTCTTGCGGGCCTCGTAATAGCTGTCGAGCAGCGGCAATTCCTTCTTGCACGGACCGCACCATGTCGCCCAGAAATTCAGCACGACGACCTGGCCGCGCAACGCCGCCGAATCGATCTTGGTCCCGTCGAGCGTTACGATCTCGAACGGCGGCGCCGGCTCGTTGACTTTCGGAGAGGCGGCTGTGAGCAGCAGTGCGCCGGCCAAGCCCACGGATCGCAACCAGAATCTCATCTCTTCCCCCTGATCCCGTTAGGTGAGTGTGACGGCAACGGTGGACCTACGTCAATCCGTTGCGAGTTGCCGAGATTGCCCGAAGGTGGTGCCGCCGCTAACCCCGCGTATCAGTCAGCGCACACGAGGAACCAAGGATGATGACCAATGCGGAGATGACCGCCAAGATCGCTGCGGGGCATGGCTTTATCGCCGCGCTCGATCAGTCGGGCGGGTCGACGCCGAAGGCACTGAAGGGCTATGGTGTAGACGAAGACGCGTGGTCGAACGATGCGGAGATGTTCGGCCTGATCCACCAGATGCGCGTCCGGATCATCACCGCGCTATCTTTCACTGGCGAGAAGTTGATCGCCGCGATCCTGTTCGAGCGGACGATGGATGGGAAGGCCGGGAGCAAGCCTGTGCCGCAGGCGCTGCATGATCGCGGCGTGGTGCCTTTCCTCAAGATCGACAAGGGGCTGGAGGATGAGGCGGACGGCGTGCAACTGCTGAAGCCGATGCCGGGCCTCGACGCGCTTCTCGAACACGCGAAGGGGTTGGGGGTTTTCGGGACCAAGGAGCGGTCGGTCGTCAACCTGGCGAACCGCGCCGGCATCGCCGCGATCGTTTCGCAGCAGTTCGACGTGGCGCGACAGGTCCTTGCGCACGGCCTGATGCCGATTCTCGAGCCCGAGGTGAATATCAAGAGCGCCGAGCGCGCGGAGGCCGATGCGATCCTGACCGAGGAAATCGGCAAGGCATTGGATGCGATGCCGGGCGACGCCAAGGTGATGCTCAAGCTGTCGTTGCCCGCCACACCGGGGCAATATGATGCGCTGATCGATCACCCGCGCGTGTTGAAGGTGGTGGCGCTGTCGGGCGGCTTCCATCGTCGCGAGGCTTGCGCCGAACTTGCAAAGAACAAGGGGATGATCGCGAGCTTCAGCCGCGCGTTGCTGGAGGATCTGCGACACGGGATGAGCGACGCCGAGTTCGATCGCGCGCTTGGTGGAGCGATCGACGAAATCTACACCGCATCGACCCACAAGACAGCGGACGCGGCCTGATCGTCATGGTCGAGCGCACGCAACCGCGGGACGCCGCGTGGAACGCGGTCGATGCGTATATCGGCGAGAAATTGCTCGGCGAGGATGCCGCGCTTGCGGCCGCGCTCGCGGCCAATGCGGCGGGTGGTCTTCCCGATATCGACGTGTCGCCGGCGCAGGGGCGGATGCTCCACCTGCTTGCGCGGATTTCGGGCGCGCGGCGCATCCTGGAGATCGGGACGCTCGGCGGCTATTCGACGATCGAGCTTGCGCGCGCCTTGCCCGACGATGGCGCTTTGGTCACGCTTGAGGTCGAGCCGCATCACGCCTCTGTGGCGCGCGAGAATGTCGCGCGCGCCGGTCTGGCGGATCGCGTGACGGTCATTACCGGCCCCGCGCTCGAGACGCTGGCTACGCTCGCTGGCCCGTTCGATTTCGTCTTCATCGACGCCGATAAGCAGAATAACGCCGCTTATGTCGCGGCGGCGATCCGGCTGTCGCGACCGGGCACGACGATCATCGTCGATAACGTCATCCGCGAAGGCGGCGTGCTCGATGCTGCGAGCACCGACGAGCGAGTCCAAGGCACCCGTGCGCTGTTCGACGCGGTGGCGGCGGAGCCTAGACTGCGGGCGACCGCGGTCCAGACAGTCGGCGGCAAGAAGTGGGACGGGTTCCTGCTGGCGGTGGTGGACGGGGGCTGACCGACGCGGGTAAGGCGCGGCATGACCATCGAAGACCCGCTTGGCCCGCTCGATCCCGAATTCGCCGCGCGCTTCACGCGTGATCTGCGCCGCCCGCCTTGCCAGCTCTACCTCGTCTCACCGCTCGATATCGGCGGAGGTTTTGCCGATCGACTGGCACGCGCGCTCGATGCCGGTCCGGTCGCCGCGTTCCAGTTCCGGGTGAAGGATGTGGACCAGCATGAGGCGGCGGTGCTCGCGGAGCCGTTGCAGCGGATTTGCGTCGATCGCGAGGTCGCTTTCATCGTCAACGATTCGGTCGCACTGGCCAGACGGCTGGGTGCCGATGGGGTGCATCTGGGACAGGACGACGGCGATCCGCGAGAGGCGCGGGCAATCCTGGGGCCTTCCGCGCAAATCGGCGTGACGTGTCACGACAGCCGCCATCTCGCGATGGAGGCGGGCGAGGCGGGGGCGGATTATGTCGCGTTCGGCGCATTCTTTCCGACCACGACCAAGCCTGTGAAGCACGTTCCCCATCCGTCGATCCTGTCGTGGTGGGCTTCGATGTTCGAGCTGCCCAGCGTCGCGATCGGCGGGATTGCGCCGGAGAACGCGGCGGCGCTGGTGGCGGCGGGGGCGGATTTCTTGGCGGTGTCGGGCGCCGTGTGGGGCGGCGACGAGGCGGCGGCGGTGCGCGCGTTTAGCGAAGTCATGGCCTAGCGGCGTCGCATCGTCGCCAGGGACACAAGCCCGGTCTCGACCGTTCTGACCCCGGAGTATCCGTAAAAGGGGTTGGAAGTTCATGCGTAAACCGAGCATCGCGGTGGCCGTCGCCGTGATCGTCATGGCGGGTCATGCCGGCGCTGCGACACCGCCACTCGATCGAAACATCCTTCATGTCCAAGTGATCCTCGACGCGCTCGGGTTCGGTCCCGGCGTGCTCGACGGACGCAGCGGACAGTCGCTGGTCTCGGCGTTGAAGGGGTTTCAGGAAAACCGCGGGCTGGAGATCACGGGCAAACCCGATAGCGAGACGTTGAAGGCGCTCTTTCCGTATCGGATGAAACGACCGACCGTGACGATCGCATTGACGCCCGAAATGCTCGCCGGGCCGTACGTCGATATCCCCAAGGATTATCAGAAGCAGGCGGATCTCCAGATGCTCGGCTACAAATCGCCGATGGAGAAATTGGCGGAGATGTTCCACACGACGCCGGAGGTTCTGCTGGAGCTGAATTCGCCGACGACGCGGCTGGCGCCGGGGAGCAAGGTGGTGTTCCCGAACGCGCTCCCCGAGAAGCGGGATTACGACGCCTCGCTCGATCCGGAATGGCGCGGTACGCTGAACACGCTCAACGTGAATTCGGTCGAGCCGACAGCGGATCACATCGTCGTCGACAAGTCCGAAGGCGTGCTTCGCGTGTTGGACAAAGACGACAAGCTCGTCGCGCAATTCTCCGCGACGATGGGATCGACGCACGATCCGTTGCCGATCGGGACGTGGAAGATCAACGGGTCCGATTACAATCCCAAATTCCGCTATAATCCCGCGCTGTTCTGGGATTCGAGCAAGAGTGCCAAGGGCGCCATGTTGCCGCCGGGGCCGAATGGGCCTGTGGGGGTGGTGTGGATGGACCTGTCGAAGGAGCATTACGGCATCCATGGCACGCCCGCGCCCGAGACGATCGGCCGCGCCGAAAGCCATGGCTGCATCCGGCTGACCAATTGGGACGCGGCGCGATTGTCGCTTATGGTCAAACCCGGGACCAAAGCGGTGTTCCAGAAATAGGGCGATGAGGCGCTGACGTCATGACGAAGCTGGGCTGGGGCATCCTGATCGGCATCGTTGTGGTCGTTGGCGGTTTTCTGTCTTTGCTGTCGTTTGGCAGTGGCGGACGTTTTTTCCCGAGAACGGGGTCTGCCCCGTCATCTGCGGCGCCCGCGGAAGCGCATGGATCGCCCTCGTTGATTGTCCCCATCGCTGGCTACCCGCGCGGCACGATCACCGACAGTTGGGGCGATGCGCGCGGCGGCGGTCTACGCGGGCATCACGGCACCGATATTCTCGCGCCCGCGAATACTCCGGTGATCGCGGCGGCACCCGGCACGATCGAGAAACTGTTTCAGAGCGAACTCGGCGGGACGACGCTCTACGTGCGCTCGCCCGATCGGCTGTGGACCTATTATTATGCGCATCTCTCGGGCTACGCGCCGGGGGTGTTCGAAGGGATGAGCGTGAAGGCGGGCGATCCGATCGGCTTCGTCGGCGATACCGGGGACGCCGGGCCGGGCAATTACCATCTCCATTTCGGGCTGACGCATATGCGGCCGGACGATCGCTGGTGGCAGGGCGAGGACGTTGATCCCTACCCCCTGCTTGCCGGAAAAGCTGCCGCCCGCTAGACGCGCCCCTTCGCTCTTTTCCAGCATCGGGCAAATCCATGAAGATCAACGCGGTCGAGATTCGTCCCGGCAACATCATCGAATATGAAGGCGGCATCTGGCGTGCGGTGAAGACGCAGCATACCCAGCCCGGCAAGGGCGGCGCCTATATGCAGGTCGAACTCAAGAATTTGATTGATGGGCGCAAGAACAACATCCGCTTCCGCTCGGCCGAGAGCGTCGAGAAGGTGCGGCTTGACACCACCGATTTCCAGTTTTTGTTCCGCGAGGGCGATACCCTGACCTTCATGGACAAGGTAAATTACGAACAGATCACGCTGGATGCGGATGTCCTCGGTGATGCCGCGGCGTTCCTGCAAGACGGGATGGACGTGGTGATGGAACTCTACGAAGAGCGACCGATCTCGGTACAATTGCCCAGCCAGATCGAAGCGATGATCGTCGAGGCCGATGCGGTGGTGAAGGGGCAGACCGCGTCGTCGAGCTACAAGCCCGCGATCCTCGAGAACGGCGTGCGCGTGATGGTGCCTCCGCATATCGGGGCGGGGACAAGGATCGTGGTCGATGTGTATGAGCAGACATATGTCAAACGCGCGGATTGAACTCGCATTGATCGCGGTTGCGGGCCTGGTGTCTGGCTGCGGAAGTTCGTCGAGCGTCGGTAACGCGATGACCGCGTCACCGCCGACGGGATCACCCGCGGCCTTGCGCCGGGCGGACGCGCCAGCCACAGGTGCGGGCATCGTGACGCTGCGAAGCGCAAACGATTTTACGGGCACGGTCAGCCGATTGCGTGCGGCGATCGGTGCGAAGGGCCTCAAGATATTCGCGGCGATCGATCATCAGGCGAACGCCAAGGGCGCAGGGCTGACGATGCGGCCCGAGATGGTGGAGCTGTTCGGTAATCCCGCGCTCGGCACGCCACTGATGAAGGCGCGACCGACGATCGGGCTCGATCTGCCGCAGCGGGTTCTCGTCTACAACGATGAGACCGGCGCGACGTGGCTCGCCTATAACGATCCGGCGTGGCTGGCGGCGCGGCACGGCGTTACCGGGCAGGACGAGGCCGTCGGCAAGATCGCGGCGGCGTTGAGGGACTTCGCG
Organism: Sphingomonas sp.; assembly: GCA_965219285.1. Classification (GTDB taxonomy): domain Bacteria; phylum Pseudomonadota; class Alphaproteobacteria; order Sphingomonadales; family Sphingomonadaceae; genus Sphingomonas. The sequence goes on from CBDCNF010000019.1 coordinate 244,837, forward strand.
CGGGCCGCGACCCAGAATTGATCGGACGACGATGCCATCCCATTCTGGCCTGATGACCGTCATCGATCGCGCCGCTCGCAAGGCGGCGCCGCGACTTCGGCGTGATTTCAACGAGGTCCAGCACCTTCAGGTCAGCCGCAAGGGGCCCGCCGATTTCGTCTCGATGGCGGACCAGCGCGCCGAGCAGACCTTGTTCGAAGAACTGTCGCACGCGCGGCCCGATTGGGGCTTCGTGATGGAAGAGCGCGGCGAAGTCGCGGGTGATCCGAACAAGCCGCGGTTCATCGTCGATCCGCTCGATGGCACGTCGAACTTCCTCCACGGCATCCCGCATTTCGCGATCTCGATCGCGGTCGAAGAGCCGTCGCCCTCGGGCAAGCGCGAGATCACAACCGCGATGGTCTATCAGCCGCTGACCGACGAGAGCTTCTGGGCCGAAAAGGGCCGCGGTGCGTGGAATACAGACCAGCGGCTGCGCGTGTCGGCGCGGCGCGAGATGAGCGATACGCTGATCGCTACGGGCATCCCCTTTCTCGGTCACGGCGACTTTATCCAGTGGAGCCGCATTTTTGGGGCAGTCGCGCCACAGGTAGCGGGGATTCGGCGGAACGGATCGGCGGCACTCGACCTCGCCTGGGTCGCAGCTGGGCGGTTCGATGGGTATTGGGAAAGCGACCTCAACGTGTGGGACGTCGCGGCGGGGATGTTGTTGGTCAAGGAAGCCGGCGGCTTCGTCACCGATTTCCGCGGCGGCGATCGCGCGGTTGAGCGAAGCGAATTCCTTGCGGCGAACGACGTGATCCATTCCAAGCTGCACAAGCTGGTGGCGGGGGCGTTGCGGTGATGGCGGTTTGAGAGTCATTTTCACCCTCCGATGCCTTGCCCGCCCTAGCCTCCGGGCCTAAAGCGACCGCGTTCCGTTCGCAGTTGCGAGATAGAATTTGGTCGACCTGTCGCAATATTTGCCGATCCTGCTGTTCCTCGGCGTCGCCATCGCGCTGTCTAGCGCGTTCGTGTTCCTGCCGATGATCGCGCAGCGCTTCACCGGGGCGTACAAGCCGACGGTCGAGAAGCTCAGCGAATATGAATGCGGTTTCCCTGCGTTCGAGGACAGTCGCAGCCAGTTCGACGTGCGCTTCTATCTCGTCGCGATCCTGTTCATCATCTTCGATCTCGAGGCGGCGTTCCTGTATCCCTGGGCGGTCAGCGTGTTCACGATCGGCTGGACCGCGTGGATCAGCATGATGGTGTTCATCGGCGAACTGGCGCTTGGGCTGGTCTATGCGTGGAAGAAGGGAGCGCTCGATTGGGAGTAGAACTCACGCCCTCGCTTTCTGGCGCGCCTGCCGCGAGCGGTGAGGTGCTGCCGCCCGATCAGGGGTTCTTCGACAGCCTGAATGGCGAACTGACCGACAAGGGGTTCCTGGTCACTTCGACCGAGGAATTGTTTCAGTGGGCGCGGACGGGTTCGCTGTGGTGGATGACGTTCGGCCTCGCGTGCTGCGCGGTCGAGATGATCCATGTTAACATGCCGCGCTATGATCTTGAAAGGTTTGGCGCGGCGCCGCGGGCGAGCCCGCGGCAGTCGGACGTGATGATCGTCGCGGGGACGCTGTGCAACAAGATGGCCCCGGCGCTGCGCAAGGTCTACGACCAGATGTCGGAACCGAAATACGTCATCTCGATGGGGTCGTGCGCCAACGGCGGCGGCTATTATCATTACAGCTACAGCGTCGTGCGCGGGTGCGACCGGATCGTACCGGTCGATATCTACGTGCCGGGGTGTCCGCCGACCGCCGAGGCTTTGCTGTACGGGATCATGCAGCTCCAGCGGAAAATCCGCCGGAGCGGGAGCATCGAACGGTGATCGGGTTTGCTAATTCCTCCCCGGAACGGGGAGGGGGACCGCTCGCGCCGCGAGTGGTGGAGGGGCAGAAAGGCAATGCTGCCGCTCGTGGCTGCCCCTCCGTCAGCGCGCCGCGCTGCCACCTCCCCGTGCCGGTGAAGAATTAATGCGGGCACCCGCTCCCGCCTTCGCCGCCGATCTGAACGATGCGGTGATCGACTCCGCGCGTGCCGCGATCGGCTCTGCGCTGACGGACGGGTTCGCCCGCGTCGGCGAGGTGCAGTTGCACGTCCACCGCGACGGGCTGATCGCGGCGATGATCGCGCTGCGCGATACGCCGGGGCTGGAATATCAGCAGCTTATGGAGATCGCTGGGGTCGATTATCCGGACCGTGTCGAGCGGTTCGAGGTGGTTTATTGCCTGCTGTCGCTCACGCGCAACCATCGCCTCCACGTCCATGTCGCGACCGATGAGGAACAGCCGATCCCGAGCGTGACCGATCTTTGGCCGGTCGCGGGGTGGCTCGAGCGCGAGGTGTACGACATGTACGGGGTGCTGTTCTCGGGCAACCGCGACCTGCGCCGCATCCTGACCGATTATGGTTTCCGCGGGCATCCGCAGCGCAAGGATTTTCCGCTGACGGGCTATGTCGAACTGCGCTATTCCGAAGAGGCCAAGCGGGTCGTGTACGAGCCGGTCCAGCTGGCGCAGGACTTCCGGACGTTCGATTTCATGTCGCCGTGGGAAGGTGCGGAATACGTGCTGCCGGGCGACGAAAAGGGCATGATGCCCGAGGCCAAGGGCGCGCCGACGCCGCTGAAGGCGGATACGATCGTCAAGGCCGATGCGGTCGAGGCGGCGAAGGCCGCGCCGCCGCCGATTCCCAAGGCGAGCGAGAGCACCGCGCAGACGGGGGTGGGCGAGCCGCATCCGGGTGATTCCCCGAAGGAGCCGCGCGCGACGAAGGCCGAGGCTCCAGATGCAGGTGCGAAGACGGCTGGTCCTGCTGTCGTTCCGGGCAAGGGGCAGAACACATGAGCACGCGTGCAGCGATAGCGGCTGCGCCCTCCCTGGCGATCGCGATGTGCGGCTGCGTGCAATCGTCGGACGCGCGCGACGGCGGAGAGAATGTTTCCAATTCTGCTGCGGCGGACCCGCTGGAGCTGCGGGCGGTCGATCGTCCGGGCGATGCCGATGCGCTGAACCGCACCGAAGCGCTTGGCGGATGCACGTTCCGATCGGACGGCGCCGAGGCATTGCTGATCGTGGGTGTGCCGTCGTCTCCTTCGATGGAAGTGATCGGCGTCGCTCGCATCGCCGGCCGGTTGACGACCTTGCACGGCGATGGAGTGGGACCGGACTCTGTTCGCAAGGGACCGGTGATGCGATCCGGCGGCGTCACGCTGACCGTGCGCCATGGCGACGGCGAGGGTCAGTCGGTCGGGCCCGATGCGCGACGCTGGCCGGCCGAGTTGACCGTGCGGAATTCCGGCGGCGAGTCGCGGACCTATTCGGCGGGAGGCTGGTCATGCAACGCGTGAACAGGTGTGGAGGCCGGCGTGGCTGATTATATCGAGGAAGTGCTGGACCTGACCGACGCGGCGGACCCGACCGAGGGCGACGCCACGATCCAGAATTACACGATCAATTTCGGCCCGCAGCATCCCGCCGCGCACGGCGTGCTGCGGCTGGTGATGGAGCTGGACGGCGAGATCGTCGAGCGGGTGGACCCTCACATTGGCCTGCTCCACCGCGGCACCGAGAAGCTGATCGAATACAAGACCTACGCACAGGCGTTGCCGTATTTCGACCGGCTCGATTATTGCTCTCCGCTCTGCATGGAGCACAGTTTCGTGCTGGCGATCGAGAAACTGCTCGATCTCGAAGTGCCGGTGCGGGCACAATATCTGCGGGTGTTCTTTGCCGAACTGACGCGCATTTCTAACCACATGCTTAATCTCGGATCGCACGTCATGGACGTCGGCGCGATGACGCCGAACCTGTGGCTGTTCGAAATCCGCGAGGATTGCCTCAATTTCTTTGAGCGCGTTTCGGGCGCGCGGATGCATTCCAATTATTATCGCCCCGGCGGAGTGCATCAAGATGCACCGCTGAAGCTGTTGACCGATATCGCCGACTGGCTCGACACGCGGCTGCCGCGGTTGTTCGAGGATGCGATCAGCCTCGTCGCGGACAATCGCATTTTCAAGCAGCGTAATGTCGATATCGCGACGGTGAGCCGTGACGACGCGATTAGATGGGGCTTTTCGGGGCCGATGATCCGTGGGTCGGGCATCCCTTGGGATTTGCGCAAGTCGCAGCCGTACGACGTCTATGCGAAGATGGATTTCGAGGTACCGGTCGGCACGCGCGGCGATTGCTACGACCGGTTCATGGTCCGTGTCGAGGAAGTGCGCCAATCCGCGAAGATCATGAAGCAATGCCTCGCGGAAATGCCCGAGGGGCCGATCGCGTCGCTCGACCGCAAGGTCGTGCCGCCCAAACGCGCCGAGATGAAGCGATCGATGGAGGCGCTGATCCATCACTTCAAACTGTATACCGAAGGCTATCACGTCCCCGCGGGCGAAGTGTATGTCGCGACCGAAAGCCCCAAGGGCGAGTTCGGCGTTTATCTGGTGAGCGACGGCAGCAACAAGCCGTATCGCTGCAAGATCAGGCCGACCGCATTCTCGCATCTGCAGGCGATGGATTTCATGGCGAAGGGCCACATGCTGGCGGATACGACCGCGATCCTTGGCGCGATGGATATCGTGTTCGGGGAGTGTGACCGGTGATCTACGTCACAGTTCGCGATTGGGTTGATCGTGCATGGCGTGGTTCGCGTTGGCGCGGGTTGCCGCTGCCTGGGATGCTGCCGTTCCTACCGGCGGTTTGGCTGCACGTTGACGTTGTCTTTTATGCCGCATGGGCTTGGTTTGTGACGTGGTCCGCGTTTGTATTCTGGCGTTGGTCAATCTTTATGCGTGCGGCGAGCCAAGATGCGGACCGCAAATATGACCGCCACGGCAAGTACAAACTGTCTCGCGAATATTGGTCGACCGAAAGTGCGACTGCCGCCCGACGGAAGAAGAAAAATGGCTGACGCACCCCAAATACCCGACGAGGCCGAGACCCGCGCGCGCTGGGGCGATTTCGCGTGGTCCGAGGACAACCAGCGCGCCGCGAACGAAATCCTCGCCCGCTACCCCAAGAGGCGAGAGCAATCGGCGTCGCTGCCGTTGCTCGATCTGGCGCAGCGCCAGGTCGGCGCGGAGACGGATACGCAGGGCTGGCTCCCCGTGCCGGTGATCGAGTTCGTCGCGCGCGCGATCGGCGTGCCGTATATGCGCGTGTACGAGGTCGTGACCTTTTACACGATGTTCAACATGGCGCCGGTCGGGCGCTATCACGTCCAGGTCTGCGGGACGACGCCGTGCATGCTGGCCGGGTCCGACGACGTGTTCGCGGCGTGCAAGAATCACGGGCTGGTCAAGGGCAGGACGACACCCGACGGATTGTTCACGCTGACCGAGGTAGAATGCCTGGGCGTCTGCGCCAACGCGCCGATGGTGCAGATCAACGACGATAATTACGAGGATCTCGATTACGACCGGACCGTCGCGGTGCTCGACGCGCTGGCCAGGGGCGAGCGGCCCGAGCCGGGATCGACGATCGGCCGCCGCGCGAGCTGCCCCGAGGGCGGGCCGACGACGTTGCGCGAGATGGTCGACGCGAACCACGATTATCGGGGGGAGTGGGCGTGACAGACGAGGTCGGCAACCTGATCCTCGAAAACTCGAAGCGTATGCAGGCTGATATGTCGGAAATGAAGTCCGACGTTTCCGATCTGCGCTTGCGCATGACGGCGACCGAGGAGCACCTTGCCACGCTCGTAATGTCGACTGCGGGTATCAATCACCGCCTCGACCGCCTGAACAATCGAGTTGAACGCATTGAGCGACGGCTCGACTTGGTGGAGGGGCAGTAATGCTCGCTGACAAGGACCGCATCTTTACCAACCTCTACGGCTTTCAGTCGTGGAAGCTCGACGCGGCGCGTGCTCGCGGTGATTGGGACGATACCAGGGCGCTGCTCGCGCGGGGGCAGGATGCGATCATCGATGCGATCAAGGCGTCGGGCCTGCGCGGGAGGGGCGGGGCGGGGTTTCCGACCGGGACCAAATGGTCGTTCATGCCCAAGGAGCCGAAGCCCGATCGGCCGAACTTCCTGGTCATCAATGCCGACGAATCCGAGCCGGGGTCCTGCAAGGACCGCGAGATCATCCGTCACGATCCGCACAAGCTGATCGAGGGTGCGCTGGTCGCGGGCTATGCGATGCGCGCGCGGGCGGCGTACATCTACATCCGCGGCGAATATATCCGCGAGGCGGAGGTGCTGTTCGCCGCGGTCGCCGAGGCGTATGACGCCGGGCTGATCGGCAAAAACGCGTGTGGTTCTGGCTATGATTTCGACGTCTTCGTCCACCGCGGTGCCGGCGCGTATATCTGCGGCGAAGAGACCGCGATGCTCGAAAGCCTCGAGGGCAAGAAGGGCCAGCCGCGGCTGAAGCCACCGTTTCCGGCGGGGGCGGGGCTGTATGGCTGCCCGACGACGGTCAACAACGTCGAGTCGATCGCGGTGGTGCCGACGATCCTGCATCGCGGCGCGGCATGGTTCGCGAGCTTCGGTGCGGAGAAGAACGAAGGTACCAAGCTCTTCCAGATCTCGGGCCACGTAAACAAACCGTGCGTGGTCGAGGAAGCGATGAGCATCCCGTTCCGCCAGTTGATCGACGAGCATTGCGGCGGGATTCGCGGTGGTTGGGACAATCTGCTCGCGGTGATTCCGGGCGGGTCGTCGGTGCCTTTGGTGCCAGCGAAGGAGATCATGGACTGCCCGATGGACTTCGACGGCCTGAAGGCGGTCGGATCGGGGCTCGGCACCGCGGCGGTGATCGTCATGGACAAATCGACCGACATCATCCGCGCGATCAGCCGTATCTCCTATTTCTACAAGCACGAGAGTTGCGGCCAGTGCACGCCGTGCCGCGAGGGCACCGGCTGGATGTGGCGGGTGATGGAGCGGCTGCGCACCGGTGATGCCGAGATCGCTGAGATCGACATGCTTCAACAGGTGACCAAGCAGGTTGAGGGGCATTCGATCTGCGCTCTGGGCGATGCCGCGGCGTGGCCGATCCAGGGTCTGATCAAGCATTTCCGGCCCGAGCTCGAACGGCGTATAACCGCACTTGGCGTCAGTGGGGACGCTCCTTTGCAGGAGGCAGCGGAATGACACGATGCAACGCAAAAATCGTAGCGATCGCTCTAATGGTGCCTTCGGCACCTGCGCTTTGCCAGGACGGCTGGACCGGGACGCGGCTGCCGGGCGATCGCCCCGGCAACGTCGCCTCGGCGGGAACTCCGCCCGCGATCACCGCCAGGTCGGTTACCGCAAGGGCGGAGCAGGGAAGTGAAATCGCCCACGATACCGCGATATGTCTGGCGTCGCGGAAGCCGCAGCTTTCGGAAGCCGTCGTCCTCGCTCCAGATGAAAAAGCCCGGCTGAGCGCGATAAAGACGTTGATGCCTTCCCTGGAGACCTGCCTCGTCACCGGGGGCGCGAAAAGCGCGCACGAAATGCGATTTCAATCGTCGATTCTGGCGGGTGTCCTTGCCGAAGCGCTGCTTCGCAAGGCCGGACGTCCGAAATTGTCCGCGCTACCGCCACGTCACGATTATGCGGCGAAGTGGACGAGCGACGAGGCGGGCAAAAAGACGGTCGAGGAAATGGCGGTCTGCCTGAGCGAGCGCCAGCCCGAACAGGTGGCCGAACTCCTTTGGTCCGATCCGGGTACGAGTCGCGAATTATCAGCGATGGCGGCAATTCAGCCCGCGATCGGGCCATGTCTCACAGCGAAAGCCACGCTGAAGACCAATCGGTTGGGATTGCGTGTGGCGCTCGCAAGGGCGTATTTCTATCGCACTTTCACTCCACAGGTCGCCGCGACGGCGCCCCGGTGAGGCTTTTGGTGGCATTGGGAGTTCGAGCAATGACAGTACGGATGGTACGCATAGCGTTCGTTTCCGGCATTTTGGGAATGTCGGGCATCGCCTTGGCGCAGGTTCCGGGCGAAGTTCTGAAGCAGCAGATCGCGACAACAGATCAGGCGCGGCAAGCGCGGCGGGTGCTCGCGGGGGGCGTACAATGTCTCCTCGATCAACGGCCAAGCAATGTTCGCTCGTTTCTAAAACAATTCCCCGAAACCAAGGATTCGGAACGCGCTGCGACGTATCTGAACAAGGGCGATTGCGTCGATGGATCGAGCGGCGGTCAGCAGATGCGGTTCGGCGAATCGATTCTCCGCGGCGCGATCTACAGGGCCATGTACATCCGCGATTTTTCGAATTCAAAGACGGACCCCGACCTCGGTGCCGCCCCTGACTATACCGCGGAATCGCGCGGCCAGGCTCCGGCTGTGGTCAAGAATTATGTTGCCGACCGGCGCTTTGCGGAATGCGTCATTAAGGCTAAACCCAATCTCGCGCGCGATTATGTGCTGGCCGAGCCCGAAGGGCAGGCGGAATTCGATGCCTTGGCGACGTTACAGCCGACCATCGAAAGCTGCACGCCGCAAAATCGGAAAGCCGCGATGACGCGATCAACGGTTTCGGGCCTCGTTTCGGAGGTTCTCTATCGCATGTCCAAGTCGGGGACGGGCGCGAATGCCTGAAGTTCGCGTCGGCACAAGCATGGTCGATGCTTTGCGCGGAACAGCCGTGCGTGCGGCGATGCGTGTGTGGCTGGCTGTTGCGATGATCGTCCCCGCGGGAGGCGTGGTCGCGCAGGTGCCCGTTGGCGAAGCCGCGCAGAATTCTCGCTTCGTGTCCCGGCTCGACGCCACCAAAATGGTCGCCGGGTGCATCATCGGACACGGTCGCAACGCTGCGGCGCGGTGGGTCACCACCGATTTCAAGACCGCGAAGAAAGCCGAGATGACACCCGGTCAGCGCGCCGCGCTATCCGACATAAGGACTGCGTTGAATGCCTGCGTGCATGTCCATTCGCTTACCCTGAACGGTGCAGCGTTGCGCGGCGTACTTGCGGAGCGATTGCTGAAGGATGATCGTGGCGCGCTTCTGGCAAGAGCACGAACGTCGCCGATGGTCGCTCCCCGGCGTATCGACGCTGGATCGGGCGAGCCGATGCAGGATGCGCTCTTCGATTGCATCGTCCGCGCCGAGCCGGCGAAGGCCGCGGCATTGCTGGACGCCGACGCGGCAACGCCGGAAGAAGCCTCGATTTTCCGATCTCTCGCTCCGTCGCTGCAGGCGTGCGTGCCGTTGCATGCCGCCGTCCATATCCGGCCCGGCGATGTTCGTTTCCAGGTCGCGATTTCGCTATATCGTCAAGCCTCAGCAGTTTCGGGAATTTGATCGGTGCCAAAGGTTAAGGTGGATGGCGTCGAGATCGACGTGCCGCAGGGCGCGACCGTACTCCAGGCGTGTGAGCTTGCGGGGAAGGAGATTCCCCGCTTCTGCTATCACGAGCGGCTGAGCATCGCGGGCAATTGCCGGATGTGCCTCGTCGAGGTGAAGCCGGGGCCGCCCAAGCCGCAGGCGTCGTGCGCGCTGCCCGCGGCGGACAATCAGGAGATTTTCACCAACACCCCGATGGTGAAGCATGCGCGCGAGGGGATGATGGAGTTCCTCCTCATCAACCATCCGCTCGATTGCCCGATCTGCGACCAAGGCGGCGAATGCGATCTGCAGGATCAATCGATCGCTTATGGCCGCGGGCATTCGCGCTATGACGAGAACAAGCGCGCGGTCACCGAGAAGTACATGGGGCCGATCGTCAAGACGGTGATGACGCGGTGCATCCAGTGCACCCGCTGCATCCGTTTCGCCGAGGAAGTCGCGGGGGTCGAGGAGATCGGTGCGATCGGGCGTGGCGAGAATATGCAGATCACGTCGTATCTCGAAGAGGCGGTGACGAGCGAGCTTTCGGGGAATGTCGTCGATCTGTGTCCGGTCGGGGCGCTGACGTCGAAGCCTTATGCGTTCGAGGCGCGGCCCTGGGAGTTGAAGAAGACGCTGACCATCGACGTGATGGACGCGGTCGGCACCAACATCCGGCTCGACAGCCGGGGGCGGCAGGTGCTGCGCTGCGTGCCCCGCGTCAACGAGGACGTCAACGAGGAATGGGCGACCGACAAGACGCGTCACGCGGTCGATGGGCTAGTGCGGCGGCGGCTCGACAAGCCTTATGTGCGGGTGAACGGGAAGCTGGTCACGGCAACTTGGGACGAGGCGTTTGCCGCCATCGCTGCGGTGGATTGTGGGAGCAGCGTCGCCGCGGTGGCGGGCGATCTCGTCGATTGCGAGACGATGTATGCCGCCAAGGCGCTGGTGAAGTCGCTCGGTTCCGATCTGCTCGAAGGCCGGCAGACCGGGATGGATTACGACACGTCGAGCCTCGCCGCGGTGAATTTCAACACGACGATTGCGGGCGCGGAGACCGCCGATGCGATCCTGCTGGTCGGGACCAATCTGCGCTGGGAAGCGCCGCTGGTGAACACGCGGATCCGCAAGGCGATCAAGAAGGGGACAAGGGTCTTCGCGATCGGGCCGGAGACCGAACTGACTTACAAGGTCGAGTGGCTCGGTGACGATCTCGCGTTGCTCGGTGATCTGCCTGAGGCGGTGACCGAAGTGTTCAGCAAGGCCGAGCGGCCGATGGTGATCGTCGGCGGCGGCGCAATGAAGGGTGGGCAGGGCGCGAGCCTCGCCTTGGTCGAGACGCTCGGGCTGATCAAGGATGGGTGGAACGGCTATAACGTCGTTCACTTCTCGGCGGCGCGCAACGGCGGGTTGATGCTCGGCTATGCGCAGAAGGCGGGGATTTCGGCGCTGCACGATGCGAAGCTGGTGTTCTTCCTCGGTGCCGACGAATGCGATTTCACGAAGTTCGGTGGGTTCAAGGTCTATATCGGCCATCACGGCGATCGCGGCGCGGCGCATGCCGATGTCGTACTGCCGGGCGCCAGCTATGCCGAAAAATCAGGAACTTGGGTCAATCTCGAAGGCCGCGTTCAACGCGGCGAGCGCGCGGTCTTCCCGCCGGGCGATGCGCGCGAGGACTGGACGATCCTGCGCGCCTTGAGCGAAACGATGGGCAAGACGCTGCCGTTCGACACGCTGGAGGAACTGCGCGCCGATATGGCGGCCGACCAACCGATGCTCGCCGAACTCGGGCTGAAGACGTTCGCATGGAACCCGCCGTCGCTCGACGCGACGGGTGAGGGGGTGCTGGAAGGCTATCCGATCAACGATTTCTACCTGACCAACGCGATCTGCCGCGCGTCGCCGACAATGCAGCGGTGTTCGGCCGAACTGGTGCACGGCGAAGCCTTTGCGGAGGCGGCGGAGTGATCCCGATTGTCGTCATCCCCGCGGAGGCGGGGATCTATAATCGCCGCCGTTGCGACTCCATCGATGACCTGCGCGGATGGATTCCCGCCTGCGCGGGAATGACAGGTGGTTTGGAATGACCGCGCTTTTCACGCATTGGGGCATGGATTTCGGCTGGGCGTGGTTCCTCGCCACGATCATCGGCATCCTCGTCATCGCTCTGCCGCTGATGCTGGCGGTGGCGATGATCATCTATGCCGATCGCAAGATTTGGGCGGCGATGGCGCTGCGCCGCGGGCCGAACGTCGTCGGGCCGTTCGGGCTGCTGCAATCGTTCGCGGATGGTTTGAAGGTCTTCTTGCAGGAAACGATCATCCCGTCGGCGGCGAACCGTGGTCTCTTCATTCTCGCGCCGATCATTACGTTCACTGTCGCGCTGATCGTGTGGGCGGTGGTGCCGTTCCAGGTCGGCGTCGTGCTTGCGGACATCAACGTCGGACTGCTCTACGTCCTCGCGGCGTCGAGCCTCGGAGTGTACGGGATCATCCTCGCGGGCTGGTCGTCGAACTCGAAATATCCGTTCTTCTCCGCGATCCGCGCCGCGGCGCAGATGGTGAGTTACGAGGTCGCGATCGGCTTCGTCCTGATCTCGGTGGTGCTGTGGGCGGGCAGCTTCAACCTGACCGCGATCGTCGAGGCGCAGCGGGGCGTGCTCAACACGCCGGTCAACGGCTTCTTCCTGAACCCGCTGCTGTTCCCGATGGCGGTGGTGTTCTTCATCTCCAGCCTCGCCGAGACGCAGCGCGCGCCGTTCGACCTGACCGAGGCGGAGAGCGAACTCGTCGCGGGATACCAGACCGAATATTCGTCGATGAGCTTCGCGCTCTACTGGCTCGGCGAATATGCCAACGTCATCCTGATGTGCACGCTCAACGCGACGTTGTTCTGGGGCGGGTATCTGCCGCCGCTCGACTGGGCGCCGCTTTATTGGGTGCCGGGGATTCTCTGGCTGTTCGCGAAAATCCTGTTCTTCTTCTTTGTGTTCAGTTGGGTGAAGGCCACGGTGCCGCGCTATCGCTACGATCAGCTGATGCGGCTGGGATGGAAGATATTCCTGCCGCTGTCGCTGCTGTGGGTTTTCCTCGTTTCGGGTGTTCTGATGTGGGCGCGGGTGGGCTTCTGACATGAGTATTGCGCAACACATCAAAGCCTTCACCCTCTGGGAATTCCTCAAGGCGCACGCGCTGACCTTGCGGTATTTCTTCAAGGCCAAGGCGACGATCAATTATCCGTTCGAGCGCAACCCGGTGTCGCCGCGGTTTCGGGGCGAGCATGCGCTGCGGCGCTATCCCAACGGCGAGGAGCGGTGCATCGCGTGCAAGCTGTGCGAGGCGATCTGCCCGGCGCAGGCGATCACGATCGAGGCCGAGCCGCGCGATGACGGTTCGCGGCGCACGACGCGCTACGACATCGACATGACCAAGTGCATCTATTGCGGGCTGTGCGCCGAAGCGTGCCCGGTCGATGCGATCGTCGAGGGGCCGAATTACGAATTCTCGACCGAGACGCGCGAGGAGCTGATCTACGACAAGGCGAAGTTGCTCGACAACGGCGACCGCTGGGAAAGCGCGATCGCCGCGAACCTTGCCGCCGATGCGGCGTATCGGTAGGCGCGGCGTGGTTTCAGGGGCTCACGTGATTCATCCTCTTCCCGTCACCCCGGCGAAAGCCGGGGTCCCGCTTCTTTTCGACCGTTGCGAAGGCAGCGGAACCCCGGCCTTCGCCGGGGTGACGAGTGATGTCCGGAGGAGGCGTCGGTGATCCAGGCCATCGCCTTTTACGTGTTCGCTCTCATCGTGCTGATGTCGGGTGCGATGACGATCGCGTCGCGCAATCCGGTCCATTCGGTGTTGTGGCTGATCCTGGCGTTTTTCAACGCCGCGGGGCTGATGGTGCTGGTCGGCGCCGAGTTCATCGCGATGCTGCTCGTCATCGTCTATGTCGGCGCGGTCGCGGTGCTGTTCCTGTTCGTCGTGATGATGCTCGACATCGATTTCACCGAGATGCGCGCGGGCGTCGCGCGGTATTTCGGGATCGGGCTGACGCTGGCGGTCGCGCTGGTCGCGGAGATGCTGATCGCGGTCGGGGCGTGGAGCGCGGGCGGGATCGACCTCGCGCGCCGCGCCGCGCCGGTCGACCCGGCGGTTCCCAATATCGAGGCGATCGGCGAGTTGCTCTACACGCGGTATCTGTTCGTGTTCGAGGGCGCAGGGCTGGTGCTGCTCGTTGCGATGATCGGGGCGATCGTCTTGACGCACCGCGAGCGTGGCGGCGTTCGCGCGCAGAATGTCGCGCGGCAGGTGGCGCGGCGGCCGCAGGATGCGACGCGCAACACGCGGCCCGAAGTCGGCGCGGGAGTGTCACTGTGACGTTTTTTCAACCCCGTCGTGCCGGACTTGATCCGGCATCCCGCTTACTTTGTGCGCGCGGACAAAGCGGGACCCCGGATCAAGTCCGGGGTGAGGAAGAAGGGGTGCGATCGTGAACGCGCAGATCGGCCTCGTCCATTATCTCGTCGTCGCGGCGATCCTGTTCACGATGGGGGTGCTCGGCATCTTCCTCAACCGCAAGAACATCATCGTCATCCTGATGGCGATCGAGCTGATCCTGCTGGCGGTGAACATCAATCTTGTCGCGTTTTCGGCGGCGTTGCACGATCTGGTGGGCCAAGTGTTCGCGATGTTCGTGCTGACCGTCGCGGCGGGCGAAGCGGCGATCGGGCTGGCGATACTGGTCATCTATTTCCGTGGGCGCGGGACGATCTCGGTCGATGATCCCAGCCGGATGAAGGGGTAATTTCGATGAACCCCCAGTCCGTCATTCCCGCGAAGGCGGGAATCCATACCCGCATCGGAAGCGGCTCCATCGGGATGTCGCGTTTATGGATCCCCGCCTTCGCGGGGATGACGACGGAGGGTGGCGTCGCGTGATATCCTTCATCGTCTTTCTGCCGCTGCTGGCGGCTGCCATCGCGGGTCTCGGCAATCGTGTCATCGGCAATGTCCCCGCCAAGGTGCTGACGACCGGGGCGCTGTTCGCCTCTTGCCTGTTGTCGTGGCCGATCTTCATCGGATTCCTCAGCGGCTCGCATGTCGCGAGCGTGTCCCCGGTGTTCGAATGGATCACCTCGGGCAGTCTGCAGGTCGATTGGGCGCTGCGCGTCGATGCGCTGACCAGCGTGATGCTGGTCGTCATCACCACCGTTTCGGCGCTCGTCCACCTGTATAGCTGGGGCTATATGGACGAGGATCCGGATCAGCCGCGGTTCTTTGCGTATCTGTCGCTGTTCACCTTCGCGATGCTGATGCTGGTGACCGCGGACAACCTCATCCAGATGTTCTTCGGCTGGGAGGGCGTCGGGCTGGCGAGCTATTTGCTGATCGGCTTCTGGTTCAGGAAACCGAGCGCCAATGCCGCCGCGATCAAGGCGTTCGTCGTCAATCGAGTCGGCGATCTCGGTTTCATGCTCGGGATCTTCGGGACGTATCTGGTGTTCGGAACGGTTTCGATCCCCGATATCCTCGCCGCCGCGCCGAGCATGGCGGGGAGTACGATCGGTTTCCTCGGGCACCGTTTCGACACGATGACCGTCCTATGTCTGCTGCTGTTCGTTGGCGCGATGGGCAAGTCTGCGCAGCTCGGGCTGCACACTTGGCTACCCGATGCGATGGAGGGGCCGACGCCGGTCTCCGCACTGATCCACGCCGCGACGATGGTCACCGCGGGCGTGTTCATGGTGTGCCGCCTCTCGCCGATGTTCGAAACGTCGCCGACCGCGCTGCATTTCGTGACCTTCATCGGCGCCGCGACGTGCCTGTTCGCGGCGACGATCGGGACCTGCCAGACCGACATCAAGCGCGTGATCGCGTATTCGACGTGTTCGCAGTTGGGCTACATGTTCTTCGCGGCGGGTGTCGGGGCTTACGGCGCGGCGATGTTCCATTTGGTCACGCACGCCTTCTTCAAGGCGCTGCTGTTCCTCGGCGCGGGCAGCGTAATCCACGCGATGCACCATGAGCAGGACATGCGGTTCTATGGCGGGCTGCGGAAGGAAATTCCGCTTACCTTTTGGGCGATGCTGCTCGGGACGCTCGCGATCACCGGGGTCGGCATCTACGGTATCGGCGGGTTCGCGGGCTATCATTCGAAGGATGCGATCCTCGAGGTGAGCTGGGCGGCGGGCGAGCCGGGGGCGTTCTGGGTCGGCACGATCGCGGCCCTGCTGACGAGTTTCTATTCGTGGCGGCTGATGTTCCTGACCTTCTGGGGCAAGCCGCGCTGGGCCGCGTCGGAGCATGTTCAGCACGCGATCCACGATTCTCACGGGGATCATTCGGCCGAGGCGCATCATGGCGAAGCCGCGCGCGAGGATGCAGGCCATGCGCCCGATACGCATGCGCGCGGCCCGGACGATATCAAGGCCGGCACCGGCGGCTATCATCCGCACGAGAGCCCGGTCACCATGCTGATCCCGCTGGTCGTGCTGTCCACCGGGGCGGTGCTCGCGGGCTATGTCTTCAACCGCTGGTTCATCGAGCCGGACGCTGGTGAGGCGTTCTGGAAGGGTTCGATCGCGTTCCGCGAGCATCTGATGCACGCGATGCATGCCGATCCGTTATGGGTGAAGCTGGCCGCGACGGTCGTCATGGCGCTGGGCTTCGTGATTGCCTGGTTCGCCTATATCCGATCGACCGACATCCCCGCGCGTTTCACGGCGACGTTCGATCTGCTGTACGATTTCGTGCTCCACAAATGGTATTTCGACGAGCTCTACAATCTGCTGTTCGTCCGCCCTGCCTTCGCGATCGGACGCTTGCTGTGGCACCGCGGCGATGAAGGGACGATCGATAGGTTCGGGCCGAACGGCTCGGCTTGGGTGGTGCAGATGGGCAGCCGCGCCGCGAGCCGTTTTCAGACGGGATATCTCTACACTTATGCTTTCGTCATGCTGATCGGCCTGACCGCTGCCGTCACCTGGGTGATCGCAGGGTGAGCGGTTTCCCGATCCTGTCCGTCATGCTGGCGGTTCCCGCTCTTGCCGCGATCGTCTGCCTGTTCCTGTCGGCGAGCAATGCGCGCTGGCTCGCGCTCGCCGCGACGCTGGTCGATCTCGCGCTCGGTGCCGCGCTTTGGGCGAATTTCGATATCGGCGGGGCGCAGTGGCAGTTCGTCGAGTACGCGCCGCTGTTCGGGCGATTCGGCTGGGCGCTGGGGATCGACGGGTTCGCGCTGATGCTTATCATGCTCAGCGTGTTCCTGATGCCGATCTGCATCGGCGCGTCTTGGCAGGCGATCCAAAAGCGCGTGCCCGAATATATGGCGGCGTTCCTGTTCACAGAGGTGCTGATGGTCGGCACCTTTGCGGCGCAGGATTTGTTCCTGTTCTATATCTTCTTCGAGGCTGGGCTGATCCCGATGTACCTCATCATCGGTATCTGGGGCGGCTGCGAACCGGATCTACGCGAGCTATAAATTCTTCCTCTACACGCTGCTCGGCTCGGTCCTGATGTTCATCGCCATGCTCTACATGGCGATCCACGCGGGGACGACGAGCATCCCGGCGCTGATGGCGTTTGATTTCCCGCCGGGGTGCAGACCTGGCTGTGGCTCGCGTTCTTCGCGTCGTTCGCGGTCAAGATGCCGATGTGGCCGGTCCATACCTGGCTACCCGATGCGCACGTTCAGGCGCCGACCGCGGGGTCGGTGATCCTGGCGGGCGTGCTGCTGAAGCTCGGCGGCTACGGTTTCCTGCGCTTCTCGCTGCCGATGTTCCCTGAGGCCCAGCGCACAACTCGTGTGGCTGATGTTCGGGCTGAGTGCGGTCGCGGTGATCTACACCTCGCTGGTCGCGCTAGTGCAGTCGGACATGAAGAAGCTGATCGCGTATTCCTCGGTCGCGCATATGGCGATCGTGACGATCGGGCTGTTCTGCTTCAACCGGCAGGGCATCGAGGGTGCGATGCTGGTGATGCTCGGGCATGGGCTGGTGTCGGGCGCGCTGTTCCTGTGCGTCGGGGTGATCTACGACCGGCTGCATACGCGTGAGATAGACCGCTACGGCGGGCTCGCGATCAACATGCCGCGTTACGCGACGCTGTTCATGCTGTTCACGATGGCGTCGGTCGGGCTGCCGGGGACGAGCAATTTTGTCGGCGAACTGCTGGCGCTGATGGGGACGTATCAGGTTTCGACGACGATCACGCTGCTTTGCACGACGGGGATCATTCTGGGCGCGGCCTATATGCTCTATCTCTACCGCCGCGTCGTGTTCGGCGAGATCAAGTCGGACGATGTCCGCGCGATGCCCGACCTGTCGAGCCGCGAACTGTGGCTGCTCGCGCCGATCGCGGCGGCGGTGTTGTGGATGGGTTGTGTATCCCGAAAGCTTCCTCGCGCCGATGCGCAAGGACACCGCGATCCTGCTCGCGCGGATCGATCGCGCGAAACCGACGGGGGATTCGCTCCTAACCACGGACAAGCCCGTGTTGCCGGTCGCCGTCCACGCGGAGGCGCACTGATGGATTATGCCTCGCAAATCGCGATGACCTTGCCAGAGGTGGTGCTGTCGCTGGGCGCGATGGCGCTGATGTTGGTGGCCGCTTGGGGCGGGTCGTCTTCCACCAAGGCGGTGTCGTGGACGGCGGTCGTCGTCCTGTTCGGAGCATGTCTCGCGCTGATCGGCCCGGCCTCGTCGGGGGGCGACGCCTTTTACGGGCTGTACCGCGCCGATGCATTTGCCGCCTTTGCCAAGGTGCTGATCTACATCGCCGCGGCGGTCGCGATCGTCATGGCGCCGCGCTTCTTCGAGCGCACCGCGGGCGACGACCTTCGGCCTGAGTATCCGGTGCTGATCCTGCTCTCTGCAGCGGGCATGGGGATCATGGTATCGGCGGGCGATCTGCTGACGCTCTACGTCGGGCTGGAGCTACAGAGCCTCGCCGCATACGTCCTCGCCAGCTTCATGCGCCGCGACGAGCGCTCGGCGGAGGCGGGACTGAAGTATTTCGTCCTTGGCGCGCTCGCTAGCGGGATCCTGCTGTACGGCATCAGTCTGGTCTACGGCTTCACCGGATCGACGTTGTTCGATCAGGTCGCGGCGGCCTATGGCGCAGCGCATCTGACCGGCTCGGCCAAGTCGATCGGCCTGCTGTTCGGCCTAGTGTTCGTATTCGCCGGTCTCGCCTTCAAGATCAGCGCGGTGCCGTTCCATATGTGGACGCCGGACGTGTACGAGGGCGCGCCGACGCCGGTAACCGCGTTCTTCGCCTCCGCGGCCAAGGTCGCGGCGATGGCGCTGTCGGTGCGCGTCGCGGTCGAGGCGATGGGGCCGGCGACCGACCAATGGCGGCAGATCGTGATCTTCGCCGCGCTCGCCTCGATCCTGCTCGGTGCGGTCGCGGCGATCGGGCAGGCGAATATCAAGCGGCTGCTGGCGTATTCGAGCATCAACAACGTCGGCTTCGCGCTGATCGGCCTCGCCGCGGGAACGCCCGAGGGAGTCGCGTCGGTAATGGCGTATATGGCGATCTATATCGCGATGACGCTGGGATCGTTCCTGGTCGTGCTACAGATGCGGGGCGAGGACGGACAGCCGATCGAGACGATCGCGAGCCTGTCCGGCCTGTCGCGCTCGCGGCCCGGTCTGGCTGCGGCGCTGGCGATCTTCATGTTCAGCCTTGCCGGCATTCCGCCGTTGTTCGGGTTCTATGCCAAGTTCGCGGTGTTTTACGCGGCGGTTCAGGCGGGGTTGTTCCCGCTGGCGGTGTTCGGCATCGCGTTCAGCGTAATCGGCGCTTATTATTATCTGCGCGTCATCAAGACGATGTATTTCGACGAGCCCGCCGCCGAATTCGCGCCGGGCGACCCGATCGAGGGCGGATTGATCGCAGTCGCGGCGGTGATCGTCTCGCCGCTCGGTTATCTCTTGATCCCGTTGCTGACGGCGTGGACCGGGGCGGCGGCGAAGGCGCTGTTCTGAGCGTCATCCGCACCGTCTTCGAGACGGGATCGACCAACGCCGACCTCCTCGATCTTGCTCGCAACGGTGCCGACGAAGGCCTGTGGCTGCGCGCCGAGCGCCAGACCGCGGGGCGCGGGCGACAGGGACGAGGATGGGAATCGCCCTCGGGAAATCTCTACGCGAGTACATTGGTGCGGTTGCGGCGGGACGATCCGCCTGCGGCGACGCTGGCGCTGGTCGCTGCGGTCGCGCTGGAAGAAGTGGTCCGTCACCGCTTCCCCGGCGAAGGCCGGGGTCCAGTATCGGGCGCCTCGACATTGGGCCCCGGCCTTCGCCGGGGAAGCATCTCGATAAAGTGGCCGAATGACCTGCTGTTAGACGGTGCCAAGCTCTCGGGTATTCTGCTCGAACGCGCCGGAGATGCGGTGGTGATCGGGATCGGCGTCAACCTCGCGTATCATCCCGATTTGCGCGACCGCCCGACGATCAGTCTTGCCGCACATGGCGTGGTCGTAGCGCCCTCCGAATTCGTCGAACGCTTGGCGGATATGCTGGCGGCTTGGTTGCACATCTGGCGGACGGAAGGATTGCCTCCGGTCGTCGCCCGCTGGACAGAGCGCGCGCATGCTCCGGGCACGCCGTTAGTCGCGCGCTTATCCGACGGCGAGTCGATCGAAGGCACGTTCGAGGGCCTCTCGCCCGATGGCGCGCTCGTCCTGCGCTTGGCCGATGGCGCGAGCCGTGTCATTCACGCCGCCGACGTGTTCCTGGTCTGAAAGGTCCGCTTATGCTGCTCGCGATCGATGCCGGAAACACCAATGTCGTCTTCGCGCTGGTCGAAGGCGGCGAGATCAGGGCGCGGTGGCGGATGCCACCGATCCGCGCCGTACCGCCGACGAATATGCTGTTGGCTCAGCCAACTTCTCCAGATCGAAGGGTTTGACCGCAGCGACGTGTCCGCGGTGATCGTCTCCACCGTCGTGCCGAAGGCGGTCCACAATCTCCAAGTGCTGGCGAGCAAATATTTCAAGACCGACGCGCTGATCGCGGGCCGTCCGCCGCTCGAATGGGGCATCGCGATCGACGTCGATGAGCCGGCCTCGCTCGGCGCGGATCGCGCGGTCAATACGATCGCGGCGCATGCGCTGTATCCCGGCGACCTGATCGTGATCGATTTCGGGACCGCGACGACGTTCGACCTTTCCGACTTTAACGGAGCGTACAAAGGCGGGATCATCGCGCCGGGGATCAACCTGTCGCTCGACGCTTTGGTCTCCGCCGCGGCAAAGCTGCCACGGATCGCGATCGAGGCGCCGACAGGCAACCTTTCGGTCGTCGGACGCAACACCGTCGATCAGATGAACATCGGCATCTACTGGGGCTATGTGGCGATGCTCGAGGGGCTCGTCGCGCGGATGAAGGCTGAGGTCGGGCGGCCGGTGAAGGTCATCGCGACGGGCGGTATGGCCGAATTGTTCGAGCGTCATACCCAGGTATTCGACGCGATCGAACCCGATCTGACGATCCAGGGACTGGCGATGATGTGGCAGCGCGCCCATATATGATTGCGTGAAGCGCTCGCGCCGCTTTCGGCCGGCGGGCGCCACGATATTATCCAAGAAAGATTTGAATGACCCCCAATAACGAACTTCTCTTTTGCGCGCTCGGCGGTTCGGGCGAGATCGGCATGAACGTCAACCTCTACGGCACCCAGGGCAAATGGGTGATGGTGGATTGCGGCGTGACCTTCGCCGACCATGCCTATCCCGGCATCGATCTGGTCCTGCCCGATCTGCAATTCATCGAGGAACGTCGCGACGACCTCATCGGCATCGTCCTGACGCATGGGCATGAGGACCATATCGGCGCGCTGCCGTATCTGGCCGAAGACCTCGACGTCCCGCTCTATGCCACCGCCTTCACCGCGGGTCTGATCCGAGGAAAGCTGGAAGAAGAGCGGATCGCGGATCGCGTCAAGATCCGCATCGTCGAATATGGCAAGCCGTTCCAGCTCGGTCCGTTCGGGTTCGAATTCGTGCCGATGGCGCATTCGATTCCCGAATCGAGTTCGCTGGTGATCGACACGCCGCAGGGCCGGGTGTTCCATTCGGGCGACTGGAAGCTCGACGCCGCGCCGGTGATCGGCAAGCCCGCCAGCCCTGAGGAGATGACCGCGATCGGCGATCGCGGGATCGACGTGCTGGTCTGCGATTCGACCAACGTGTTCAACGCAGAGGCTTCGGGATCGGAGGCGGACGTCCGCGTCGGGCTGTCCAAATCGGTGGCGAACGCGAAGGGCAGGGTGGTCGTCACCAGCTTCGCCTCGAATGCGTCGCGGCTGCATACGCTCGGCGAAGTCGCCAAGGAGACGGGACGCCAGTTGTGCGTGACCGGACGATCGCTCGACCGGATCATCCGGGTCGGCCAGGCGACGGGCTATCTGCGCGATCTGCCGCCGACGATCGATGCCGACGCGGCGATGCGGTTGCCGAAAAATCGGGTGCTGATCGTCGCGACCGGCGGGCAGGGCGAGGCGCGTGCCGCGCTCTCGCGGATCGCCGAGGGAACGCATCCGGTGAAGCTCGACGCGGGCGACACCGTGATCTTCTCGTCGAAGCAGATCCCGGGCAACGAGGTCGCGATCGGCCGCATCCAGAACATCCTCGCCGGGCGCGGTGTCGAGATGATCACCGAGAAGCAGGCGCACGTCCACGTCTCGGGTCATCCGGGTCGGCCCGAACTCGCGCACCTCTATCGCTGGCTGCGGCCCGACGCGCTCGTTCCCGTTCACGGCGAGATGCGACACCTCATGGAGCAGGCGCGCTTTGCGTTGGCCGAGGGCGTACCGAATACGCTGGTGCAGACCGATGGCGACATCGTCCGGCTCGCGCCCGGCGCGCCGAAGAAGGTCGGGAATGCCGCGGTCGGGCGGCTGGTGCTCGATGGCGACGTGATTCTGCCCGCCGATGGCGTGACGATCAACGAACGCCGCAAGCTCGGGCTGTTCGGGCAGATGTCGGTCGCGGTGGCGATCGGCAAAGGCGGTCGGCTGGTCGGCGATCCGCAGGTGCGCATTCAGGGTCTTCCGGTCGAGGAGGATCGCGAGCCGTTCATCGCCGATGTCGTGGATGCCGCAGCCGAGGCGGCGCGTGGCGGCGCGCGCGATCTCGAACGGCAGCGGAGATTATCCGGCTGGCGGTGCGCCGTGTCGCCACGCGCTGGACCGGCAAGAAGCCGATCGTCGATATCCTGCTGATCGCGGTGTAGCGCCATGCGCTGGACGTCGATGGTCGCGATCTACGTCCTGTTCTGGGCGTTCTCGGTGTTCCTCGTCCTGCCGTTCGGAATGCGGACTACCGATGAGGCAGGGATAGACCGCGTTCCAGGCCAGGCCGACAGCGCGCCGCACGAATTCCGTCCGGGGCGGATTGCGAAGCGAGTCACCATCGTCGCGACGATCCTGTTCGCGATCTTCGTGGCGAATTACTGGTTCGGCTGGGTCGATGCCGACACGCTCGATTATACGCGGTTGTTGTAGCTGGCCCGCGGGCTCGCGCCGCCTATCCGCGTGAGCGGATCAAACGCTAACGCAGCCGCTCGATCGCCTGCGCCATCGCGACGTACAATTTGCCCATATCCGAAGACAGCAACGTCACCCCGAGCGGCGAGCCGTCGCGTTGCGCCAGGATGCCGCGTAGCATCGCCTCGAAATCGTGGATGTAGCGGTTCACCTGCTCGCGGAAGGCCGCGTCCTCGTCGTAGAGCCGGGCGATATCGCGCGCGTCGGAACCGTCGAGAAGACGAACCGCGCGGCGGGTGAAGACGCCGCGATCGCCCTTCAGATACGCCGCCCAAGCGGTATCGCTGACCTCCGGGGACAGGCTGCGGCTGATGTCGATCGAAGCGGAGTTCATCGATTCGATCAACAGCGAAGCGTGACGCGCGATCGTTTCGCGATCGCCCGCATCCCGTTCCTCGCGCGCCTCCTCGAACCGGGTGTCGACCAATACGGTCGTCTCGCCGATCCGCGCGAGTTGCTGTTCAAGCCGGTCCGCCGCGCGTGTTGCCGCCGCGACCGCCGCTTCGGCAACCTCGGCGACCGAGGCGATCTGCGCCTCGACGCCTTCCCCCGCCGCCTTTCGGAGCGCCGTAGTCGTCGCGGTTTCCATCGACGCGGCAACCTCCGGCATCACCGACGTCAGCGTTTCGCGTGCGCGATCGGCGGCGGCGCTGGCGGTTTCCTTGACGCGGAGCAGAGCCTCGAGCAGCCGCGGCGCGGCGTCTTCGACGAACCGATCGACCCGGACGATCGCGTCTTCGACCGTCCGATCGAGCGCCGACGCTTTTTCACGACCCGCGGCAAGACCGTCGTTGAGCGTGGCTGCGACGGTCTCCGCATCGCGACGCTGTTCGGCGATCGTCGCGGCGACCGCCTCGACCGCGACATGCGTGCTTTCCGATGCGGTCACCAGCGCCAGCAATTCGGGCCGCGCGGTGCCGATCAACTGCCGGGTCGTCGAAAGTCGAGCGTCGAGCCGCGTGAGCGCACCCGCCAGCGTCTCGTCGATTTCGCGTGTGGCCGCATCGAGCGCGATCAGGAGAGTCTCGGCGGTGCCGATCGCCTTGACCGCGGCACCGTTGCCTTTGCCGACCGAAGCCGCAAGCGAACTGGCATTGTCGCCCAGCGCGGCGAGCGAAGTCGCCAGTTCGCCGGTGCGCCGCGTGCCGTCGTTGTGCAGCGTGTCGAAGCGGTTTTCGACCCGATCGATCCAGGTTTCGAGTTCGCTCACCATGTCGTCTCCGGCCTGACGCTGCGCCTCGAGACGCGTAGTGACGCGGTCGATTACGTGTTCGACGATCCGGATTCGTTCGGCGAGCGCTTCGGCGCTTTCGCGCGCGGCGGTATCGAGCGCGACCTGGTTGGCGCCGACCATCGCCAACATCGCGTCGCCCTGCGCCGCGATGCCCTTGCGCGATTCATCGACCGCATTCGCGGTACGATCGAGCAATGCGTCGATCTGGCCCGACATCGTCGCGGTGACGGCGTCGAGGCGATTGCCCGCGGTTTCGCTGGTCG
The DNA here is from genome assembly GCA_965219285.1 of Sphingomonas sp. Classification (GTDB taxonomy): domain Bacteria; phylum Pseudomonadota; class Alphaproteobacteria; order Sphingomonadales; family Sphingomonadaceae; genus Sphingomonas. The sequence goes on from CBDCNF010000019.1 coordinate 269,191, forward strand.
CCTCCATCCGCGCGATGTGCGCGGCAAGCGTTTGGGCGGAGCCGCTCGCGATGACTTCGGCCTCGCGACCGCGTTCGGAGAGCGCGACAAGGCGCGCGTCGAGTGCGGCGATCTGTTCGCCGGCGCCAATACCGACGCGTTCGATCATCCCGCCGAGCGTCTGGGTTTCATCTTGCGCGCGCGGCAAGGAGGCCAGCAACACCGCGACCCGCGCTTCGGCGCCCGAGGCGGCTTCGGTCAGCGCGCGGGTGTGGATGTCGGCCTGATCGATCTCCTCCGAAAGCCCCCGGCCGATCGTGGCGAGACGCGCGGTCGCGCTCTCTCCGATCGTGGTGAGCGCACGAACCTGACCAGTGAGCATTTCCTTCTTGCCATCGATCGTCGCCGCGAGGCCGGCGGTAATTCGCGCCAGCGACTCGGTTTCCAACCGCATCTCGCGCGCGCCGATGAACAGGCGCTCGGCGCGCGATTTGTCCGAGCGGGCGGCGACCATCCAGATGATGCCGAGCAGCCCCGGGACCGCGCAGAGGGCGGCGACGAAATCTACGAGAGCGATCGGATCGAGTCGCGCGATTTCAGCCCGCGCGAGCCACAACATTTCGGCAACCCACCCAATCGCGAGCGCGAATATCAGGATCGGGACAATGGCGACCCACAGAGGTTGCGGCTCGATGTCATCGGGCGCGGCGTACGCGGGCGATTCGTCCATATCCGCCGCAGCCGTTTCGGCTACGGGCGCGTCTTCGGCGTGTATGCCGATCACCACAGGCCCCCCGTTCATGATGCAGGTCTACCACGAATTGTCGCGCCGCAAAGCCGGTACGGACACGAAACCTTAAACCTCGTCCCGCTAATCGGGCAGCATGGCTTTCGATCCCGGTGCTATCGATTCGACTCTCGCGGCGGCAATCGGCGACGACGTCGGCCTGATCGCCGAACTGCGCGATGCGTTTGTCGAGAGCGCGGCGCGACTGCTCGATTCGCTCGATGGCGCGCGGGACCGCGGTGCGTGGGTCTTGGCGGCGTCGCGGCTCAAGGGATTGTCGGCGAGCTTCGGCGCGGTGCGGCTGATGGCGCTCTCCGAACAGGCATACGCCGGCGTGCCGTTCGATCCCGTCGTGCTCGGCAAGATCAGGCGATCGATCGCGCGACTTTAGCCTCGGCCTTTGCCATGTGGCCCGGCATTGCCTAACAGCGCGCGATGCTCGCCGGATTGTTGTTCGCCACCCAGGATGCGGAGGATCGTGCCGGTACGCTCGCCGCGACGTTGCCGTTCGGTGGGGTCACGCTGATCGAATATCAGGCGCGGCTGCTCGCCGGTCTGGGCGTCTCGCAGATCATCGTCGTAGTCGCGCGGCTGACCCCCGAACTGCTCGGGGCAATTTCGCGAATCGGACGGCGGGGTGTCACGATCGACGCGGTACGGACCGCGGCCGAGGCGGCGGCGAAGCTGCATCCGCTGGCGCGCATCCTGATGCTTGCGGATGGGCTCGTCACGACGGAGGCGGCGATCGCGCCGCTGGCTGGGGAGGGCGGCGACGCCTTGCTGGTCCTCGACGAAGGCGACGCTTCGGCGGTGTTCGAACGTGTCGGCGGACGCGCTGTATGGGCGGGGGTTGCGCGGATTTCGCTCGCGCGCCTCGCCGAAGTGGCGGCGATGCCGCGCGATTACGATGTCGAATCGTCGCTGTTGCGCGCCGCCGCGCAACATGGTGCGGCGCATATTTCGCTTGCGGCGGGCGATATCCGGTCGGGCCACGGGATCGAGCGGCGCGGCGATCTGCTCGACGCGCGCGGGCGCGCGGTGATGGTTTCGACGTTATCGGCGCGGCGCGGCTGGTTCGATCGCTGGATCGTCGCGCCGATCGCGAAGCCTTTGCTCGGCGAAATGATGCGTCGCGCTATTCCGACGGCGGCGCTTGCAGGCGTATCCGCGGTGCTGGCGGCGGCCGGACTCGCCGCCATCGTCATGGGATTGACCGGAGTAGGCGTCGTCCTGGCAGTTTTTGCGGCGCTGACGGGGACCGCGGGGATCACGCTCGCGTCGCTCAGGGACGAAGGGTTGCTGGCGCGCGCCCTGTCGATCGGGCGTCTCGCGCTTCCGGCGCTGGCAATGTTGCTGCTCGGGCACGGCAGCGATGTCGCGACCGGAGCGCAGTCGGCGCGTATCCTGGCAGTCGTCCTGATCGTCGTGGCGGGGCTAGGCGAGCGGGCGGCGGCAGATTTGGTCCGCAGGCCGTGGTGGAGCGGCCCGCCGGAGGCGCTTCTCGTCGTGGCGTCGGCGACCTTGGCCGGCGCGCCGGTTTTGGGATTGGCATTGGCCGCGAGTTATGCCGCGGCGTCGCTCGCTTCGACGATCGAGATGTTGCGGCGCGACGCTTAGCGACGTTTTAAGGACATCGGTTTAGGGCATCGTGCATGTCGGCCGAACAATACGACCTTGTATCTGACGCCAGCGACGGCGCCGCGCGGATCGTGGCGCGCGCGGTGAGCGCCGATGCGCGCGACGATCAGCGCCTCGGCGTCGCGATCGATGACGTGTTTTTGCCCGAAGATGGGCGGCTCGACGATGAGACGCGCGCCGCAATCGGCGATCTCGTCGGAAGGACGGTCGTCGCGGTCGAACAGGAAATGATCGCTTATGCCGCGCGCGCGACGGCGGCCCCGGTCGCCGGAGACGTGCTGTCGCGCCTGATCGATTCGGGACTGATGCGCGATCTTCGCTTGATGGCCGAACTGGTCGGTCGCGCGCGGCAGGATTTGCTCGCAAGCGCCCTGATCCGGAGCATCGCGCGCAACGAGCAATCGGGGTTGCTGGCGCGGCTGACAGAATCTCCCGACGCGATCGTCGCATCGGCCGCCGGCGCGTTGCTAATCGCGGAGAATCGTCGGCAATCGATGGCGGTGTCCCGTTCCGAATTGCCCGCCGAGCTTCATCGCCGGATCGTGTGGTGGGTGGCGGCGGCTTTGCGCGAGCGCAATGCGGCGATCGGCGGTTTCGATCGCGTGTTGGCGGAGGCGGCGGCGCGCAGTCTAGCCGCGCATGACGAGGGAGATCGCGTCGAGGCGGCGGCGGCGCGCCTCGCTGTCGCGATCGATGCGCGGCCCGAGGAATTAGGCGCCTTGCTGGTCGATTCGCTGACCGATTCGCGACCGGCGCTGTTCATCGCGTTGCTTGGGCGCGCTGCGTTGGTCGATTATGACGAGGCGCGTTCGATCGCGCTCGATCCCGATGGTGACCGGTTGTGGTTGGCGTTGCGCGCGCAGGGACTCGACCGGCCGACGATCGCGCGGATCGGGCTGCATCTCGCCGAGGCGGATCGGCGGCGCGACATCGAAGTGTTTGCCGACACGCTCGACTCGATCGTCGCGATCGAGGCGGATATTGCGACGCAGGCGATCGCGCCGATGCGGCTTCACCCCGATTTCCGTGCCGCGATGCGAGCGCTAGCGCGGTCGAGCCGGGCATGATGATCGAACCCGCCACGTTGACCGGGCGAGTCGACCGCGAAGATCGGTTCGTCGATGGCGATGCCGGGTTCGCCGCGCTGAACGCGCGTGCCGGGGGAGAGGCCGGCGAATTACTCGCGACGCCGCAACTGGCGACGGTGGCGCGGCTGGCGCGGCGGCTGGGTATTCTCGTCTCGCGCGGTTTGACGATCGCCGATGGTGAGGCCGATGTCGAATGCTGGGTGCGCGCCAAACCGACCGACGACGGCGTGACGATCACGCTCGCCGACATGCACGAGCGGGTGCAGAGCCGGCGCCATCCGATACACGGCGATGCGGTTGCGCCGCCGGGGGGCGATTGGATTTGGGAAACCGACGCCGCGCTGCGTATCCGCCAGGTTTCGGTGGAGGCGGGCGCGCGTTACGGGTTCGACGCGGCTGCGGCGCTCGGCCAGCCGCTGACGCGGTTGTTCGCGCTCGATGCCGGCGATGCGGGGATGCTGCCGTTGCTTGAGGCACTCGCGGCGCGTCGCGATTTCGACGGGCAGGATGCGGTCCTGCGTGAGACCGGGCGGCGCGTCCGGCTCGCCGCGACGGTCAGAAGCGATGCTGCGAGCGGTTTTGCCGGGTTCGTCGGCGCGGCCTTCATGCAGGACGAATCCAGCGCGCCGGTGTCGGAGCATGCGCTATCGGCGGCGTTCAGTTCCCGGCTCGATCGGGCGTTGCGTGGGCCGCTCGGCCGTATCATCGCGAACGCCGATAATCTCAACGCCGAGGCGGACGGACCGCTCAGCCCGCATTATGTCGATTACGCCGCAGATATCGCGAGCGCGGGACGGCATCTGATGGGGCTGGTCGACGATCTCGTCGATCTCGAGGCGATCGAGCGCGACGATTTTGCGGTCGATGCGGAAGAAATCGATATCGCCGATGTCGCGCGGCGGGCCGCCGGATTGCTGGCGGTGCGCGCGGCGGACGGCGGGGTGGCGATCGATCGGCCCGATACCGACGAGGCCGCGTCCGCGACCGGCGAATTCCGCCGGACCCTGCAGATACTTGTCAATCTGATTGGCAATGCGGTGCGTTATTCGCCGCGCGGCGGCACTGTGTGGGTGACGGTGCAGCGCGATGGCGCGCGCGTCGCAACGATCGTCGCCGATCAGGGCAAGGGGATCGCGATCGCGGATCAGGCGCGGATCTTCGAGAAGTTCGAACGCGTCGATCCCGGCGAGCCAGGGGGCAGTGGACTTGGACTTTACATCGCCCGGCGGCTGGCGCGGGCGATGGGCGGCGACCTGACGGTCGACAGCGCGCCCGACGAGGGCGCGCGGTTCGTCTTTACGCTGCCGGTCGGCTGATCAGCGCATCCGACGCGCGACGAGCAGCAGAAGCAGCCCGCACACCGCGAGCCCCGCGCCGTAATCGGCCCAAACCCGCTGATCGAGCATGAAGCTCGATTTCGGCCAGTGCACGTAGCCGAGGCCCTGACCGATCCATAGCAGCCCGAGCAAGGTCGCGACGATCCCCGCGGCGAGCAGGACCGGGCGGAGCGTGCGGCTCATCGTTTGTCGATCGCGACGTAGCTGCGTTGCGTCGGGCCGGCGTAGAGCTGGCGCGGACGGCCGATCTTCTGGTCGGGATCGGTGATCATCTCGTTCCACTGCGCGACCCAGCCGACGGTGCGGGCGAGCGCGAACAGCGCGGTGAACATGCTGGTCGGGAAGCCGATCGCCGACAGGATCACGCCCGAATAGAAATCGACATTCGGGAACAGCTTCTTCTCGACGAAATATTCGTCGTTGAGCGCCATTTCCTCAAGCTGAAGCGCGACGTCGAAGACGGGGTCGCTGACCTTCAAGGCGTCGAACACCTCACGCACCGTCTTCTGCATCACCGTCGCTCGGGGATCGTAATTCTTGTAGACGCGGTGGCCGAAGCCCATCAGCCGGAACGGATCGTCCTTGTCTTTGGCGCGGGCGATGAATTCAGGAATGCGGTCTGGCGTACCGATCTCGCGGAGCATGTTAAGCGCCGCCTCGTTGGCGCCGCCGTGCGCCGGGCCCCAGAGGCAGGCGATGCCCGCGGCGATACACGCGAATGGGTTCGCGCCAGACGATCCGGCGAGGCGGACCGTAGAGGTCGAGGCGTTCTGCTCGTGATCGGCGTGGAGGATGAAGATCCGGTCCATCGCCGCTTCGACGACCGGATTGACCTCGTATTTCTCGGCCGGGACGCCGAAGGTCATCCGCAGGAAATTGCCGGTATAGCTCAGCGAGTTGTCGGGGTAGAGGAACGGCTGACCGAGGCTGTACTTATACGCCATCGCGGCGATCGTCGGCATCTTGGCGATCAGGCGGTGCGACGCGATCGTGCGCTGCTGCGGATCGTGGATGTCGGTCGAATCGTGGTAGAAGGCGCTGAGGGCACCGACGACACCGCACATGATCGCCATCGGATGCCCATCGCGTCGGAAACCGCGGAAAAAACTCGCCAATTGCTCGTGGAGCATCGTGTGGCGGGTGATCAGGCCGTCGAATTCGTCGAGCTCCGCCGCGTTCGGCAGTTCGCCGTTGAGGAGGAGGTAGCATACCTCCATGAACGACGAATTCTCGGCGAGTTCGCCGATCGGATAGCCGCGGTGCAGCAATATGCCTTCGTCGCCGTCGATGTAGGTGATTTCCGACCGGCAGCTCGCGGTCGAGGTGAAGCCGGGGTCGTAGGTAAAAGCGTCGGTCTGACCGTAGAGTTTGCGGATATCGATTACGTCGGGACCGACCGAGCCGGACAGGACGGGATAATCGAAATCCTTGCCCGAGAGCGAAAGCTTGGCGGTGTCGGTCAAAGGTATCTCCTTAGGTCAGGCCATCCGGTCGGCGATCCGGGCCAGGCTTTCGTCGCGTCCCAGCAGGACGAGCACATCGAAAATCCCCGGCGACGTCCTGCGTCCCGTCAGTGCGGCGCGGAGCGGTTGGGCGACCTTACCGAGCTTTATGCCCGCATCCTCGGCCACCCGGCGTACCGCGTCTTCGAGCGCCTGCGTATCCCAATTGTGCACTGCGTCAAGAGCGGCGTGGGCTTTGGTGAGGAGCGCGGGTGCGTCATCCCGAAGCAACGGTGCCGCAGCTTCGTCGATCGCGAGCGGGCGTGTCACGAAAAGGAATGCGGTATTGTCGGCCAACTCATTGAGATTCGCTGCACGCGGCTTCAACGCGGGCATCGCGCGGGCGAGCAGGTCGATATCTTCGGGACGGCCGATGCGAGCGGCGATGAGCGTCGCGAGGTGCGCATCGTCGGCTTCGCGGATGTAATGGCCGTTGAGGTTTTCGAGCTTTTTGAGGTCGAACCGCGACGGCGATTTGCCGACATGGTCGAGATCGAACCATTGCGTGGCATGTTCACGGCCGATGATCTCGTCGTCGCCGTGGCCCCAACCGAGCCGGAGCAAGTAATTGTCGAGCGCTTCGGGCAGGATGCCGAGGTCGTCGCGATACGTCTCGATTCCCACCGCACCGTGGCGTTTCGAGAGTTTGGCGCCGTCCGACCCGTGAATCAGCGGGATGTGGGCGTAGACCGGTTCGGGCCAGTTGTTTGCGCGGTAAATCGGAAATTGGCGGAAGGCGTTGTTAAGGTGATCGTCGCCGCGGATGACGTGCGTCACCCCCATGTCGTGATCGTCGACCACCACCGCGAGCATGTACGTCGGGGTGCCGTCCGACCGCAGCAGGACGAGATCGTCGAGTTCGGCATTCTGGACGGTCACCTCGCCCTGGACGCGATCGTTGATCGTGGTCGCGCCTTCGGTCGGCGCCTTCAGGCGGACGACGAAGGGCTGGCCCTCGTCGGTAGGCGTGCGATCGCGCCACGGGCTGCGGATGCGCAGCGGCGTCTTGGCGGTATCCGCAGCGGCGCGCATCGCCGCGAGTTCCTCGGCAGTCAGGTAGCAACGATAGGCGTGGCCGCTCTCGACCATCTGGTGCGCGACCTCGGCATGGCGCGACGCGCGCTCGAACTGAAAAACTGCATCTCCGTCCCAATCGAGACCTAGCCACTTCATTCCCGAAAGGATCGCGTCGATCGCGGGCTGGGTCGAACGCGCGCGATCGGTGTCTTCGATCCGCAGCAGGAACTTGCCGCCGTGATGGCGCGCAAAAAGCAGGTTGAACAAGGCTGTCCGTGCGCCGCCGAGGTGCAGGAACCCGGTCGGGGATGGGGCGAAACGGGTGACGACGCTTTGCGTCGCAGGCTCGCCGGGGGCGGCCACAGGATCGGTGGTTGCGCTCACGCACGCTTGCTCCCAGTCTGAAATCTGATGGCCAGTTCAGCCGCGACCGCCCCTAGCACGACGTTCGGACCGCTTCAAACCGGTGGCCGGATCGGGCGGACGCGAGAGGTGGTCGAGCGCTGGTTGGAGGCGGAGCGCGATCAACTGCCGTTGTGGCTGCCGGTCGCGCTGGGCGCCGGCGTCGCGATGTGGTTCGTTTTGCCGACCCGCGACGGGTGGGTTGCGGCGATTGCGGGGGCCGGCGCTGTCGCCTGCGCCGGCGTCGCGATTTGGCGTGGTGGACGGGCCGGGGTGGCGCTCGCGATGGGCGCGCTGGCGCTGGCGATCGGTATCGGACTGGCGTGGACTCGAGCCGAGATCGTTGCGGCTCCCGTATTGACGCGTCCCACGATCGCGACCTTCACCGCGCGGATCGAGCGGGTGGAACCGTTACCCGCGCGCGATCTGGTCCGAGTGCGATTGGCACCGATCGTCGTCCTGCCTGACCGCCATGGTCGAGCGGTCTCGCTGCCGCCGCGGATACGCGTCAACCTCGCGGCCGACGATGCGCCGGCGGGTTTGGTCTCCGGCGCGACGATCCGGCTGCGTGCGCGGCTGATGCCGCCGCCGTCGCCTGCGGTTCCGGGCGCTTACGATTTCGGGCGGGTCGCGTGGTTCACGGGGATCGGCGCGACCGGGCGCGGCTTTGCGCCGATTACTATCGTCGCGGGTGAGGGTTCGGCGGGCGGGCTGCGCCAGCGGTTGTCGCATCATATCCAGGAGCGCCTGCCGGGAAGCGAGGGGGGCATCGCGTCGGCGCTCGCGACGGGCGACACCGGCGCGATCGCCGACGCCGACGCCGACGCGATGCGGCGGGCGGGGCTGGCGCATCTGCTGTCGGTCAGCGGGTTGCACATCACTGCGGTCGTCGGGCTGACGATGCTGGTCGTGTTGCGTCTGCTCGCGCTCAGCCCGTGGTTGGCGTTGACGTTTCGACTGCCTCTGGTCGCGGCTGGCGCGGCGGCGTTGGTCGCGATCGGTTACACCCTACTGACGGGTTCTGAGGTGCCGACGATCCGGTCGTGTATCGCGGCGCTCTTGGTGCTGGCGGCGCTGGCCTTGGGGCGAGAAGCGATCACCCTGCGGTTGGTCGCGGCGGGGGCGTTCGTCGTCCTGCTGATCTGGCCCGAGTCGCTTGCCGGGCCGAGTTTTCAACTTTCGTTCGCCGCAGTCACGGCGATCATCGCGTTGCACGAGCATCCGCGCGTTCGCGGGTGGTTCCTGCAACGCGGGGAAGCGTTGCCGCGGCGGTTGGCGCGGTCGGTCGCGCCGCTGCTGCTGACCGGCCTCGTCGTCGAGGTGGCGCTGATGCCGATCGCGGTCTATCATTTCCACAAGGCGGGGATCTACGGTGCGTTCGCGAACATCGTCGCGATCCCGCTGACCACGTTCGTAGTGATGCCGCTGGAGGCGCTGGCACTGGCGCTCGACGGTTTCGGGGCGGGGGCGCCGGTCTGGTGGATCGCCGAGCACGCATTGGCGCTGTTGCTGTGGATCGCCCATCGGACTGCCTCGGCGCCGGGCGCGGTCGCGGCGCTGCCTGCGATGCCTGACGGCGCCTATGCGCTGATGGCCGGGGGCGGATTATGGTTGGCCTTGTGGCGAACGCGGTGGCGCCGGCTGGGACTCGTGCCACTTATGGCGGGAGCGGCCTGGGCGCTAACGACGCCGCCGCCCGACCTGCTTGTGACCAGCGACGGGCGGCACGTTGCGGTGCGTACGAGCGACGGGAATGTCGCGCTGCTGCGCGATCGCGCGGGAGATTATACGCGTGCCACCCTCACCGAGAACGGCGGAGTCGATGGCGATCCGGTGTTTCTGGTCGATCGGCCCGAGGCGCGGTGTAGTCGCGATCTTTGCGTTGTGGAGCGGCGGGTCGGCGGGAAGAGATGGTCGATCCTCGCGACGCGCAGTGCGTATCTCATTCCGATCGCCGAAATCGTCGCCGCCTGCCGAAGCGCCGATATCGCGATCAGCGAGCGGCGCCTGCCGCGGACATGCCGGCCGCGTTGGTTGAAGCTCGACCGGGACACGCTCGCACGGACGGGCGGCGTTGCGATCACGCTGTCGACCGGGCGCATCGAGACGGTGTTCCACCCCGGCGACGAGCATCCGTGGCGGACCGCCGTGCTCAGTCGTAGCGGCGGAGTAGGCCAGAAAGCTTACCCTGGACGCGAACCTGGGCGGGGGCGTAGCGCTGCGGGTCGTAAGCGCGGTTGGCGGGGTCGAGGCGAATCATCGCGCCCTCGCGACGGAAATATTTGAGCGTCGCCTCGCTGTCCTCGATCAACGCCACGACGATCTCGCCATCGCGCGCCACGTCCTGCCGCTTGATGAGTGCGTAATCGCCGTCGAGGATGCCCGCCTCGACCATCGAATCGCCCGAGACCTCGAGCGCATAATGCTCGCCGTTGCCGAGGAGAGCGGCGGGGACCGAAAGCATCGCGCTGCCTTCGAACGCCTCGATCGGCACGCCTGCGGCGATGCGGCCGTGGAGCGGGATTTCGACGATGTCGTTGGCGGGTTCGGGAAGTTCTCTAACCTCGCGCTTATGCGGGCGGGCCGATTCGGGCCGATCCGGCATCTTCAGCACTTCAAGCGCGCGGGCACGATTGGCGAGGCGGCGCAGGAAGCCGCGTTCTTCCAAGGCGGTGATCAGCCGATGGACGCCGGACTTCGATTTCAGATCGAGCGCGTCCTTCATCTCCTCGAACGACGGCGAGACGCCGGTCGCGGAAAGGCGATCGTCGATGAAGCAGATCAGCTCGTGTTGCTTGCGCGTTAGCATGTGCGGGTCCTTGGCGCTGCGAACAGACTGCGAACCTTTACGGAACGAATGTTGGAACGTCAAGCGATCAACAGGATTTCCACCGATTCGCCCGCCTTTGCGGGCGGCGCGTCCGCTGCGCGGACGATCAGGCAGTGAGCGCGGGCAAGCGTCAGCAGCATCGAACTGTCCTGGATCGTCGCTGCATAGGCATGGCCGTCGCGCAGTTCGGCGCGGAGATAATCGGTGCGCGGGCCGTTGGCGGGCAGATCCTCGCCGAGCGTGGCGCGGGTCGTCAACGGCAGCGGATCGCGCGCGCCGCCGAGCGCGGCGACGAGCGGCTTCACGAACAGGATCGCGGTGGCGAAGGCGGAGACGGGATTGCCCGGAAGCCCGAGCACTTGCATCGCGCCGCGCCGCCCGGCCATCATCGGCTTGCCGGGGCGCAGCGCGATCCGCCAGAAATCGATCGTCGCGCCAGCCGCCTCCAAGGCTGGGCGAACGAGATCGTGGTCGCCGACCGAGGCGCCGCCGGTGGTGACGAGCAGGTCCGCCTCGACGGTGGCGAAGGCGTCGCGCTGCGTACCGAGATCGTCGGGAAGGATGCCGAGATCGACGATGTCGACCGGCATGTCGGCGAGCAACGCGCGGAGGAGAACGCGGTTCGATTCGGGGAGCGCGAGGCCGGTCGCTTCACTGCCCGGCTCGACGAGTTCGTCGCCAGTGGCGGCGATGGCGACGCGGATGCAGCGGTTGACGGTGACGGTGCCGACGCCGCCGGTCGCGGCGACGGCGAGGCGGGCGGCGGTGAGGCGCTGGCCGGCTTCGATCAGGACCTGGCCTTTGATGAAATCGAGGCCTCTCAAGCGGACGTTTGCGCCGCGGCGGGGTGGGCCTTCGCCGGAGAGCTTGAGGGTGGGGCCCCCGGCCTCCGCGGGGGCAGGCCCGCGCGTCGCCTCTTCCTGGACCAAGACACTGTCGGTGCCGTCGGGGAGCGCCGCCCCCGTGAAGATGCGCGCGGCCTCGCCCGCGCCGACATTGCCCTCGAAGGGCCGCCCCGCCGCGCTCTCACCGACGACGCGCCACGGGCCGGGCAGGTCGGCGAAGCGAAACGCATAGCCGTCCATCGCCGAAAGATCGGCGGCGGGCTGGGTACGGCGGGCGACGACGGGTGCGGCGGCCCAGCGGCCGAGCGATTTGGTGAGTGGGATCGATTGGTGGGCGACTGGCGTGGCGGCGGCGAGGAGGCTCGCCTGTGCTTCGTCAACGGGGAGGAGGGGGGGCATCACGATACGACTACGTTGAGAAAGTCGGGATCTGCCATGAGTTGCGGGTCGGATGCGGGCGGGGCGTAGGCCTTACCAATGCAATCGATGCGGGGCGCGGCTATCGCGAGGTAGATGGAACGAGTTTGAATGCGGTGCGCCATTTTGCCGAGATTGGCAGAAATCTAATCTGCAGGACAGCCTGCCGGGTTACCGTCGCATGTCTATGACTGGTTCGCGAAACCGCAGGGCTCGCCCGCCGGCAAGCAAAACGCCGATCTGTCCGTAGTTGCATCGTTCGGATCGGGAGAAGAGCCGGCGATGATTTTCGATATCGATGCCACCAAAGACATTGGCATATATCCCAGTCAAGCAATGACCGCTTCCCCGGCAAAGGCCTGGATCCAGTCACAAAGGTGGTCGTGGTGAAGCGCGACGCGCCGTATCCATCGTCTCCCGACCGGGCCTCGGCCTTCGCCGGGAATGATGAATTGCCGTATTCGCGAGGTTCTTCACGCGAACCAATCCCCCGATCGCCCGCCGCGTTTCGACCTCAGTCGGATTTCCCCGATAATCATCGTTTTATCGAGCGCCTTTGCCATGTCGTAGACGGTAAGGAGCGCGACGGTGACCGCAGTGAGCGCTTCCATTTCGACGCCGGTCCGGCTTGCCGTCGCGACGGTGGCGGTGGCGGCTACGCCGTCCGCTTCCACCGTCAGATCGATCGACGCCCGGGACAAGGGGAGCGGGTGGCAGAGCGGGATCAGCTCGCTGGTGCGCTTTGCCGCCATTATGCCGGCGACGCGCGCGACGGCGAGAACGTCGCCCTTTGCGACCGCGCCGTCGGCGATCGCGCGAGCGGCATCGGCGGACATCGCGATGCGGCCGGTGGCGATGGCCTCGCGGCTGGTGACGGATTTATCGCCGACGTCGACCATGCGGGCGGCGCCAGCTTCGTCGAGGTGGGTGAGGAGGGTCATCTTGGTACCCTAACCATTCGTTTCGAGCGAAGTCGAGAAACGTGAGGGCGCTGCTCGCGGACGTTTCGCGACTTCGCTCGAAACGAACGGAGAGAGGGCGTCATCCCAATAGCTCTCGCGTCGCGACCGCGAGATCGGGTTGGCGCATCAGCGATTCGCCGACGAGGAAGGTGCGGATGCCGTGTTCTGCTGCGGCTTCGAGGTCGGTGTGCGCGGTGATGCCGCTTTCGGAGACGATCGTATAGCCGGCGGGGGCACGTGTCGCGATTTGCCAGGCACGACGAGGATCGGTCTCGAAGGTTTTGAGGTCGCGGTTGTTTATGCCGATCAGGCGGGACTTCAGTTTTAGCGCGCGATCAAGTTCATGCTCGTCGTGGACTTCGACGAGAACGTCGAGCGACTGTTGTAGCGCTGCAGATTCGATTTCGCGCATCGCGCCGTCGTCGAGTGCGGCGACGATGATCAGGATGGCGTCGGCACCGTGGTGGCGCGATTCGGCGACCTGCCACGGATCGACCATGAAGTCCTTGCGCAGGACGGGGAGGTCGACTGCTTTGCGGACCGCGGTGAGATAGGCGAGGCTGCCCTGGAAATACGGTTCGTCGGTGAGGACCGAAAGGCAGGCCGCCCCGCCTTCGGCATAGGCCCGGGCGTGGGCGGCGGGATCGAAATCGGGGCGGATCAGGCCTTTGGAGGGGCTGGCTTTCTTGATTTCGGCGATCAGGACGAAGGCGCCGGTTGCGGCTTTCGCCTTGAGTGCGGCGTGGAAGCCGCGCGGAGCATAAGGAGCGGTTTCGCGGAGCGGTTCGCGTTTCCGGCGAGCGACCTCGGCGCGGGTGGTCGCGAGGATTTCGGCGAGTCGATTGCTCACGGATGCGCGATCCAGCGGTCGAGCAGAGCGTTCGCTGCGCCCGAGTCGATCGCCTCGGCGGCGCGGGCGGCGCCGGTTGGGAGCGATTCGCCGACGAGGGTGAGCGCGGTCGCGGCGTTGAGGAGGACCGAATCGCGATACGCGCCGCGCTCGCCGGCGAGCAGGCGGCGGAGCGCGGCGGCGTTGTGCGCGGGGTCGCCGCCGCGAATCGCTGCGATCGGGTGGCGGGGGAGGTTGGCGTCTTCGGGGGCGATGCGGTCGGGGAGCGCGGCGGCGCCGATCGCGGTCACCATTGTCCCACCGGCGCCCGAGACTTCGTCGAGACCCTCTTCACCCGAGACGACGAGCGCGGCTTCGGTGCCGAGTTGCGCCAGCGCCTCGGCGTAAACGGCGACGTAATCGGGGCGGGCGATGCCGATCAGTTGACGACGCACGCGGGCGGGATTCGCCAACGGGCCCATCAGGTTGAAGATCGTGCGACGCCCAATGCGCTGACGGATCGGAGTGATGCGTTTCATCGCGGGGTGGTGATTCGCGGCGAACAGGAAGCAGATGCCGAGTTCGGCCAGCGTCTCCTCGGCATTCGCTCCGGCACGCGCCATGTCGAGGCCGAGTGCTTCCAAGGTATCGGCGGCGCCCGCCTTCGACGATGCGGCGCGGTTGCCGTGCTTGGCGACGGGGATGCCGCACGCCGCGACGACCAGGCTGACCGCGGTAGAGACATTCAGGGTGTGGTGGCCGTCGCCGCCGGTGCCGCAGACGTCGATCGCTCCTGCCGGGGCGGTGATGGGGAGGAGACGATCGCGTAAGGCGCGCGCCGCCTCGGCGATTTCGGTGCTGGTTTCGCCCCGATCCGAGAGCGCGATGAGGAAATCGGCGATCGCCTGCTCGCTGGTGCGCGCGTCGAGGATGTCGGCGAACGCTTGCGCGGCGGTTTCGCGCGACAGCGGGGTCGACGGATCTGGGAGCAGGGTGAGGGTGGCGATGGCGCTCGCTCCTTAGCCGCTCGTTTCGAGCGTAGTCGAGGAACGCTGCGCAACGCCCGAAATACGTTTCTCGACTTCGCTCGAAACGAACGGTGGTTTGGGTGCGATGCCCGCGCTCGCAAGGAAGTTCGCGAGAAGCGCGTGACCGTTTTCGGTCGCGATGCTCTCTGGGTGGAACTGGACGCCGTGCAGGGGGAGCGTCGCGTGGCGCAGGCCCATCACGCGGCCATCGGCGGTGGCGTTGACGATCAGCGTGTCGGGGACGTCCTCAACGACGAGCGAATGATAGCGCGTCGCGGTGAACGGGGAGGGGAGGCCCGCGAAGACGCCTGTCGAATCGTGCGTGATCGCCGAGGTCTTACCGTGCATCAGCCCGCCCTGGACAACCTTGGCGCCGAAATACTGCCCGATCGCCTGGTGGCCGAGGCACACGCCGAGCAGCGGCTTGGCCGTATCTGCGCACGCGGCGACGAGCTCGAGCGAGATGCCCGCCGCGTCGGGGGTTTTCGGGCCGGGGGAGATCAGGAACGCCTCGGCGCCGCTCGCCATCGCCTCGGCGACGGTGACCGCGTCATTGCGTTCGACGCGCGCCTCGACGCCCAATTCCATGAGGTAATGGACCAGGTTCCAGGTGAAGCTGTCGTAATTGTCGACGACCAGGATCATGCGCGCCGCCTTAGCCGATGCAGGGGGGCTGGCAATGTCTGTTGCGGCTGCGGCCGGGTTCGGACATCACCTGACACAAGGCCGGGAGAAAACCGGCCGCATCGACGTTGTAGACGCATCCTGTGGAGGTCGCCGTCATGTTCCGCCCGTTATTCCTCGTCGCTTTCGTCATTGCCCCCGTTCCCGCGTTCGCCCAGCAGGCGGAAGCGGGCAAGCCTCCCGAGAGGATTCGCAGCGTCACGCTGACGGGTTCGGAGAAATGCCCGAAATCGACCGATGAAGAGGTCGTGGTGTGCAGCCGGATCAATCCGGACGAGCAATACCGCCTGCCCAAGGAATTGCGTCAGGCCGCCGAAGTGCCCGCCCGCAACCAAAGCTGGGTGAACCGCGCCGCGACCGCCGATCAGATCAGCCGTGTCGCAGGTGGATTGCCCGATACATGCTCACCGATCGGCTCGGGCGGTCACACCGGCTGCGCACTGGCGATCAACCGCGCTTATGCCGCGGAGAAGAAGGCCGCCGAGCGCAACGATGCATTGGTCCCCGGCGCGCAATAGATCAGCGCAGTCGCGGCCGATCGCACGGGCCGAGTTGATCGATCACGTAGCGATAATCGCTGCGCGCGCGTTCGGCGTTTTCGAGTTCGATCGAGGCGGTGCTGCTTTCCGGCAGTGCGGGAGGCAGGGTGCAGGCGAGGCGGTACCACAATAGCGTATCGCGCTGCACCGGCGCCGCGGCATCGTCGACGATTTCGCTGAGCGCCACCGCCCAACGCGGTCGTTCGCCGGGACGACGCAGGATCGACAGCGAAACCGGTCGGTGATCCTCGGTCGTCAGGAAAATCTGCGTCTCGCCCTCGCCGGGCAGCGACCCCGGAACATGGAAAGCGTTGCCGACGCCGGTAACTACCGGTGGTGCGTCGCGCGAGACCACGTCTTTGGCGATTCGCCGCACCAGCGCGTCGGTTTCGGGCGTCCAACCGCGCTGCGAATCGGGTCGGACCAACTGGAGTTGGCTGGCGTCGCCACCGACCGGGCGCGCAAATAGCAGGACGCGCGCCTTCTTGAATTTGGGCAGTCGCCCCGACGCATCCGGTGCGACGTCGAGCAGATAGCCGACCTTGGGCGGAACCGCGCCAGGCGCGCGGATCAACGCCAGGACATCGGCCTCAACATAGAAGCGCGCAAATCCCGGCGGGACGGTCGCGGCCTCCGGCCCCTTGATTCGGCTCGTCGAGGCGATCGTCGCGTCGATCACGATCGGGCTGGCGATGACGAGGTCGGCGATATCGGCGTAGGATGGGGCCACGCCGCCGCCGATCGCCGCGACCGGCGGCTGGGCGGCGCCGGGAACGACGCCGACGCAGGCCGCGACGAGCGTGGTTGCGGCCGCGGCGAGGAGCGAAAATCTCATATCGGGACGCGTACCGGAACGCCCTTCTCGATAACAGAAATAAATCTGACGCATCGCGATTGTACGTTTGTTGCGTCCGACAAAGCGTTTGCGTCGTTTGAGGGGTGCAGTTAGGACTCGCGCTCGGCCCGGGGATATATTAGCCCCATGGCACGGCGGGGGTCCGCGATCCGTGATCACGGATCGAGTGGTCGCCCCAACGGCCACTGGGATAGAGGAGTTTCGTTGCTGAATGTCCTATGCTGACCAAAAGATGAGCGGCAGCAGGATCACGGCGATCATTATCGTCGCGTTGATCCATGCCGTGATCGGCTATGCGTTCGTGACCGGCCTGGCGTATCAATACGTCAAGAAGGTGTCCGAAAAGCTGAACACCTTCGACGTGGAGGAGCCGCCTCCCCCGCCACCTGACGAGCCGCCGCCGCCGCCGCCCGACATCAAGCTGGTGCCGCCGCCGGTCGTGTCGCCGCCGCCGATCGTGACGACAACCGCGCCGCCGCAGGTGGTGTTCACGCAGCCGGTGCCGCCGCCGCCTGCGCCGGTGATCGTCGCTCCGCCGCCTCCGCCGGCACCGCCGCCGCCTCCGCCGCGTGTGAACAAGAGTGCGGGCGCTAAGGGAAATCCGGCTACGTGGATCACGCAAGACGATTACCCGCAATCGGCTCTACGCGCAGAGGCGCAGGGGACGACTGCGATCGCTTGGGATATCAATACTCAGGGACGGGTCGAGAACTGCCATGTAACGTCGTCTAGCGGAAACTCCGAACTCGACTCCGCTGCATGTCGCGCCTTGTCACGGAAAGCCCGGTATTCACCCGCGCTCGATCAAAGCGGAAATCCAATCCGATCGAGCCAGTCTCGTCGTGTCGTCTGGCAAATTCCGAAATAGCGTACGCAATTCTTTTAGGGAAAGAACAACCATGATCACTTACATCCTAGCAGCGGCGCCCGGCGCGGCCGCCAAGGGCGACAACCCTTATGGCCTGATGGCCGCGCTCGAGCAGGGCGGAATCATCGCGCAGACCGTGTTCGGCATTCTCGTGCTGTTCTCGGTCGTCTCGTTCTACATCATGTTCACGAAGCTGTTCGAGCAGCAGAAGATCATGAACCAGGCGAAGCGGATGCGCGCGACCTTCTGGAACTCGAATTCGCTGCGCGACGCTTCGGCGAAGCTTGAGAAGAACTCGGCGTACAAGCAGATCGTGGATGACGGTCTTGCCGCGCAGGACCAGCACGCCAAGCTGACCGATCCGGTCGAGGCGCATGACTGGCTGCATGGCTCGCTCGCGCGTTCGGAGGCCGCGATCAATTCACGGCTCGGTGGCGGTCTCGCCTTCTTGGCGACGGTCGGTTCGGTCGCGCCGTTCATCGGCCTGTTCGGAACGGTCATCGGTATCTACCGCGCGCTGATCAAGATCGGCGCGATGGGTCAGGCGTCGATCGACGCGGTCGCGGGTCCGGTCGGCGAGGCACTGATCATGACCGCACTCGGCCTCGCGGTCGCGGTGCCGGCGGTGCTCGCGTACAATTGGCTGCAGCGCCGCAACAAGTCGATCGCCGAAGAACTTTCGGCCTTCTCGAACGACGTGCTCGGCTATCTCGCCTCGGGCGGCGCGGTGCGTCCCTCGGCCGCTGCTGCGGCGGCGGGAGCCCGAAGCCCGTGGCGGGCAAGCCCGCCGCGACGACGACCGCGACCGGCAATGCCCAGGTCGGTGGTGTCAGGCGACCGCACGGCTGTAAGCCGACGATGCGGGGTCGCGGCGACGTCGGCCCCGTCAACGCTATCCCGCGGGCGCGCCGCCGCGCGGGACCGAACGAATAGGATGTTCTGCACATGGCGATTTCTGCCGGGGGCGACCCCAATAACGAAAAGCCGATGTCGGACATCAACACGACGCCGCTGGTCGACGTCATGCTGGTGCTCCTCATCATCTTCCTGATCGCGGTTCCGGTCGTGATCCAGAACGTCAAGCTCAAGTTGCCCGACGTTCGCTTCGATCCGACGACGACCAAGCCCGAGAACGTGTCGCTGTCGATCACGACATCGTCTGACGGGCGGTGCGCAGTGTACTGGAACATGTCGCGCGTCACCCACGATGAACTGCTGCAACGCGCGGTCGATAAGTTGAAGGCCGAGATCAAGCGGCTCGGCAACGACATCACCCCCGATTCGCTTCCCGAGGCGCACATTCGCGCCGATGTCGCGGTGCCGTGGCGCTGTGTCGGCGGCGCGATCTTCACGATGCAGCAGGCCGGCTTCGCCAAGGTTGGGTTCATTTCCGAGCCGCCGCCGGGCGTAGACGTGCAGCGGCTGTGATTTCCAAGAGGTATTCGACATGGCAATGAGTGGCGGCTCCGACGACGGCGAGCCGATGATGGAAATGAACATGACGCCGTTGATCGACGTCCTGCTCGTGCTCCTCATCATGTTCATCATCACGATCCCGATCCAGACCCACGCGGTAAAGGTCGACCTGCCGGTCAACGACCCGAACCAGGTGAAACCCCCGATCGAACCCGACAAGAACACGATCTCGATCGATCCAACCGGGGTGGTCGCGTGGAACGGCAGCCCGGTCGATACCGTGACCCTGCGGCAGTATCTCGACGTGTCGTCACGGCTGGTTCCCGAACCCGAATTGCATTTCCAGCCCGACCCGCAGGCGCGGTACGAGACCGTCGACCGGACGCTGGCGGTGATCAAGCGGTCGAGCATCACGAAGCTGGGCTTCATCGGCAACGAGCAGTATCGCAACGACTTCTAGGTCGCTTTGCGAGATCGAACACGGGCGGTTCCGGCGACGGGGCCGCCCTTTTTCGTGCGGTAGGCGCGCCGGGTGTTTGTCAGCGTGACATGATCGGCTTCCCGGCGAAAGCCGGGGTCCAGTTGGGGGGCGATTCTAAATGCATGTAGCGCTTCGTTACCGCAGTCTTGCCAACTGGACCCCGACCTTCGCCGGGGAAGCGGTTCCGGCCTCAGGGCATATTTACTGCCCGAACCCAGGCTCGCTCGCGTGTCGGATCGCTTCGCGTGCCGCAGCGAGGAGCGCGCCGGCTTTCGCCTCGCATTCGCGCTGTTCGTAGGCCGGGTCGCTGTCGGCGACGATCCCCGCGCCGGCCTGGACGTGAATCGTGCCGTCCTTCACCACCGCAGTGCGCAGGACGATGCAGGAGTCCATCGATCCGTCGGGCGAGAAATAGCCGACTCCGCCCGCGTAGGCGCCGCGCTTCTCGCGCTCGAGTTCGGCGATGATCTCGCAGGCGCGGACCTTCGGCGCGCCGCTGACCGTGCCTGCCGGGAACCCCGCGAATAGCGCGTCGATGGCGTCGTGTTCGGACCCGAGCCGACCGACAACGTTCGAGACGATGTGCATGACGTGGCTGTAGAATTCGACGCCGTAACTGTCGGTGACGCGAACGCTGTCCGCTTCCGCCACGCGGCCGACGTCGTTGCGGCCGAGATCGAGCAACATCAGGTGCTCGGCGCGCTCCTTGGGGTCGGCGAGCAGGCTGCCGCGATTGTCTTCATCCTCAGTGGCGGTGCGGCCGCGCGGGCGGGTGCCAGCGATCGGACGAATGGTGATTTCGCCATCGCGCACGCGCACCAGAATCTCGGGGCTCGACCCGGTCAGCGCGAAGCCGGGGAGATCGAGGTGGTAGAGAAATGGTGACGGGTTGATCCGGCGCAGCGCGCGATAGAGTTCGAACGCGGGGAGCGCGAAAGGCATCGTGAAGCGCTGGGCGAGGACGACCTGGAAGATGTCGCCGGCGACGATGGAGCGCTTCGCGGCATCGACCATCGCGGCGTAGGCGCCGGGTTCGAGGGTCGGCTGCAGCTCGACTTCGTGCACGTCGCTGCGGACACGCGGGGGTAGCGTACCGGACCTTAGCTTGGCCTCCGCCGTGTCGAGTCGATCCTCGGCCTCGGCGACGATCTCGGCCGGCGTACGCGCGGGATCGGGCCAGACCGGTGCAACGAGAAACAGCGTGTCGGCGAGGCGGTCGAACACCAGGATCACGGTCGGGCGGACGAACATCATGTCGGGAAGCGCGAGCGGATCGACACCCAGTAAGGGCAAATGTTCGACCAGTCCGACGGTCTCATACCCGAAATAGCCGACGAGGCACGCGAGCGCGCGGGGCAGTTCCGCGGGCACCTCCATCCGGCATGACGCGACGAGTTTGCGGAGCGCGGCGAGCGAAGGGTCTTCGCACGGCTCGAACGCGTCGCGGTCCGATAGCCAGCGGCGGTTAATCGCCGCAGCGGCGCCGTCGGCGCGGAAAACGAGATCGGGGGCGAGGCCGATCAAACTGTGCCGCCCGCGGACCGATCCGCCTTCGACCGATTCGAGCAGGAAATCGCCGCGGCCCGGCTCGATCAGTTTGAGCGCGGCGGCGACCGGGGTTTCGGTATCGGCGATGCGGCGCCGCCAGACGAGCGAGGGTCGTCCGTCGGCCAGCGCGCTCAGCGCCGCGGCGTCGGCGTCACTGATCGGAGCCGCCACTGCCCGTCAGGTCGGCCTTCACCTTCGCGACCGCTTCGTCGTTGCGCTTGACCGTCACCGCGCGGCGCACCGCGGTGGTGAATTCCTGCGCATATTCGCGACCGATGACCCGGCCGATGTCGGTACGCGTGGCGCTGACGACCTCGGGGCGCTTGGCGGCGTCGCCGCGCGTGATAGTGTCGAGCTTCACGATCAGCCAGCCACTGTCGTTCGGCGCTTCGAGGAGCTTGGCGGTATGCGGCGCCATGCTGAACAGCAACGCGAGCGGGGCAGGGGCACCCTGCGGATTGGCGGCAAGCTGTGCGCGCGGGACATCGAGCGGTTTCACCGGCGGCAGCTTCAGCTTGGTGGCGGCGAGCGCCTGCGCGAGCGGCGTGCCCTTGCCCGCCGCGGCGACGATCTGGGTCGCAACCTGCCGTGCCGCCTTCTTCGCGCGATCGATCGCGAAATCGCGCGCCACCGTATCGCGAATCCGTGCGAGCGGACGCGGCGCGGCGGGGACGATCCTGTCGAGAGCGACGACCGCGAAGCTGCCGTCCGCGGCGGTCTGGACGACGGTCGGCGCATCGCCTTGTGCGGCCGCGAAGCCCGCGGACACGATCTGCGCGAAAGCGGGATCGGGCTTGGCGGCGGCGTCTTCGGGGTTCGTGCCCTGCGCGGTCAGCGCGGGGGTCACCTGCGGTTGCAACTTCTGGTCGGCGATCAGTTCGTTGAAATTGGCGTCCTTGTCGATCGCGTCGCCGAGTGCGTCCTGGACGTGACCGAGTGCTTCGGTGGTCTTCTGCTTGGTCAGCGCGGTGGCGATTTCGTCCTTCGCCTGATCGAGCGTGCGTCCGGGAACCTGGACGACCGAATCGACGTGCGCGACGATGAAGCCGATCGAACCGCGCATCGGCCCGACGACCGCGCCTTGCGCCGCGCCGAATATCGCATCGGCGACCGCCGACGACGTCTGCGTCGCATATGCCGCTTTATCGACATCCTTGATCGTGCGCGGTTCGAGACCAGCGCCGCGCGCCGCGTCGGCGATAACGGTGCCGCCCTTGATCTTGGCGGCGAGCGCACTGGCGGCGGCCTGATCGAGTACGACTACCTGCGTGACGGTACGCTGTTCGGTCGGCAGGTATGTCGCGCGTGATTGCCGATAGGCGGCAGCGATCTCGGCATCGCTCGGCGTCGCCTGCGCCTTCACTGTGGCGGGACTGACGAGCGCGTAGCGCATGACACGACGTTCGGGGAGCGAGTAGCCCGCGATGTTGGTGCGGTACCACGCCTGCACCTCGGCATCGGTCGGTGGTGTGGCCTTGCCGACCGCCGCGGTCGGGATGAACGCAATCTGGCCGCTGCGCTTTTCGAGGAGGAGCGCGGCATAAGGCAGCGCGAGTTGCTGCGGCACCTGGCTCGCGCCGATCGTCGGGACGATCAGATGCTGCGCGATCAGGTCGCGCGCGATGTCGGCGCGGACCTCGCCATCGGTCAGGCGGCGTTGCGCGAGGACGTTGTTGTAGATCGCCTGGTCGAACTTGCCGGTCGGCCCTTGCAGCGAGGAATAGCTGGCGAGTTGCCCGTCGACGAGCTGCTTGCCGACCGCCAACCCCTGATCGTGACCGAATTCCTCCATCGCGAGGCCGTTGATCATCCGCTCGAGCGTCGCGTCGAGCCCGCCGCCGGAAACGAACGCGTTCATGTCGAGCGTCGGTTGCTGCTGGCGCGCGCCCTCGAGCGCGTCCCGCGCCTGTTTCGAAAAATCGGCGCTGCCGATCGCCGTGCCGCCGACCTTGGCGACCGAAGTTCCCGACATGCCGCCGCTGGTGGTGCGCAGCCCAGTGACGTCGCCCGCGGCGAACGCGAGCGCGATCACCGCGAGCACCGCGAAGGTGACGATGATGCCGACGCGCGAATTGATGATCCGCCGAAAGAAACCGAGCATGGGTTGACCGAATAGTGGAAGGCGCCCCGCTTTAGGGCCGCCTATCGGTGGCATCAACCCGCACTGCTCGCTAGACACCGCCGTAAGGTAATCACGGGAGCGGATATGCGGCGACGCAAGCTGGTGGCGGGGAATTGGAAGATGAACGGCGATCTCGCGAGCCTCGCCGAACTCGACGCAATCGCAGCGCAGGTGGGGGGCGATGTCGGTGTGGCGATGGCGCTGCCCGCGACGTTGATCGCGCCCGCGGCAACGCGGGTGGCGTTGCTGCCGATCGGTGCGGAGGACGTCGCGGCGGCGGACAACGGCGCGTTCACGGGCTGTCTATCGGCGGCGATGATCAAGGAGGCGGGCGCGCGTTTCTCGATCGTCGGGCATTCGGAGCGTCGCGCCGGGCAGCACGAGACCGATGCCGACGTGCGCGGCAAGGCGGAGGCGCTGCATCGCCACGGCCTGTGGGCGATCCTTTGCGTCGGCGAGACGCTCGACGAGCGCGATTCGGGGCGGGCGGAGGCGGTGGTGACCGCGCAGGTCGCTGCGTCGCTGCCCGAGGGCGCGGCGGCGGATTGGCTGTGCATCGCCTATGAGCCGGTATGGGCGATCGGCACCGGGCGAACCGCGAGTGTGAAGGACGTCACTGCGATGCACGCGGCGATCCGCGAGCAGTTGCGCAAGGCGATCGGCGATGAGGCGGAGGCGATGCGGATTCTCTACGGCGGCTCGGTCAATGCCGAGAATGCGCGCGCGTTGCTCCATGCGAGCGATGTCGATGGCGCGCTGGTCGGCGGAGCCAGCCTGACCGCGACGAAATTCCTGCCGATCGTGGCCGCGGCGGCGGCTTGACCCGCCACGCGGCTTTGCCTAACCGCGGCTTCGATGGCCCCTTCGTCTAGTGGTTAGGACGCGGCCCTTTCACGGCTGAAACACGGGTTCGAGCCCCGTAGGGGTCACCAAAGACTCAAAGAGGCCGGGGGCCTCTTTGTGCTTTGGTGACGGGAGCGCAAGCGACCTCACTCAAAACCGAAATCAAGCAGGTTACGCTGTATTCCGGCGTTACCCCTACCAGCGCGCGACCAGCATCAGAATCTGCCGGGTCGCGAACGCGATCATCGCGCAGCCAACGATGTACCAGAAGGCGAGATAGAGCGGATCGTCGTGCGGGCAGTTCAGCACGAAGACCGCGGTTCCCCATGCCGCGCTCGCCAGCCCCGCCGCCCATGCGCTGGCGCCGCGATCGGTCGGTGCGCCGCGCCGCATCATGATCGCGAGCGCGATTGCCGGGGGCAGCGACAGGACGACCATCGCGAAGACGCAATTGAGACCGTTGTGCCACATCAGTCGCGCGACGAACGCACCGCCGCCCGCCTGCCAAACATCGACCGCCCAGCCCGCGACGAGCGCCAGAACGGTGACGATCGCGAACAGCCGCAAGCCCCGGCGCGACGATCCGGTCGGCACGAACGAATGCAGCGCCGCGACCACCCCGATCACCGCGAGAAGCGCCATGCTGCCGAGCTTCCACCAGAAGGACGGGAGCAGCATCGCCTGATCGAGATCGGGCCGCGCCTGGCCGAGCAGGACGAACAGCGCGACCTCCGCGACGGCAAGTGCACCTAGCACCAAGGCGTCGCGGCGCAGGCTGATCGGCCGCACCGGCGCCAGTTCGCTCACCAATCGATCGATTACGCGGTCACTCGACATCGGTCTGCCTCTGTACGATCAAGGCCAGCCGAGCCAGTCCCCTGTGAATGTTGACTTTAATCAGCGAATTCGATTGCCCGGTCTGCGCCGATGCTTCCGCGACGCTATAGCCTTCGAGCTTGACGAGGCGGATCGCCTCTGCCTGCGCGGGCTTCAATTCGGCAAGGAGCTGGCCGAGCACCGCGGCGCTGGTCACCGCGCTTTCGTGGTCGCCCACCGACAGATCGTCGGGCAGTTCCTCGGTCGCGCGCCGGCCCATCGCGCGCAATCGATCGATCCATTTGTAGCGCGCGACTGCGGCGAGCCACGGGCGGAACGGTCGCTTGGGATCGTACGTGTGGCGTTTTTCGTGGATCGCGATCAGCGTATCCTGAACCGCATCGTCGACCGCACCGGGGGGCAGGCGACGCGCGTAATAGCGCATCAGCCAGACGCGCAACTCGTCGAGGAGGCGGCGATAGGCGCCGCCGTTCCCCGACTGAGCCGCCGACATCAGCGCGCCCCATTCATCTTCGGCCGTGAGCGTCATTCGTCCCCTTGCCGCTGGATTACCGCCAACCAGCGTCGGACGATAGGGGGTGCGCGACCGCCCGCCTAGCATGCTTGTGCGTGCCGGGACGGGCGGCGGCGACAAGACCCGCTCAGATCTTTGAGCCCGCTCAGATCTTGAGGGCAGAGGTGATCCGGCCGCCTTTTCCGTCCTGCGTCAGGACGGCGGTCTGGAGACCCGGCTCACGCGAGGCGGGGAGGGGCATGGTCTTGGCGGAGCCATCCCATGTGCCGAGCATCACGAGCTGGCGCACGACATTCTTGTGCGGCAGGGTGCGGCCACCATTTTCTCCGGCGCGGATCGCGACGTTGCGAACCCTCGGGTCGTAGCGGACGAGCCACACGGTTGCCGGGTTACCGGCTTTGCCGGCACCGATATGGAGGGTATTGCCGTCGGCGGTGAGCGCGGGGCCGCCCTTCGCGGCGCCTTCGCGCGAGATCGTCTGGGCGAGCTGAGTCCGGTTGCTGCCGACGATCGCGCTATGGCCGTTGACGATGACCTGAGGCGTGCCGACGTTGCCGCGCCCGGCGGCATGGGCGTAATCCCATTGGCGTTTGGTGTAGGACGGATCGGCGAAGGTATCCTTCCACCCGAGCTGATCCCAATAGGTCACCGCGAAGTTCAGCGCGAGGACATCGGGTCGGCCGGCAATGGCGTTGACCGCGGCGTTGGCGGGCGGGCAGGATGAGCAGCCCTGGCTTTCGAACAGTTCGACGACGACGGGATGGGTCGCGCTGGCGCCTGAGGTCGGCTGGGCGGTGCCGACCGAACAGGCTCCAAGGGCGGCGGCGGCGGCAATGAATGGGGTGAAGCGGATCATGGGATAACTCCTGCAAAACTCTGGACGCGACATGCTTTCGATCCCGAAACCGCGGCGACCCGCAAGGGGGAGAACAGGCCGCCGCGATGCGATTATCGGTCGCATGGGGTAGTTCGGGTGGCGACCTGTCCTGGTTACAGTCCATCATTGTAGCGAACACGCTTCCCACAGCTCCTTACCTCCGTTCTAATTTGCATTGCTCCCTAGCCGCCGGCTCTTCCAGAACCGGTTGCGTACGGGCTATGTCGGGCCATGAAGGGGAGGGCGATGCTGCCGAGGACGACCGATGCGGTGCAGCCGCGCGCGTGGTATCGGCACCTGTATGTGCAGGTGCTGGTGGCGATCGCGCTCGGCGTGCTGGTCGGCTATGTCGCGCCCGAGCGCGGGGCGGCGCTCAAGCCGCTCGGTGATGCGTTCATCAAGCTGGTCAAGATGATCATCGCACCGGTCATTTTCCTGACGATCGTAAGCGGGATCGCGGGGGTGCGCGATCTGGCGCGGGTCGGGCGGGTCGCGGCGAAGGCGTTCGGGTATTTCCTGTTCTTCTCGACGTTGGCGCTGATCGTCGGGCTGATCGTCGCCAACGTTCTGCAACCCGGCGCTGGCCTGAACATCGATCCGGCGTCGCTCGATAGCGGCAAGATCGCGGATTATACCGCCAAGGCGCATGAGACGACGCTGACCGGGTTTCTGCTAGCGGTGATCCCCGATACCTTCGTAGGGGCGCTGACCGGCGGCAATATCCTGCAAGTGCTGTTCGTCGCGATCCTGTTCGGGGTGGCGCTGTCGCTGGTCGGCGAGCCGGGGCAGCGGGTGCTATCGTTCGTCGACGACGTGTCGGTGGCGATGTTCCGGCTCGTCGCGATCCTGATGAAGGCGGCGCCGATCGGGGCGTTCGGGGCGATGGCGTTTACCGTCGGGACATATGGTGTGGGCACGCTCGCCAACCTCGCCGAACTGGTGGCGACCTTCTATCTTACGTCGTTGATCTTCGTGCTCGTGGTGCTCGGCACGATTGCAAGAATCGCGGGGTTCTCGATCCTGAAGCTGATTTCGTATCTCAAGGCCGAATTGCTGCTGGTGCTTGGCACCTCGTCATCGGAAGCGGCGTTGCCGTCGCTGGTCGAGAAGATGGAGCGGGCGGGGTGTCCGAAATCGATCGTCGGGCTGGTCGTTCCAGCCGGGTATTCGTTCAATCTCGACGGAACCAATATCTATATGACGCTCGCCGCGCTGTTCATCGCGCAGGCGACGGGGGTGCATCTTTCGCTGGGCGATCAATTGCTGCTGCTCGGCGTCGCGATGCTGTCGTCGAAGGGCGCAGCGGGGGTGACCGGTGCGGGATTCGTGACGCTGGCGGCAACGCTGTCGATCGTGCCGTCGGTGCCGGTCGCGGGGATGGCGCTGATCCTCGGGGTCGATCGGTTCATGTCGGAATGCCGCAGCCTCACCAACTTCATCGGCAATGCGGTGGCGACCGTCGTCGTTTCGCGGTGGGAAGGGCAACTCGACCGCGCGCAGTTCGACGCGGCTCTGGCGGGGCGGTTGGCGCGGGTCGAGGATCTGCCGCCGGGCGAGGTGGCAGCCTGATGCGTAGGCCAAGCAGCAGTGATGTACCCCCGCGAAGGCGGGGGTCCAGACTGGGCTCCCGCCTTCGCGGGAGCCCAACTGGCGAGGTGGCGACATGAACGCGCCGCGCGGGCGATGGCGCGCGATCCTCGGCGGGTCGGCGGGCAATCTCGTCGAATGGTACGACTGGTACGCTTATTCTGCGTTCACGCTGTATTTCGCGCCGCATTTCTTCCCGCAGGGCGACCGTACGACGCAACTCCTGAATACCGCCGCGGTCTTCGCGGTCGGATTTTTCGCGCGGCCGATCGGTGGCTGGATGATGGGCGTTTTTTCGGATCGGCACGGGCGCAAGGCCGGGCTGGCGTTGTCGGTGACCTTGATGTGCCTTGGGTCGCTGCTGATCGCGGTGACGCCGGGATATGAGACGATCGGCGTCGCCGCGCCGACCTTGCTGGTGATTGCGCGGATCATTCAGGGGCTGTCGGTCGGCGGCGAATATGGCGCGGGGGCGACGTATCTCGCGGAAATGGCGGGCAAGCGCCGACGCGGGTTTTTCACGAGTTTTCAGTATATCACGATCATCGCGGGGCAATTACTCGCGCTTATGCTGCAAATCGTGCTGCAATCATGGATGGAGAAATCGGCGCTGGCCGAATGGGGCTGGCGCATCCCCTTCGCGATCGGGGCGGTGCTGGCGATCGTCGTCTTCTACATTCGGCGACGGCTCGACGAGACCGAGAGCTACGTCAATGCCGCGAAAGAAGCGGGCGGGACGCCGCGATCAAGCGCCACCGCCTTGCTGCGAGAACATCCGCGCGAGTTCGCGATCGTGCTGGCGCTGACCGCGGGGGGCACGCTCGCCTTCTACGCTTACTCGATCTACATGCAGAAATTCCTGGTTAACACGAGCGGTTTCACCGTCGAGCAATCGTCGCGGATCTGTACTTTGGCGCTGCTGATTTTCGCGCTCGTCCAGCCTTTAGCGGGCGCGCTGAGCGACCGGATCGGGCGCAAGCCGTTGATGGTGTCGTTCGGGGTGCTCGGCGTGCTGCTGACCTACCCGATCTTCCGCGCGCTCGAGGGGACGCGGGATGCGACCACCGCGTTCGCTCTGGTGTTGGCGGCGTTGCTGATCACCACCGGCTACAGTGCGATCTCGGGGGTGGTGAAGACCGAATTGTTCCCCGCGCATATCCGGACTTTGGGTGTGGCGCTGCCGTATGCGCTGGCCAACGCGATTTTCGGCGGGACCGCGGAATATGTCGCCTTGTGGTTCAAGCAGGCCGGGATGGAGCGAGGGTTCTACTGGTATGTGACCGCGATGATCGGGGTGTCGCTGGTCGTGTATCTGACGATGCGCGATACCAAGGCGCACAGCAGGATCGTCGAGGACTAGGCGCGGTTGGTGCCCGTATCGGCGCTGGGACGGTCTTCAAAATGGTGCTGCCGTAGATGCTTTCCGGGGGCGCAGCCTGAGCCGATTGGTCGGCTCTACCGCGGCCTCGTTTTAAATTTTGGCGGCTTCGGCAACTCGCCCGCGGTCCGAAATCCAGCGCAAATCTGCAAGTTCAGGCTTGGCTCTCATATCAATTGCGCATTTCCGAAATGCGGAATGTGATGTTGTATCTTCGCTTAGATCCGCTTACATCACGACTCGAATGACCGCCACGACTCGCCTCGCGCTTCCGCTGGGGCTCGATCGCTTTGCGATCGGGCTGTCGGGGCTGTGCATGGTGCATTGCTTGGCCACCTCGGTGGCGGTGGCGATGCTGTCGACCGCGGGCGGAATGCTGCTCGATCCGATCTTCCACGAAGTCGGGCTCACGATCGCGATTGGTTTGGGCGCGGTCGCGCTCGGGCGCGGCATCTTCAGTCACGGCTATATGATGCCCGCAGCGATGGGGTCGCTCGGGCTCGGCATCATGGCGGGCGCGTTGGCTCTCCCGCATGATGGCAGCGGTGCGGAGACATTGTGGACTGTCATTGGCGTGGGCTTGCTCGCGTTCGGGCACGATCTGAATCGGCGCGCCGTCGATTGACGGTGCCTGCGGTAAGTTGGCGCGTCTTGCCGTAAAGGCTGCCGGCGCCTAGATTTCCGAAATGGCCACGCACGCGCATAAACATCACGAGCCGCACGGCCCCGCGCTGATGACCGCGGCGCGCACCTCGCTGGAAAAATCGGGCGAGCAATGGACCGCGATGCGTGAAAGCGTGTTCCGCGCGCTCGCCGGGTTCGACAAGCCCGCCTCCGCCTATGACATCGCCGATGCGGTCAGCAAGGCGGAGAATCGCCGCGTCGCCGCCAACAGCGTATACCGGATTCTCGACCTGTTCGTCGCGGCCAACGTTGCGAGTCGGGTCGAAAGCGCCAATGCCTATATCGCCAACGCGCATCCCGATTGCCTGCACGATTGCATCTTCCTGGTGTGCGATTCGTGCGGGCAGACGGTTCATCTCGATAATGACACAATCACCAGCGGCGTCCGCGATGCGGCCGAGGCGGCGGGCTTCACCCCCGAACGCCCGGTTATCGAAGTGCGCGGGAAATGCGCCGACTGCGATTAGCGCGCACAATCGACACGCGATTGTTGCTGGGATAAGCAGGCCGGCATGACCGATCTTCCCAAGACCCCGTTGCTCGATACCGTCGCCTCGCCGGCCGATCTGCGAAAGCTGAAACCCGAGCAATTGCGCCAGCTCGCAGACGAACTGCGTGCCGAGACGATCTCCGCGGTCGGCACCACCGGCGGGCATCTCGGTTCGGGGCTCGGCGTCGTCGAACTGACCACCGCGATTCATTATGTGTTCGATACCCCGCGCGACCGGCTGGTCTGGGACGTCGGGCACCAATGCTATCCGCACAAGATCCTGACCGGGCGGCGCGATCGTATTCGCACGCTCAGAATGGGTGGCGGGCTGTCGGGTTTCACGAAGCGGACCGAGAGCGAATACGATCCGTTCGGCGCGGCGCATTCGTCGACGTCGATTTCGGCGTCGCTCGGTTTTGCGGTCGCCAACAAACTGGCGAACAAGCCGGGCAAGGCGATCGCGGTGATCGGCGACGGTGCGATGTCCGCGGGCATGGCCTACGAGGCGATGAACAACGCCGAGCAGGCGGGCAACCGGCTCGTCGTGATCCTCAACGACAACGACATGTCGATCGCGCCGCCGGTCGGAGGGCTTTCGGCGTATCTTTCGCGGATCGTGTCGAGCCGCGAGTTCCTCAGCCTGCGCGATCTCGCCAAGAAGTTTGCGCGGAAGCTGCCCAAGTCGCTCTATTCGGCGGCGAAGAAGACCGACGAATTCGCGCGCGGCATGACGATGGGCGGGACGCTGTTCGAGGAATTGGGCTTTTATTACGTCGGGCCGATCGACGGGCATAACCTCGATCATCTGATCCCGGTCCTCGAAAACGTCCGCGATGCCGAGGAAGGCCCGATTCTCGTTCACGTCGTGACCAAGAAGGGCAAGGGCTATGCCCCGGCTGAGGAATCGGCGGACAAATATCACGGCGTCCAGAAGTTCGACGTGATCACCGGCGCGCAGGCGAAGGCACCGCCGGGACCGCCATCGTACCAGAACGTCTTCGGCCAGACGCTGGCGAAGCTGGCGGAAACCGACGACCGCATTTGCGCGATCACCGCGGCGATGCCGTCGGGCACCGGCGTCGACAAGTTCGCCAAGGCGCACCCCGACCGCGCTTTCGACGTCGGTATCGCAGAACAGCATGCGGTGACTTTCGCTGCCGGTTTGGCGGCACAGGGGATGCGCCCGTTCTGCGCGATCTATTCGACGTTCCTCCAGCGCGCCTACGATCAGGTCGTTCACGACGTTGCGATCCAGAATTTGCCGGTCCGCTTCGCGATCGACCGTGCTGGGCTGGTCGGCGCCGACGGTGCGACGCATGCGGGCAGCTTCGACGTCACCTACCTGGCGACACTCCCGAACTTTGTCGTGATGGCCTGCGCCGACGAGGCCGAACTCGTCCACATGACCTATACTGCGGCGTGCCACGACAGCGGCCCGATCGCGGTCCGCTATCCGCGCGGCAACGGCACCGGCGTCGCCTTGCCCGAAGTTCCCGAGCGGCTCGAAATCGGCAAGGGCCGGATCGTCCGAGAGGGCAAGACCGTGGCGATCCTGTCGCTCGGCACGCGGCTTGAGGAGGCGCTGAAGGCCGCGGACGCGCTAGTGGCGAAGGGTCTGTCGACCACCGTTGCCGACCTTCGCTTCGCCAAGCCACTCGACGAAGCGCTGATCCGGCGTCTGCTCACGACGCACGAAGTCGCGGTGACGGTCGAGGAGGCGGCGATCGGCGGCCTTGGCGCGCACGTCCTGACGCTGGCGAGCGACGAGGGCCTGATCGACGGCGGCCTGAAACTTCGCACGATGCGCCTGCCCGATCGTTTCCTGGATCAGGACAAGCCCGAACTGCAATATGCCGAGGCGGGTCTCGATGCCGACGCCATCGTCGCGACGGTGCTATCGGCGCTGCGGCACAATTCCGCGGCGGTGGCGGAGGCGCGCGCGTAGCGCCGGCAGTCTCCGCGTTTGCGACGTCGGCAGGGTCGCGCGATAGAGCGGGCATGGCCAAGGTGCGGATAGATCAATTGCTCGTCGATCGCGGTCTCGCCGAATCGCGGACGCGCGCGCAGGCGCTGGTGATGGCGGGGCTGGTCTTCGAGGGCGAGCGCAAGATCGAGAAGGCGGGGCAAGGGGTTGCGCCCGACATAGCGGTCGAGGTGCGCGGGCGCGATCATCCCTGGGTGTCGCGCGGCGGTATAAAGCTCGCGCATGGGCTCGATCATTTCGGCTGGGATGTCGCCGGAGCAGTCGCGATCGATGTCGGGTCTTCGACCGGGGGTTTCACCGATGTGCTGCTGACCCGCGGCGCGGCGCGGGTTTATGCGGTCGATAGCGGCACCAATCAGCTGGCGTGGAAATTGCGGCAGGATTCGCGCGTGATCGTCCACGAACAGACCAGCGCCCGCATCCTGACCCAGGCGCATATTCCCGAACCCATCGACCTGATCGTGTGCGACGCGAGCTTCATCGGCTTGGCGAAGGTGCTCGCGGTCCCGCTCGGCTTCACGCGTCCCCGCGCGCGCCTGCTCGCGCTGATCAAGCCGCAGTTCGAGGCGGGGCGCGCGGAGGTCGGCAAGGGCGGGGTGATCCGCGACGCCGCGGTGCATGCCCGCGTCTGTGAGGAGGTCGCGCAATGGCTCGATGGCGAGGGCTGGCGGGTCGTCGGCGTCACGCCGAGTCCGATCACCGGGCCCGAAGGCAATGTCGAATTCCTGATCGCCGCTGCCCGATGACGGGACACTGCTGCACCGATCGCGCGTAAGCAACGGTTTACCGATGCCCGCCGACACGGCATGACGCGCGCGACCTTGGGGAGCAAATGTGTGGGCGGTATCGCGTCGAAGGGCCAGTTGCGGATGTCGCTCCTGCGCTGGGCGGTGGTCGTCGTGCCGCTGATTGTCCTGCTCGGCTTTTTGTCGGGGCGCAGCGTTGCCACCGGGGACGACAGCCGCTGGTACGTCGCGCTGGTAAAGCCCTCCCTGACGCCGCCCGGCTGGCTGTTCCCGATCGCCTGGGCGACGCTCTACATCCTGATGGGGTTTGCGCTGGCGATGATCCTGAACGCGCGCGGGGCGCGGCTGCGCGGCGTTGCGGTCGCGTTGTTCGCCGCGCAATTCCTGCTGTGCCTCGTCTGGACACCGATCTTTTTCGGCGCGCATCAGGTTGGCAATGCGCTGCTCGTCATTTTCGGCATGCTGACTCTGTCTGTCGCGGCGACCTTCATGTTCGCGCGCATCCGGGTGGTGGCGGCATGGCTGATGGTGCCCTATCTCGTCTGGATCAGCTTCGCAGGCGTCCTGACGTGGCGGATCGGGCAGCTCAATCCCGACGCCGAAACCCTTGTGCCGTCGGCATCGACCTCCCAAGTCATCGGCTGACTTTCGAGGGAATAGTTTCGATGCAATCCGAAAACCGGCTGTTCGACGATCTCGCCAAGATGTTCAACGGCGCCGCCGGCACCATCGCCGGCATGGGCCGCGAGGCCGAGAGCGGCGCTCGCAGCCGCGCGCGCGAATGGATCGGCGGACTCGATTTCGTCAGCCGCGACGAATTCGAGGCGGTGAAGGCGATGGCCGCCGCCGCGCGTGACGAGGTGGACGCGCTGAAGGCGCGGCTCGACGCACTCGAGAAGAAGAAAGCTTGATCGCCTTTCTCGCATGTTTTGCACCGCGCGGGCGATCCGTGCGATAGCGCGATGATGCTCGACGAAGCCGATTACGACCGCGACGCCTCCGCGCCCATCGACATGCTCGAAAGCTATTACGCCGCGCACGGCTGGGACCACGAGCGCCACGATGACGAGATCGTCTCCACGGTCAAAGGCAGCTGGACCGAATACGAACTCCGCGCGCTCTGGCGTGAGGACGACAGCGTTCTGCAATTCCTCGCCTTTCCCGACATCAAGGTCGCCGACGAGCGCCGCGCAGCGATCTACGAGACGATCGGGCTGGTCAACGAACAGCTCTGGGTCGGCCATTTCGAACTGTGGTCGTCGAGCGGCATATTGCTCTATCGCCACGCCGCGCTGATCGATGGCGAGGAGGAGGGGACGATGTCGCTCTCCGCCGCGGAACTGATCGTCGAATCGGCGATCGACGAATGCGAACGCTTCTATCCGGTGTTCCAGTTCGTCCTGTGGGGCGGCAAATCGCCCAAGGACGCGCTCGCCGCCGCGATGGTCGAGACGCAGGGCGAAGCCTGAACGTGAACGACGCGTCGCTGCTGCTGATCGGCGCGGGCAACATGGGCGGCGCGATGCTGCGCCACTGGCTGGCGAGCGGGCTTTCCGCGGATCGCGTCACCGTCGTTAGCCCGAGTTTGCGTGAAATGCCCGGGGGAGTCAGCGTCGTTCGTGAGGTGCCAGCGCATGACGCGGGGTTCGATCTGATCGTCCTCGCGCTCAAACCGCAGCAACTCGCGTCGCTGCGTACCGACACCTTCGCTGCTTATACGCCGCGTTTGCTGGTCTCGGTGCTGGCGGGCGTCGAGGAGACGACGCTTGCCACTTTGTGCCGCGCGGGCGCGATGGTCCGCGCTATGCCGAACTTGCCCGTGGCGATCGGTAAGGGCGTTACCGCGCTCTATTCGTCGAGTTCGGACGAAGACGCGCGCCAAACCGCCGAATCGCTGATGACCCCGCTCGGCGAGGTCGAGTGGATCGATAGCGAATCTTTGTTCGACGCGGTCACCGCGCTGTCGGGATGCGGCCCCGCGTTCGTCTTCCGCTTCGTCGATGCGCTGGCGAAGGCGGGCGCGGCCCTAGGCCTGCCCGCCGATCAGGCGGCGCGACTGGCGTTGGCGACGGTCGAAGGCGCCGCCGCGATGGCGGCGATGAGCGACGAGAATCCCGCAAAGCTAGCCGACCGCGTCGCCAGCCCGGGCGGATCGACTTGCGAGGGCCTCAGCCGGCTCGACCGCGATGGCGCTCTGGAAAACCTGCTGAAGGAAACGCTCGCGGCTTCGCGCGACCGCAACGTCGCGCTTGCCGCAGAAACGCGGGGTTAGTCCCTGAGCGCTTCGACCCGCGGTAGCTCCTCCGCCGGGATCAACCCTTCGAGCACCGCCCAGAACCCGCCGACCGCGCCTTGCCCCGCCTGCGAATAGGCCGCGGACAGCCGCTCGCGCAGCGCATCGAACAATTCGTTCTCGAGCGCGGTGCCTGCCGCGGTCAGTCGCAACAACCTCTGCCGCCGATCACGCTCGCCCGGCCGTGTCTCGACCAGCCCGCGCTCGTTGAGTTCGTTGAGCACGCGCCCCAGCGATTGTTTGGTGATCGCCAGCAACGCCAGCAGATCGCTCACCGTCATGTCGGGCCGCCGCGCGATGAAATACAGCGCGCGGTGGTGCGCGCGGCCCAGCCCCTGCGCCGCCAGCCCGCGATCGATCGTGCGGGTCAGGTGGCTCTGCCCGAAATAGAGCAGCTCCATGCCCCGGCGCAACTCGGGCTCGCGCAGGAACAGCGGGGACGCCGATTTGGCGGCGGACTGGGAAGGGTCAGTCATGTTGACCGGCCTTGCCATCGCCCTTAGGCCTCCGCAACCCATACGCGACGCCCCCGTGTCGCCGTTGCACAGGAGCAGGACGTTGCGCTTCGAATTCGTGCCCAATCCGTCGCCGGTTCCGGTCGACGAACGGGCCGTCAGGCTGGCCGATCCGGGATTCGGGCGCGTCTTCACCGATCATATGGCGACGGTCCGCTGGTCGGAGGCAAAGGGCTGGCACGATGCGAAGATTGCGGCGCGTGCGCCGCTGACGGTCGATCCGGCGACCGCGGTCCTGCATTACGCGCAGGAGATTTTCGAGGGGCTGAAGGCGTATCGTCTCGACGATGACGACATCGGCTTGTTCCGCGTCGATGCGAACGCCCGCCGCTTCCAGAACTCGGCGCGGCGCATGGCGATGCCCGAATTGCCTGAGGACATTTTCGTCGATTCGATCGTCGAACTGGTGAAGACCGACGCCGACTGGATCCCGACGATCGACGGCGGCGCGCTGTACCTGCGCCCGTTCATGATCGCGAGCGAGGTGTTCCTCGGCGTGAAGCCGGCGGGCGAATATCTCTACATGGTCCTCGCTTCGTCGGTCGGCGCCTATTGGAAGGGCGGCGCGCGGGCGATCTCCTTGTGGGTCAGCCACGACTATTCGCGAGCCGCGCCCGGCGGAACCGGTGCCGCAAAATGCGGCGGCAATTACGCGACCAGCCTCGTCGCGCAATCCGAGGCGATCCGCCGCGGCCACGACCAGGTCGTCTTTCTCGACGCGGCCGAGCGCCGCTGGATCGAGGAACTCGGCGGCATGAACCTGTTCTTCGTGTTCGACGACGGTAGCATCCAGACGCCGCCGCTGACCGGCACGATCCTGCCCGGCATCACCCGCGATTCGATTCTCACGCTGGCGCACGACGCGGGGCTGACGGTGCGTGAAGAACCCTATGCGATCGACCAGTGGCGCGCCGATGCCGAAAGCGGACGTCTCGTCGAAAGCTTCGCCTGCGGTACCGCCGCGGTCGTCACCCCGATCGGCAAGGTCGCCGGCCCCGATTACGCCTTCACGATCGGCTCGGGCGGAACGGGCCAGACGACCCAGCGCTTCCTCGATCAACTGAGTGCGATCCAGCGCGGCCGCGGCCCCGATCCACATGACTGGTTGAAGCGTCTGAGCTAGTCTGGACCCTGGGGGTTCCCACCCGAGGCAGCGCCGCTATAAGCGCGGCTCCTCGCCATGCTGGGGCGTAGCCAAGTGGTAAGGCAGCGGCTTTTGATGCCGCGTACCGCAGGTTCGAATCCTGCCGCCCCAGCCAAGCACCTGTCGTCGGGTGTCGCGCCCTATCGCCGGATCCTGAAAAGCCGTACGTTTCTGGACAGTCCTATGTCACCGGCCGTCGGCGGGTGTGCGATGCAATCGCAATGTGGGGGGGGCCTCGGAGAGCCATATCGGCCGGCAAACCCGGGGTTCAATATAGCTAAAATGGTTGAATCGCCACGAGAGCCTAGCGCCCCGCGAAGGAAAAGACCCTTAACCTCCCGCTTCGCCGGCCCCTCTCGTTTCCGCGAAAAGGGGGCGGCGAAATCGTCAGCGCACCGGCTTCCCGGTCAGCGCGGGCACCACGCGCGCCGCGTCCTCGGGATCAATGTCGGGCCGCGCGCCTGCCGGAATCGTCTCATCGCCGCGCATCGCGCGACCGGCGCGCTGGATCGCTTCGATCAACCGGGGGTAGGTACCGCAGCGACAAAGGATGGTGATCGCGGCCTTGATCGTGTCCTCGTCGGGGTCGCGGTTGTTCTTCAGGAGCGCGGCGGCGGCCATGACGATGCCGGGGATGCAGAAACCGCACTGGACGACGTTCTCGGCGATGAAGGCGAGTTGGACCGGGTGAGTCCGCTCGCGCGACAAGCCTTCGATGGTAGTGACGAAGGTGCCTTCGGCGGCGGCGATCGTCATCTGGCACGATCGGACCGCGCGGCCATCGACATCGACGGTGCAGGCGCCGCACTGGCCGGTGCCGCAGCCGTATTTGGCGCCGGTTAGGTTCGACGCGTCGCGGAGTGCAAAGAGCAACGGCGTCTCTGGCGGCAGCCGGTATTCCACGGCTTGATTGTTGACGGTCATCCGGGTCATCGGACGCGTCAGTAGCCGAGTGCGGCGATCTCCGCATCAGCGAAGCCGAGGTCGCGCAGGACCGCGGCGTCGTGGCGTTCGGTCTGCATGACCGGGGCGACGGTGGGGCTGACGGAATAGCGCGGGGCGGGGGCGGGTTGCTTGACCCCGCTTGCCTCGACGAAGGCGCCGCGCGCTTTGTTGTGCGGGTCGGCACAGGCCTCGTCGAAACCGAGGACGGGGGCGAAGCAGACGTCGTGGCCCTTGAACGCAGCGACCCATTCGTCGCGGGATTTGGTCTTGAAGAGCGCGGTGACGTCGCCTTTCAGCGCAGCCCATTGGCGGGGGTCCATCTGCGCCGACCATTTGTCGTCGGCGAGGCCCATGACCTTGCGGAACTCGGCGTAGAATTGTGGCTCGATCGCACCGAGCGATACGAATTTGCCGTCGGCGGTTTCGTACGTGTCGTAGAAGTGCGCGGCGGTATCGAGCAGGTTCGTGCCGCGCGTGTCGGACCAGCGGCCCATCGCACGGAACCCCCACATCATCGTCATCAGCACCGCCGAACCTTCGGTCATCGCGGCGTCGACGACCTGGCCCTCCCCGGTCGTTTTCGCGTGGAGGAGCGCGGCGAGCATCCCGAACGCCAGCAACATCCCGCCGCCACCGAAATCACCGACGAGGTTGATCGGCGGGGTCGGCTTCTCGCCCTTGCGGCCGAGCGCGTTCAGGACGCCAGAGAGCGCGATATAATTGATGTCGTGGCCGGGCTCGGGTGCCATCGGGCCGGTCTGACCCCAGCCGGTCATGCGGCCGTAGACGAGCTTAGGATTGTCGCCGAGCAGCACGTCGGGGCCGAGGCCGAGACGCTCCATCACGCCGGGGCGGAAGCCTTCGATGACCGCGTCGGCCTCTCTCACGATCTTGCGGACGGCGGCGATCGATTCGGGCTTCTTGAGATCGAGCGCGATCGATTTTCGCGAGCGGAGGAGGGGGTCTTTGTTCGCGACACCGATGCCGTCGCCCCGCGCCCCGCGATCGATCCGGATCACTTCGGCACCGTGATCGGCCAGCATCATCCCAGCAAACGGGCCGGGGCCGATGCCCGCGAACTCGACGATGCGGATGCCGTGGAGGGGGGGATTGGCCATGCGTCTTTCCTTTTCCGGACGGGTATCGTCGGGCAGGCATCGGCACAACAAAAGTTACGTCAAATTCGTCATGCCGGACTGGTTCCGGCATCCACCGTGCCGCGTGTCCACCCGCCGATAACGTTGCGGAGCAGTCGATGCCGGAACAAGTCCGGCATGACGGTTATGGGCGAAGTGGCGGCGCGCCCTTATCCAGCGCGAGTTCGGCGTCCGAGAAACGAATCGGCGTCCGCAGTCCTGCGATCGGGCGTGTGTCATTTGGTGGCAGAACCATCCCACGCGCAACGACCTGCGGGTCGTTCAGCGCCTGCTCGACGGTGTTGATCGGCCCCGCTGGGACGCCCGCCGTTTCCAGCCTTGCGAGAAGATCGTCACGCAGAAACGTCCGCGTGCGCTCCTCGATCAGCGCGAACAGCGGGTCGCGGTGACCGATGCGGCCGGCGTTGGTTTCCCAACG
Organism: Sphingomonas sp.; assembly: GCA_965219285.1. Lineage (GTDB taxonomy): Bacteria > Pseudomonadota > Alphaproteobacteria > Sphingomonadales > Sphingomonadaceae > Sphingomonas. Next base: position 308,778 of record CBDCNF010000019.1, read on the forward strand.
CGCGTCGGGGGCAATGCCGACGATTCCGGCAAAGCGGCGGTATTGCGCGTCGTTGCCGACCGCGAGGATGAACCAGCCGTCGTTCGTCGGAAAGACCGCATAGGGCGACACGTTGGCATGGGCGTTGCCCATGCGCGGCGGATTGACGCCGCTGGCGAAATAATTTGCGGCCTGATTGGCGAGGACGCCGGTCATCGTGTCGAGAAGCGCCATGTCGACTTGCTGGCCGCGTCCGGTGCGCTCGCGCATCATGAGTGCGGCCTGGATGCCGATCGTCGCGTAGAGCCCGGTCATGATGTCGGCGAAGGCGACGCCGATCTTCTGCGGCGCGCCGTCGGGTTCGCCGGTCAGCGACATGATGCCGGCCATGCCCTGGATGATGAAATCGTAACCGGGGCGGCTGGCGTAGGGGCCATCCTGGCCGAAGCCGGTGATCGAACAATAAACGAGACGAGGGTGGTCAGCGGCGAGACTGGCGTAATCGAGGCCGTATTTGACGAGGCCGCCGACCTTGAAGTTTTCGATCACGACGTCGGCAACGGCGATCAGGGATTTTACGCGGGCGACGTCAGTGGGGTTGGTGAAGTCGGCGACGACGCCGGTCTTGCCGCGGTTGCAGGCGTGGTAATAAGCTGCGGCGCGGTCGCCGTCCTGTTCGACGAAGGGCGGGCCCCAGGTGCGGGTGTCGTCTCCGGCGGGGCTTTCGACTTTGGTTACGTCGGCGCCGAGGTCGGCTAGGATCTGGCCTGCCCACGGCCCGGCGAGGATGCGGGCGAGTTCGACGACCTTTAGGCCGGCGAGGGGAGTGTTCTTCGCCACCGCCGTCACCCCGGCCTTGAGCCGGGGTCCCGCTTCCTCCGTGCCGCCGTCTCAAAGGAAGAAGAAGCGGGACCCCGGGTCGAGCCCGGGGTGACGATGATGGGTACGGCCATCATCGTCAAAACGCGGCGATCCCGGTGATCGCGCGCCCCAAAATCAGCGCATGGACGTCGTGCGCGCCTTCGTACGTGTTGACCGTCTCCAGGTTCATCAGATGCCGCATCACCTGATACTCCCCGCTAATACCGTTGCCGCCGTGCATGTCGCGGCTCATCCGGGCGATATCAAGCGCCTTGCCGACGTTGTTGCGCTTGACGATCGAGACCATTTCCGGGGCGAAGCGGCCCTCGTCCATCAGGCGACCGACGCGCAGGCTGGCCTGCAGGCCGAGCGCGATGTCGGTCTGCATGTCGGCGAGCTTCTTCTGGTAGAGCTGGTTGGCCGCGAGCGGCTTGTTGAACTGGGCGCGGTCGAGGCCGTATTGCCGCGCCGCGTGCATGCAGAACTCGGCCGCGCCGAGCGCCCCCCAGGAAATGCCGTAGCGTGCGCGGTTGAGGCAGCCGAACGGGCCTTTCAGACCCTGCACGTCGGGGAGGAGGGCGTCCTCGCCGACCTCGACCTCGTCCATCATGATCATGCCGGTGATCGAGGCGCGTAAGGAGAGCTTGTTCTCGATCTTGGGCGCGGTGAGGCCAGCCATGCCCTTTTCCAGGACGAAGCCGCGGATGCCGCCGCCGTGTTCGTCGCTCTTGGCCCAGACGACGAAGACATCGGCGATCGGCGCATTGCTGATCCACGTCTTCGACCCGGAGATTTTATAACCGCCTTCGGTCTTCACCGCGCGCGTCTTCATCCCGCCGGGGTCCGAGCCTGCGTCCGGCTCGGTCAGGCCGAAACAGCCGATCCATTCGCCGGTCGCGAGTTTGGGCAGGTATTTCCGCTTCTGCTCCTCCGATCCATAGGCATAGATCGGGTACATGACCAAGCTCGACTGAACGCTCATCATCGAGCGGTAGCCACTGTCGATCCGCTCGACCTCGCGCGCGACGAGGCCGTACGCGACATAGGTCGTGCCGACGCCGCCATACTCCTCGGGGATGGTCGGCCCGAGCAGGCCGAGCGCCCCCATCTCGCGGAAGATTTCGGGGTCGGTCACCTCGTTGGCGAACGCGTCGATGATGCGCGGGGCGAGCTTTTCCTCGGCGTAGGCGCGCGCGGTATCGCGGACCATGCGTTCGTCTTCGCTCAACTGATCGTCGAGCAGGAACGGGTCCGCCCAGTCGAATGCGCCCATGCCGGCCATGTGAAATCTCCTTGGGGGTGCGCTACGGGCGGAACACCGGAAAAGTCCAGAGGCCCGGACGCACAAACGGCGGACGCCCGAAGGCGCCCGCCGCTCAATGTCTTCGAGGCTTATGCGGCCGCGAGGTTCACGGCCGAGGTCTTGCCGCGGTTGTCGGTTTCCAGATCGTAGGAAACGCGCTGGTCCTTATCCAGCGTGTGCATCCCGGCGCGCTCTACGGCCGAGATGTGGACGAAAGCGTCGCCACCGCCGCCCTCAGGCGCGATGAAGCCATAGCCCTTGTCGGCGTTAAAGAATTTCACGGTTCCGATGGTCATTTTGGACAATCCTTGTCCCAAGTATGACGGGCATACATCGACATCGATGCATCCCGGCTTCGGTAAGGTTAGAAGGACAAAGGGAGCCTAGGCGGCCCGATACCCGTCGTACGCGACGTCAGCACGCTTTATATAGCGCTTTATTGTGACGAATGTAAGGGCGGGACGAATCCGCACTTACAGGCGAAGTTCGTGAGCATATCTCGGCTGGTCGATGGCTAGTGTATCGAGGGCGCAGGCTTTCATATGAGCCATAAGCGAGGGCTCATCGGGCGCGATGACGCCTGTGCGGATCACTTCGACGAGCGCTGCGTCGAGGTCGTCGCGGGTGCCGTTGCGGTTGAGCATCGCGGCCATCCTGTCGACCGCGCTCGCGTCGGCGGCGGGGGAGAGCGCCATGTCGCGCGCGGCGATCTCCAGTGCGTTCCGCGCGACGCGGAGGCCGAACGCGCTGGCCGTCCCGTCGAGCGGGAGCCACGCGGAGATGCCCTCGACGAGGGCTTGGGCGGTGGGGTGGGTGATCATGGCACCGACCTTATAGCCCTCTCCCGCCTTCGCGGGAGAGGGTTGGGTGAGGGTCTTCTTCTTCTCTACGGCGCGAAGAAGGAAGAAGAAGACCCTCACCCTCCCGCTTCGCGGGCCGCTCCCTCTCCCGCGAAGACGGGAGAGGGCAAAGGCGGGGAACAATCACCTCGCATTCCTTTCAATGATCGCGACGATATCCGCCTCGGTTTCGCTCAACCTTCGTCCGATGACGCCGCGTTCGGGGCCGGCGGAGGGATCGGCGGCGAAGCTGGCGTGCATCATCGTCGTCATCACCCCCCATTTGAGGCTGCCGAGCATCTGCCAGAAATCGATTCGGTCGCGATCGATCGGTTCGCCGCCGGCCTCCATATAGCCAGCGACCAGATCGTCGAGGTCGCCGAAGCCGCCGACACGTTTCGCGGGTTGGCCGAAGCGCCAACTGTTTGTGCAGATCCAGCCTAAATCCTCGGCGGGATCGCCGATATGGGCGAGTTCCCAATCGAGGACGGCGACGAGTCCCTTGTCGGGATCGACCATGATATTGCCGTTGCGGAAGTCGCCATGGACGAGGCGCGGCGTGACCGGCTCGGCGGGGAGGCGGCGTTCGAGCCACCGGAAGGCGGCTTCGATCGTCGGGCGGACCGCGCCGGATTCGCGCCACGTCGCCTCGTAATTCGCCAGCGTGTCGGCGGCGTCGATCGTGGCGAGGCCAGCGACCGGCGGCGTGGTGTGGATGCGCGCGAGCGCGGCGCCGCATTGGCGGGCGAGTTGGGTTCGGGCGGTGGCGAACGCGGGATCGGTGGCGATGCGTTTTCCCAACGCCTCACCGGTGACGCGACGCATGACATAGGCTTCGCCGAGATCGTCGGCGTCGGTGCAAATGTAAGTAATTTCGGGAACCGGGACGCCGCCAGACATCGCTGCGGCGATAACCTCGGCCTCCAGCTTCAGCGTCGGTTTCCTGCCGGGATGATCGTCGAGCGCGGTCGTGCGGCGGCGCAGGATCAGCGGGACCGCGCCAGTCGAACCGATTGCGTCGAACGCCCACGTCTCCATGCTCGCGCCGCCGGTTAGGCGCACGGCGTCGGCGATGTCGGTCGCGCCCGGCGAGAGCTTGGGCGCGATCGCTCTCAGGCATTCGACAACCATTATTCCTCCCCGTGTCAGAATTGCGGGGTGTCAAACCCATCGGTCAGCGCTACGCAAGTGTGGAAAGACTAAACACGGATCGGAGAGGATCAATGGATTTCAACCTGCCGGCGGAGCTGACCGCCTATCTCGGCGAACTCGATACCTTCATCGCAGCGGAGATCAGGCCGCTCGAACGGCAGGACGACAATATCCGTTTCTTCGATCATCGCCGCGAGCATGCGCGGACCGATTGGGACAATCAGGGCCTGCCGCGCAAGGAGTGGGAAGCGCTGCTCCGCGAGGCCAAGCAGCGCGCGGACGTGGCGGGGCATCTGCGGTTTCCGCTACCCAAGGAATATGGCGGCAAGGACGGATCGAACCTGGCGATGGCGGTAATCCGCGATCATTTCGCGTCGCAGGGGCTGGGGCTGCACAACGATCTCCAGAACGAGCATTCGATCGTCGCGAATTTCCCGCAGGTGCTGATGTTTCGCGATTTCGGGACGAAGGAACAGTCCGATGAATTCATCCCCGCGATCATCGAAGGACGCTACCGCGTGTGCTTCGGGCTGACCGAACCCGATCACGGATCCGATGCGACGTTCATGGAGACCCGGGCGGTGCGCGAGGGGGACGGCTGGCGGATCAGCGGCCCGAAAATGTGGATCACCGGGATGCACGTCGCCAGCCACATCATGTTGTTCGCGCGATCATCGGGGAAGGACGGCGACGCCGACGGAATCACCTGTTTTCTGGTCGATGCGAAGGACCCCGGCGTCACGGTCGAGGAATATATGTGGACGTTCAACATGCCGACCGACCATCCGCGAATGCGCGTGGACGACGTGATCGTCGGCGACGATGCGATCCTGGGACAGGAAGGCAAAGGCCTCGCGGTGGCGCAGCATTTCGTCCACGAGAACCGGATTCGGCAGGCGGCGTCCTCGTTGGGGGCAGCGGATTATTGCGTTAGCGAGAGCGTGAAATACGCGATGGAGCGGAAACCGTTCGGAAAGCCGCTGGCGGCGAATCAGGCGATCCAGTTTCCGTTGGTGGAACTGGCGACGCAGGTGCAGATGCTGCGGCTACTCATCCGCAAGACCGCGTGGGAGATGGACCGGATGACCAAGCCCGAGGTCGCCGAGCGGCTCTCCGACAAGGTCAGCATGTGCAATTACTGGGCGAATCGTTTGTGCTGCCAGGCGGCGGACCGGGCGATGCAGGTGCATGGCGGGATGGGGTATTCGCGGCATACGCCGTTCGAACATATCTATCGGCACCACCGGCGTTATCGGATCACCGAAGGGTCCGAGGAAATCCAGATGCGCAAGATCGCGGCGTGGATGTTCGGGTTCGCCGGGCCGAACAAGGTGGCGCGGTAGGGCCGCAACGAGCGGCTATGAGGTCGGTCGATACTTCGACCGAATACGTCCTCCGTCATTCCCGCGAAGGCGGGAATCCATACTGGCTGGTCTTAACGAAGATATCGAAAGGTTCGAGTTTATGGATCCCCGCCTTCGCGGGGATGACGGAAAGGATTGATTGTGGATCCGCCCCGATTCGCTGGATTCAAATGCGGCTCACGTCTGCAACGTCCACCGCTCCTCGCCCTCGAGCCCCAGCGCGGTCAGCGTTCCGTTCGCGTAGCCGCCCGTGTCGATCCCGATCCGGTGCGGCAGCATCTCGACCTCGGGGCGGATCGAGTGGCCGTGGACGACGATCTTTTCGAGCAGGCCGCGGTGATCGAGGAACGGCTCACGAATCCATCTCAGGTCTTCGGCATTCTGCGCGTCGATCGCGACGCCGGGACGAACGCCGGCGTGGGCGAAGGCATAGTCGCCGAGCACGATCAGATCCTCGAACGCGCCGAGGAAATCGCGGTGGCTGGTCGGGACGAGCGCCTGGAGGCGATCGATGACCTCTGGATACGCAAGCTGTTCGTACTCATCGGGGGGAATGCCGTAACTGATCGCGGTTTCGCGGCCACCGATCCGGCAGAACAGCCGCGCGGCGCGGTCGTCGCCGGCGATCGTCAGGAGGAACACCTCCTCGTGGTTGCCGAGAAGGAAGCGCGCGTTCTGCCGCGCGCGGGCGAGCAATCGCAGGCGTTCGACGACGCCCGCCGAATCGGGTCCGCGATCGACGAGGTCGCCGAGGAAGATGAGAGTCGTCTCGGCATCGTCGCGAGTGGCGTCGTCGGCGTCGATCTTCGTCAGCAGATCGTCGAGCAGGTCGAGTCGGCCGTGGACGTCGCCGACGGCATACACGCGCTGGCCCGCCGCCAGCGTGGTGGTTGGCGGTGTGGCATTGCGGCGCGAGAAGAGGTGTTTGAGCATTCTGGGCTAATTATCGGGTGGCGGCTCTTAACCGCGGCTTGATCGCCCGGCAATCGCGCGTGTCAGACCGCGATTTTTAGGGGCGAGCGGCGCGTTTCGGTGCGGGGCTGATCGGGCCAGATACCGCGTGTGTCGAGCACCGCCTTATCGGCGCGCTCGTCTAGCGGGATCGAGCGGAAGATGTCGTGATCGACCAGGACGATCATCGTTCCACAGGTCTCGATCGCGGTGTCGATGTCGATCAGCGTCGCGCCGGTGCCGTCGAAGACTTCGGGCAGCGCGGCGGCATAGGGTTCGACGATGCGGACGCGGTCGCCGAAACGCGCGGCGAGTGCGGCGGCGACCTTCAGCGCGGGGCTTTCGCGGAAATCGTCGATGTTGGCCTTGAAGGCGAGGCCGAGGCAGGCGACCGGGCCGGGGGTGGCTTCGATCATTGCGGCGGCCTTGGCGATGACGTGATCGGTCTTGCCGTCGTTCACTTCGCGCGCGGTGCGGATCAGCGGGGTGTTGGCGCGATCGGCCGAGACGAGGAACCACGGATCGACCGCGATGCAATGCCCGCCGACGCCTGGGCCGGGCTGGAGAATGTTGACGCGCGGGTGGCGGTTGGCGAGGCGGATCACCTCCCAGACGTCGACCCCCATCGTGTCGGCGATGAGGCTGAGTTCGTTGGCGAAGGCGATGTTGACGTCGCGGAAGGCGTTTTCGGTGAGCTTGGTCATTTCCGCCGCGCGTGACGTCGTGGTGATGCAGGCGCCGCGGACGAAGCGGCGGTAGAAGGTGAGGGCTTTTCGGGCGCAGCGCGGGGTGATGCCACCGATGACGCGATCGTTGTCGATCAACTCCACGAGAATGCGGCCCGGCAGGACGCGTTCGGGGCAGTAGGCGATGGCGTAATCGGCGCCGTCTGCCTTGCCCGGTGCTTTCAGATCGGGGCGGAGCTGGGCGAGGAGGTCGCGGACCTGTTCGGTCGTGCCGACCGGCGATGTCGATTCGAGGATCACCGTGTCGCCTACCTTCAAGACCGCGGCGACGTTGGTCGCGGCTTTCAGGACGTAGCCGATGTTGGGCGCGTGATCCTCGGTGAACGGCGTCGGCACCGCGATGACGAAGATGTCGGCTGATTCGATCTGAACCGACGCGCGCAGCGTGCCGCGCGCGACGACGCCCGAGACGAGGCCGTCGAGATCGACTTCCTCGATATGGACCTTGCCCGAATTGACCGTGTCGACGACCGACTGGTGGACGTCGATGCCGAGCACTTGCGCGCCCGTTCGCGCGATCACCGCAGCGGTGGGGAGGCCGATATAGCCGAGGCCGAGGACGGCGACTTTGAGTTCAGAGTCCGAAACCATCCGCGACGAGTCCATCCTTGACCACCTGGGCTATCCGTTCGCTCGCATGGCCGTCGCCGAACGGATTGTGGGCGCGCGCCATCGATGCGTAGGACGCCTTGTCGTCGAGAAGGGTGAAGACTTCGGAAACGATGCGATCTTCGTCGGTGCCGATCAGCTTTGCGGTGCCCGCCTCGATGCCCTCGGGACGCTCGGTCGTGTCGCGCATGACGAGGACGGGTTTGCCAAGCGCGGGCGCCTCTTCCTGCACGCCACCCGAATCGGTGAGGGCGAGGTGGCACAGGCCTAGCGCGCGGATGAAATGAGGGTAATCGAGCGGCTCTATGCGGGCGATGTTGGCGCGGTCACCGAGGATCGCGTCCATCACCGGGCCGACGTTCGGGTTCGGGTGGACCGGGAAAAGGACCGCGACATCCTCACGTTCGGCAATGCGGGCGATGGCGCGGGCGATATTCTCCATGCCCCCGCCGAAATTCTCGCGGCGGTGGGTCGTGACTAGGACGATGCGCTTTCCGGCGAAACGCGCGGCGATGTCGTCGAGGCCCGCCGATAGCGACGGATCGGCGGCGATGCGGTCGCCGGTCCAGTGGAGCGCGTCGATCACGGTGTTGCCGGTGACGTGGACGCCTTCGCGTACGTTCTCGCGGGCGAGCGCGGCGGCGGCGGTTTCGGTCGGGGCGAAGTGGAGGTCCGCGATCGGCGCGACGATGCGGCGGTTCACCTCCTCGGGCCAGGGATGGTAGATGTTGCCCGAGCGCAGCCCCGCCTCGACGTGGGCGACGGGTACCTTGCGGTAATAGGCCGCGAGCGCGCCGGTCATCGCGGTGGCGGTGTCGCCCTGGACGATGACTCGGTCGGGCTTTTCGGCGTCCATGACCTCGCCGAGACCGGTCAGGAGGCGAGCGGTGAGGCGGTCGAGCGTCTGGCCGGGTTCCATCAGGTCGAGATCGATGTCGGGCGAGAGATCGGCGATGGACAAAACCTGATCGAGCAGGCCGCGGTGCTGCGCGGTGACGCAGATGCGCACCGTTAACCCGGTGTCGGCGAGCGCGCGCACGACCGGGAACAGCTTGATGGCCTCGGGGCGGGTGCCGAAAATGACGAGGACTTTAGACATCAAATATCACCCACGCTGCAATCGTGGAGGTTGACCCAACCCCCGCTCGTTTCGAGCGCAGTCGAGAAACGCTGCGCAACGCCCATGATACGTTTCTCGACTTCGCTCGAAACGAACGGGAGGGCGTGGTTTAGCGTGTCCCCTTTAACGCCGCGCTAAGCGATTTGCCCGAACGCATTCCCACCAGTAAGCGCACATGCATTCCGAACGGAGTATCCGCATGCCCTTCAAGCCGCTTCGCAAGGCCATCTTCCCCGTTGCCGGGCTCGGTACGCGCTTCCTGCCCGCGACCAAGGCGATGCCCAAGGAGATGCTGACCGTCGTCGACAAGCCGCTGATCCAGTACGCGGTGGAAGAGGCGCTGGAGGCGGGGATCGAGCAGATCATCTTCGTCACAGGTCGCGGCAAGAGCGCGCTCGAGGACCATTTCGACGTCTCCTACGAGCTCGAATCGACGATGCGCGCGCGCGGCAAATCGATGGCGTTGATCGACGGCATTCGTCAGAAACCGGGATCGCCCGTCTATATTCGGCAGCAGGAACCGCTCGGGCTGGGTCATGCTGTGTGGTGCGCGCGCGAGATCGTCGGGAACGAGCCGTTCGCGGTGCTGTTGCCCGACGAATTGATGGTCGGGACGCCGGGGTTCCTGAAGCAGATGGTTGGGGCGTACGAACGGCTTGGCGGGAATCTGATCGGCGCATTGGAGATCGATCCGTCCGAGACCGACAAATACGGCATCATCACACCTGGTGCGATCGACGGCCCTGTCGTGGAAGTGAAGGCGGTGGTGGAGAAGCCGCCGAAGGGCACCGCGGAATCGAACCTTATGACGCCGGGACGATACATTCTGCAGCCCGAGGTGATGAAGATCCTCGACAATCCGGTGCGCGGGGCAGGGGGTGAAATTCAGCTGACCGACGCGATGGCGCAACTGATCGGCAAGCAGCCGTTCCACGGCTATACCTTCGACGGGCGGCGCTTCGATTGCGGCGACAAGGCGGGGTATATCCAGGCGAATCTGGCGTTGGCGCTGGAGCGCGAGGATATAGGGCCGATCGTGCGCGATTTCGCAAAATCGCTCATTGGCTAGGTTGAAACAGCGCCGTTCGCTTCGAGCGTAGTCGAGAAGCGTTCTGGCCGGCGGCGTGCAGCGTTTCTCGACTTCGCTCGAAACGAACGGACGGTGCCATGACCCGCCCGCCTTAGCGAGCGGCTATCGCACATCCTGCGCAGCCAGGGTCCTTAGGCAGGCGGATCGTCCGAAAGCGCATCGCCAGCAGATCGACGAGCAGCAGCTTGCCCGCCATATCCTCGCCGAACGGCGCGAGGCTGCGGATCGCTTCCAGTGCGGCGAGGCTGCCGAGAACCCCCGCGACGGGGCCGAGGATGCCGTCTTCGGCGCAACTCGTCTCGGCGCGATCGGGCGATTCGCCGACGAAGCAGCGATAGCAGGGTTTGTCCGCTTCCCAGCCGCGATAGACGCCGAGTTGACCTTCGAACTGCCCGACTGCGGCCGAGACCAATGGAATTTCGAGCGCGTATGCCGCGTCGGCGACCGCGAAACGGGTCGCGAAATTGTCGCAGCCGTCGAGGACGACATCGGCGCCTGCGAGGATGAGCGGGGCGTTGTCGGTCGCCAGCCGGGCGGTGCGGGTTTCCACCGTGACTTCGGGATTGATCGCGCGGGCACGCGTCGCCGCCGCGACGACCTTGGCCGAGCCGACATCTTCGGTCGCGAAAATCGTCTGCCGCTGCAGGTTGGATACCTCGACCGCGTCGTCGTCGATCAGGATCAGGCGTCCGATACCGGCGGCGCTAAGATATTGGATCGCGGGAGAGCCGATGCCGCCCGCGCCGACGACGGCGACGGTCGCGGACTTCAGCCGGCGCTGGCCGTCACCGCCGAATTCCTTGAGGACGATGTGGCGGGCGTAACGGGCGAGCTCGTCGTCGGTGAAATCGCTCACCCGGTCCACACGAATGTCATGGTGGTCCGGAACCAAGTGTCGTTCGTCATGCCCGACGAATCGATATTGTCGCGGGTCTGTCGCGAAACTAGGCCGGCGGCATATTGTTCGACCGTGACGCAATCGATCGCGCGCGGGACGATCCGTTTGACGTGGCCGCTGGCGTCGACGAGGACGGCGAGATCGATCGTCAGCATGGTGCCGCTCGACGAGCGCACCACCGAAACGCATCGCCCCGCCGCGACTTCGCCGTGCACAAATGTCGACAGATCGGGATTGGCGGGCGGTCGATGCGCCAAGCGGAGTTCGGGCAGTGCGGACCAGTCCGAAGGCGGCGGCATCCTGATCGCGGTCGGCTGCGCGACCGCGACCGGCGTCACCTGTACGACTGCCGCGAGCAGGGAAATCGCAAAATTCATCGTCCGGTCGATCCGAAGCCTCCGTCGCCGCGGACAGTATCGTCGAGCGTAACGACTTCGTCCAGCGTGGCGCGTAGAACCGGCGCGGGAACGAGTTGAGCGATGCGGTCCCCGCGACGAACCGCGAACGGCGCGTCGCCGAGATTGGCGAGGATCACCCTCACTTCGCCGCGATAGTCGCTGTCGATCGTGCCGGGGGTGTTGAGGCAGGTGACGCCGTGCTTGAGCGCAAGGCCCGAGCGAGGGCGGACCTGAACCTCGTAGCCGGATGGAATCGCGATCGCGAAGCCGGTGGCGACCGCATGGCGCGCGCCGGGTGCAAGCGTGAGGCTTTCGGCGGCGACGACGTCCATCCCCGCAGCGCCCGCGGTCGCATAGGTGGGGAGGGGGAGGTCGGCGCCGTGAGCGAGGCGGCGGATGGCGATGGTAATCGGGTCAGAGGTCATCGGCGATCCTTGCGGCCAGGCGGGTCGCGACTTCGGCCTTGTCGAGACGGTCCCAGCTTTCGACCCCGGCTTCGGAGACGATGTGGACGGTGTTGGCGTCGCCGCCCATGACGTCACCCGAGACGTCATTGGCGACGATCCAGTCGGCGCCTTTGCGGCTGCGTTTGGCGGTGGCGTGTTCGATGACATTCTCGGTTTCGGCGGCGAAACCGATCAGGAGCTTGGGACGGCGCGGGCTTCGGGCGAGCGTGGCGAGGATGTCGGGGTTTTCCGCAAGCGTCAGCGTCGGGGGAGTCTCGCCCTTCTTGATCTTCTGATCGCCGGTGGTCTCGACGCGCCAGTCGGCGACCGCGGCAACCATGACCGCGGCGTCGGCGGGGAGCGCCTGCGCGACTGCGTTGGCCATGTCCTGCGCGGTGACGACATCGATGCGGGTGACGCCTGTCGGGGCCGGGATTGAGACCGGGCCGGCGACGAGCGTGACCTTCGCGCCTAGCGCCGCGAGGGCAGCGGCGATCGCGAAGCCCTGTTTTCCCGAGGAGCGGTTGGCGAGGTAACGGACCGGATCGATCGGTTCGTGGGTCGGGCCGGCGGTAACTAGAATGTGTTTCCCCGCGAGACGTTTAGTCCCGTTCGTTTCAAGCGAAGTCGAGAAACGTTTCGCATCGCTTGTGGCACGTTTCTCGACTACGCTCGAAACGAACGGAGTTTGTAGTGTCTGTTCGATCGCCGCTACGATCGCTTCCGGCTCGGGCAGGCGCCCTGGCCCATATTCGCCGCAAGCCATCGCGCCTTCGTCGGGTTCCATCACGGTTACGCCGTCGACGCGGAGTTGCGCGACGTTGCGACGCGTCGCGGCGTGCTGCCACATCCGCACGTTCATCGCCGGCGCGGCGAGGACCGGCTTGTCGGTCGCGAGGAGGATCGTCGCGGCGAGATCGTCGGCTTGTCCGGTGGCCATGCGCGCCAGCAGGTCGGCTGTCGCAGGCGCGACGACGATCAGATCGGCTTCGCGGCTGAGCTGGATATGACCCATCTCGGCCTCGTCCTTCAGATCCCACAAGGTCGTATAGACCTGCTCCTCGCTCAGCGCGGCGAGGGTCATCGCGGCGACGAAATGGCTGCCGCCCTCGGTCAGGACGCAGCGGATCGTATGGCCGCGCTTGCGGAGCAGGCGGATCAGTTCGCACGCCTTGTACGCGGCGATGCCGCCGCCGACGATCAGGAGGATTCGGCTCATCGCGCCGTCCTTGTCACGGTGATGCGCCGCCTGTCGAGCGCGACGGTGGCGAGATCGCGCAGCGCATCGGGGACGAACGCGAGCCCGGCGAGAATCACGGGGGCGACGAGCAAGCCCCAATAATAAGTGTCGGTGCGGCAGAAGAGTGCGATCAGCAACGCGTAGGCACCGAATACCGCGAGCGCTCGGAGGCCGATCGGATCGGGAAGCGCCGCCCAGCCGAACAGCGCCAGGACGACGAGCGGCGCACCGATCCAGAGCGAAAAGGCGTCGAGCGCGGTGAGCAGTGTCATCGTCTTCACGAAGAAGCCGAAGCCGAGCAGTCCCGACCAGCCGGGTCCGACCGGATCGTCGGCGCGGACGACGAGGCTCCAGGCGTGGGCGTGCGCGGCGACGACGATCGCGAGCAGCGCGAGGGCCACGAACCAGCCGATCGCTTCACGCCTTCGATCGGTCACGATCGCCATACCCACCATCACGATGGCGTAAAGTGCTGCGGTCTCACGGATCAGCATCGCGCAGGCGCCGAGCGCGACCGCGGCGAGCCATTTGTCGGGAGTCCACAGCGCGAGTGAAAGTGCGATCAGCAGGCCCGCCCAGATTTCGTGGAACGGTGCGAGATCGGCGCGGACGTACACCAGCGACCCGCACGCTATCAGGACCAGTGCGATGATGAGCGGCGGGGCTCGCGCGAACATCGGTTTGAAGCGGAGGAGCCAGGCGTAGAGGACGCTCGCGACCAACGCGTAAAGCAGCAGGATCGTCGCCCAATTGGGCAGGATCGCCTGCACCATTGCGAGCGTCGGAAGGCGCATCGTGACGAAGGGCCGCATCGGGTAACCGCTGGCGCGCTGCGCATCGGCGGCGACTTGGTAATAATCGCCGCCGCCGCGGAGCCCCGCCACGACCGACTGGTAGAACAGCACATCGGCACGATCATCGACCTTGGCGATGCCGCCGCTCGTCACGGTCTGGACCGGCGGCGGACCGGGGCTGACGATCGCGGTGAGTGAGACCAGCAACAGTGCCGCGAGCATCGCCGCCGCGATTTGCGCGTTGCGGCGGGTGAGGATGGCCATCCGAGTCGGGCGGCTGAGCCAGATCGGTTTGGCGGCGCGCGTCATCGCATCAGCAGCCAGGTCACGGCGATGCCCAACAGAAGCGCGAGGAGCGCGACCGCGACATACCGCCAGCCGCCGACGCGGACGATCTGCACCTCGGCCAGCGGTGGGACAGGGGGCGCCCCGCCGGGCGGCGGATAGCGCGCCTCGATCCGACGGACGAGATCGGGCAGGCCCGCCAGCGTCTTCAAGTCGGCGACGATCCGGTCGGCGATCGCGGCCTCGGGACCGAGTTCGGTCCTGATCCAGTCCTCGACCACCGGGCGCGCGGTGTCCCACAGGTTGATATCGGGATCGAGCGCGGTCGCCACACCCTCGACCATCACCATCGTCTTCTGAAGCAACAGCAAATGCGGCTGCGTCTGCATCTCGAAGTCGCGGGTTATCGAGAACAGCGAATCGAGCATCAGCCCGATCGACATGTCCTTGACGGGGAGGCCGCGGGTCGGCTCGCCGACCGCGCGCAGGGCGGTCGCGAATTCGGCGACATTGTGGTGCGCGGGGACATAGCCCGCCTCGAAATGGATTTCGGCGACGCGGCGGTAATTGCCGGTGATCAGGCCGTAGAGGATTTCGGCGAGCCAGCGCCGCGCGCGCCGATCGATCCGGCCCATGATGCCAAAATCGATCGCGGCGATCTTGTTGCCGGGCAGCGCGAAGAGATTGCCCTGGTGGAGATCGGCGTGGAAGAATCCTTCGGCGATCGCCTGGCGCAGGAAGGCGTGGACGAGCGTCTTTGCCAGCGTCGGCAGGTCGTATCCCGACGCGGCGAGTGCGGCGGTATCGCCGATCTTGATGCCGTCGACCCATTCGAGCGTGAGGACCTTGCCCGAGGTTCGCGGCCAATCGATCGCGGGAACGTGGAAACCGGGCTCGGCCTCCATCATGTCCTTCAGTTCGGAGGCGGACGCCGCCTCGCGGCGCATATCGAGTTCGCGCACGGTCCAGCGCTTGAAGGTGGCGATGACGAGACGCGGGCGCAGGCGGGCGAGTTCGCCCCCCATCCCTTCGAGTTGCGCCGCGGCCCATTCGTAGGTTTCGATGGCGCGCGCGAATTCCTCTTCGACGCCGGGACGGATGACCTTGACTGCGACGTGGCGGCCTTCGGTGGTGACCGCGCGGTGAACCTGCGCGATCGAGGCGGCGCCGACTGCGACTCCGTCGATCGAGGCGAACAATTCGTCGAGCGGGCGACCGAAACTGGCTCGCATCGCGTCGCGGATCGTATCGAACGGAACCGGCGGTAAATTGTCCTGGAGTCGCATCAGATCAGCGGCGGCGACTTCGCCGACGATATCGGGGCGGGTCGCGAGCGTCTGGCCGAACTTGATCGCGGCCGGGCCGATCGCCTGAAACGCCTCGGCATAGCGCGGCACTTTCGGCACGCGCGCGCCGATCCGGGCGATGCGGGCGAGGCGGCGGACGGCGGGCGGGGTGTTGGGATCGCGTTCGATCCCGCCGAGCGCGCCGTGCCGCGCGAGCGTCCGGCCCCATCTCAGGAGCCGCCAGAGATGGACGGCGGGCGCGGTCAAGGCGTCAGATCTTCCAGCCGCTGTGGATCGCGACGAGGCCGCCGAGCATCGGCTCCACATTCGTGCGGACGAAGCCGGCATCGGCGATCATCGCCTCGAATGTCGGCATGTCGGGGAAGCGGCGGATCGATTCGATGAGGTAGCGATAGCTTTCGGCGTCGTGCGCGAGGAGTTGGCCGAGTTTGGGGACCATCTTGTGCGAATAGGCGTCGTAGACATCCGCGAAGCCGGGCCAGAGCGTCGTCGAGAATTCGAGGCAGAAAAAGCGCCCGCCGCGTCTCAGGACGCGGTGCGCCTCGCCGAGCGCGGCGGGGATGTCGGTGACATTCCGGATGCCGAACGCGATCGTGTACGCGTCGAAGAATTTGTCGGGGAACGCGAGGGATTCGGCATTCGCTTCGGTCCACACCAAGCCGTCTATGCCGCGTTTGTGCGCGCGTTCGATGCCGACTTCGAGCATCGTGGGGTTGATGTCGGCGACGGTGACGCTGGCGCCCGATTTTTCGAGGCGGAACGCGATGTCGCCGGTGCCGCCCGCCATGTCGAGAATCGCTTCTCCGGTGCGCGGTTTCACGCGGCGGACGAAGCGGTCTTTCCATAAACGATGCATGCCGCCCGACATCGCGTCGTTCATCAGATCGTAGCTGGCGGCGACGCTAGCGAAGACGCCGCCGACGCGCGCGGTTTTCTCGGACGGGGCGACGTCTTCGTAGCCGAAGGAGACGGTGTCGGTAGCGGGGTCGGTCATCACACGCGGCTCTAGCTGCGTTGACCCTTCTCGTCATCCCCGCGAAAGCGGGGACCCATCACGTTGGAAAGCGGCACTCACGACGGTCGTGAAGCGGGCAAGGGCGGGAGATGGGTCCCCGCTTTCGCGGGGATGACGGAGAGAGTGTGAATGCCCGAGCTTCCCGAAGTCGAAACGACCGTTCGCGGGCTGCGGCCGGTGCTAGAGGGGCAGCGGCTGGCCTCGGTCGAGACACGGCGGGACAACCTGCGGCGCGCCTTCCCGCTCGATCTGCGCCAGCGGTTGACCGGCGCAACCGTCACCACGCTCTCGCGGCGCGCGAAATATGGGCTGATCGAGACCGATCGCGGCGACACGATGGTCTTTCATCTCGGCATGTCGGGGCGGTGGCGCATCGACCCGGAAGAGATCGGCAAGCACGATCATCTGGTGATCGAAACCGACGCGGGGCGGCGGCTGGCGCTCAACGACGCGCGGCGGTTCGGGTCGGTCGATCTTTGGCCGACCGACGAATTCGCCGCGTATCCGCCGTTCCTCGCGCTCGGGCCTGAGCCGCTGGGGCCGGGGCTGACCGCGAAACATCTGCTAACCGCGCTCGACGGACGGATTGCGCCGATTAAGGTGATGCTGCTCGATCAGCGCATCGTGGCGGGGCTTGGCAACATCTACGTTTGCGAGGCGCTGCACCTCGCGCGCATTGCGCCGGGGCGAGCGGCAGGGCAGGTATCGAAGGCGCGGCTTGAACGACTGGTGGTCGCGATTCGGGCGGTTCTGGAAGAAGCGATCAAGGCAGGCGGGTCGACGTTGCGCGATTATGCCCGGCCTGATGGCGAACTCGGCTATTTCTCGAAACAGTTCAAGGTTTATGGCCGCGAGGGATTGCAGTGCGTTTGCGGCGGCGTGGTGCGCCGCCGAGTCGATGGCGGGCGATCGACGTTCTGGTGCCCCGCCTGCCAGCGCAGTTGACCTTCGCAGGCCAAATCATTAGGGGCAACGGCTTCAAGAGGGCTTTGGGATTTCCTTGAGGATTTCCCGGCGCCCTTTTTTCATCGATCAACGAAATACAGGATAGTCCATGGCGAACACGCCGCAAGCCAAGAAGCGCATCCGCCGCAACGACCGCCGCGCCGAAGTGAACGGCGCGCGCGTCGGTCGCATCCGCACTTTCGTCAAGAAGGTCGAATCGGCGCTCGCATCGGGCGACAAGGCAGTCGCGACCGCGGCGCTCGCCGAGGTTCAGCCCGAGTTGCAGCGCGGCGTCGCCAAGGGCGTCCTCCACAAGAACACCGCGAGCCGCAAATTCTCGCGTCTGACAAAGGCGGTTTCGGCGCTCGGCTGAACGCTTCTAGGCGGAACAAAGGCTTAGTCCGTCGGGATAACCGGCGGGCTTTTTGCTGTCCGGGGTGCGGTATCCAAAAAGTACGGTTAAACCGCGATTCGCGGTCAGCAGTCGCGCAAATATACGAATATAATACAATAAAAACAATATGTTATAAAATAGTTCGACGTATTTCGGCGGCATACGGCGAGTCAATCCGGTTTATTTCATAAAAGCGTCATCGAGCGCCTTGCTCGACTCGCCCCGCTGTCCGTACACCCGCCCGGTCGCGTCGATGATCATCGTCGCGCCCAAATGACAGCGTTGAGAACCGCCGCGGTCGGGGGACCGCACCGGGGATATTTGCGTCGGTAAAAGCCGGCTGGAAACGTGCGCGTTTCCGCCGAGGGAGAGATGTGGGTGGCGTTTTCGCGAACGGATTCGGCGGAGTTGAGCGACGTGGCGAAAGCCTGGACGCGGGTCCGCACGAACCTGCGGGAGTCGGCGGGGGTGCGGCTGTTCGACCAGTGGCTGAAGCCGATCAAACTCGTCGAGGCGGGCGATTCGGACGCGGTGAAACTGACGTTGCCGTCGGCATTCATGACGAACTGGGTCCGCAATCATTATGCCGACCGGCTGGTGCTGGAATTCCGGGCGATCCTTCCGGCGATCACGTCGGTCCTGATCGAGACGCGGACGCAGGTCGAAGCGCCGGTCGTTCTGAGCTTGCCCGACGCGCCCGCGATTGCGGTTCCGCGCGTCGCGGTCGAACAACCGACGCTCGACCCGCGGATGACGCTCGACCGCTTTGTTGTCGATCAATCGAACAAGGTCGCATTCAACGCCGCGCGGGTGCTGGGCGAGCCCGGGCCGGTTCGGTTCAGCCCGCTCTACCTCCACAGCGGAACTGGGCAGGGCAAGACGCATCTGATGCACGCGATCGGCCATGCGTTTCTGGCGCATCGGCCCGACGCGCGGGTGCTGTACATGCCCGCCGAGCGCTTCATGTTCGATTTCGTCGCGGCGATGCGCGCGAAGGACACGTTCGCGTTCAAGACGCGGCTGCGCGGGGTCGATCTGCTGCTGATCGACGATTTGCAGTTCATCGCCGGCAAGGATGCGACGCAGGAAGAATTCTTTCACACGATCAACGAGGTGATGGCGGCGGGAAAGCGGTTGGTGATCGCCGCCGACCGATGCCCGCAGGCGCTCGACGGGGTCGAGCCGCGGATCGTCGGCCGGATGGGGTCGGGGCTGATCGCCGACATCAAGCCGCCCGAACCGGCGCTGCGTCGCGCGATCCTCGACCGCAAACTTGCCGCTCTGCCCGACGCACGGGTGCCCGAATCGGTGCTCGATCTGTTGGCGGCGCGGATTCACTCGAACATCCGCGAACTCGAAGGCGCGCTCAACCGCATCGTCGCCTACGCGCAACTGACCGGCGACACGATCGACATGGATTTCGCGGTCGCGACGCTCGGCGACTCGCTGCGGGGTGCGCAGCGGCGGGTTACGATCGACGAGATCCAGAAACTGGTCTCGGCGCATTTCGAACTGAAGCCGCTCGACCTGATCTCGGCGCGACGCGCACGCGCGGTGGCGCGGCCACGGCAGATCGCGATGTATCTGGCGAAACGCCTGACGACGCGCTCGCTGCCCGAGATCGGCCGCAAGTTCGGCGGGCGCGACCATTCGACGGTGATCCACGCGGTCAAGCGGATCGAGGAACTGCGCGATAGCGACCGCGAGATCGACGGTGCGGTACGCGTGCTGATGCGGCAGCTGGAGGGCTAACCGCGCCTCGCAAAAAGCATCGCAATTAGGTGGGTGTCGCGCGCCGGTCGCGTCAGATGTATCACGCGCGGCATGGCGTCTGTCAGGGCGGTCATGATGCGGGGCCGGACGTTGCGGCGCCAGTTCCAGCAATAGGCAATGAACGCGGGATCGAAACGCTCGGGGCATCCCGGCGCACTGTCGGGGCGGACCTTGCCATAGCCCGTCGCGACGCGGCGAAGAATGCGCGGCAGAGTAACGCGGCGCGGCAGATCGAGCAGAAGAATGACATCAGCACGCGCGATGCGGGCGCTGGCCGCGCCAACGTAATTGCCGTCGATGATCCAATTGTCGGATGCGGCGGCGGCATCGGCGTCGTCTCGAAACGCGTCATTCGGCCGCGATTTCCAGCCCGGCAGATGATACAGCGAATCGAGATGATGGACCGGCAACATCAATGCCGCACCCAACCGCCGCGCAAGTGTCGATTTGCCGCTCCCCGGCGGCCCCATGATTATGATCCGCCGAGGGCCAGCCCCCGGCGGGATCACACCCGCAACCCCGTCGCTGCCTGCGCTGCTTTAAGCGTCGGCGCCGCCAACGTCCTCGCTCGTTGAGCGCCCTGCTCCAGAACTGAAGCCACCGCACCGCGATCGTCGAGCAGGTGCAGCATCCGCTCCCGGATCGGCGCGAGCTTGGCAATGGCGAGGTCGGCAAGAGCGGGTTTGAACGCGCCGAAGCCCTTGCCGGAAAACTCGGCCAGGACCGCGTCCGACGAAACATCCGCCAGTGCGGCGTAGATCGTCACGAGGTTTTTCGCCTCCGGACGCGCGTCCAGTTCCGCCATTGTCGCGGGAAGCGGTTCGGGGTCGGTCTTCGCCTTGCGGAATTTCTGCGCGATCGTGTCGTCGTCGTCGGTGAGCTGGATGCGGCTCATTTCGGACGGATCGGATTTCGACATCTTCGCCATGCCGTCGCGCAGCGACATCACGCGCGGTGCGGCTTTCGAGATGAAGGGTTCCGGCAGCGTGAACACCTCCGCGCCGAAATCGGTATTGAACTTGGCCGCGATGTCGCGGGCGAGTTCGAGGTGCTGTTTCTGGTCGTCGCCGACGGGGACGTGCGTCGCCTGATAGACGAGGACGTCGGCCGCCTGGAGGACCGGGTAGGTGAACAGTCCGACGCTGGCGCCTTCCCGGTTCTTGCCCGCCTTGTCCTTCCACTGCGTCATCCGGTTGAGCCAGCCCATCCGCGCGGTGCCGCCGAGCAGCCACGCGAGTTCGCTGTGCGCGGGGACGCGGGCCTGGTTGAACAGGGTGGCGCGGGCCGGATCGATGCCGCAGGCGAGCAGGACCGCGGCCATTTCGATCGTGTTGCTCGCCAGTTCGTTCGGATCGATCGAGACGGTGAGCGCGTGGAGATCGGCGAGGAAGAACAGGCATTCACCCCCGGAACCGATGGCGTCTTGCATCGCGACCCAATTCTTGATCGCCCCCAGATAATTGCCGAGGTGAAGGTTGCCGGTTGGCTGGATGCCGGAGACGACGCGCATTTTAATTCCTGAATTTAGTGACATCCCCCTTGCCGTTCGCTTCGAGCGAAGTCGAGAAGCGTATGCCGGGCGATGCGAAGCGCTTCTCGACCGCTTCGCGATTTGGCCCCATCGCGCAACAGGCGTAGGATGCCGGTGTAACGAGGACCGACGCCGAACGAACTCATATCGGGAGATCGCGCCATGCCGACCAGTCAAGACACCGCATCCATGCCCGCCGCAAACGGGCCGCTCGCGGTTCGGCGGATCAGCGCAAAGGATATCGACTGGGCGCTGGCCGAAGGCTGGAAGGATTTTCGTGAGAAGCGCGGAGATCTTCTCGTCATCGGGCTGCTTTATCCGATCATCTGCCTGATCGCGGTGGTGGTGACGTACAACAACCCGCTGCTGCCACTGTTCTTTCCGCTCGTCGCGGGTCTCTCGATCGCGGGGCCGGCGGCGGCGTCGGGGTTCTACGAACTCGCGCGGCGGCGAGAGGAGGGGCGCGACGCGAGCTGGTGGCATTTCCTCGATCCGCTGAACGGTCGTAGTCGCCTGCCGCTCGCCGTCCTGACCGCGGGGCTCGGCGTGCTGTTCGTCGGCTGGCTGATCGCCGCCTATCTGATCTACGCCGCGACGTTCGGGTCCGAAGCCCCGTTGCGCGTCGGCGATTTCCTGCGCGCGGTGTTCATGACGAGCGCGGGGTGGCAGCTCATCATCCTCGGCAATCTCGCCGGGCTGATCTTCGCGATCGCCGCGCTGATCTTCTCGGTGGTCTCGTTCCCGCTCGTCGTCGACAAGCCCGTCGATGCCGAAATCGCGATCCGGACGTCGATCGCGGCGGTGCGGCGCAACCCGCGCGAGATCTTCGGTTGGGGATGGCGCGTCGCGGGTCTGTTGGTGCTGGGCCTGATCCCCGCCGCGATCGGCCTGGCGATCGTGCTGCCATGGCTCGGCTATGCGACCTGGCATCTCTACACGCGGCTGGTGGTGCGATGATCCGCGGCGCGCGCTGAGGCGGGGCCTTCTACACCCAGTCGTTGATTGGCGCGCCCGGCAGGACTCGAACCTGCAACTCCAAGCTTAGAAGGCTCGTGCTCTATCCAGTTGAACTACGGGCGCCCGCCCGAGCGCCTAGCGCGGATTGCGTGGCGGCGAAACCGTCCGCATAGTCGCGAAGAGAGTATTGGGGTCGGGTATGCGAAACGTCGGGGCGAGCGAACTCAAGGCGACGCAATTCCGCTATTACGATTTCGTCATGGCCGCGTTCGTTGCTATCATCCTGCTGTCGAACGTGCTCGGCGCGGGCAAGGTCGCGCAGGTTTGGGTGCCCGGCTTCGGCTATCAGCCGTTCGGCGCAGGCATCCTGTTCTTCCCCGTCTCCTACGTGATCGGCGACGTCCTGACCGAGGTCTACGGCTATGCGCGCGCCCGCCGCGTGATTTGGGCCGGCACTGCGGCGGTGCTGTTCATGGCGCTGATGTCGTGGGTCGTCGTCGCGCTGCCGCCTGCACCCGACTGGACCAATCAGGCGGCGTATCAGACGATCTTCGGCCAGGTGCCGCGGATCGTCTTCGCCAGCGTCTGCGCGTTCTGGGCGGGCGAACTGGTCAATTCCTTCGTCCTCGCCAAGATGAAATTATGGACCGACGGCAAGCATCTTTGGACGCGGACGATCGGCTCGACGATCGCGGGGGAGGGGGTCGACAGCCTGATCTTCTACCCGCTCGCCTTCTGGGGCGCGACGGGCTTCACCCACGCGCTCGTGGTGAAGCTGATCTTCGTCCAATGGGCGTTGAAGGTTGCGTGGGAGGTTCTACTGACTCCGGTGACCTACGCCGTCGTCGGCTTCCTGAAACGCCGCGAAGGCGTCGACATCTTCGACCGCGACACCGATTTCACACCGTTCCGCGCCGGGACGTGACCAGCGCGGACCAGCATATTGCTGCTCGCCCGCCGCAGTGATTTTGGGACGCGCCGACAGATCATCGGCAAAATATGGTGCCGGTTGCAGGAATCGAACCCGCGACCTTCGGTTTACAAAACCGCTGCTCTACCAGCTGAGCTAAACCGGCCCCGGGGGCGGACGCCCCCAAACGAATAGGTGCGGACGCCCCCAAACGAATATACGCAGGTGCCATGCGTCAGGCGACGCCGAAGGTCCAGCCTTCGGTGGCGGCGACGTGCGGTGTCATCGCTGCGGGGCGCCATAGGTCCGCGCGGCCCGCGTTGGCGCGCAGCCACGCCGCGGTCAGGATCGCGTCGGTGGAATGATCGTCGTATTTCGCAAGGGGCACATGCGGCTCGCAACCAATCGCCGCCAGCGCACCGTCAAGCGTCGCGGCATCGCGGATCTTGCTCCTGCCTTTACGGATTTCGGCAGCGCGGGCGGCGATCGCGGTGTAGATTTCGACGATCAGCGCGCCCGAATGCGGCGCCGGATCGAACGGCCAGATAGGGATTTGTCCGCCGAGCCGGTGGAGCAACCGCATCCCCGCGAAGCTCGCCTTGGCCACTTGTGCCGCGCCGATCGCGTCGAACACGGTCGAGGGCTTGGTCGATCCGTCGCTCGTGGTTTCGCAGACGCGCCAGTGAAGAAAGTCGCGCTTCACGCCGTCGGCCGCGCCCATGTAGAAATGCCGGCCGCGACGCTTTTCTAGGAAGCTCGCAGCGCCGATATCGTCGTCCGTACTGTGCGCATCGACATACGCCCAAAGGGCGTGCGCGTCCTCGGTTTCGGGCTCTCCCGGGAGGTGCGCGCCACGCCCGACGAACGGCGCCGAGAAGCTGAAGTCGAAGCCAACGAGCAAATTTTCGTCGCGCCGGTCGAGCAACCACGCGAGAACCGCCGTCCGCGACCATATCGCGTCGGACGGAACGACCAAGGTCGGCGCAGCACGTCCGGTCTCGCAAATCGCGATCGCTATCCCTTTGTGACGCCGCCCCTTCGCACCCGACCAGTCGATCGCGACAAACCGTTCGAATCGGCTCACGCTTTCTTGCGCGGCTTCACCGGCTTCTTCGCCGCGGTCCAATCTCGCGAGCCCTCGATCGTCGCGCGAACGCGTTCGGGGTCGCGGCTGTCGTAACGGGTCAACACCGCCGGCCAGCCTTCGTAATGCGGCGTCTGCCAGAACGTGTCGGGATCGGTTTCCTTGAGCATCTCGACGGTATCGAGATCGATCGTAACGACGAACGATGTCTCCGCCTCATGTCCCATGTGAAGGAAAGCGCGACCGTTCGACGCGACCTTGACCGCGGGCTTGCCATAGCTCGACGATAATTTGGTATTCTGCAGCGACAGCGCAAAGGCGACCGCTTCGTCCCAACTCGTAATCGGGGTGGCCTTCATTTCAGCGCGGCGAGCACGTCGGCGGTGAATTTGGCGATGTCGAAGCGCGCGCCCGTCGGGTCTTCGCCGCGGCGGACGATGACGATCTTCCGGGTCGGCACGATCAC
>CBDCNF010000020.1:0-42888 GCA_965219285.1 Sphingomonas sp.
CTCCCCCTCCCCACCTCCCAAGTCATTATAATTGCGTGGGAGGTGGGGAGGGGGAGCGGGCTGGCACCGCCTCATCGGCGTGAGCCGATCAAACAAACAAAAAGCCCGCCGGTCACACCAGCGGGCCTTCGCAAAACTCAATCGCGAATCAGGCGGCGGCGGTCGCCGCGCGTTTCTTGACGACGTCGCGCTTCAGGCGGCGGGCCTTGAGCGACAGCTTGTCGTCGGACGTCTTCGCCAGCCAATTGTCGAGGCCGCCGTTATGCTCGACCGAACGCAGGCCGTGGGTCGAGACGCGCAGCTTGACGCTCTTTTCGAGCGAATCGGAGATCAGCGTCACGTTCTGCAGATTGGGCAGAAAGGTCCGCTTGGTCTTGTTGTTGGCGTGGGATACGTTGTTTCCCACCAGCCGGCCCTTGCCGGTCAGCTCGCAGATGCGCGACATGACTTGAATTCCTGAATTTCGGTTGCCCGGAAAGGTGGCGCGGATAGCGGCAGAGGGCGCTTGCGTCAACCCGACAGCGATGCAACCTTGCCTGTCTCGCAGCGTTGTTCCGCCATCGTATCGAATAGGGAGTATCATCATGCGGGCTCTGCTCGTCCTCGTCGGCATCGCCGCCCTCGTCGTCCTTGCCGCGATGGCATTGGGTTTCATCAAGTTCGACCAGACCCAGACCGCGTCGCTGCCGCATCTCGAAGGCGGTCAAGCGCCGCAGTTCGAGGCGACCGTCGCCAAGGTGAATGTCGGGACCGAGAACAAGGTCGTCGAAGTACCCAAAGTCGATGTCCAGAAGCCGGGCGAGGCGCCGCAGCAATAAGGCTGGGTCTCCGCGCAACGCCGGGATCAGTGGGCGGCATGTTTCCGCTTCCTTCGCCGATGCGCCTAGCGCTGGATGCCGCGCGTGATGCGGCGATAGCGGGAGAGGTGCCGGTCGGCGCTGTGGTGATGCTGGGCGAACGCGTGATCGCCACCGCCGGGAATGCGCCGCGACGGTTGCACGATCCGACTGCTCATGCCGAGATGCTCGCGATCCGCGCCGCCGCTGCCGAATTGGGACGCGAGCGGCTGCAAGATTGTGACCTGTGGGTGACGCTGGAGCCGTGCGCGATGTGCGCGGGGGCGATTTCGCATGCCCGGATCGCGCGGCTTTATTATGCTGCGGGCGGACCCGAAGGGGGAGGCGGTGGAGCATGGCGCGCGAGTCTTCGCGCAGCCGACTTGCCACCATCGGCCCGAGGTGCTCACCGGACTGGGCGAAGATGAGGCCGCGGCGCTGTTGCGGGAGTTCTTCGCGGCCCGGAGATGAGCGTCAGCCCAACTCGCTCTGCGAGATCGGCACGATCCTGATCTCGACGCGGCGATTGGTCGCGCGGCCTTCCTCGGTCTCGTTCGAAACGATCGGTTGGGTCTTGCCG
Source organism: Sphingomonas sp. (assembly GCA_965219285.1). Classification (GTDB taxonomy): domain Bacteria; phylum Pseudomonadota; class Alphaproteobacteria; order Sphingomonadales; family Sphingomonadaceae; genus Sphingomonas. The sequence goes on from CBDCNF010000020.1 coordinate 1,417, forward strand.
AAGCCCTTGGTGCCGACGCGGGCGGGCTGGACTGCGCGCGATTCGAGATAGGTCGCGACTGAAGCGGCGCGGCGCTGCGACAGGCCTTCGTTATACGCGTCGCCGCCGACCGAATCGGTGTGGCCGTAGATGTCGACGAAGGTGCTCGGATATTGCGCCAGGACCATCGCGACCTGATCCAGCGTCCGCGCGAAAGCAGGCGCGACCGCAACGCTCTTGTACGCGAAATTGTTGCCGTTCGGGATCGTCAGCAGCACGTCGTCGCCCTGGCGGATGACACGGACGTCGGTGCCCGCGGTGCGCATGCGAAGATCGCGTTCCTGCTTGTCCATGTACGCGCCGATGTCGGTCCCCGCGATGCCGGCGATCCCGGCGCGGACGATCTTCGCGGTGCGATCGTGCCGGCCATCGACGAGATCGCCCGTCAGATAGCCGCCGATCCCTCCGCCGATCACCCCGACGGGGGCGTTTTGCGCGGCCACCGGAACGGCGGCGGCGGCGAGCGCGAAGAGGGCGAGCAGTTTCGGCTTCATGGCGATCCCCTTTTATCTGTCGAGAAAACCCGGCGCTATTGGCGATTGTTCCGCTGCCGGAAAGACACGAGGATTGTCCCGCCCGCGGTTTGCCGCCAAAGGGGGGCGGCGCCATGCAACCCTATCCCTGGATCGACGTCCTCATCATCCTCGCGCTCGTCGCGTTGAACGGCGTGTTCGCGATGAGCGAGCTGGCGATCGTCTCGGCGCGCAAGGCGCGGCTGGAGGCGCTGGCGCGGACCGGCAACGCCCCATGGAGCAGAAGGGGCGCGCGCGCCGCGATCATGCTGACGGCGGACCCCGGCAAGTTCCTGTCGACCGTGCAGATCGGCATCACGCTGATCAGCGTGCTGGCGGGCGCTTATTCGGGCGAGGCTCTGGGCGGGCCGACCGCCGAGCGGCTGGTCGCGCTGGGGATGGCGGCGGATACCGCGCGGACAGTGGGTTTCACGGTGGTGATCGGGCTGACGACGTTCGTCTCGCTGATCATCGGCGAACTCGTCCCCAAGCAATTCGCGCTCCGCAAGCCCGAGCCGATCGCGGCGATCATGGCCCTACCGATGACGTGGCTGGCGATCGGCACCAAGCCGATCGTGTGGTTCCTCGATAATACCAGCGGGCTGATCTTCCGGTTGCTGGGGATGAACCGCGAATCGGAGGAGCATGTCACCGCCGAGGAACTCCATCTGATCGTCGCGGAGGCGAGCAAATCCGGCGTGATCGAGGAGCATGAGCGGTCGATCATCTCTGGCGTGGTGCGACTGGCGGATCGCCCGGTGCGCGAGGTGATGACGCCGCGGACCGAGGTCGACTGGCTCGACGTCGCGCTCGACGATGCGGGGATCCGCGCGAAGCTGCTCGAGACGCCGCACACGCGGCTGCCGGTGGCGCTGGGAACGATCGACGCGGTGATCGGGGTGGTGCAGTCACGCGATATCGCCGCGGCGCTGTTTCGCGGCGAGGCGCTCGATCTGTCGAAGTTGGTCCGCAAGGCGCCGGTGGTGATCGACCGGATCGACGCGATGGACGCGCTCGACGAACTGCGCCGCGCCGACATCCCGATGGCGCTGATCCATGACGAATACGGACATTTCGAGGGGATCGTGACGCCTGCGGATCTGCTCGCCGCGATCGCGGGTGAATTCGCCAGCGACGCCGATCCCGGCGGCAGCCCCGACATCGTCGAGCGCGACGACGGCTCGCTGCTGGTCAACGGCACGATGGCGGCGGACGCGCTGGCCGACCGGATCGGCATCGACCTGCCCGAGGACCGCGATTACGCGACCGTCGCCGGGCTGGCGCTCGCGGTGTTCCGGAACTTCCCGGCGGAGGGGGAGAGCTTCGTCGAACAGGGGTGGACGTTTGAAGTGGTCGATCTCGACGGGCGCCGGATCGACAAATTGCTGGTGCGCGAGGGGTGAGGCGGATCGGCGCGTCTTGAGCGGCATCGTTTTCGTCAACCGCAACGGGCTGCGATGACCGGCGCGACGATCGTCCTCGACTGACCCACCCTTACAACGGGCTTTACGCCGCGGCGCGCAATTCCAGCCTGCTCCAGATTTCCACCAAGGCCTCGGTCAGTTCGCGCATCATCGCCTGATCGTGCGCGGGGCCGGGGGTGAAGCGCAGCCGCTCGGTGCCGCGCGGGACGGTGGGGTAATTGATCGGCTGGACGTAGATGCCGTATTCGGCGAGCAGAATGTCGCTGATCCGCTTCGCCTTCACCGGATCGCCGACCATTACCGGCACGATATGCGTTTCGCCGAGCATCACCGGCAGCCCGGCGTCGGTGAGCATCGTCTTCAGCATCGTCGCCGCTGCGTGCTGGCCCTCGCGTTCGATGCTTGACGCTTTGAGGTGCCGCACGCTCGCGAGGACACCCGCGACCAGCACCGGCGACAGCGACGTCGTGAAGATGAACCCCGGCGCGTAGCTGCGGATCACATCTATGATCATCGTGTCGGCGGCGATGTATCCCCCCATCACGCCGAACGCCTTGCCGAGCGTCCCTTCGATGATCGTGATCCGGTCGGCGACCCCGTCGCGCTCGCTGATCCCACCGCCGCGCGGACCGTACATGCCGACCGCGTGGACTTCGTCGCAATAGGTCAGCGCATTATACCGGTCGGCAAGGTCGCAGATCGCGGCGATCGGCGCGATATCGGCGTCCATCGAATAGACGCTTTCGAACGCGATCAGCTTTGGCGCGGCCGCATCTTCCGCGGCGAGCAATTCCTCGAGATGCGCGAGGTCGTTGTGACGGACCACCCGCTTCTCGCACCCCGAATTGCGGATGCCCGCGATCATCGAGGCGTGGTTGAGCTCGTCCGAAAAGATGATGCAGCCCGGCAGCACCTTGGCGAGCGTCGCCAGCGTCGCCTCGTTCGACACATAACCGCTGGTGAACAGCAGCGCACTCTGCTTGCCGTGAAGATCGGCGAGTTCGCCCTCCAGATCGACATGATAATGCGTATTGCCGCCGATATTGCGCGTACCGCCAGATCCCGCGCCGACGTCGTGCAGCGCCTCCTCCATCGCCGCGACGACCTTGGGGTGTTGCCCCATCGCGAGATAGTCGTTCGAACACCAGACGGTGATCGGCTTCGGCCCGTTATGCCCGGCGAAGCACCGCGCATTCGGGTACGAACCCTTGTTGCGCAGGATATCGATGAAGACGCGGTAGCGCCCCTCGGCATGCAGGCGATCGATCGCCTGAGTGAAGACGCGGCCGTAATCGACCCCGGCTGCGGACGGGCTGGTTCCGGTGTCCTGGACGCTCATGGCGTGCGCGCTTACCGTCGCATCGACCGGATTTCCAGCGGATTTCCTGCGTCATCGTGATCGATACCGCCCCTTACAGCGTTTCGATCGTATCGAATCCGTACCGCGCGAACGCCGGTGCGAGCGCCGCACTGCCACCGGCCTGCGTGAACACCGCGTTGTCGGGCCCGTCACGCGTCCAGTCCTGCCCCTCCGTCAAATGCGCGATCCGTCGCGCGATCCCCGCGCCGCCATCGACGAAGCGCACCGGATGCGGCGACGCGGCGGCAAGTTCGGGCTCGACCAGCGGGAAATGCGTACAGGCGTTGACGATCACGTCGATCGCTTCGCCTCCGCGCTGCTCGATCAGTCCCGCGAGAACGGCTCCAAACCGCGCCGGATCGAGCGCGTCCCCCCGCAACTTCGCCTCGGCCAGTTCGACGAGTTCGGCCGACCCGTACCGGATCACTTTGCAATCCGCCGCGAAGCGCGCCGTGAGATCGTCGACATACGCCTGCCGAACCGTCGCCTCGGTCCCGAGAACGCCGATCGTCCGCGTGACGCTCGCCGCGGCAGCGGGTTTGATCGCGGGCACGGTGCCGACGATCGGCAGATCGAGCGCCGCGCGCACCACCGGCAGCGCGATCGTCGACGCGGTGTTGCACGCGATCACGATCAACCGCGGGCGATACCGCTCCGCCAGCCGCCCGAGCAACGCTGGCACCCGCAACGCGATCTCCGCCTCGCTTTTCGTCCCGTACGGAAACCCCGCCGAATCGGCGGCGTAGACGAAACGCGCCTCGGGCAGCAACGCGCGCGCCGGCGCCACGATCGAAAGACCGCCGACCCCGGAATCGAAGAACAGGATCGGACGGGTGTCGGCCATACCACAATCTTTTAGGGCCAATCGACATTCAGCCAACACCCCTTCGTCATTCCCGCGAAGGCGGGAATCCATAGTGGCTGGCCTTCGAAGGTGTCGAAACGTTCGAGTTTATGGATCCCCGCCTCCGCGGGGATGACGGACCGGGGTAATTGCAGGTCCTTCCCGAAGGAGATTTCATTACCCGTTAATCGCGCGAAAGCGTTGATACAGGTGAGTGGCGCGCGCGCCTACGATCGGCTAGAAACGGCTCATAGGGGGAACGCTTGCCCACTCAGATACTCTGGATATCGCCCGTCGCGGCGCTTCTGATCGGTTATCTGCTCGGATCGATTCCGTTCGGCGTGTTGCTCACCCGCGCGTTCGGCGCGGGCGACCTGCGCCAGATCGGTTCGGGCAACATCGGCGCGACCAACGTCCTGCGCACCGGCCGCAAGGAACTGGCAGCGGCGACCCTGCTACTCGACGTCGCCAAGGGCGCAGCTGCTTTGCTGATCGTCGAATGGCTGTTCCCGGGCAACGGCCCGCTAGGCGCGGCGGGCGCGTTTGCGGGGCATTGCTATCCGATCTGGCTCGGCTTTCGCGGCGGCAAGGGCGTCGCGACGCTGATGGGAATCGTCCTCGCGCTGCATTGGCCCGTCGCCGCGGTCTATGCGGTCCTGTGGCTGTCAGTGCTGGCGACCCTGCGGATCTCGTCGCTCGCCGGGATGGCGGCGGCGATCGGCGCGCCCGTTGCGGCGGCGGTGTTCGGCCGCTTCGATATCGTGCCGTTGCTGATCGCGCTGGCGCTGATCGTCGTGTGGAAACATCGCGAAAATATCGAGCGCCTGCTCGCCGGCGAAGAACCGAAGGTCGGCCGCGCGGGTGGCTGACCGTCACGGTGGCGCAGTCGCGCGCCTGCGGCTGATCCGCACCCCGTCGATCGGACCGGTCACCTATCGCCAGCTCATCGCACGGTTCGGCTCGGCCGACGCCGCGATCGAAGCCTTGCCGATGCTGGCGAAGCGGGGCGGGGGCTCCTCCCCCAAGGTCATCACCGCGTCCGACGCGCAGCGCGAGATCGCCACCGTAGCCAAGCTCGGCGCGCGCCACCTGTTCCTCGACGATGCCGATTATCCCGATCTCCTTGCCCACCTCGAAAACGCGCCCGTCGCGCTGACGGTTCGCGGCAACGAAACGCTGCTCCGCCGCCCCGGCATCGCGATGGTGGGCGCGCGCAATGCCTCCGCCGCCGCCTGCCGCTTCGCGCGCCAGATCGCGCTGGAGTTGGCGAGCGAAGGCGCAGCGGTGATCTCGGGCCTGGCACGCGGCATCGACACCGCGTCGCACGTCGGTGCGCTCCCCGCGACGATCGGCGTCATCGCCGGCGGCATCGATGTCGCTTATCCGCCCGAGAACGCCGAACTCCAGGAGAGGATCGCCACCGAGGGCCTGCTGGTCGCCGAAATGCCGCCCGGCACGCAGCCGCACGCGCGCCACTTCCCCTACCGCAACCGCATCATCGCCGGTCTCGCGCTCGGCACCGTCGTTGTCGAGGCGGTGCTGAAGTCGGGATCGCTGATCACCGCGCGGCTGGCGGGCGAAGCGGGGCGCGAGGTCATGGCGGTCCCCGGCAGCCCGCTCGATCCGCGCACGCAAGGCTGCAACCAGCTGATCCGCGACGGCGCGACGCTCGTCCAGTCCGCCGCCGACATCCTCGAACAAACCCGCCCGATCGACGCGCGTTCGGTCCGCGCTCCGATCGACCGCTTCGTCGGAATGCCCCCAGAGGACGCCGACGACGCGGCGCGCGCGGCGATCACCGGGTTGCTCGGCCCGGTCCCCGTCGCGGTCGACGAACTGATCCGCCAGTCGCGCATCGACCCAGCGGTCGTTTATATGGTGCTGCTGGAGCTGGAACTCGCCGGTCGCCTCGAACGCCATGCCGGCGGGCGGGTGAGTTTGGCATAGCCGATACTTGCACTTTTCATCTTCCTGCTTCCCCGGCGAAGGCCGGGGCCCAGTTACGAGGCAATCGACGGAGAGCGCTGCGTCCGATGTGCTCAGCCTTTCCAACCGGGGCCCGGCTTTCGCCAGGGAAGCGGGATTGGATCGAGTTATATATATATCCCGTCCGAAAAGGGAGAATGTCGATGATCCATGGCTCTGCGCCGCGCTGGGTATCGCTGTGGTATCGCGGCGCCGCGATCTACGGCCTCGCCGTCCTCTTGCCGCAATATGCGCTGGCCGCGCCGCCGGGGGGCGAGGTCAATTTTTACGGCTTCGTCGGCACCGCGGTCGCGTTCCAGCTTGCCTTCTGGGTGATCGGCGGCGATCCCGCGCGTTACCGGTCGCTGATGCCCGTCTCGGTCGTCGAAAAGCTCGTCTTCGGCATTCCCGTCGCGATCCTGTTCGCGACCGGCAAGGTCCCCGCGATGCTGCTCGCGTTCGGTGTCATCGACCTCATCCTCGGCGCGGGCTTCTTCCTCGCCTGGCGCGCGACGCCCCGACGCTGACAAATCCGCTGACGGACCCGCTTGACGACCGCGCTCTTACACCGTCACCCTCGCGCGTATACGTGAGACACCCCATCTAAGGCCTCTATGCAGCTCGTCATCGTCGAATCGCCCGCCAAGGCGAAGACCATCGAAAAATACCTCGGCTCGGATTATCGCGTTCTCGCGAGCTACGGCCATGTCCGCGATCTGCCGCCCAAGGACGGATCGGTGAACCCCGACGAGGGGTTCGCGATGGAATGGGAAAATTACGCCGACAAGGCCAAGCAGCTGAAGGCGATCACCGATCTCGCGAAGACCGCCGATCGCCTGATCCTCGCCACCGATCCGGATCGCGAGGGCGAGGCGATCAGCTGGCACGTCCAGGAGGTGCTTGCCAAGCGCAAGGCGCTGCCCAAGCAGGTCCAGCGCGTCACCTTCAACGCGATCACCAAGGCCGCGGTGACCGAGGCGATGCAGCGCCCGCGCGAGCTCGATACCGATCTGATCGACGCATACCGCGCCCGCCGCGCGCTCGATTATCTCGTCGGGTTCACGCTCTCGCCGGTCCTGTGGCGCAAGCTGCCAGGCGCCAAATCGGCCGGGCGCGTCCAGTCGGTATCGCTCCGCCTGATCGTCGAGCGCGAGCGCGAGATCGAGGCGTTCCGGGCGCAGGAATATTGGTCGGTTACCGCCGGCATGGAGCAGGACGGCACGGCGTTCACCGCGCGGCTGATCCAGTGGGACGGCAATAAGCTCGATCGCCTGTCGATCGGCAACGAGGGTGATGCGCTCGCTGCCAAGAAAGCGGTCGAGGACGGCCGTTTCTCGGTCCAGTCGGTCGAAACCAAACCCGCGACGCGCAACCCGCCGCCGCCCTTCACCACCTCGACGCTCCAGCAGGAGGCGGCGCGCAAACTCGGCTTTTCCGCCGATCACACGATGCGGATCGCGCAGCAACTCTATGAGGACGGCGCGATCACCTATATGCGGACCGACGGCGTCCAGATGGATCACAGCGCGATCAGCGCCGCGCGGCTCGCGGTCGCCAATCGCTATGATGCGAGCTATGTGCCGGACAAGCCGCGGCAATATCAGACCAAGGCGAAGAACGCGCAGGAAGCGCACGAGGCAATCCGCCCGACCGATTTCGGGCGCGACAAGGTGGGAAGTGGCGATCACGCGCGCCTCTACGATCTCGTCTGGAAACGCGCGCTCGCCTCGCAAATGGCGTCGGCGCGGATGGAGCGTACCACCGTCGACATGGCCGACGGCACCGGCCGCCATATCCTGCGCGCGACCGGCCAGGTCGTCCTCTTCCCCGGCTATCTCGCGCTCTACGAGGAAGGCCAGGACGACAGCGCCGACGAGGATTCGCGCCGCCTCCCGCGGATGCGCGAAGGCGATGCACCGGCCAAGAAATCGGTCGACGCCGAACAGCATTTCACCCAGCCGCCGCCACGTTTCTCCGAAGCGAGTCTCGTCAAGCGGATGGAGGAACTCGGCATCGGCCGCCCCTCCACCTACGCCTCGATCATCAAGACTTTAAAGGATCGCGCCTACGTCCGGATCGAGAAGAACCGCTTCTTCGCCGAGGAAAGCGGACGTCTCGTCACCGCCTTCCTCGAACGCTTCTTCGAGAAATACGTCGGCTACGATTACACCGCCGAACTCGAGGAGGAACTCGACGACGTCTCAGGCGGTCGCGCCGGCTGGCAGGCGGTGCTCGACTCGTTCTGGCGCGATTTCAAGCCGCTGACCTCCGACGTCATGGAGCAGAAGCCCAGCGAGGTCACCGCCGCGCTCGACGTCTTCCTCGCGCCGTACCTGTTCCCCGAAAAGGCCGACGGCGGCGATCCTCGGCTCTGCCCGAACTGCGGCGAAGGCCAGCTGGCGCTGCGCGGCGGCAAGTTCGGCGCGTTCATCGCCTGCTCGAACTATCCCGAGTGCAAATACACCCGCCGCTTCGCGCAGCCCGGCGGCGAGGACGGTGAAGACACCGGCCCCGAAGGCCTCGGCAAGGATCCCGAGACGGGCCTCGAAGTCGAGCGCAAATCGGGGCGGTTCGGCCCGTACATCCAGCTCGGCGAAGGCAAGGACGCGAAACGCGCCTCGATCCCCAAGGACCTGCCCGGCGACCTCGACCTCGAATGGGCGCTCAAACTCCTGTCGCTCCCCCGCACGATCGGCACCCACCCCGAATCCGGCGAACCGATCGAAGCCGCGATCGGCCGTTACGGTCCGTATCTCAAGCATTCGGGCAAATACGCGCGCCTGCAATCGACCGCCGAGGTCTTCGAAACCGGCATGAACGCCGCCGTCGTGAAACTCGCCGAAGCCGCCGCGAACGGCGGTCGCCCTGGGCGCGGTAGCCGCGAACCGCTCAAGGTCCTCGGCGCGCACCCGCGCACCGAAGCCGAGATCAAGCTGATGGAAGGCCGCTACGGTCCCTACGTCACCGACGGCACCACCAACGCGACCCTCCCCAAAACGATCGCGCCCGACGCGCTGACGCTCGAAGAAGCCGCGCAGTTGATCGACGCGCGCGCCTCGGCGGCACCGACGAAGGGCAAGAAGAAAGCCGCGCCGAAGAAAAAGGCACCCGCGAAGAAGCCCGCTGCTAAGAAATCGGCGACCAAGAAATCGGCGTGACGTTGCCCGCGATCCGCGTAGCGGTCGCGGCGGACATCCCCCGCCTTCATCCCCTGATCGAACGCGCCTATCGCGGCGATAGCGCGCGCGATGGCTGGACGCACGAGGCAGATCTCCTCGGCGGGCAACGCACCGACGTCGCGGCGCTGACGGATATCCTCGCCGACCCCGACCAGCGGATGTTGATCGCGGAACGGGACGGCGCCCTAATCGGATGTGTCGTCGTCCAGCGCGCAAGCGATACGCGCGCCTATCTCGGCATGCTGACGGTCGATCCGGCGCTTCAGGCGAACGGGTTGGGGCGACAATTGATCGACGCGTCGGAGGCGCTGGCGCGCGAATGGCGGCTGACCGCGATCGAAATGACCGTCATCGCGCGCAGAACCGAGTTGATCGCCTGGTATCGGCGCCGCGGCTACCGCCTGACGCGCGAGCGGCGGCCGTTCCCGCTCGACGATCCGCGCTTCGGCCTACCGAAAACGCGCGATCTGGACTTCGTGGTGCTGGAGAAGTTGCTCTAGGCGGCGCGGCGCTGCGTCATCGCCAGCCAAGCGCGGGCGGCGGCTTGCGCGGTCGCGACTTCGCGCGCGGTCATATCCTCGGCAACGTCGCCGCGCGCTTCCTGCGCCGCTTCATGCCCCGCGACTGCGGCGAGATTGAACCATTTGTGCGCCTCGATCAGATCATACGCGGCACCGCCGGTCGCTGTCGAATAGAACACCCCGAGATCGTAGCACGCCCCCGTATCGCCGCGCGCCGCATCGGCGATACGGCTGTCGATCAGGAACTGCGCACTCTTCAGGCTATTGCCCATTTCCACCCCCTTTTTCCCGTTGGGGCCGATGTGCCGCGATTCGTCTCTACAAATGGTTAACGCGGTTAAGGATGATTTTGTGCGCCCGAGAGGGCGTCAAAAAAACACCCCTATTCCACCGCGATATTGTCGATGAGCCGCGTCGCCCCCATCCGGGCCGCCGCGAGCAATCGCCGCGGCCGGTCCGCCGCGGGCTTCGGGGCAAGGGTCTCGGCATCGACAAGCTCGACATAATCCACGTCGAACCCCGCCGCGGTCAACGTCGCCCGTGCTTCTCCCAACGCATCCGTGGCATCGTCCCCACGCGCAATCGCCTTTGCCGCGACTCCCAAAGCGCGCGGCAACGCCACCGCCTTGGCGCGCTGCTCCTCGTCGAGATAGATGTTGCGCGAAGACAGCGCGAGCCCGTCATCCTCGCGCTGCGTGGGAATCCCGATAATCTCGATCGGCATGTCGAGGTCCGCCACCATCCGCCGGATCACCGCGAGTTGCTGGAAGTCCTTCTCGCCGAAATAGGCGACGTCCGCCCCGGTCTGGTTGAACAGCTTCATCACCACCGTCGCGACACCGTCGAAATGCCCCGGCCGCGCCGCGCCGTCGTGGAGATCGCTCACCCCCGACACGCTGACGTTGGTCGCAAAGCCCGCCGGATACATATCCTCGACGCCCGGCGCCCACAGCAGGTCGCACCCCGCCTCGTTCAGCATCCGCGCGTCGCTCGCCTCGCGCCGCGGATAGCGCGCCAGATCCTCGTTCGGGCCGAATTGCCTGGGATTGACGAAGATCGACGCGACCACCGCGGTGTCGGCACGCTTCGCCGCCTCGACCAGCGCCAGATGCCCGGCGTGGAGCGCCCCCATCGTCGGCACCAGCGCGATGCGCCTGCCGTCCGCGCACAACGCCGCGACGCGCGCTCGCAGCGCGTCCAATTCCCGGACGATATCCAACGCTTCCCCCTCGTACTCTACGGACCGGGCTTCTATGGGTGGCGTACGGAGCGATCAACAAGGGATGCGACGAATTGCCCCAGGGGCCTGAAAAGACTCACATCATCGTCTTCGCCAACGAGAAGGGCGGGACGGGAAAATCGACCACCGCGGTCCATGTCGCGATCGCGCTGGCGGTGAAGGGCGCGCGCGTCGCGTGCCTCGATCTCGATCATCGCCAGCGGACGATGGGGCGGTATCTCGATAATCGCGCCGCGACGGTAAAGCGCACCGGCGCCGATCTCGCGATCCCGCGCCACGCAACGGGTGACGGCAAGGCCGACGGCAATTTCGAGGATCTGATCGCGGACCTCGCAGCCGACACCGACTATCTCGTCGTCGATACACCCGGTCGCGACGATCCGGTCGCGCGCAACGCCGCGATGCGCGCCAATACGCTCGTCACGCCGATGAACGACAGCTTCGTCGATTTCGATCTGATCGGGCAGGTCGATCCCGAAACCTACAAGGTCACCCGTCCCAGTTTCTATTCCGAGATGATCTGGGATGCGCGCAAGGCCCGCGCCAAGGCCGACGGCGCGACGATCGACTGGGTCGTCCTGCGCAATCGCCTCCAGCATATCGAGGCGCGCAACATGCGCCGTGTATCCGAAGCGCTCGACCAGCTCGCCAAACGCGTCGGTTTCCGAATCGTCCCCGGACTTGGCGAGCGCGTTGTCTACCGCGAGATGTTCCCCTCAGGCCTGACGATGCTGGACGCCAAGGACTTCGGTGCGATGGCGCTGAGCCATGTCGCCGCGCGGCAGGAATTGCGCGAGATGATGGCGGCGCTGGCGCTGCCTGAACCCGCGCTGCCGTTGTTCGCCTGATGATCAACCTGCTGCTCGCCCTGATCGTCGCCTACGCGGGTTGGAAACTGTGGAAAGGGCCATCGGGCCGGACGCCTGCGCCTCCGCCGCGCCGCACGCAGGACGACACCGTGATAGCGCGCAACGTCCTCGGCGTCTCCGCCAACGCCGACGCCGTCGAAATCCGCGCCGCGCACCGCCGCCTGATCGCCTCGGCGCATCCCGATCACGGCGGCTCGGCCGAAGAAACGCGGCGCCTCAACACCGCGCGCGACATCCTGCTGAAACGCGACTGAGGCGGGAATGCACCGGTTCGACCCCGCGATCCTGCGCGAATACGACGTTCGCGGAATCGTCGGCGGAGGGCTTGGCGTGGCAGACGCCCACGCGATCGGTCGCGGCTTCGCGACGCGCATCCGGCGCGCGGGCGGCACCCGTGTTGCGGTAGGATACGACGGCCGCGTGTCGTCGCCGGATCTGGAGGATGGGCTGGTCGCGGGCCTCATCGCGTCGGGCGTCGATGTCGTCCGCATCGGCCTCGCGCCCTCGCCGACGCTCTACTGGGCCGAGGCGACGCTAGAAGTGGACGGCGGCATAGAGGTAACCGGCAGCCATAATCCCCGCGATCAGAACGGCTTCAAGATGGTCCTTCAGCACCGTGCCTTTTTCGGCGAGGACATCCAGGACCTTGCGACGCTCGCCGCCGCCGGAGACTGGCTGGACGGCGCCGGTTCGGTCGAGACCGTCGATGTGCTCGACGCTTATGTCGGCCACCTCTTCTCGCGTTATGCCGGGGGCACCTACCGGATCGGCTGGGACGCGGGGAACGGCGCCGCCGGCCCGGCGATCGAGCGCCTCACGCAACTCCTGCCGGGTGAGCATCACCTGCTCTTCACCCAAATCGACGGCGATTTTCCGAACCATCATCCCGATCCGACGGACGACGCGAACCTCGCCGATCTGAAGCGGCTCGTCGCCGGCAAGCACCTCGATTTCGGACTGGCTTTCGACGGCGACGGAGACCGGATCGGCGCGGTCGACGGGCAGGGGCGCGTGATCAGAGGCGACCAGATTCTGTCCATATTGGCGCAATCTGTTTTGGCCGAACATCCCGGCGCGGCGGTGATCGCCGACGTCAAGGCCAGCCGGATGCTGTTCGACCGCATCGCCGAACTCGGCGGCGAACCGGTGATGTGGAAAACCGGCCACAGCCTCATCAAGGAAAAGATGCGTGAACTGGGCGCGCCATTGGCGGGCGAGATGAGCGGCCACATCTTCTTCGGCCCGCCCGACGGGCACGGTTACGACGACGCGCTCGAAGCCGCGGTGCGACTGATCCGCGCGGTGCACCTCTCGGGCCGGACGCTCACCGAATTGCGCAACGCGATGCCCGCGTTCGTCAACACCCCCGAATTGCGCTTCGCGGTCGATCCGGCGCGCAAGACCGCGTTGGTGGATGAAATTCTCGCGCGGCTCGCGGCGGAGGGCGCCAAGGTCGAAACGATCGACGGCGCCCGCGTCACCACCGAAGACGGCTGGTGGCTGCTCCGCGCCTCGAACACGCAGGACGTGCTGACCGCGCGCGCGGAGGGGCGTGACGAGGCGGGGCTGGAACGGCTTCTATCCGATCTCGATGCGCAGTTGGCGGAGAGCGGTATCTCGCGCCAAGGGTGACACGCGCCCGCCGCCGCCCCACATAGCCCGAATGCCGCCGCCCCAACCCAGCATCGTCCGCGTCATCGACCTGGAGACGACCGGCCCCGCCCCGCCCGCCCACGGTGTCTGCGAAGTCGGCTGGCAGGACGTCGCGCTTGGCGCCGACGGACGCTGGGAATTGCAAGGCGAGGGTGGCCATTTGATGGTCAATCCCGGCCGCCCGATGCCGCCGATCACCCAGGCTATCCACCACATCCTCGACGAGGAGGTCGCCGACGCGCCGCTGTGGCACGACCTTGCCCGCCCGATCCTCGATCCCTGGCCGCGCCGCGTGGCCCTCGCGGCGCACCGCGCCAGTTTCGAATCGCAATTCTGCACGCCCGCGCTGACCCACGGCGCCGACTGGATCTGCACCTGGAAATGCGCGCTCCGGCTGTGGCCCGATTCGCCGAGTTTCTCGAACCAGGTGCTGCGTTACTGGCGCAAGCCCGTCGGCCTGATCCACGAACGCGGCCTCCCCGCGCACCGCGCCTTCCCCGACGCTTATGTCACCGCGTATCACCTGCGCGATCAATTGAACGAAGCGAGCGCCGCGCAACTGATCCAATGGTCGAACGAACCCGGCCTGCTGCCGCGCGTCCGCTACGGCCCAGATCGCGGCAAGGAATGGCGCGAGATCGAGGAGGAAAGCCTCGTCAAGTTCATGACCGATCGCGATCCCGACATCCGCTTCACCGCCGAGACCGAATATGCGCGGCGACGCGGCGGCGGGCACGTCGGGCGGGCGACCGCGCAGGAGCTGTTGCTCTGAAGCGCAACACGGGCGCGCAGGAGCTGTTGCTCTGATCCAGATCAGCATCGCCATACTGGCAAACCCGTCGCGCGCGCATTAGGGTCAATGCGATGGCAGGGGGTCTGACGACGCGGTTGACGGTTCGGGAGGAGCGGGTCGGTCGCGTCCTCCTGATCATCATGGGCATCGGCTTCGCCGCGCTCATTGCCGCTGCGGTCGCGATCGGCTGGATCAACGGCCGCAACGACGATTATGCGGCCAGCATCGTCCACACCCAGACGGTGCGGCAGGCGGTCGGTGATCTCCAGGTTGCGCTCGAACAATCCGAAACCTCGCGGCGCGGCTATTTGCTCGGCGGCGCACCGAGCTTCCGGGCGACGTATCAGCGCGTATCCTCCACCTTCGAACCGCGCATCGCGCGGTTGCGTGCGCTGACCGCGGACAATCCGCGCCAGCTCTATCGCCTCGACCGGATCGAGGAACCGCTGGCGCGCCTCCTCGCTCTGCGAACCGCCAGCATCGCGCTGATCGACGCGCACAAGATGGACGAGGCGCAACGGGATTTCACGACCGACCCGAGCGTCAATCTGCTGCGTGCGGTTCGGGCGCGGCTGGGCGCGATGGCCGGGGAGGAACAGTCCCTGCTCGCCGCACGCGCGGCGCGCCAGCGTGGCGCGATACGGTTGTTCTACGGCGCGCTGATCGCATCGGGCATCCTGCTGGCCCTGGTCGCGATCGTGTCGTTGCTGGTGGTGGCTCGCAACACTGCGACGATCACCGCATCGCGCAATACGCTCAGGTCGCTCAACGATAATCTCGAGGAACGCGTTACCGATCGTACCGCCGACCTCAGCCGCGCCAACGAGGAGATCCAGCGCTTCGCCTATATCGTCAGCCACGATCTACGCTCGCCGCTCGTCAACGTCATGGGCTTCACCGCCGAACTCGAGGCCGCGACCGGCGCGATCACCGCGCTCGTCGACCGCGCCGAGGCCGAGGCGCCCGACATCGTCACCGAGGAGGTGCGGCTGGCGGCACGCGAGGACCTGCCCGAAGCGATCGGCTTCATCCGCACTTCGACCCAGAAGATGGACCGGCTGATCAACGCGATCCTGACGCTGTCGCGCCAGGGCCGCCGCGTCCTCGCGCCGGAGCTTCTCGACCTGACCGCGATCGTCGATACGATCCGCGATACACTGGCGCACCGGCTCGAGGCGCAGGAGGCGACGATCGAAGTCGACGGCACGCTCCCCGCGATCACCAGCGACCGGTTCGCGATCGAACAGATCTTGTCCAATCTGATCGAAAACGCGGTCAAATATTTCCAGCCCGGCCGCCCCGGGCGGATCGTCGTCAGCGGCGTGCGCGATGGTCAGCGCGCGACGATCGAGATCGCCGACAACGGCCGCGGCATCGCTCCCGCCGATCACCAGCGTGTGTTCGATCTGTTCCGCCGTTCGGGCAAGCAGGACCAGCCCGGCGAGGGCATCGGCCTCGCCCACGTCCGCGCGCTCGCCTATCGTCTCGGCGGAATCGTCGATGTCCGCTCGACGCTTGGCGAAGGTGCCACCTTCCGGCTATTGCTGCCGATGACCTTGAATTTGCAGGACACCGCCGCATGAACACGCATCAATCCGTAAACATCGTGATGATCGAGGACGACGAGGGCCATGCCAAGCTGATCGAGAAGAACATCCGCCGCGCCGGCATCCTCAACGACATCAAGCATTTCACCGACGGCACCAGCGCGGTCGATTATCTGTTCAACGCGCCCGAAGGCCCCGCGCTGAACGGCCCGGCTTTGGTCCTGCTCGACCTCAACCTGCCCGACATGAGCGGCACCGATATCCTGGCGAAGATCAAGAGCAGCGACGGCCCGGTCAAACGCACCCCCGTCGTCGTGCTGACCACCACCGACGACGCCCGCGAAGTGCAGCGCTGCTACGATCTCGGCGCCAACGTCTACATCACCAAGCCGGTGAACTACGAAAGCTTCGCGCAGGCGATCCGCCAGCTCGGCCTGTTCCTGTCGGTGATCCAGGTCCCCGACATCGAGGAGTGATGGCGAAAATCCTCTACATCGACGACGACGCCGGATTGCGGCGGCTGGCCGCGAAGGCGCTCAAGCGGCGCGGCCACGACGTCACGACCGCCGAGAACGGCGAGGACGGCATTGCCCGGGCGCGCGAGGAACGCTTCGATATCGCCGCGGTCGATCATTACATGCCCGGCCTGAACGGGCTGGAGACGCTGGCCGGGCTGCGTACGCTGCCCGATCCACCCAGCGTCGTCTACGTCACCGGATCGGAGGAAGGCCGCATCGCGATCGCGGCGCTGCGCGCGGGCGCCGCCGATTATGTCGTGAAGACGGTCGGGGAGGATTTCTTCGACCTGCTCGACGCATCGTTCGCACAGGTCCTCAAGCGCGCCGAACTCGAACACCTGAAGGCCGCCGCCGAAACCGGCCTGCGCGCGTCGAACGCACGACTCGAGGCCTTGTTGGCGGAGGTCAACCACCGCGTCGCCAATTCGCTCCAGATCGTCTCGGCGATGGTCCGGATGCAGTCGAGCGCGCTGACCGACGCATCGGCTCGCACCGCGCTGGAAGATACGCAGCGCCGGATCACCGCGATCGCGCAGGTCCATCGCCGGCTCTACACCGGCGACGACGTCGAGAGCGTCGACATGCAGGCGTATTTGACCGCCTTGGTCGACGAACTCGCCCAGACCTGGTCGACCGACGAGCGCCGGCGGATCCTTACCCTCGCCGCCGAACCGATCCAGCTACCGCCAGACCGCGCGGTCTCGCTCGGCGTGATCGTCACCGAACTCGTCAGCAACGCGTGCAAATACGCCTATCCCGCAGGTAGCGGCGAAGTCCGCGTCGCGCTCAGCCGCGACGGCGACGCGCGCTTCCTTCTCGCGGTCGAGGACGACGGCGTCGGCACCGACGGTACGATCGCGCCCGGCGGCACCGGCGTCGGCACCAAACTCATTCGCGCGATGGCGCAAAGCCTGCAATCGATCGTCGAATACGACGCCGCGCACGCCGGAACCCGCGCGACGCTGAGCGCGGCATTGCGTTAGAGCGAAACCGTACCTGCTGGCGCCGCTTCCCCGGCTTTCGCCGGTGAAGCACGGTTCAACACGGCATGAAATGCCTCATCCCTTGGTCGCCAAGGTCGGGAATGCCGCCTTGAACGCCGCGACCTTCGGCTTGTCGAACATCACGATATACGGATGGCTGGGGTTGCGGTCGTAGAAGTTCTGATGGTCGGCCGCGGCAGGATAAAAGTGCCCAGCCTCGAGCTTCGTCACGATCGGCTGCTTGAACACATGCGCTTTGCCGAGCTGTGCGATATAGCTCGCCGCGATGACGCGCTGCGCCGGCGACTGCGGGAAGATCGCGGAGCGATAGCTCGTGCCGCTATCAGGCCCCTGCCGATTCAATTCGGTTGGATCGTGCGCGATCGAGAAATAGACGCGCAGCAAGGTCGCGTAACTGACGACCTTGGGATCATAGACGATCCGCACCGCCTCGGCATGGCGGGTCCGCTCGCTCGAAACGTCGGCGTAATTGGCGGTCGCCTTGTCACCACCGGCGAAGCCCGACGTGACCGCCTTGACGCCCTTGATGCGCTCGAAGACGGCCTCCATGCCCCAATAGCAACCGCCCGCGAGCAACGCGACTTGCGGTCCGTTGGCCTTGGGCATCTGCTTGGCGGCGGCCGGAATCGGCACGGCGCGTTCGGCATGCGCGAGCGCGTTGGGGAGGACGACCAGGCCAGCGGCAGTGATCGCAGCGACGATGAATGGTGAGCGGTTCATACCATTATATACGTGTGGCGCACGCGATCGGTTACCGGACGGACGTGGAAATCGCCGAAGGCGCAACCGGCGACGCATTGGCGGCGGGCTGCAGCACGAACAGACCGACCGCGCCGATCGCAAATCCCCCGGCGAATTGCCAAAGGAAGCTGGATTTCAGGATATTGCGCATCGGATCTGTCCTTTTCGGATCTCTGGTGAAACATCGGCATCGCTACCTGAGCGACGAGTGCCTTTCTAAGCCTGCCCGATGAACCGGCGCTGGGAGCGCCGTTCATCTCAGGTCATATATATGGATACGGTCGCGCCGACGGTTAGTTGCAGAATCGGAAAGGAATCGTTTCCGGCTGGATAACTCGCGAGCGCGTCACACGATTCGCGCGCGGTCGTTTGGGAGCGCCCGGCACCGCGCATATTCGCCTGCGGCATAAGCAGTGCGGATGTCCGGCCGGATTTCGCCTGTCTCAATCGCTAGACTTGCTCGCCGTGATAGCTGCGGTACCAGTCGACGAAGCGCGGGATGCCGATTTCGATCGGCGTAGTCGGCGCAAAACCGTGGTCGGCGGAGATCGCGGAGATATCGGCATAGGTCGAGGGCACGTCGCCGGGCTGAAGCGGTTCGAGCCGGCGGTCGGCCTTGCGCCCGATCGCGTCCTCCAGCACCGCGATCATCTTCAACAGCGGCTCGGGATGGTTGTTGCCGATGTTGTAGAGGCGGTGCGGCGGTGTCGTGCCGTCGTCGATGGGCGGGCGGTCGGTCACCGCGAGGACGCCCGCGACGATATCGTCGATATACGTGAAGTCGCGGCTCATTTCGCCGTGGTTGAACACGGCGATCGGCTCGCCCGCCAGGATCGCCCTGGTGAACAGCCACATCGCCATATCGGGGCGGCCCCAGGGTCCGTAGACGGTGAAGAACCGCAGGCCCGTCAAGGGCACGCGGAACAGATGGGCGTAGACGTTGCCCATCAGTTCGTCGGCCTTCTTGGTCGCGGCATAGAGCGAGACCGGCGAATCGACGCGGTCGCTTTCGGCGAAGGGCAGCTTGGTGTTGCCGCCGTAGACCGAACTCGATGACGCATAGCTCATCGATGCAAGGCCATCGAGGTTTCGCGCATATTCGAGCATGTTGACCTGCCCGACGAGGTTCGACTGGACATAGGCGTGTGGGTTGGTGAGCGAGTAGCGCACCCCCGCCTGTGCGGCGAGATGGACGATCCGCCGCACCCGCGCGCCCGCGAGCGCCGACCCGAGCGCCGCCGCGTCGGCGATATCGACATGGTGAAAGGTGAAATCGGCCTGATCGGTCAGCCGGGCGAGACGATCACGCTTGAGCTGGACCGAATAATAATCGTTGAGGTTGTCGATGCCGATGACGGTTTCGCCGCGCGCAAGCAGCGCGGTCGCGACGTGCAAGCCGATGAACCCGGCGACGCCGGTGACAAGATAGGTCATGCTCTAAACCCCTTATCGATCCGCTCCGACCAGGTCGCGGTGGATTTGGCCTCCACCCACCGGGTACACGTCGGGCTATTCTGTGTCGCCGTCATAGTCTTCAATCGCGGTTCGCGTTCTTGCGCGTAGCCTTGTCGTGTAAGATTATATGTGGCTTGCCCCGCCCACCATCGAAAGCCCGCTACCCGATGTCGGCGCGCCTTTTCGTTTCGGGAGACTGGCGTGAGCGCGAAGGATGCGATCGGGCGGAGCGTGACACGGATCGAGCGGCTGGACCACGCGGCTCTCGCGCGGCTGGCGGTCGCGACCGGGACGGCTCCCGAGGCGGTGCCGCCGCTGGCGCATTGGGCGTGGTTTCTTGATGTCGTCGCGGACGATATGCTTGGCGAGGACGGGCATCCGCGACGGGGTGGTTTTTTGCCCGAATTGCCGCATCTGTCGCGGCGGATGTTCGCCGCCGCGTCGATCGCGTTCGAGGCGCCGCTCGTGATCGATGCCGATGCGACGCAGACCGTGACGATCGCCGATGTCCGCGAGACCTTCGGCAAGAGCGGCGCGCTGGTGTTCGTCGAACTCGATCAGGTCATCGTGCAGGACGAAATCGTCAGGGTGCGCGAACGACGCACGATCGTATACCGCGCGCCCGGAGAGCCTCTGCCGCTGCCCGCGGAAAAGCGCGCGGGTGCGTGGCTGCCGGGGGCGGCGCATCTGTTCCGCTTCTCGGCGGCGACGTTCAACGCGCACCGGATTCATTACGATCTGCCCTACGCGCAGATGATCGAGGGCTATCCCGCGCTCGTCGTCCACGGGCCGCTGACGGCATGCAAGCTGGCGGCGATGGCGGAAACGGACGGACCGCTCGCGACCTTCGCCTTTCGCGCGCAGGCCCCGCTGTTCGTCGATCAGCCGGTCGATCTGCGTGTGGCGAATGACGGCCGGTACGAGGCGGTCCGCTGCGACGGCGTCGTGGCGATGGCCGCAACCTCGACAAGGTGATGACGCTTCCCTATCGACTACGGCCTTGCGGCCCAATTTGAAACGGGAATCGACTTGAGCGAAGATATGATGACGGCGTTGCTCGATGCGGCGCACGAGGCTGGGCAGGTCGTGATGCGCCATCGCGCCGCCGGCGTGACCGCCGAGACCAAGGCGGACAAGTCTTTGGTGACCGCCGCCGACCGCGAGGCCGAGGCGGTGATCCTGAAGGTGCTGGAGCGCATCGCGGCAGGAGTGCCCGTCGTCGCCGAAGAGGAATCGTCGGCAGGACGCCAGCCGAATGTCAGCGAGCGTTTCTTCCTGGTCGATCCGCTCGACGGGACCAAGGAATTCCTGTCGGGCGGCGAGGATTTCACCGTCAACATCGCCTTGATCGAGAAGGGCGTGCCGATTCTCGGCGTCGTCTACACCCCCGCCGAGGGGACGATGTGGTGGGGCGAGGCCGCGGGCGCCTTCTCCGCATCCTGGCCGATCGACGGCGAGAAGGGCGAGTTCCGGCGGATCGGTTGCGTCGCCTGCGGCCCGGCGCCGCGCGCGGTCGCGTCCAAGAGCCATTCGACGCCCGAGACCGATGCGTATCTCACGCGTTCCGAGGCGGGCGACCGGCTGTCGATCGGATCGAGCCTCAAATTCCTGCTCGTCGCCGACGGCAAGGCCGATCTCTACCCACGCGCGGGGCCGACGATGGAATGGGATACCGCGGCGGGCGATGCGGTGCTGCGCGCCGCCGGCGGGATGACCTACGATCTTGACGGAGCGTCGCTGGCTTATGGCAAGCCGCATTATTTCAACCCCGGCTTCGTCGCGACCGGCGGGCATAAGGCCGCCGCGCTCGGGCCGTTCTACCCCAACCGCCAGACCCAACCGGGAGCCCGCTGACATGGCGCGTACCTTGACCCACCTCGAGCGGCTCGAAGCCGAATCGATCCAGATCATGCGTGAGGTCGTCGCCGAATCGGAAAAGCCGGTGATGCTGTACAGCGTCGGCAAGGATTCGGCGGTGATGCTGCATCTGGCGCGCAAGGCGTTCTACCCCTCTCCACCGCCGTTTCCTTTGCTTCATGTCGATACGACGTGGAAGTTCAAGGCGATGTACGAATTGCGCGAGAAGGCGGCGCGCGAGGCGGGTATGGAATTGCTCGTCTACCAGAACCCCGAAGCGATCGCGCGCGGGATCAACCCATTCGATCACGGCGCGCTCCACACCGATATGTGGAAGACCGAGGGGCTGAAGCAGGCGCTCGACAAATACGGCTTCGACGCGGCGTTCGGCGGCGCGCGGCGCGACGAGGAGAAGTCGCGGGCCAAAGAGCGAGTGTTCTCGTTCCGCTCGGCCAACCACCGCTGGGACCCGAAGAACCAGCGGCCCGAATTGTGGCACCTCTACAATGCGAAGAAGGCGAAGGGCGAGAGCATCCGGGTGTTTCCGATCTCGAACTGGACCGAACTCGATATCTGGCAGTACATCCAGTTGAACGACATCGAGATCGTCCCGCTGTATCTCTCGGCGAAGCGCCCGACCGTCGAGCGCGACGGCTTGCTGTTGATGGTCGACGACGAGCGGATGCCGCTGGAGCCCGGCGAAGAGCCGGTGATGCGATCGATCCGATTCCGCACGCTCGGCTGCTACCCGCTGACCGGCGCGGTCGAGAGCGAGGCGGCGACCTTGAGCGAAGTTATCCAGGAAATGCTGCTGACGACGACGAGCGAGCGTCAGGGCCGCGCGATCGATCACGATCAGGCGGCGAGCATGGAGAAGAAGAAGCAGGAAGGCTATTTTTGACGCGCCGCGGAAGGCGTAGCCTTCCGAAGCGTCAACCCCCGCGCAGGCGGGGGTGGTAGGTCAGTTTGTAACCCTGTCAGTAGAGGCACGCTTCCCCGGCGCAGGCCGGGGTCCAGCATCGGAAGCGCTCGCAACTGGGCCCCGGCCTGCGCCGGGGAAGCGACTAGGATGGTGGTCGGATTAAACCCATCAGCGCCGGACTGAGGGGCAATAGATGCCCTATCGATTTCAATCTGAGCCACTACCCAGACGGGGGCCTATCCGATCATTCTATCCGAGATCCGTCTGATCAATCCTCCGGATCGGGCACGCCGCTCGGCTTCGGCTCGACCGTCAGTGCGACGCGTTCCTTGCGGAGCGCCTTGGTCAGTTTCCGCGCGTCGTTGATATATTTGGTGCGGCCTTCGGTCCATGTCGTCTTGAAGTCGCCTTCGCCGACGTCGAGCCGGGCAAGACCACGCGCGACCGCGCGGTAGAGAATTCGGTTCACTTCCTGCTCGGGCGAGACGTCCTTCTTCGGCGCATCGGCTTCGGTATCGGTCATTCGAAATCTCCCAGGATGAAGGTTGCCGGCAACGCGCGGTCGCGGGTCCGCCTAGCGGGTTGCCGCGCGAAACGCGAGACGGCGGCGCCGCGCGACTTGCTAGCCGCCCGCGATATCGCCTACCGCGGCTGCGAACATTCGATATCGTTGGGGAAGACGCATGCAAGGACAGGTTGAGGCGCGCGAGACGACGCCCGATCCCGTCTATCAGACCGACGCGCTGATCGCGGAGGACATCGACGCCTATCTCGAACAGCACCAGCACAAGACGCTGTTGCGCTTCATCACCTGCGGTTCGGTCGACGACGGCAAGTCGACCTTGATCGGGCGGCTGCTGTACGATTCGAAGATGATCTTCGAGGATCAGCTCGCCGCGCTCGAATCGGATTCGAAGCGCGTCGGGACACAAGGGCAGGAGATCGACTTCGCGCTTCTCGTCGATGGTCTCGCCGCCGAGCGCGAGCAGGGCATCACAATCGACGTCGCGTACCGCTTCTTCTCGACCGAGAAGCGCAAGTTCATCGTCGCCGATACGCCCGGACACGAGCAATATACCCGCAACATGGTGACCGGCGCCTCGACCGCCGATCTCGCGGTGATCCTGATCGACGCGCGTAAAGGCGTGCTCGTCCAGACGCGGCGCCACAGCTATCTGGCGCACCTCATCGGCATCAAGAATCTGGTGCTGGCGGTCAACAAGATGGATCTGATCGATTACGATCAGGCCAAATACGACGCGATCGTCGCCGAATACCGCGCCTTCGCCGACGAGATCGGCATCGAAGATTTCACCGCGATGCCGATCTCGGGGTTCAAGGGCGACAATATCATTGCGCTCAGCGACAACACGCCCTGGTATCAGGGGCCGACCTTGATCGGACATCTCGAAAGCGTCGAGGTCGATCAGGTTTCGGATCAGGCCAAGCCGTTCCGGATGCCGGTGCAATGGGTCAATCGGCCCAACCTCGATTTCCGCGGCTTTTCGGGCTTCGTCTCGGCGGGGAGCATCTCGCCGGGCGACAAGGTCCGCGTGCTGCCCTCGGGCAAGACGACGACCGTCACGCGCGTCGTGACGATGGACGGCGATCTCGACACCGCGGTCGCGGGACAGTCGGTAACCCTCACCTTCGCCGATGAGGTCGATTGTTCGCGCGGCGACGTGATCGCGATCGCCAATGATCCGCCCGAAGCGTCCGACCAGTTCGAGGCGACGATCGTCTGGATGGCGGACGAAGAGATGCTGCCGAGCCGCCCGTATTGGCTGAAACTCGGCACCCAGATGGTGACCGCGCAGATCGCCGCGCCGAAATATCAGATCAACGTCAACACGATGGAGCAGCTTGCCGCCAAGACGCTCGATCTCAACGCGATTGGCGTCGCCAACATCTCGGTCGACCGCAACATCGTGTTCGAGCCGTACGATAAGGACCGCGATCTCGGCGGGTTCGTCCTGATCGATAAGCTCACCAATGCGACGGTCGCGGCGGGGATGATCCATTTCTCGCTGCGCCGCGCCGAGAACGTCCACTGGCAACCGATGGACATCGGCCGCACCAAGCACGCCGATCTGAAGAACCAAAAGCCCGCGGTTCTGTGGTTCACCGGCCTGTCGGGGGCCGGCAAATCGACGATCGCCAATATCGTCGAAAAGAAGCTGGTGCGGATGAACCGCCACACTTTCCTGCTCGACGGCGACAATGTGCGTCACGGGCTGAACCGCGATCTCGGCTTCACCGATGCCGACCGCGTCGAGAACATCCGCCGCGTCGGTGAGGTCGCCAAGCTGATGACCGATGCGGGAATCATCGTCATCACCGCCTTCATCTCGCCGTTCCGCGCCGAGCGCGAGATGGTGCGGCAGATGATGGCGCCGGGCGAGTTCCTGGAAATCCACGTCGATACGCCGCTGCGCGTCGCCGAGGAACGCGACGTGAAGGGGCTCTACGCGAAGGCGCGCGCGGGTGAACTCGACAATTTCACCGGAATCGATTCGCCGTACGAGGCGCCGAACAACGCCGAACTGGTGATCGACACTACCGAATTGAGCGCCGACGCGGCGGCGGATGTGGTGATCGCGCGACTGCTCGGGGAGGAATAGCGCCGGCGCTGAAAGGATCGCAAGCATGCTCGAACACGTCCCCGGCTGGCTCGGCAAGGCGCTGCGCGGCGTTCGTGCGGGCGCGGACAAGCTCGCGATCACGCAGGATCGGCTCGGCGGCGCGTTCGACGCGATCGATCTGATGAGTCCCGCGTTCGGCAATAACGGGCGATTGCCGCCGCGGTTCACCGCCGACGGCGCGGGCGTGTCACCGCCGTTGGTTTGGGGGCCGGTGCCGGCGGAAGCGTCGTTGTTGGCGCTGCTTGTCGAGGATGCCGACGCACCAACGCCGTCGCCGTTGGTGCATGCGGTGGTTTGGGGATTGCCCGCCGACGCCGGGCGGCTCGCCGAGGGCGCGATCGTGCGCGACGGCAGCGGTGACGCGGGCAAGGGCGATGTCGGACGCAATTCGTTCTTCGGCGAAGGCTGGCTACCGCCCGATCCGCCGAC
Source organism: Sphingomonas sp. (assembly GCA_965219285.1). Lineage (GTDB taxonomy): Bacteria > Pseudomonadota > Alphaproteobacteria > Sphingomonadales > Sphingomonadaceae > Sphingomonas. The sequence continues at coordinate 26,931 of CBDCNF010000020.1, forward strand.
CGGGCACGGCGAGCATCGTTACGCCTTCCAGCTGTTCGCGCTCGACGCGGACTGCGGCGATCCGGGCCGCTCGCCGGGGCGGGCGGCGCTGATCGAAGCGATGGCGGGGCATGTGCTTGCGGCGGGGTTGCTCATCGGCACCTATTCGCGCGGCGAGAGCGGCCGCGCGCGCCCGGCGCGTCAGACGAAGCTGGCGCCGGCGTCGACGTAAAGAAGCAGCGCGGTCGTCGCAAAGGCGGCGAAAGCGATTGAGAAAGAACGGAACATCGTGAAAATACTCCCTGGCTGAACCTGCCGGTCAGGCGACCGGCAGGACGGGGACGGCGGCGCTGATCATCAGCGCGGCGAAGACGAGCGCGCCGACGAAGCTGACGGCGTGGTTCTGGAGGTTGGCGAAGTGGGCGGACATGAGAACTTCCTTTCGACTGACCGGCTGCGGACCATCCGAAGCGCGGGTATCCAGTCCAAAGCAGAGATCGTGCCAGTTTTCTTTATGCCGCTTTACCAGAAACTTAAGGAAAGAAATGTTGTCGAGTTGGTAAAATAGGCCAAACGTCATTGGCGTAGGCCGCCATCATTCGGCGACCAGGACGCAGTTCCTGCCGGCCGACTTGGCGGAATAGAGCGCGACGTCGGCGCGGGTCAGCACGTCTTCTAGCGTTTCGGTGTCCCGCACGGTCGCGAGCCCGGCCGAAAAGGTGATGCTCCCCAGCAGATCGTTAGTGTCGCGCAATCGGAAGCGTTTGGCCGCGATCCGTGCACGCGCGCGATCGAGCATCGCAAGCGCATCGTTGGGATCGCCCGGAACGAGCACGACGAATTCCTCGCCGCCGTAACGCGCGACGATGCAATCGGCGCAATCCTCGACCAACGCCTGGCCGATCGCCTTCAGCACGCGGTCGCCGATGGCGTGGCCGAAGGTGTCGTTGATCGTCTTGAAATGGTCGATGTCGCAGATCGCGATCGCGACGGGTTCGCCCGGCACGAGTGCGGCGAAGGCTTCGTCGAAGGCGCGGCGGTTGGGCAGATCGGTCAGCGGATCGCGCCGCGCCGAGCCACGCGCTTCGTCGAGCGCGGTGCGCAGATCGTCCGCCTCGCGCGTCGCGGCGTCGAGCCGGATTTCGGCCTGGCGGACGCGTTCGATCATCGTGCTGGTCAGCCGCGCCACCTCGTCGATCGCGGGAATCGCGCCACCGGTATCGATCGCGGCGGCAAGGTCTTGCCCGAAGCCGCGCGTCTCGGCGTGGATCGCGCGCATCGTATGCGCGAAGCCTTCGACCTGGATCTGGGTTCGCGCGATCAGGCCGTCGATCGCCTCGCTGCCATCGGTTTCGGCCGCCAGGACGACCGGAACGCCGGGCACCGCCGCGCCACCGAGCCGCTCGATATCCTCGCGGCTGAGGCGCACGCCGCCGTCGGCGATCCGCGCGACCGTGCCTGCAAGCGCGCCGTCTGGGTCCGACACGATCGCATAGGCGAATTGATAATTGGCCGGGTCCGCGCTCAGCCGATGCTCGGCGAGGAACGCGCCGACCCGCGCGAACACGTCTCGCGACGGTTCCTGCGTGGTGATCAGCCGTGCCGCGCTTATGCCGGTCATACGAACCCCATCCCGTCGCGCCGGACGAACCGACGCCAACCCCTGTCAGGATGAATAGCCGGGTAACCGCTAAGATACGGTGACCGTCATTTCCCGGTGAGGCCCATCATCTTCCGGTCAAGCCCATCATCTTACGGTCAAGCCCATCATCTTCCGGTCAAGCGATGCACCGCGGCGAGCGTCATCGCGACATGGTCGGCGGGGTTCATGTCGTCGTGGACGAACGCGACCTTGTCGTCGGTGCCGATGACATAACTCGTCCGGCTGGTGATCGCGTGGCCGTTATATTGCTTGGGCAGCGCGACGTCGTAACCCTTGATGACTGCGGGGCCAGCGCTGGCGACGGTGAACTTGCCCGCGCATTCGCTCGACGAGAATTTGGCGAGCGCATCGACCGGGTCGGCGGACATGCCGATGACCGTCGCACCCGCTTTCTGGAAATCGGCGATCTTCTCGGCGAAGGCCTTGGCTTCAGCGTTGCAGCCGCTCGTGAAGGCGGCGGGGAAGAAATAGAGGACGACGGGGCCACGCTTCAACTGGCTCGCTAGGTTGACCGTCACGACCTTGCCTGCGACCGCGCCGCGGGTGGTGAAATCGGGCGCGGTGGCGCCGGGCGCAAGCGTCGCGGCGGCGGGGGCGGCGATGGCGATAAGGGTGGCGGCGAGGATCAAGCGCATCGGGGAATCTCCGAGAGAGGAATGCGCCATAGTATCGCCGATCGCCTGCCAGTGGAAGCAGCACCGCGATCCGGCCCCGTCAGGCGAACGGATCGTAGTCGCCGAAGCTCCAGACGTTGCCCTCGGGATCCCGCGCCGAATAGCCGCGGCCGCCGTAATCCTGATCGACCGGCCCGTGAAAAATCTCGGCGCCCGCCTTGCGCGCACGATCCGCATGCGCGTCGACGTCATCGACGGTGACATAGGGCGCCTGAGTGTTGCCACCTGCCTCCGCGACCGTCTTCATCGGCGCGGCGTCGGTGTATTCGCCCGGCGCGACGGTGCTCACCATGATCATCTGGCCCACGCGGACAAGTTGCGCGTGATGGATGATCGACGGATCGGCGTCGTCGGCGAACACCGCGTGCCGCTCGAACCCGAAGGCGTCGCACAGGAAATCGATTGCGCGAACCGCATCGCAGTAACGCAGACAGGGAATGATCGCGGGCTTTACGGACATGGGATTCTCCTTTGCGGGCGGCTTCTATCGCCACCGGAAACGCCCGGTCTTGTCGATTTGCGCCGTCAATCGTCGCGCACGCCGCCCGCTCGCGGCAACAATCGCGCGCGAAGCTGCGCCGGAGTCATCGCCGACAGACGGCCGACGTCGCGCGTCAGATGTGCCTGATCGGCATAGCCCGCATCGGCGGCAAGCGCCGCGAGACTCTCGCCGGGTTGCGCCTGAAGCGCCGCGCTGAAACGGTCGAACCGCGCGAGCCGGACGTAGGCGCGCGGCAGAAGTCCGGTCGCGTCGCGCAGGCGTTGCGCGAGGCGCTTGCGGCTCCAGCCGAGCGCGGTTGCGGCGGCTTCGACCGTGCCCGGACCGGGGCGCCGCAACAACGCCATCGCGGTTTCGAGGGGATCGGCTTGTGATGACACCGCTCGATCGAGAAGAAACGTATCGAGGACGGTGAATCGGCCCTCCTCGTCTCTGGCCGACGCGAGCCGGTCGCCCAATGTTGCGAATGCGCCGCCGAGGTCATCGAGCCGAACGACGCGGTCGGTCAAATCCGCGATCTGCACCCCGAGCAACCGCGCGAGTTGCGGCACCGACACGTGAACATGCACCCCCGCCATCGTGCCGAACGACCGCGACAGCGACGTCGCCTCCGCCATCCCGCCGACGAAGCCCTCGCCCGCCGCGAACCGCTCGCTCCGCCCGCGCGCGTCGACGATTTCGAGCGGCGCGCCGAGATTGACGATGAATACCCCGCCGGTCGAGGCAAGCTCGCGCCGCGTCGTGAAGCTGGTCGTCGTCTCCTGCCACGTCGCATAAGCATCGACGATCCCGGATAGCGCAGCGGCGGGGGCGGCGCGCGCCATCCGCCAGCGGTCGTGCCCATCATCATAGGCGTTGATCCGGATCGTGCGCTCGCTCATTAACGCAGATGGTAGCGCCGGGCGTCGCGCTGCGATAGGCGCCCGCGCATGCCGATCCGTCCCGCCGATATCGATCTCGCCCTGCACCTCGCCGATGTCGCGGGGGATGCCATCCGCCCGTATTTTCGCGGCGAACTCGGCACCGAGATCAAGGCCGATCGCTCGCCCGTCACGCTCGCCGATCGCGCCGCGGAGACGGCGATGCGGCGCTTGATCGAAGCCGAGCGCTCGGGCGACGGCATCATCGGCGAGGAATATGGCGAGAAACGCGGCGTCACCGGGCGGCAATGGGTGCTCGATCCGATCGACGGGACGCGCAGCTTTACCGCCGGCCGCGCGATCTTCGGGACGCTGATCGCGCTCGTCGAAGACGGCTGGCCGGTGCTCGGCGTCATCGACCAGCCCGTACAACGCGAACGCTGGCTCGGGGTGACGGGGCGACCGACGACGTTCAACGGTGCGCCCGTCCGGACGCGCGCGTGTCCCGCGCTCGACCAGGCGATCGTCGCCACGACGAGCCCGCATCTGTTCGACGACGGTGACGTTCCGCATTTCATGGCGTTGGTCGCGGCGGTCTCGGGCGGGTTTCCGCGACAGGGGCCGGTCTATGGCGGCGACTGTTACAATTACGGTCTGCTCGCGAGCGGCTTTCTCGACGTGGTCTGCGAATCGGGGTTGAAGCTTCACGATTTCGCGGCTTTGGTCCCGGTGGTCGAAGGCGCGGGCGGGCGGATGTGCGACTGGAACGGCGATCCGCTGACCGCCGACAGCGCCGGGCATGTGCTGGCGATCGGCGATCCGGCACGCAGCGACGACGTGCTGGAGGCGCTGCACGCGGTGCCGCACTGATTTCCCGGATCACGCCGCGATGGGGAAGCGCAGCAGGCGATCCTCGACCGGCACCAGCGCCTGTGCCGCCGGGCCGACCGCGCGGATAATTTCGGGGTGATCCACGTCGAGACCGCCGGTCAGCGAGCCGAACGCGGGCAGCACCAGCTTCGTATCGGTCGCGACGAAGCAACGCCGCGACACGAGCTTGCCACGGACGCGCAGGCGCAGTTTCGGGTGGAAATGCCCCGACACCTCCGCGCGGGTCTCATGAGGGTCGGCTTCGTGGCGCAGCACCAATCCCTCGATCATCGCCTCATCGACCACGTCGCCGCCGCAACGATCGACATAGACGCGGTCGTGGTTGCCGGTGATCCAGGTCCAGCGGACCCGCTCGGTCAGCGCGCGCAGCATATCCTGCGCTTGCTCCGGCAGACGTTCGCAACCGCGCGAATCGTGGAAGCTGTCACCGAGGCACCACACCTCCTCAGGCGCGGTCGCGGCGATCAGCGCGGTCAGGTCGGCGAGAGTCGCGATCGAATCGTACGGCGGCAGCATCTGCCCCCGGCCCGCGAACCAACTCGCCTTTTCGAGGTGCAGGTCGGCGACGAGCAGCGCACGACGCGCCGGCCAGAACAGCGCACCCTGCGGCAAAGCCATCAATGCGTGACCGGCGAACGGCAGCGAGGCGAACGAACCGGGAACCATTCCTGCCGCCATGCCGCAAGCGACTCGGCGGATCAAGGTTCGACCTCTTGCCCTCTCACACCTTCATGGGAGAGGGCGCGGATCACCCCGCATATGCCTTGACCAGATCGAACAGATAATCGCGGCCGTCGTAGAGCGATTTCACCCGAACGCGCTCGTTCAGGCCGTGGATGCCGTTCAAATCGGGTTCGAGGAACATCCCCGGCGCGCCATACGTCGGAATCCCGATCGCCTCGAAGAAGATGCCGTCGGTCGCGCCGGTCGACATGAGCGGCAGAAGCGGGATGCCGGGGAAATGCTTCGCCGCGACCGCCTTCATGGGGCCGATGATTTTCGGATCGAGCGGCGGCGGCACCGCGACGGGGCGGACGGGCTGGTTGGCGGTGACCTTCACCTTGTCGCCGGCGAGTTCCTGCAATTTGGCGAGCGTGGCGTCGACCGTCTCGCCGGGGAAGATACGGCAATTGACGTTGGCGGTCGCGCGCTGCGGCAGCGCGTTCTCCGCGTGGCCCGCTTCGAGCAACGTCGCGACGCAGGTCGTGCGCAGCGTCGAATGCATCGTCTTGTCCTTGCTCACGATCGCATCGGCGGCCTTATCCCCGGGGTTGGCGAGCAATTTGGGGATCGCGTCGCGCACCGGCTGCGGCGTCGACGGCGCCTTGGCCATCGCGCCGAAGAACGCGCGCGTCGTATCGGTGAACTTGACCGGGAATTCGTAGCCTTGAACCGCCTTCAGCGCGTCGGCGAGTTCGTAGATCGCATTCGCCGGGGTCGGTGCGGAGCTATGTCCGCCAGGGTTGGTGGTGAGGAAAGTGTAGTTCTGCGCCGCCTTCTCGCCGACCTGCACCGCCAGCACCTGACGCTTGCCGGTCGCGTCGAGTCGCCCGCCGCCGCCTTCGTTCAGCGCGAATTCGGCGGCCACCAGATCGGGTTTGTTCTGGGCCAGCCACTGCGCGCCGTTGAACGCGAAGGTCGTCTCCTCGCCGCAGGTCAGCGCCAGCTTGATCGTGCGCTTGGGCTTGTAGCCGTCTTTCTTGAAATGGATCATCGTGTCCGCCCACACCGCCGCCATCGCCTTGTCGTCGACGGTCCCGCGCGCATAATAAAAGCCGTCTTCCTCGATCAGCTTGAACGGATCGCGCACCCAATCCTCGCGCTTGGCCGCGACGACGTCGAGATGCGCGAGCAGCAGCATCGGCTTGGCGGCGGGGTCGCTGCCCTTCAGCACCGCGACGAGGCCGCCGTCCTTGGGATGTTCGGGCACGGAGAACAAAGTGATGTCGTCGTCGGCATAGCCCGCGGTCTTCAGCCGCGCCGCGATCTGCTGTGCGGCTTGGGTGCAACTGCCGATATCGACGACGGTGTTGGTTTCGACCAGCTCTTTATAGAGACCGAAGAACTGCTTCTGGTCGGGGCGGTCCTGCGCCGCCGCGATCGCAGGCGCGAGCGCGAGCGCCGCCAAAGCCAATGTCCCGATCGTCCGCATATCATGCTCCCCTTGTTGCGGGGGACGCTATCGGCGCATCGTCGTCGCGGCAAGCGTCAGCGTCGCGCGGAAATCCCGTCCTCGATCGCGTGCTGAACATTGCGCGGCAGCAGGAAGCGGATCTCGCGGTTGGCGAAATCGATGCGGACGCGGCGGAACAGCTTCAACGTATCCATGCCGAGCAGCAGCGCGGGCTTGTCGGTCAAGCCGAACCGACGGAACGGCAGCGCATCGGCGAAGGCGACCGGGATATCGGCCATCTGGATATTGCCGAGGCTGATCCGGCTAACCTGCGTGTAATCGGCGTTGAGATACGTGCCCGTCACGCTCATCATCGCGATCGGCGTCATCTGCTTGATGTTGCGCGCGACGCGCTTGCGCAGCGCCGGATTGCCCATCGTCACCGCCGAACCGGTATCGATGATGACGCGCACGCGGGTGCCGCCATAGAAAGCGTCGGTGACGACGAGTTGCCCGAACAGGCTTTTCGCGCGCACGACGATCTCGTCACGCGCGAATTCGTCCTTGGGCAGGCGTTTCAACGACGGCGTGACCGTCATTTCCTGCTTGTCGAAATCGATCGCGAGGGCGTGGTTCTGCAGCGTGTCGATGCCGAGCATGCCCGGCGCGCCGAGGTTCCCGGCCTCCAGCGCGGGCGCCTCAATCGCCTTGCCGCCGATGTCGCCGAGATTGATCGACGGGATGATGACGGTGCCGACGTTGACGCTATCGGCCATCGCGGTGACGCGGACGTTGCGCCCCGCGGGCAGGCCGAGCGTCGTCGCAAGCTGGCGCGAGATTACCGTCCGCTGCGCGCCGGTATCGACGATGAAGCGGAACGGGCCGCTCCCCGCGATTTCCACCGGCACCGTCATCCGCGTGCCTTCGTCGCCGAACGCGACGATGACCGGGGTCGGCGCGGACGCGGCCGGCGGTGGCTCGGCGATCGGCTGCGGATCGGGTGCGGCCGCTGTCAGGAGAAGCAACAGGGCAGAGGCGATACGCATGGTGTCAAGGCTACGCCCGATCTGGGCCTGTGCCAAAGGAATTGTTCGCTCTTAGCCCTCTCCCATCTTCATGGGAGAGGGTTGGGTGAGGGTCTTCTTTTCCTGCTTCAGCAGAAGAAGAAGACCCTCACCTTCCCGCTTCGCGGGCCCCTTCCTCTCCCGCGAAGGCGGGAGAGGGGATCAATCCACCCGCATCGCGTCGATCGCCAGCGCCTCGGCCTCGATCAACAGCGCGTCGTCGGCGGTGCCGGTGGCGACGCGCTCGCGCCCGATCAGCGTCAGCACCGGGACCGCGAGCGGAGTGACGCGCGGCAGATCGACGTGGACCATCGTCGCGGCGGCGCGATCGAGGAGGGAGGCGAGGCGGCCGACGTCGGTCATCTTGGCGCGTGCGTCGTCCCATGCCGCCTGCAACAGAACATGGCCGGGCTCGTAACGGCGCAGCACATCGTAGATCAGGTCGGTCGAAAATGTCACCTGCTTGCCCGACTTGCGCTTCCCCGGATGCTGGCGTTCGACCAGGCCGCCGATCACCGCGACCTCTCGGAACGCGCGTTTCAGCAGGTGCGACGACTGGACCCAGTCGACGAACTCGTCCTCCAGAATGTCGGGCGAGAACAAGGCGGCGGGATCGGTGACCTTCTCGATCGAATAGGTCGCGAGCGCATAATCGCTGGCGACGAAGCCGAGCGGTTTCAGCCCGCGATCCTCCATCCGCCGCGTCACCAGCATGCCGAGCGATTGATGCGCGTTCCAGCCTTCGAAACTATACGCGACCATGTAATTGCGGCCCTCGCGCGGGAAGGTCTCGACGAGCAATTGCCCCGGCTCGGGCAGCGTCGAGCGGCGCATCTGGACTTCGAGCCATTCGCGGACGTCGGCGGGGAAGCGCGTCCATTCGTCCGGCGTAGCGAGAAAGGCGCGGACGCGGTCGGCGAGGTTGGTCGAAAGCGGCATCCGGCTACCGCCATAGGTCGGGATGCGCGCCGGACGCGATGTCGCGCGGACGATCAAATCCTCGGTGTCGATCTTCTCGACCTCCAGGCTCAGCCCCGCGAAGAAGAAGGTGTCGCCGTGGCTCAGGCTCGCCGCAAACGCCTCCTCGACCTTGCCGAGATGGCGGCCGTTGCGGAACCGCACCTTGAGCATCGTCGCCTCGACGATGATCCCGGCGTTGAGTCGATGCTGCGTGACGAAGCGCGGATGCGTGACGCGCCATATAGCCTGCCCCGGACTGGATCCGGGGTCGGCGTCCTGCGACAGCCGCTTGAACCGGTCGTACGCCTTCAGCGAATAGCCGCCGTCGCGGATGAAGCCGAGCACCTGATCGAACAGCGCATCGGGCAGCGCCGAATAGGGCAGCGACGATCGCACCTCGTCGAGCATCGCGTCTTGCGCGAACGGCGCGGCGCAAGCGCACCCCATCAGATGCTGCGCGAGAACGTCGAGCGCGCCCATGCGGAAGACGTCCGGGTCGAGTTCACCCGCTTCAACCGCATCGAGCGCGGCGCGGGCCTCGAGATATTCGAAGCGGTTGCCGGGAACGAGGATCGCCTCGCTCGGTTCGTCGAGGCGGTGGTTCGACCGCCCGATCCGCTGCAGCAAGCGCGACGATCCCTTTGGCGCACCCATCTGGATGACGCAATCGACATCGCCCCAATCGACCCCGAGATCGAGGCTGGCGGTCGCGACCAGACCGCGCAGCCGCCCGCTCGTCATCGCGCCCTCGACCTTGCGCCGCGCTTCGAGACTCAACGAGCCGTGATGCACCCCGATCGGCAGGTTCATCGCATTGACCTTCCACAAATCCTGGAAGATGAGCTCGGCGAGGCTGCGCGTGTTGCAGAAGACCAGCGTCGTCTTGTGCGTCTCGATCTCGGCCATCACCTGTTCGGCGGCGTAGCGCCCCGAATGGCCCGCCCACGGCACGCGACCTTCGGGCAGCAGGATCGCGATGTTCGGATCGGCGCCGGGCTCCCCGACGACGAGGCTGACGGTGTCGATATCGCCATCGGGGGCGAGCCACGCGCGATAGCCGTCGGGATCGGCGACCGTCGCCGACAGCGCGACGCGGCGCGCATCGGGCGCGATCCGCTGCAACCGCGCCATGCAGAGGTTGAGCAGGTCACCGCGCTTCCCCGTCGCGAAGGCGTGAACCTCGTCGACGACGATCGTCTTCAACCCGGCGAACATCGTGAAACTGTCGGGATAGCTCAGCAGCAGCGACAGGGATTCGGGGGTGGTGAGAAGAATCTGCGGCGGCTTCACCCGTTGCCGCGCCTTGCGATCGGACGGCGTGTCGCCGGTCCGCGTCTCGACGCGGATGTCGAGCGCCATTTCGTCCACCGGCGTGACGAGATTGCGCTGGATATCGACCGCGAGCGCCTTCAGCGGCGAGACGTAGAGCGTGTGGAGGCCATCGGTCGGCGCTTCGATCAGGTCCGCCAGCGTTGGCAGGAACCCGCTGAGCGTCTTGCCCGCGCCGGTCGCCGCGACAAGCAGCGCGTGCCGCCCGGCGCGCGCCTCGCGCAGCATATCGAGTTGGTGCCGACGCGGGGTCCAGCCACGTCGCGCGAACCAGTCGGCGAGCGGCGCGGGAAGATCGATCGGAGCGGCCGCCATCGCCGCGATATAGGATGCGGCGTCGCGCGCGTCAGCCGTCGCGCGCGTCATCCTCGGCGGATTGTTCCTTGTACATCTGCCGCGTCGCTTCGGCGGTGCGCGCATCCTGTTCGGGCGTGGTGCGGTTGTTCATCATCGCCCAGACGATCGCGCCGATCAGCAACACCGGCCCGACGATCACCAACAGGGTCCACAGACTGACACCGAACATATTTTGCTCCCGAAGCGAATGCGCATCTTGTAGGCGGCTGGCATCGCCGCCGCAAACAGTGTTGGCGTGATCGTTCGCCACGCCCATATCGCGCGAATGACGAAGCTCGGCGACTGGCTCGAACCCCATCCGCACGGCATTTACGTGAAGCCCGCCGACGCCTGGATCGATCCCTCGACGCCGCAGCCGCGCGCGCTCGTCACGCACGGCCATGCCGATCACGCGCGCGGCGGGCATGGCGCTGTGTGGGCGACGCCGGAAACGCTCGCGATCATGGACGCGCGTTACGGCGAGCAAGCGGGCCATCCGGTTGCGTACGGCGAGACGATTCAGATGGGACAGGTCGATGTCGGCTATGTGCCCGCGGGCCATGTCCTCGGTTCGGCGCAGATCGTCCTCGATTATCGCGGCGAGCGCGTCGTCGTCTCGGGCGACTACAAGCGCCGCGCCGACCCGACCTGCGCAATGTTCGAGCCGGTCAAATGCGACGTCTTCGTCACTGAGGCCACGTTCGCGCTCCCGGTCTTTCGCCATCCAGAGACCGGCGACGAGATCGACAAACTGATCGCCGCGCTTCACGCTAATCCGGACCGTTGCGTCCTCGTCGGCGCCTATGCGCTCGGCAAGGCGCAGCGCGTGATCGCCGAACTCCGCGAACGCGGCCACGAAGCGCCGATCTACATCCACGGCGCGCTCCAGCGCTTGTGCGACCTTTACGCCGATCACGGCGTTCGGCTCGGCGAACTGCTTCCCGCGACTGGCGCGACGAAAGCCGAGATGGCGGGGCATATCGTGCTGTGCCCGCCGTCGGCGCTCAACGATCGCTGGTCGCGGCGGCTGCCCGATCCGATCACCGCGATGGCGAGCGGCTGGATGCGCGTTCGCGGACGGGCGCGGCAAAAGCTCGTCGAACTGCCGTTGATCCTGAGCGATCACGCTGACTGGGACGAACTGACCGATACGCTGATCGAGATCGCGCCGAAGGAGGTGTGGGTGACGCATGGCCGCGAGGAGGCGCTGATCCACTGGTGCATGACCCGCCAGATCAAGGCGCGCGCGCTGGCATTGGTGGGGTTCGAGGACGAGGACGATTGAGGCGCTAGCCGCGTCCTAGCTTGTCCTTCAGCCCCGCCAGCGCACCGAACGCCCCCGCATTTTCCTCGCCGACCACCCCCGCCGCGCGCAGCGCCTCCGCCGCGCCGGCGCTGCGCGGGAACGGATCGAGCGCCAGCGCCATCGTCTCCGCCGCGACTTCGCCGAGATCGATCGCGCCGCCCTCGATCTCGATCGTGTCGATCGCATCGTCGCTCAGTTCGATCTCCTCGCCGCTTGCCGCTGCCTCGACGAAGCGCAGCGTGATCGCCTCATCGACCGTCGCGGCGATCGGATCGCCGGTCACCGAACACGCCTGCGTTACCGTCGCCTCGACCCGGCCTTCTGCAATCAAGCCTGTCGAATCGCGATGTACCGTGAAACGCGCCGCCAGCCGCTCGACCGCGATCAGGCCGAACCGCCCCGCCAGCCGCCGCCGCTCGTCCGCATCCGCCTCGACCGTGATAGTTCGCGGCTCGCCACCGATCGAATCGACGCGCTCGATCCGCGAAAATTCAGGGCTCACGCGATTTCCCCCGCCGCGAGCGCCTCGATCGAAGTCGCCTCGACCTCACCGCGCCACGCCAGCAGCGCCTCGCGGACATGCGCCACCGCCGCCGCATCGGGCGCCGCGCCGCGATAGAGGTTGCGGACGAGCGCCGCGTCCATATCGCCCGTCGCCAATCCGTCGCGATACGCGCCGAGCCGCCCGCCGAGCATCGCCATCATCTGCCCGACATGCTTGCCGACGACGACGTCACCGACGCCGAGTTCGCGCAACTGCCCGTCCATGTCCGCGATGAACCGCTCGGTCAGTTGCACCGCGAGCGCCGCGCCCGCGGGATCGCTTTCCAGCCGCAGCAATACCATCGTCAAGACGGCTGCGATCATGTCGAAACGACCATCGACGGTGTCGGGCACCGCGCCTTCGACGTACCAATGCGGTTGCCGTGCGCGCGCGACGATCGCGCTGTAGAGCGCGAGTCCCGCCTCGTCGTTGCGCCCGAACAGAGCGTCGAACCAGCCCATGTCATCATCCCGTATGTGCGCCCACGCTTGTCTGTCGCGGCGACGCGGCATATTGAGCCGAAAGGCCGCGGGCGCAACGTCCCGCCGGAGCGGAGTTCCCATGCGTCACCTCATTCTCGCCGCCTCGATCGCGATCGCCGCCGGCGGCTGCACACCGTCCCGCTCGCACCAGGGCTATATCGTCGATGCGGATCTGGTGAATTCGATCCAGCCCGGTGTCGACAACCGCCAGTCGGTTCTCGCCACGCTCGGCCACCCCAGCTTCGCCAGCCAGTTCAATCAGGGCGACTGGTATTATATCGCGCGCGACAGCCGCAATTATCTCTACAGTACGCCGAAGGTCCGCGATCAGCTGACAATGGAGATCAGCTTCGACGCGAAGGGCAATGTCAGCGCGATCCGCAAATCGGGCCTCGGCCAGGTCGCCTCGATCGATCCGAGCAACAAGGCGACGCCGACGCTGGGGCGCAAGCGCGGTTTCTTCAACGATCTGTTCGGCAATATCGGCACCGTCGGGGCGCCGGGCGCGGGTGGCGGGCAGACCGGCGGGCGCAATACGCCGTAAGGCGATCGCGGCGGCATGACCGATCCGACGCCGCGGCGACGCCGTGCCGAATCCTTGACTTTCGCGCCCCGATGGGGGAGCGCCGCGCAGGCAGCCGCCGGCGAGTGTCGTCGACGCCACTTTCGGACATTTGCATGAGCTTCGCCGATCTCGGCCTTTCCGACGAACTCCTCCGCGCGGTCGGCGAATCGGGCTATACCGAACCGACCCCGATCCAGGCGAGCACGATCCCGAGCGTCCTGATGATGAAGGACATCATCGGCGTGGCGCAGACCGGCACCGGCAAGACCGCCGCGTTCGTCCTCCCGATGATCGACATCCTCGGCGAAGGCCGCAGCCGCGCGCGGATGCCGCGCAGCCTGATCCTCGAGCCGACCCGCGAACTCGCCGCGCAGGTCGCCGAAAATTTCGAGAAATACGGCAAATATCACAAGCTCTCGATGGCGCTCCTGATCGGCGGGGTCTCGATGGGCGATCAGACCGCCGCGCTCGAACGCGGCGTCGACGTGCTGATCGCGACGCCCGGACGGCTGATGGACCTGTTCGGGCGCGGCAAGATCCTGCTCACCGGCTGCAATCTGCTGGTCATCGACGAGGCCGATCAGGATGCTCGACATGGGGTTCATTCCCGATATCGAGGAAATCTGCACCAAGCTGCCCAAACAGCGACAGACCTTGCTGTTCTCGGCGACGATGCCCGCGCCGATCAAGAAACTGGCCGACAAATTCCTCAACAGCCCCAAGACCGTGGAGGTCGCGCGCCCCGCCACCACCAACGTCAACATCAAGCAATATGTCGTGCCGGTGAAATCGAGCGCGGCCGACAAGCGCGAGACGCTGCGCGAATTGCTGTCCGCCGCCGACGTCACCACCGCGATCGTCTTCTGCAACCGCAAGACGACGGTGCGCGAGCTCAACAAGTCGCTCCAGAAGTCCCGTTTCAAATCGGGTGAGATCCACGGCGACATGGAACAGTCGCAACGGATCGCCGAGCTCGACCGGTTCAAGGACGGGACGATCAATATCCTCGTCGCGTCCGACGTCGCCGCACGCGGCCTGGACATCAAGGGCGTCAGCCACGTCTTCAATTTCGACGCGCCGTGGCATCCCGACGATTACGTCCACCGCGTCGGCCGCACCGGCCGCGCCGGCGCGACGGGGACCGCCTACACGTTCGTTGCGCCCGACGACGCCGAAAACATCGCCAATATCGAAAAGCTGACCGGGCAGAAGATCGAGCGCCTCGGTAGCGCACCCGCCGCGCCGGTCGGCGACGACGGGTCCGAAGGCGAAAAGCCGCCCCGCAAGCGCACCTCCCGCAGCCGCAAGCCCAAGGATGCGGGCTCCGCCGCCGCCCCGGCGCCGGTCGAAACGCCCGCGCCGGCAAGACCGCCGCGCGCCGAGCCGCGTCCGCGCCGTGAAGCGCCGAAACGCGAGGAAACGCCCCAGCCGCGCGCCGCCCACGACGACGCCGCTCCCGACGAAGGCTGGAACGGCCCCGTCCCCGATTTCCTGAGCGCCACCTTCGGCGGCTGACGCGGTGGCCGAGGCGCCTTTGCCCTCGCCATGCACCGGCATCTGCGCGATCGATCCCGCGACCGACCTGTGCACCGGCTGCGCGCGAACCCTCGACGAGATCGCGCGTTGGGGCAGCAGCAACGCCGTCGAACAACGCGCGATCCTCGCACGGATCGAATGGCGTAGAAGGAGCCCCGCATGACCGACGATACCGTCCACGACAACGCCGCCGAACACCGTTTCGAACTGAGCGTGGAAAGCGATACCGCGATCGCCGAATACCGACGCGACGGCGATACGATCGTCTTCACCCACACGAAGGTTCCCGCCGCGCTGGAAGGCAAAGGCATCGGCAGCAAACTCGTCGCCGGGGCTCTGTCGCAGGCGCGCGCCAGGGGCCTCAAGATCGATCCGCAATGCAGCTTCGTCGCGGACTACATGAAGCGCCATCCCGAGGCGTAAAGAACAATGATGCTGGGGCACCCCCACATCCGTTCGTTTCGAGCGAAGTCGAGAAACGTGTCGCAGGCGTTATCTCTGCGTTTCTCGGCTTCGCTCGAAACGAACGGTTGAAGGCACGAGCGCCGCGCTACGGCTATTCCGCCGCCAGCGCGTCCTCGCGTTCCTGTGCCTGGCGCGCCCACATCTCGGCGTAAAGCCCGCCACGCCGCAGCAGTTCGCCGTGCGTCCCCGTCTCCGCGATCTCGCCCGCCTCCAGCACGACGATCCGGTCGGCATGGACGATGGTGGACAGGCGATGCGCGATGACGATCGTCGTGCGCCCGCGCTCGATCGCCTCGAGCGTCTCCATGATCTCGCCCTCGGTACGACTGTCGAGCGCCGACGTCGCCTCATCGAGGATCAGGATGGGCGGATTCTTGAGCAACGTCCGCGCGATCGCGACGCGTTGCTTCTCGCCCCCCGACAGTTTCAGCCCACGCTCGCCGACGCGTGTGTCATACCCCAGCGGCTGCGTCTCGATGAACCCCGCAATCGCCGCCCCGCGCGCGGCACGGACGATCTCGCCATCGCTCGCGCCCTCACGGCCGTAGGCGATGTTATAGCCGATCGTATCGTTGAACAGCACCGTATCCTGCGGCACGATACCGATCGCGCCGCGCAACGACGCCTGCGTCACCTCGGCGATATCCTGGCCATCGACGGTGATCCGCCCGCCCGTCAGATCGTAGAACCGG
>CBDCNF010000021.1:0-146133 GCA_965219285.1 Sphingomonas sp.
CCGGCTCGCGCCGACGTTCCGCGCGATCAGCCACCTCAACCCGTTCTTCTATGTGATCTCGGGGTTCCGATACGGGTTTCTCGGGATCGCCGACTCGCCGATATTGGTCGGCAGCATCGTGATCCTCGGGATCGACGTGGTGCTCGCGCTGACGTGCTACACGCTGCTTAGCCGGGGATGGCGGCTCAAGAACTGACGATGCGCTGGCTGCTGGCGCTTCTGTTCCTGATCGGGGCGGTTCCGGCGGCGGCAAAGGCGCCGCAAAGCGACCCGGCACTGACGCAGCGGATCGACGGGCTGGTCGCGATCCTAGACGGCACCGGCGATTACGAGACGTATTTCGCGCCGTCGTTCCGGATGGATGTTCCGAAGGCGAAGCTCGATGCGATCGCGGCGCAGCTCAAGGTCGCACTCGGTCGGCCGTTGCGGGTTGGCGCGATCGTGCCGGTGACGCGGACGACCGCCAAGGTAACGGTCGCCTATGAGCGCGGGACCGCAGCAGTGGAGATCGCGGTCGGGCCACTGCCCGGCGCGGTCACCGGGCTGTTCGTGCGCGGGACGACGCTGACCGACGACGATTTCACCAAGCTGGAGGCGGATTTCCGCAAATTGCCGGGGGCGAGCGGTTTCGGCGTCTATGCGCTCGACGGCGCCGTGCCGCGACCGATCGCGGCGTTGAACGGCGACGTCGCGGCGCCGATCGGCTCGGGCTTCAAATTATGGGTGCTGGCCGAGGCGGCGCGGCAGGTGAAGGCCGGCAGGCGGCGATGGAGCGATGTCGTCCCGCTCGGCGCACCGTCGCTCGCATCGGGGATCACGCAGACCTGGCCGGCGGGGACGCCGGTGACGCTGCAGAGTCTCGCGACGCTGATGATCTCGATCAGCGATAATACCGCGGCGGATAGTTTGGTCACCGCGCTCGGACGTATCCATGTCGAGGCGGTCGCGCGGGCGGCGGGAGCGCCAGCCCGGTCGTTTCCGATTCTGACGACGCGCGAGGCGTTCGCACTCAAGACCGTTCCGGCGCGTTCCGCCGCCTGGGCGACCGCCGATCTCGCCGCGCGGCGGCGGATGCTGGTCGATCCGGCGCTTTCGCGCATGACGCTCGACGCCGCGGTATTCGGCGACACGCCGGTCGCGATCGACGCGGTCGAATGGTTCGCGAGTCCCGCGGCGATGGCGAAAGTGCTTGGCGCGTTGAAAGGCGCCGACCCGACGACTCGCGCGATCCTCGCGGTCAATCCGGGGACCGACCCGACAACCGCAGGGCAATATACCTATGTCGGCTACAAGGGCGGATCGGAACCAGGAGTGATCTCGGCCAGCTTTCTCGTCCGCCGCAAGGATGGTGCTTGGCGGGCGGTGGCGGGCAACTGGCATCGCGCGGATGGCGAGACGCCCGAACTCACCTTCCTTGCGCTGATGAACCGCGCACTCGTTCTGGCGGCGCGCTAACCTCGCGCCGCCATTCATCGCGCAGCAGCCCGAGCAGCAAGGTATCGCGCACCCCGATGTGCGTCTCCCATTCCTGACGGAGCAGACCTTCGCGCTTGAACCCGAGCCGTTCGAGCATCGCAATCGATGCGGCATTGTCGGGATCGGTATCCGCGAAGACGCGCCGGTGGCCTTCGGCGAACAGCAGTTCGATCAGCCCGGTGGCCGCCTCGCGGGCATAGCCGTGGCCCCAACGCACCCGAACCAGCAGATACCCGATTTCCGCCACGCCGGGCCGCCGCGTCGTCGCGGCGAGCGTGCCGATCGCTGTATCGTCGCCCTTCAGCGTGATCGACCAGCCGCGCCAGTCCTGATGATCCTCGCGCGGATCGAGATACGCCCGCGTCTCCTCGATCGAGGCATGCGGCGCGCTCGACCAATAGCGCATCAGATCCACATCGCGATACGCCTCGAACAACGCCGGGGCATCTGCGACGCGCTGCCGCCGCATCGCGAGGCGCGCGGTTTCGAACGGCTCGGCGGCGATCACGCGCCCAATGCGGCGACGAGCGCCTGCACCTTCTTCTGACGCCACTGCGGCAACGGCGCGACGAGCCAATAGCCGAGACGGTACGGTTTGGGGTCTCCGATTATCGCGACGCGTCCCGCGGCGATATCGGCGGTCGCGAGCAGTTCGGGGACGGTGGCGCGGCCAAGCCCTTCCGCCGCCGCGTCGATCGCGAGTCCCGCATCACCGACTCGGACGAGCGACACCGCCGCGTCGTTGAGGCAGCCGGGCCACGATATACGCGTATCCGCGCCGCCGCCGGGGCGTTCGATCGTCACCATGCCTTCGGATTCGATCGCCTCGCCTTCGAGATCGCCGGTCCCCTCGCCCCAGCGGATCGCGAGATCGAGGTTGGCTTCGGTGAAATCAGGCGGCTCGTCGGCGGCGACCAAGGCAAAGCGGAGTTCGCCGTCGGCGCGCGCGATTTCGGCGAGGCGCGGCATCAGCCATTTCTCGGTCAGGTCGCGCGGTGCGGCGATGGTCAGCGATTTCGACGACTGCCCCGCCTGCATCGCGCGCACCGCTTCCTCGAACTGGAGGAAGGCTTCGCGAAGTGCGGCGAGGCCGGCATCGCCCTCGGGGGTGAGTTCGAGGCCGCGCGTGGTGCGGCGGAACAGGACGACGCCGAGTGTGTCCTCTAGCGCGCGGACCTGCTGGCCGACCGCGGCGGGGGTGACCGCGAGTTCGTCGGCGGCGCGGGTGAACGACAAATGGCGTGCGGCGGCGTCGAGAACGCGCAGGCCGTTCAGGGGAAGGTGGGTACGTTTCAAGCCGCCGTCACCGTGATCCACAATTCGTCACCCCAGCGAAAGCTGGGGTCTCCCGGTTGGAGAACGCAGAACCCGCCCCAATGAGACCCCAGCTTTCGCTGGGGTGACGCGCCTTGTGGTGGTGTATTGGATGAAGTCACGCCCCCACCGCCGGGGCGAGGAGCGCGAATTTCGGGATCGCGACGTCGAAGGTCGCGCCGTCCTCGCCGATCATCCGGTAGGTGCCCTGCATCGATCCCGACGGCGTCGCGAGCGGGCAGCCCGAGACGTAATCGTAGCTGCCGCCCGGCGCGATCAGCGGTTTTTCGCCGACGACGCCTTCGCCCTCGACCGAATGGCGCGCGCCGCGGCCGTCGGTGATGATCCAGTGCCGGGTGAGGAGCTGGACCGATTGTTCGCCCTCGTTTTCGAGACGGATATGATACGCCCAGAACCAGCGGCCGCGCGCGGGCTCGGATTGTTCGGGCAGGTAGCTGACCGAGACGCGCACGACGACGCCGCGCGTCGTTTCCGAATTGGGGAACAGCGCCTTCACAAGCCGACAGCGGTCAAGGCTTGGTCGAGATCGTCGATGACATCGGCCGGGTCTTCGAGACCGACGTTGAGGCGCAGCATGCCCTCGTCGATCCCCATTTCCAACCGGCGTTCCTCGCTGACCGACGCGTGCGTGGTAGAGGCCGGATGCGTCATCAGCGAGCGCGAATCGCCGATGTTGTTCGAGATGTCGACCAACGCGAGCGCATCGAGTAGCCCATGCGCCTGCGCGCGATCCGCGACCTCGAATGCGAAGATCGGCCCCGCGGCGTCCATCTGGCTCATCGCGAGATTGTGTTGCGGGTGGCTGGGGAGGCCGGGGTGGAGCATCTTCGGTACGCGCGGTTCGAGAAACTGGCCGACCTTCACTGCATTCTCGGACTGGCGGTGGATGCGCAAGTCGAGCGTCTCAAGCCCTTTCAGCACCACCCACGCATTGAACGGCGACAACGTCGGCCCGGTATTCCGCGTGAACGGCAGCAGCGTGTTGTCGATGAAATCCTGCGTCCCGCACACCGCGCCGGCGAGCACCCTGCCCTGCCCGTCCATCATCTTGGTCGCGGAATAGGCGGTGACGTCGGCGCCGAATTCCATCGGTCGTTGGAGCGCAGGGGTGGCGAAGGCATTGTCGACGACCGAAGTGATGCCGCGCGCTCGGGCGATGTCGCACACCGCTTTCAGATCGACGATGTCCATCGTCGGATTGGCGGGAGTTTCGAAGAAGAACACCTTCGTCTCGGGGCGGATCGCGTCGGCGAACGCCTGTGGATCGCGCGCATCGACGGCCGTCGTCGCGATGCCGAACTTCGGCAGCAACGTATCGACGAGCCAACGGCACGATCCGAATGCAGCGCGGCCCGCGACGACGTGGTCGCCGGTTTCGAGCTGGCACAGAAGCACCGCGGTCATCGCCGCCATGCCGGTAGCCATCGCGCGGCAAGCCTCGGCACCTTCGAGCAACGCGATGCGGTGTTCGAGCATCTCGACGGTCGGGTTTTGGAGCCGCGAATAGGTCATGCCCACCTGATCGCCCGCGAAGCGCGCGGCGGCGTCCCCAGCGCAATCGTAGGCATAACCCGAGGTCAGGAACAACGCTTCCGAAGTCTCACCCCATTCGGAGCGCGCGGTGCCGCCGCGCACCGCCTTGGTCGCGGGGCGCCAATGGTCGGTGATGCTGCGGTCTTGTCCGGTGCGGCGCTTCATCCTTGGCCTTTGCGCCAACATCCCCCTCCCTTTCAAGAGAGCCGGGTGTAAGAAGGGGCGTGATGCTGCGCCGGCCGATCTTCGTCGCGACCCTGATCGGGTTGGCTACGGAATTCCTTTTCCTCGTGCGACTGGCGGTGCCGCACAAGCCGGTGTTCGACGAGACGCATTACTTGCCGGCGGCGCGCAAGCTGCTGGAACTGTCGGGCCCGACCAACATCGAGCATCCTTTGCTCGGCAAGACATTGATCGCGCTCGGCCTGATGGTCTTCGGCGACACCCCGGTCGGCTGGCGTGTGATGTCCACGTTCGCTGCGACTGCGGTTGTCGTCGGCGTCTTTGCGATCCTTCAGATGAGCTTTGGTCGGCTCAGAACGAGTGTGTTCGGCGCGTTGCTCGTGCTGCTCAATTTCACGGTCTACATCCAGGCGCGGATCGCGATGCTCGACGGGTTCATGGCCGCGTTCGTCGTCGTCGGTATCGCGATGTTCCTTTGGTCGCTGCAACGCGGCGGTTGGGGACGATGGATCGCGACCGCGGTGGCTTTCGGGCTGGCCGTGGGGTGCAAGTGGACCGCGTTGCCCTATGCGGGGTTCGCCGTGGCGACGTTCCTCTATGCGAAGTGGCAGGATCGTGAGACATTCCCGCGTGTAGGGCTGATTGCCGGTGCATTCGTGTTCGGCGCGGTTTCGGTCGTGGTATATTTCGCGACGTTCGCGCCCGCGTTCTTCTATGCGCATGACGCGATGACGCTGGCGCACCTGCTGCCGTTCCAGGCAGAGATGTACGCACGCCAGACGCAGGTGCTGCCGCCGCACACCTACCAATCTGGGTGGTGGACCTGGCCGCTCGACAAACGCGCGATCTGGTATCTCTACGAATTCGTCGACGGCGCGCAGCGTGGCATCCTGCTGATCGGCAATCCGGTGATCCTGTGGGGCGGGTTGGTCGCGGTGGCGGCTTGCCAATGGGGGTGGATCAGGTCGGGCGATCCGCGGCTGCTCGCGGCGGCGATGCTGTGGGTGGCCTCGCTGGCGATGTGGGCCTTGATCCCCAAGTCGCTGGGGTTTTTCTATTATTATTATCTGTCGAGCATCTTCCTCTGCATCGCGATCGCCGCGGCGTTTCATTACTGGCGCGATCGGCTCAAATATTGGGATGCGGGTTTCGCGCTGCTGGCGTTCGGCGTGTTCGTGTATTTCTTCCCGATCCTGTCGGCGCAGGCGCTGCCTGGCCCGGATGCGTTTCACGGTTGGATGTGGTTACCCGGCTGGGTCTAATACCGGCCCCACGTAAACCGCGACGACAGCGCGTAATTCCACACCGCGCCGATCAGCACGCCGATCAGCGCGGACGTTGCCCAATAGCCATTGCGAGCATCGTGAAGGAACGCAGCGACGCCGATGTTGGCGACCGCGCCGACCGAACAGACGACGCAGAACGACACCAAGCCGTCGAGCAATTGCCGCCAGCCCTTCAACCGGCGGTCACGATAGGTGAGCGCGTTGTTGAGGAAAAAATTGAACGTCATCGCCACCACAGTCGCGATGATCGTGCTGAGACGAAACGACCAGCCGAACCATTGAAACAACGGGATCAATGTTGCGAAATGCACGCCTACACCGAGCACTCCGATCGCCGAAAACATCGCGAAACGTACGGGGACGACCTTGCCGAATTTGCGGTCGTAGAGCGCGATCAGATATTCCATCGCGACGACGTGATCGAGCTTCGATTCGCCCTCGGTCCTGAGGCGGAAGGTGTAGGGAAGTTCAGCGAAGTTCAGCCTTCGCGGGCTGGCGGTGAGGATGTCGAGCAGGATCTTGAAGCCGATCCCGGCGAGGTTGGGCGCCAGGCTGCGGACGAGATCGCTGCGGACCATGAAGAAGCCGCTCATCGGGTCGGTCAGATCGACCTTGAGCATCCGTTGCGACAGTTTCGTCGCGAAGGCGGATTTGGCGACGCGGTCGCGGTCCCACTCGCCCGTTCCGCCGCCATCGACGAAGCGCGAGCCGACGACGAGGTCGAGCGCGTCGTTATCGCGCAGTTCCGCCGCCATCTTTGGCAGCAGCGTCTCGTCATGCTGCATGTCGCCGTCGATCACCGCGACGAGCGGCGCAGCGGTCGCGCACATTCCCTCAATGCACGCCGACGAAAGGCCACGCCGGCCGATCCGTTGGATCACGCGGATACGGCGATCGACGCGCGCGATCTCGCGGACCGCCGAAGCCGTCCCGTCGGGGCTGTCGTCGTCGACGAACACCGCTTCCCAGTCGAGCCCTGCCAGCGCCTGATCGAGCTTGGCGACCAGCACGGCCACGTTCGCCTTCTCGTTGAAGGTCGGCACGACCACCGCGAGGTCGAGCATCCCGCTCATAGTGCCGCCAGCACCGCGTCCCCCATTTCGACGGTCCGGCAGTCGCCGCCAAGATCGGCGGTACGCTTGCCGCTCGCCAGCGCGGCGGCGACCGCGCGCTCGATCCGGTCGGCGGGATCGGCCATACGCAGCGAGTGGCGCAGCAGCATCGCCGCAGAGAGGATCGCGGCGCAGGGATTGGCCTTGCCCTCGCCCGCGATATCAGGCGCGCTGCCGTGGATCGGTTCGTACAGTCCCTTGCCGTCCTGATCGAGCGAAGCCGACGGCAGCATGCCGATCGATCCGACGCACATCGACGCCTGATCCGAGAGGATGTCGCCGAACAGATTGCCCGTCACGATCGTGTCGAACGCCTGCGGCGCGCGGACGAGCTGCATCGCGGCATTGTCGCAATACATGTGGGTCAGTTCGACATCGGGATAATCGCGCGACACCTCCTCGACGATCTCGCGCCAGAGTTGCGAGGTTTCGAGGACGTTGGCCTTATCGACCGAGACGAGTCGGCCGCTACGGCTCATCGCGGTTTCGAAGCCGACGCGCGCGATGCGCGCGACCTCGACCTCGTCGTAGCGCATCAGATCATGGCCTTCGCGCAGGCCGGTCTTGGTGACGCCGCGGCCCTTTTCGCCGAAATAGACATCGCCAGTCAGTTCGCGGACGATGACCATATCGATCGCGCGCGCGATTTCGGGGCGAAGCGCCGAGGCGTCTTCGAGGCCGGGAAACATCTTCGCGGGGCGAAGGTTGGCGAACAGCTTGAGTGCCTTGCGCAGCCCGAGGATCGCCTGTTCGGGGCGCAGATTGCGCTCAAGTCCGTCGAACGCGGGATCGCCGACCGCGCCGAACAGGATCGCGTCGGCGCGCTTCGCCAGCGCCAGCGTTTCGGGCGGCAACGGATGCCCCGCGACCCGATAGGCGGCGCCGCCCACCGGCGCTTCCTCGAACACGAGGCCGAGATCGAGCGCTTCCAGCACGCGACGCGCCTCGGCGGTAACCTCGGGACCGATGCCGTCGCCGGGCATGATCGCGATCAACGGTGTGTGATTCATTGGCCCCCACAGCCGTTCGGGCAAACGGAACGACTGGGAGGCGTTAATGACGAGCGCCACCGCCTCACGCAACCGCCCTTTTCAGCCGATCGATCAGGCGTTCACGCGCGGCCAGCGTGTCGCTGCGGCGATCGGTGAGGATGTCGCGTTCGAGGAAATGGCCGGTGATCGTGAGCGCGGCGAGGATGTCGGGCCAGTCCGCCGTGCCGCCTTCGCGGAGGAAAGCGGGGAGCGGCAACAGGCGCGGTTCGTATCCCGCTGCGGCGGCGCGGCTCACGGCCCCTCCGCTTTTGGGACTGACGAAGACGAGGTCGTCGCGCGTGCCCGTCACCGTGCAGCGCGCGAGATCGAGGCCGAAGCCGAGTTCGGCGAGCAACAGCAGTTCGTATCGCGCCAGGCTTCCCGCCCAGCCCTTTGCCGCAGGCGCCGCCTCGATCGCGTCGAGAACGCCAGAGAGTGCGGCGTGAAGCCGCGGATAGGCCTGTCCCTCGGGCAGCGCGGTCGCGGTGAGCGCGGTCGTCCATTCGAGCGCGGCGGCGGCGAGCGGCTCGGCATGGAGCGCGGCACGGCTGTGGACGAGTTCGACGGTCAGCGCGGCGAGTTGTTCATCGGTGCGCGACCGCCATTCGCCGAGGACGAGGTTCGCGGGCTGCAACACCGGGCGCAATCGCCGCGAACGGCCGCCGCGGACGTATCCCGCCTGAACGCCATCATCGGCGGTGAGCGCGCGGACGATCGCACCGCTTTCGCCGTGCGCGCGGATCGCGAGGATGATGGCCGGCGCGGCGAGGTGCATGCGCCCGTCTAGGCGCGGCGGACCTTGTTCGCCAATCGCTTGAGCGCGGGCGTCTGGGCCACCCGCTTCGCCAAGACCATTGCGCGGTCGAATGCCGAGAGCGCCGTTACGGTGACACGATTGGCCAATGTCGGACGCAGCAGCAGCAGATCGACGCACGCCGTTCCGCCGCTCGCGAAGCCGCGTTTGTGCTGCCCCTCGCCCTCGGTGAAGTCGAACCGCGCGAAACAATCGCCGAACAGGCTGCGCAGCGCGTGATCCATCAGGACGGTGCCGGGCGAGAGATGGCCCCAGTCGGGATCGTGCCCGACATGATCGTAGCGCAAGGTTGCACCGTCCGCCGTGCACCAGAGATAGGCGATCGGCGTTTCGCCCAGGAACAGCAACCATCCGCGCGCGGCGTCGTCGCCGGACAGCGCGTGCACCCGATCGGCGAAACCCGCATCGTCGGGCAGGCCCGATCCGAGCAGTCGTTCCTGATAGGTCTTCGCCGACACTTGGCGCGCGAGCGGCAGGAATGTCGCGAGATCGGCGGCGCTGCGATACGTGCGGATATCGAGGTTGTCCCCGTTCGCCGCAGCGAGTTTCTTCGCCTTGCGTCGCACGCCGGATCGGGTTCGTGCGGATAGCCCCGCGGCCCAGGCCGTCTCACCGCCTTCGAGGTCGACGTAATAGCGCGTATACCGTTGGCGGACGAAACCGATCAGTCCGGCGCGACGGAGCGCCGCTTCGCGATGCGCCGGGAGCGATGTGAGGAGATGGCCGTCGGTGTCGGGCGCGAGCGGCGCGAGCGTCGGCGCCGCCCCCGTCAACGCCTCGTCGAGCGACAGCGCGACGCGCTCCAGCCGTCGCGGGATCGCCGCCAGCGTTCGCGCGCCGATCTGGAAGCGCAGCGGCTGGACGCGCGCGGTCACGCCGCGCGTTCCGCGATCAAGTTCGACCAGAGTTGCTCCGCCTGACGCAGCCGCCGCCGGAACGGGCTGGGGCCAAGCGGGCGATCGTCGCGGTCGAGCGCCAGAACCGGGCGATCCGCGAAATGCACCGTCGGCGCCGCATCGCCTCGTTCGGCGAGCATCGCGCACAGCCCCTCGAAGCGCGCGACATGGACCGCATTGGCACGCGTGCCGTCGCGATTGGCGAGTTCGAAACTGTGCGCGACGATCGTCGTCGCGACATGCCGGTTCGCGATCGCGTGATCGAGCACGGCACGCATCTCGCCCGTCGAGAGCGCGCAGATCTGGACATTGCGGTAGCGGGCGGGCGTTTCCTCGATCAACGTGACGGGGATTTCGACGATTCCGCAATGGTCAATCGGCGCGATCTGTTCGCGCGGCAGGCTGATCGCGCTGGGCCACGGATGCTCGCCGCCATTGTGGCTGCTGTCATAGGCGATGCCGAGTTTCGCGAGCGCCTTCAGCGTGTCGTCGTTCGCGCCGTAGCTGCCACCGCGAAACGCGATCGGTTGCGGTGCGCCCGAAGCCACCAGCAGATCGACCGCCTCGCCCAGCAGGTCGCGCTGTTCCTGCGCCGAATAATCGATCAGTTCGAACCGCTCGTGCGCCGAACGATCGCGCGCGTGCGCGCCGCGCCAATTGGGATGGCAATGCAGCTGGACCTCCTGCCCCGCATCAAGGATCGCCGCGACGATCCAGCGAAACGGATCGAGCCCGTAGATTCGCGCGGGCATCGGATCGACGAAGAACGTCGCCTTGAGACCATATTGCGCGAGCAACGCGAGTTGATGCGCGACGCCGACCCCGGCGGGTTCGATCGACCGCGCGAAAATGGCCTCGCGCGGTTCGCCCGCGGCGTGGTGACGCCAGACAAGCTCGGTATCGATCGTGAGGAAGACCGCGGGCATCGGGCGGGGTTAGCGGAGGGGGGTGAACAATCTGCAAAGGCGCGAGATTCGCGAGGGCGGATCAGCCTAGGCGACCACATTTCGCCAGCGCGTTGCGGACCTGATTGCGCTCGTCGTTCGCGTCGAAATCGCTGAGTTTGCGCCGCGCGGCGATGACGTCCCATTCGCACGCGACGTTCGCGTACCAGATCCATCGCCCGTCCCCCGGAGCGGGCAAGTTAGCCGCGATGCCCGCGCACGCAAGCGATAATGCATCGCATCCATGACGCGCGAACCGCTCGCCCGGAAACGACTACAGCGTCAGGGTGCGATGCCCATCTTCGCATAGGTCTTGTCGATCTGCGGGAAAATCGTACGCGCCGAGGCCAAATCCTCGGCGGCGCCGGTGAGATCGCCGCGCTTCGTGCGAATGACGCCGCGCAGATACAGGCTTGCCGATTGATCCGGCGATGTCGTCAGCACCGCGTCCAGATCGGTCATCGCGTCGTCCATCCGGCCCATGCGAAAATAGATGAGCGCGCGGCTGTCGAGCGCGGGCGCGGGATCGTCGCTCAGTTCGATCGCCTTGGTGCAATCCTTCAGCGCGGTATCGAGCGAAATCTTGGCTTCGCCTTTCAACCAGCATCGACCGTTGAGCAAATTGGGGTTGCCGGGTTTCACCTTCAGCGCCGCATCGAAGGTCGCCAGGCCCTCATCGGGGCGGCCGAGTTCTTCGAGCACGTCGGCGTGCGCCGCCGTCAGCGCGACGCGTTCGTCGCCGCCGCTCGTCGTTTCATCGACCAGCCCCAGCGCACGCTCCGATTTTCCCTGCTCCGCCAGCAGATAGGACAGGCGAACGCGCGCGGGAATCGATCCCGGCTCCAGTTTCAGCGCCGATTCGGCGTCGGCCAGCGCCTTGGCGTCCTCACCGACCTGGCTGTACGACCAGCTTCGCGAAACATAAGCAGCGACTGTCGGCGCCATCGCGATGACCTTGTCGTAATCGGAGAGCGAACCCCGATAATCGAAGATGCCCGACAGGAACGCGGCACGATTGGCATAGCCATATGCCTCGTCGGGCTTGTTCGCGATCGCCTGCGCATAGGCCGCCAGAATCGGCTTGAAGCCGCCGTCGCGTCGGGCGTTGGCGGCCTCGCGCGTCCGTCCGAGAATGCCGTCGGGCGTATTGATCGTCAGCAACCGCGACTTCGCAAGCGTCAGTTTCGCGCGCTCTCCGGCGAGCGCATCGGGAGAGATTTCGGCGCCGACCGAATCGGAGCGCTCGTCGATCTTGATCCAGTCTACGGCGCGGGTCACCTTGCGTACGATCCGCACGCCCGCAATCGTCGTATCGAGATCGCGGTCGCCTTCGAAGACGAAATCCTTACCGCCGTTGGGGAGATGGACGCGAGCGTGCACAGTGGCGGTTTCCGGGCCGCGCGTGGCTACGGGCAGAGACTGCCACGCGGTTCGCGAACGGTCGGGGGCGAAATTGATCTTCGATACGCTGCGATCGAGCGGGAGCCGATACCGCTCGCCTTCCTGTTTCCACATCGTCGTGAGCAGGCCCTTCGCGGATATCTGCGCGGTGCCGGGTTCGGGGGAGTAGGTCAGCGACTGATCGAGCGTGATGCCGGGTTCGAGCAGACCGCCGATCACCGAGGCGACCATATTGTCCTTCTGCTCCTTGTTCCCCTGCGACATCGCCTGCTCGACGGTAGCCGCCAAGGGTCCGCGCACCGTGACGACCGCCTTGTAGAGCGTCGGAAACCGCACGCCGGCAGGTTGATTCAGCTCCAGATCGATCGCGATATCGGGACGCGCGTGCGGGCGCAGCGGCACCGCCATTAATCCCGCGCCCGCGGCACGGACGGGCAGGACCCAGTGGAAATCGGGCGTATCGGACAGATCGGCGAGCCGGGAACCGGCCCCCGTGCCGTCGAGGAAAAGCGATTCGCCCCCAATCGTCGCGTGGACCAGGACGTGATCGAACGCACCGGGCAGCGGCAATCGGTTGGGCAGCGCATCGCCGCCCTGGCTCGACGCCAGCACCGGTTCGGCCTCGATATCCAGCGATTTGAGGATCGCGAGCAACAGCAATGTCTTGGCCTTGCAGTCGCCATAGCGGACCGACCAGGTCTTGTCGGGCTGCTGCGGCGTGTAATTGCCGTGCTCCATTCCTCTGTAGAGATAGCGGACCTTGTCCTGAACCAGTTGGAGGGCGAGCGCGGCGCGGACGCGGGGATCCTTGCTCTTGGCGGCGATCGTCGCGACTTCCTGCGCGACCGCGCTCCCCGGCGCGATCAGCCCATCGGTCGCGTACAGCGGCGCCATGACCCTCGAAACCGCAGGCCAATCGGCAAAGGTCGTCGCCTCGATCAGCGCCGGTTTCTGGAAACGCGCGGGAAGATCGCCCGGCAGATCGGGCTGTTTGCCGAGCGGCAGGGCGAGGGTGAGTTCGTTTTCGCCGCCCACCTTGCCGATCACCGGCTTCGCATCCGCGACATAAGTCCGCCATTTGAGCGGCGCGGCGGAAGGCCACAGCAGGCGATAGCGCGCAAACGCGGCACGCGCCGGATCGCCCAACAGCAGCGCCAGCGTCTGCACCGCGCCGCCGAACGCGGGATCGCGCGTGGTGGTCGAAAAGCTCATCCGGAGGACATCGCCGACACGCAAGCCGGGAACCGTCATCGTCGCGGTCAGAATGCCGTCGAGGCTCAGCCGCTCGAGTTCGCTTTCGCGGTGCAACACTTCGAACCGTGTGCCCGCGGCGAGAAGATCGATCCGCTCGGTCCCGCGCAGGATTTCGGCGCGATGGATCAGCAGATCGCCATCGTCGGGCTGCCACGGCAATGTGACGGTGCCCGCGTCGTTGAGCATCTGCGACGTCGCGATCCGCGTCGCCGAATCGACGTAGTTCCACAGCTGCCCGCCCGACACCCGCTGCTGCTGATCGAGCACGACGACGACCGGCGCGTCGGCGCCCAGCTTGGCGGGATCGATCGGCGGCGCAGCCTTCACCCAATTGGGCGCGGCTTGATAAAGCGGCTTGTCGCCGGCGTGCGCGGCACTGCCGATCGCAACGAGCGCGGTGAAGATCGCCAACCGACGCATGACGCCAACCCCCTTGAAACCCCGCGACTATACTAGCGTCGTTCCGACGTCCGGCAAGCGCCCGCGTCAGCGCGCGTGGTAAAAGTCATACACCTGCTGCGCGACGGACGCGGAGACGCCGGGCGCCTTCTGCAAGTCCGCCAGACTGGCGTTGCGTACTGCCCTCCCCGTCCCGAAATGCATCAGCAGCGCCTTCTTGCGCGCGGGGCCGATGCCGGGGACTTCGTCGAGCGGTGAGGCGCCGATCGCCTTTGCGCGTTTTTCGCGGTGCGCGCCGATCGCGAAGCGGTGGACTTCGTCGCGCAGGCGCTGGAGGTAGAACAGGACGGGGGAATTGACCGGCAACTGGAAGTCGCGGCCGTCCAATAGGTGGAATATCTCGCGGCCGTCGCGACCGTGGTGCGGGCCCTTGGCGATGCCGACGAGGCAGACGTCCTCGATGCCAAGGTCTTCGAGCACCGCCTTCACCGCGTTCAATTGCCCGCGCCCCCCGTCGATCAGGACGAGATCGGGCCAGGTTTCGCCGTCGCGATCGGGGTCCTCCTCCAAGGCGCGGGCGAAGCGGCGGGTGAAGACTTCGCGCATCATCGCGAAATCGTCGCCGGGCGTGGTGGTTTTGTCCTTGATGTTAAACTTGCGGTACTGCCCCTTGCGGAAGCCTTCGGGACCGGCGACGACCATCGCGCCGAGCGCATTGGTGCCCTGAATGTGGCTGTTGTCGTAGATTTCGATGCGATCGGGCGGCTCGGGGAGGTCGAACAGTTCGGCGACTTCGCGGTTGAGCTTGGCCTGCGTGGTGCTTTCGGCGAGGCGGCGTTCGAGCGCCTCGCGGGCGTTGCGCTGCGCCTGTTCCATCAGGCGTTTGCGCGTGCCGCGCTGCGGGACCGAGATCGCGACCCGGTGCCCGGCGCGTTCGCCGAGTGCTTCCTCGACGAGCGCCTGTTCGCCGATGACGCGATCGAGCAGGATCGCGCGCGGGGGCGGCACCTCTTCATAGAATTGGGTCATGAAGTGGGTCAGCACTTCGTCTTCGGGGACGTCGGCGGTGTGTGCGGGGAAGAAGCTGCGGTGCCCCCAATTCTGCCCGCCGCGGATGAAGAACGCCTGGATGCCCATCACGCCTTCGTGACAGGCGAGCGCGAAGATGTCGGCGTCGCCGACGCCCTCGGCGTTGATGAACTGGCTGCCTTGGATAAAGGTTAGCGCCTTCAGCCGGTCGCGGATCACCGCAGCCTGTTCGTAATCCTGTTGTTCGGAGGCGGCCTCCATTTGCGCGCCGAGCCTGGCCTGAACCTGCGTCGCCTTGCCCGCCAGAAACGCTTTCGCCTCGGCGACGAGCGACTTGTAACCTTCGGTGTCGATGCGGCCGACGCATGGGGCGGAGCAGCGTTTGATCTGGTAGAGCAGGCAGGGCCGATCGCGCGTCTTGAAGAAGGTGTCGGTGCAACTTCGCAGCAGGAACAGTTTCTGAAGCGCGTTGAGGGTGTTGTTGACGCTGCCCGCGCTCGCAAACGGGCCGTAATAATCGCCCTTCGCCTTGCGAGCGCCGCGGTGCTTGGTGATGCGCGGGAAATCGTGATCGTGGCGGAGCAGGATGAAGGGGAACGATTTATCGTCGCGCAACAGCACGTTGTAGGCGGGGCGGTAGCGTTTGATGAGCTGTGCTTCGAGCAGCAGCGCCTCCGCTTCGTTGTTGGTGGTGACGATCGTCATGCTGCGGGTCTGCGCGACCATGCGTTGCAGGCGTTTGGGCAGGCGATCGACCTGCGTGTAGTTGGTGACGCGCGATTTCAGCGCGCGCGCCTTGCCGACGTAGAGCACGTCGCCGCGCGTATCCTGCATGCGGTAGACGCCGGGGCGCGACGGCAGCGTCTTCAGCACGTTGCGGATCGCGGCGACCCCCGCCTCGAGATCGGGCGCGTCGGAACCCCGCACCGCGAAGGTCGCTTTTTCCTCGTTAAACCGATCGGGGGGGCCGTAACTCGCCATCCCGCCGATCTAGGGGCGCGGGCGCGGCTAGGCCAGAGTCACCGACCGGACGCCGGGCGCCTTGCCGGGATCGCCGCGAGTTCGGTTCCGGTCTTCTCCAGCAAGGCATCGGTCAGCTTGCCGCCCGAATGCGATTGCAGCGCGCGCAGGCTGAGGTTCCTGATCTTGTCGAGGTTCTTGTCGGTCGACAGGCCCGGCAGGTTGCGGTCCACCACCGCCTTGCTGCGACTGTCCGCGAGCAATTGTTCGATCGGGGTATCGACCGTGAACCGGCTGGCCGCGGACGTCGCGGCGGTGACAGGTGCCGTTTGCGGAACCGGTGCCGATTCGGTGGCTTCGGGCACCGTCGCGGCGTCGTCGGCGTTCAGATCGAGCGAAAAATCCTCCGCCGCCTTGCTGGCGTTCGAAGGCGCCTCGGCGGGAGGGGTTTGGTCGGATTGGGCGACCGCGGGGGCGGCGAACAACACGGGGAGGAGCAGGGATACGCTGAACTTCACGGGCTTCGTCCTTTTAGGGCCACGTCTTCTTACCCTTCGACGTGACGTGGCGCAAAGCGTGTCATTGCGCCGCAACCGACTTCGGCCAATACTCGTCGCAAAGAAAGTCAGGGAGAGTCGAGATGAAACCCGTAATCGTACCCGTGCTGGCAGCCCTGATGCTCGCCGCGCCCGTCGTCGCCGCCACCGCCCCATCGAAGGCGATCGTCGCGGCGGTCGCCGATCCGGCGCGCCCGGAGGCGGACCGCGCGCGTGACGCCGCGCGCAAGCCCGCGGAATTGCTCACCTTCGCGGGGATCAAGCCGGGCGACAAGGTCGCCGATTTCATCATGGGTGGCGGTTATCTGACGCGCATCCTGGCAAAGGCGGTCGGGCCGACGGGCAAGGTCTATGCGTACCAGCCCGAGGAATTCATCAAATTCCGCGCCGCCTATGCGACCGATCAGGATAAGGCGGTGAAGGGGTATGCCAACGTCGTGCCGAGCCGCGAGTCGCTCGGCGCGGTGACGTTTCCGGAGAAGCTCGACGCGGTCGTGACGGTGCAGAACTGGCATGACCTGCATCTGAAGCAGGCGACCCCCGATTTCGCGGGCAAGGTCGCGGCGATGCTGTTCGCGGCGCTGAAGCCGGGCGGGACATTCTTGGTAGTCGATCACGTCGGCTTGCCCGGCGAGACGCCGTTCGCTGCGGCCGACAGCATGCACCGCGGCGATCCGGCGGCGACGAAGAAGGAAATCGAGGCGGCGGGCTTCAAGCTGGAGGCGGAAAATCCGATATACGCCAACCCGGCCGACCCGCACACATCGGCGGTGTTCGATCCCTCAATTCGCGGGAAGACCGACCAGTTCGTCTACAAATTCCGCAAGCCGAAATAGCCGCGGTTCAACCCGTTCGGACTTCGGCGCGATCGCGTAGAGCAGATACAGGCTGCGCGCCACGATGCGCCTGCCGCTGCGGATTGGTGGTGAAAATGCTCCATCGTCCGTCCGCGATATAGGTCAAAAACGACACTGGCGGAGAGATGCTGCGGTGACCCGGAGCGACCAACTTTTATCGGGAGCGATCCCCCGAACCATCATTCCGAAGACAATGCCCATAGCCCGACGATCAGGGCCACCGCACCGACCGTGAAGACGATGGCGATCAGCCGGAGGTTCATTGCCGGCAACATCGTGACCTCGTGCGCGGTCAGCCGCGACGCGACCGTGCAGGCACGCCGTTCCGCCATAACGATGATCAATATTCCGAGCAGGATGAACAACGTCGCAATCGCTCTCGGCACCCAAAATGGTTGAAGCGTTCCGAACAGCGCGTTGAAGCCAAGCCCGATACCGATCGTGGCGAGCGATGTCCGTGCCCAACCGCTGAACGTGCGTTCGTTGGCGAGCAAAGTGCGATCTTCGGCCAAATTCGTCCGATCTTCCGCCAGATCGGTCTTGGATGCGTCTTCGGGTGTGTTCATAGATCGATCATAGCGCAATTCGTTCAGACTCACGTTAAAGCTCGTCAAGAGCACGACGAACGCGCATCACAAACTTCGTGTTCGGCCTGTCCCCCTATCCCGATGCGGCTGTCGGCGGCGCCATCCTTGCCCTCACGACCCTGATCTGGGTCATCGCGCTCATTCGAATCCTCGGCCTCAAAACGCTTTCGAAGATGACCGCATTCGACTTCGTCGTGACGTTGGCGACTGGATCGCTGCTCGCGACCGCGGCGACGGCCGCCGAATGGCCGGGGTTCTGGCGC
Source organism: Sphingomonas sp. (assembly GCA_965219285.1). Lineage (GTDB taxonomy): Bacteria > Pseudomonadota > Alphaproteobacteria > Sphingomonadales > Sphingomonadaceae > Sphingomonas. The sequence continues at coordinate 17,918 of CBDCNF010000021.1, forward strand.
GCGCTGTCGGCGATGGCGACGTTGCTGGCGGCGCAATATCTGCTTGCGCGCGCGCGGCGCACCGGGGCGATCCGACGGCTGCTGGAGAACGAACCCCTGATGCTGGTCCACCGCGGGCGTTTCATCGAATCGGCTTTGACCGAAAGCCGCGTGACGCGCGACGACGTGATCGCCAAGCTCCGCGCGGCGAGCGTTTACGACATCGGCGATGTCGGCGCGGTGGTACTGGAGGCGACCGGCGACATTTCCGTCATTGCGGGCGAGGACAAAACCGTCAGCACGCTCGACGGGGTCAGGAACAAACCGAACGGCGACGCGGCTTAATTTAGTCGCCCAAGTCCAGCGATCGTGCTGTCGATCAGCGCCTTGTCCGCCGTCGCGCCGTGGCGTTCGGCGATGATCGCTGCGGCGGCGCGTGTCGCCGCACCGGCGACCTTGGCGCGGACTTCGGCAAGCGTGGCGCGTTCGGCCGAGGCGATCTTTTCCTGCGCCGCTTCCTCGTGGCGCGCGATCAGTGCGGTCGCGTCGGCCTTCGCCTTGGCGATGATGTCTTCGGCCTGACGCGCGGCGGATTCGCGTAGAGTTTCGGCCTCACGCGCGGCCTCGCGCGCTTTGCCCTCATATTCGGCCTTCAACGCTTCGGCTTCGGCGCGCAGTTTCGCGGCGGTGTCGAGCTGCTCGCGGATGCCCGCGATATTGCCGTCGAGCATCCGCGCGATGATCGCGGGGACTTTCGCGAACAGCGCGATCGCGAACACGACGAGCATCGCGATCGCGACCCAGCCGCCCGCTTCGATGCCGAGCGCGCTCGGTTCTGCGTGTTCGCCGACGTCGCCGGGGACGATCGTGTGGGCGATGGGATTTTCAGCCATGCGCGAGCGCCGCCTTCACTGCATTACTGGCCTCCGCCGCCGAAACCTCGGCGCCCGAGACCTTGAGGACGATATCGCGCACCGCATCCGCCGCGACGTCGTCGATCGCGGCAAGCGTTGCGTCACGCGATTCCGCGAGCCGGGCGTTGGCTTCGGCAGCTTTGCCGGACAGAACGGCATCCGCCTCGGCGAGCCGCGCCGCGGCCGCTTCGCCCGCCTTCGAGCGCGCCTCGGCGGCGGCGCTTTGTGCGTCGGCCTGGACCTTGGCCATGTCGGTCTGCCACTTCGCCTCGGTCGCATCGGCCTCGGCCCGCGCCCTCTCGGCGGCGTCGAGGTCGGCGGCGATCTTCGCATCGCGCGAATCCACCGTCGCCTCGACCTTGGGGACGATCCCGCGACCGACGACGAAGAAGATCACGCCCAGCGTTATCAGCAGCCAGAACCACTGCGACTGGTAGACGAGAGCAAGTTGGGCAATTTGTGGCATGCGTCACCTGATACGCGGCACCGGCGGGCGAACCCGCCGGCAGCACGAGATCAACGGGCGTAGAGGATGATCATGGCGACGGCGAACGCCATCAGCCCGAGCAACTCCGCCGCGGCGAAGCCAATGTACAGCGTGCCCTGCTGGCCCGCCGCCGCCGCGGGGTTGCGCATCGCACCCTGGAGGAACGAGCCGAACACGAAGCCGACGCCCGCCGAGGCGGCGCCGACACCGATGGCGGCCAGACCGGCGCCGAGTACCTGTGCAGAAGCGAGATCCATTGTATAACTCCGTTCGATTTTAAGCGTTGATGTTGAAAGGCTTAGTGCAGATTGACCGCATCGTTGATGTAGAGCGAGGTCAGCAGCGCGAAGACGTACGCCTGGATCGCGCCGACCAGCAGTTCGAGCGCGTTGACGAAGACGACGAAGACAAACGCGAGCGCGGTCACCCCGTAGCCGACGGGACCGCCCGCGTTCAGGCCCTGGACGACGAAATTGCCGAACACGTCGAGCAGGATGTGGCCTGCGAACATCGCGATGAATGGCCGCAGACCGAGCGAGAACGGGCGGACCAGGAACGAGATCAGTTCGATCGGGGCGATGAACAGCGCCAGCACGAACGGCGCGTCTTTCGGCCAGAACAGGCTGAAGAAATGCAGCTTATGCTTCCAGAAGCCGACCGCGAGAACGATCGCGAAGCTGATGATCGACATCGTGCCCGTCACCGAGAACTGGCTGGTGACGGTGAACGGATGGCCGCCCGGAACGATCGCGAACGGCATCGCACCGATCACGTTGGCGAACAGCAGGAAGGTGAACGCGGTGAACACCCACGGCAGATAGCGGCGCCCCTCGGGGCCGATGCTCGAACGGGTGATGCCCTCGACGAAGCCGGTGAACCCCTCGACCGCGGCCTGCCAGCGGCCCGGTACGAGCTGACGCCGGTTGCCGCCGACCATGAACACCAGAATCACGGCAAGCACGATCAGCATCCACAGCGAGGAATTGGTGAACGCGAACGGTGATCCGGTCAGCGCCTCCGACCCCATCGGGTGGATTGCGAACTGGCTCATCGGGTCGATCTTGGCTGGAGCGGCCACGCTTGTATCCCTGTCCTTGTTACGGCGGTCGAACGAAAGGGCGGCGCCCTATTCGGACCGTTCCTTGGAGATGCTGAAGACCTGAAAGCAGGCGCCCGCGAACGCGAGGAACAGCAGCGCCAGCATGATCCACGGTCGGGTATGAAACAGCCCGTCCAGAAACCAGCCGACGATGCCGCCGCCGAGCGGATAACCGACCAAAGTCGACAGCACGCGCTGTCCGGTCCGTGCGCCGGTGCTCGACATTCCCATCGGCGCGGGTGGGGCGGCGGTGCGATCCGCCTCGGTCTTGCGCGCGGCGTTCAGCCGATCCTCGAGCGAGGCCGATTTGGCGGCTTCGTTGCCGGGGGTCTGGTTAAAGTCGTCCGCCACGAAACGAGATCGTCCTTGTAAAATCCGATGATGTCGAAAAATCGATAACAAACCGGCGGGGAAGCACGCTTCCCCGCCGAATATCGCCGCGTTTAGGAAAGGGGCGGTTTCGAGTCAACCGCGGGACGGGACGCCTGATGTGCTCCCGCGAAGGCGGGAGCCCAGACTGGACCCCAGCCTTCGCGGGGGTACATGGTCAAACGCAGCGGGAATCCCGCTCGGGCGCGCCCGCGCCGCGTGTCGCCCAAGCGCCTGCGGGAGTCTTGTATTTCTCGCCCGACTTGGTCTGCTGAATCAGATTGCAGCCGCTGGTGAAGGCAAGTTGCTCGATCGTCGCGCCGTTCGCGTTGGCTTTCTGCGTGTAGGCCGACTTGCGCTGGATGTTGATGTTGCTGACCAGCGCACGAAGCTGCGGCGAGCCCGCCCCGACGACGCCGAGATAGCCATCGGGTTGTTCGCCGACCTGCCCGGCTGAACGCGCCGCGGCATAAGCGGGGTCACGCTGCGCCACTGCGGGCGCGGCGAGGCCGATCAGGGCGGCGGTCAGGAGCAAGGGTTTCAGCATATCAAAAAATCCCGGGGTTCTGCTTGATCAGCGACTTGGCGTCATTGTCGAGCCGGTAGACCACTTCCTGCGTCACGTTGATGTTGAGTTCGATCACGATCGGTTTGTCTGGTGCGGTGATGCTGATGCATCCGCACGTTCCCAGCAAGGCCGCTATCGGTATCATCCTCGTCACAACGCAGAGGTTCGGTCTCCTTGGCGTCATCGTCAATCCTTAGGTCTTAATAGCGGGGTATCGCTTGCGGGGGGCTGAACGATGCGGTTCTGCTCCTCGATCAGCGCGGGGAGATTGCGTTCGATCAGGCGGTTGGGGTCGTAGAAGGAGCGGACCGAGTCGAGCAGGCCGCGGAAGGGCGCGCGGATCTTCACGTTGAACACGAACGGCAGTTTCTGGAGTCGCCGGATCAGGAGGTTCGATTTGGCGCCCTTCCCCTGGCTGACGCCGGCGAATTTCACTTCGGTGACCATTTCGCCAGCGAGCGGGCCGTTCATCACGATGTTCAGCCGCTGATATTTGAGCGAGCGGAGCGACTGGAAGGCGAGATTGCCCCAGAAGCCGAGATCCTTCTGCGTGAGATCGCCGACATAGGCGATCGTCCCGCCGCCGGGGCGGACGACGAGCGTGCCGTCCTCAATCCGGCCGCCGGTCGCGTCGAACAGCATCGGCAGGGTACCGTCGAAGGTGCCGGTGGCGGATAGATTGTCGAAAGCGAACTGCTGGAGGAACTTGCCCGCGTCCATCCCCGTGACCTGGAAGGTCAGCCGCCGCGTCTGTTCGGCGGTGAAATCGAGCAAGGTCGGATCGAGCGTCAGCGTGCCGCCCGCGAACGGCCAGCGCGCGCCGGCGACCGACACGCGGTTGTTCGGCAGCGTCTGGTAGACGATCCGGCCATCCTCGACCGGAATGCCGGGGTTGATCGTCGCGACGGTGGCGGTCTGGCCGGGGGCGCTTTCGAGGTTCAGCAGATCGGTGAAGCGGATTTCGGTCGAGAGGCCGGTGACCGGCCCGAACGCGGCGGCGAGATCGGTGCCGGCGGTGCGGAACGTGCCGGTGCTCGTCACCTCTTGTGGCGACCACGCGATATGCGCGTCGCCCGTGACGCGGCCCTTGACGTCGGCGATGACCCCGTAGGTCAGCCGCGTCAGGTCGTCGGGCTGGAGCGTGTCGTCGAACGCGATGCCGGCGACAGTGAGGTCGGCGGCGCCCTCCCCCGTGGCAAGCGCATGGCGGATCCTGAGGTCGGCGACCTTGGCGCCGGTCTTGGGCGCGTGGAGCGTTCCGGTGGCGTCGATCGCGTTTCCGGCGAGGATTAGGGAGACGTCGCGCGCGTCGAGCGGAACGAAGCGCGGGCTTTCCGCAGCGTCGGACACGATCAGATTGCCATCGACCGACAGGATTCCGCGCGACAATCGCCATCGACCGGCCGCATCCGACAACAGCAGCGGCACCTTGCCGATCTGTCCGCCGCCGCTCGAGAACTGGCCGGCGACATCCCCGTTCGTCAGCTTTCCGTCGAGCCGCGCGAAATCGAGCCGCGTCGCGCGATCGGGCTGGCCGATCCGTGCCGCGAGGCCGCGCACGGTGAAGCCGCGAGTGCCGACCGATACGTTCGCACCCGACATCACCAGCGTGATCGGGCTCGACCCGAGCGTTCCCGCGAGATTGGCGGCGGCGATCCGCGCGCCACCGCTGACCGCGCCGTCGGCGATGCGGAGCAACGCACCGTCGGCGGGGCAAAGCGCCAGGCGCGCGGCGCGCAGGTCCAGGCCCGAGATCGCGAGCCGGTCGAACGAGACGGGCACGCAGCGCGCATCGACCGTCAGGTCGCCATCGTTCCAGCGCGCATCGAGCGGTATGGTGAGCGCTTCGACGCGACCGTTGCCAAGCGGGCCGGACAGGGTCGCGACGGTCGAGATCGTGGTTCCGCTGCCAGCGAGACCGAACCGCACCGGGGTCAACGCAAGTTGCGCGCCTTCCGCCCGATATGGCGCCATCGCTAAGGTTCCCGTGATCGGTGCGCCGACCGCGCGTTGCGCGAGTGCCACTTGCGCGTCTGGTAAGCCGCCACCGGCGATGCCGATGCGGCCGTTCAGGACTATGCCGTCACTCGATGCGGTAATTGTCCCGCCGATCAAATCAAGGCGCGCACCGCTGGCTGCGGTAATCGCGAGGCTTTCGGCGCGTCCGGAGAATGGCCCGGTCGTGGCGCTTCCCGTCATCGAAGCGTCGAACCGTCCCGCCGCGCGATTCGCCGCCGCTGCGAATTTCCGGAGCAACGGTGCCACGGGCGATCCGTCCGCCGCCGACGCAATCGATGTCAGTCGACCACGCGTCTCCCGATCGATCGCTGCGTCGCGCGCCTTCAGCGAGCCATCGAAAGCGCTCTGCTGCGCAACCCGCCAGCGGCCATCGATCGTCACTGAGGCCGCGCCGACGCCGCGTGTGGCGAATTGCGCGCCTTCGATGGCGACCGTGCCGCCGGTTCCGTCGCGACCACCATCGAAGCCGATCGTCCCCGCAAGCCGGGCGACGTTCGCGGACGGATGCGAAACCGCGCCACTCGCAACCCGCGCCTTCCCGGACCAATGATCGAGCGCGGACGACAGCGATGCCGCGATACGCGCGGATGGCGCAGCCGAATGTACATCGCCGCAGGTGAGCGTATCTGCGCGAACGGGGCCTTCGACGCCCGGTGCCTCATCGGCGATCCGGACCGACAGCGCCGCCGTCGGCTTTGCCGCCGTGCAGGACCCCATCGCCAGGCGCGGAGCGACCGCCGCGAGCGTCCCGCGAAAACCGTCGTCGAGGCGGCCCGAGCCTGCGAGCTTCAGCCCGACCAACCCGTAGGGAGTCTCCAGCCGCATCCGCGCGTCGGCGACGTCGAGATCGATCGCGGGCAGCGCGAACGGCTTGCCCGATGGCGCAGGCAGCAGCCGATCGACCGCGCCGAGCGAAAGATGCCCGTCGATCAACCGCGCGCGCAACCGTGCCCGGCCCGCCTTCACCCCGACCAGGGTCGCCCCGGTCAGCCCGATATCGGTCCGCGTCTCGACCCAGTCGGCGACAAGATCGGGACGCGCCGGATCGCCGAGGACGACGTTTTCGAGGCGCTGACGCCCGAGCCCGAGATCGGTGATGGTATAGGTCGCGGCCACGTTGCGATCGGCGAGCGTGTTGCCGACGAAATGCTCGGCGATCGGCACGCGCTCCAGCCACGCGCCGATGAGCGACAGAACCAGCAGGATCGCGATCATCAGCGCTACGCGGCGCCATAGCCGGGACTTGGCAGGTGGACTGCGCTCTCCCTCCAACTGCCGCCGCCCCTTGTTACGCGCTACCGCCTGCCCCCATAGCGATGCGACCCGCGCGGAGGCAATTGCGCGATCCTGCCCCGAGTCCTAGCCTTCGCCGTGATGGCCGATTCAGAACCCACCGCTCCCCCCAACGACTCCCAGGGCCACCGTGCGCGCCTACGCGAACGGTTGCTTGGGCGCGGCGGCGAGGCTCTGCTCGACCACGAGTTGATCGAATATCTCCTCGCACTCGCCATCCCCCGGCGCGACACCAAACCACTCGCCAAGGCGCTGCTGCGCGAATTCGGCGGGATCGGCGGATTGCTGACCGCCGATGCCGAGGCACTGTCGCGCGTCGCCGGCATGGGCGAGACCGCGGTGGCGGCGATCAAGATCGCGCACGCCTCGGCGCTCCGGTTGGTGCAGGCCGAGGTCGAGGCGCGGCCGGTGCTCGCCAATTGGCAGGCTTTGCTCGATTATCTGCGCGCCGACATGGTCCATCACGCGATCGAACGCGTGCGCGTGCTGCATCTCAACACCCGCAACATGCTGATCCGCGACGAAGTGATGAGCGAAGGCTCGATCGACCAGGCCACGGTCCATGTCCGCGAGGTGATCCGCCGCGCGATCGAGATCGGCTCGGCGTCGATCATCCTCGTCCACAATCACCCGAGCGGCGACCCCTCCCCCAGCCGCGCCGACATCGAGATTACGCGCGCGATCATCGATGCGGGCAAGAGGCTCGGCATCACCGTGCACGACCATATCGTCGTCGGCACCGGAGGCCATGTCAGCTTGCGCGCGCGGGGGCTGATCTAAGCGGCGCACGAAAACGGCCGCCGGATCGCTCCGGCGGCCGCGTTTCGGCTTACCCTGATCTTACGACGAAGCGGTAGCGCCAGAGAGGAAGGTGGTCAGTTCGCCCTTCGATAGAGCCGCGGACTTGTCGGTATCGGCCTGCGCGAAGGCGGCGTCGTTCCACTTGGGATCGGCGGCGGCGGTCGCACCGTTGGCCGATTTGGCCTTGAGCGCATCCATCCACGCGCCGAACTCGGCCTTGCTCAGCGAACCGTCCGAATCCTTGTCATAGCTGGCAAACTCCTTGTCGACGACCGACGACACGCCGCTGGTGTCGGCGGGCGCGGTTTGCGCGGTTTCATTCGACGACGTTGTTTTGGGCTCGTCCGACGGAGGCGTAGGCTGTGCCGTCTCGCCGCGCGGGTTGGTCTCGAGCGCGGACTTGTTTTCCGTCGCTTGATCCGCAGGTGAAACCGGTGCCGACGTCGTGGACGGCGCCGTTGGCGCGGCGGCCGGCGGGGTCGCAGTGGGATCGGTCCTCGCTTCCGAAGCGGACCCTAACGGTGCATGGTTCATAGGATCAGCCTTGGCGCTCGGCGGGGTTTCGCCCGGCTTGGACGCTTCCTGCGCCAGTACTGGTGCAGATAGGGTCATGGCGGTGGCAAGAAGAACATACTTCAGCATTTGAAATCTCCTTCGTAATGCTGTGATGAGTGCCGGATGCCATTGCTCAGCACCGGCAAGGGACTGTGCAATAAGAACCTTCGACTCGAAATATAGGTTCCGCCGACTTGGTTTGAAGGCGCAGGCAAGCCCTGCTAAGGGCTGAAATGTGGCGATTCTCTGGCGGAGAACGCGACGAACTGTTCAACCCCCGCGACGAAGGATTTGCGATGGTTCCGCGCTATTCCCGCCCCGAAATGAGCGATTTGTGGACCGCCGAGGCGCGATTCCGCATCTGGTTCGAGATCGAGGCGCATGCCACCGATGCGCTCGCCGAATTGGATGTGGTCCCGAAAGAGGCCGCCGCTGCGATTTGGGAAAAGGGTGCGTTCGAGGTCGATCGGATCGACGAAATCGAGCGCGAGACGAAACACGACGTCATCGCCTTTCTGACCAACGTCGCCGAGCATGTCGGGCCGGAAGCGCGGTTCATGCACCAGGGGATGACCTCGTCGGACGTGCTCGACACTTGTTTGGCGGTGCAATTGGCGCGCGCCTCCGACATCCTGATCGCCGACATCGATGGGCTGCTGGCGGTGCTCAAACGCCGCGCGATCGAGCATAAGCTGACCCCGACGATCGGGCGCAGCCACGGCATCCACGCCGAGCCGGTTACGTTCGGGTTGAAACTGGCGCAGGCCTATGCCGAGTTCGATCGTAATCGTGCGCGGCTGGTGGCAGCACGCGCCGATGTCGCGACCTGCGCGATCTCGGGTGCGGTCGGGACGTTCGCGAACATCGACCCGTTCGTCGAACGCCACGTCGCCGAGAAGATGGGGCTCACCGTCGAGCCGGTCTCGACGCAGGTAATCCCGCGCGATCGCCACGCGATGTTCTTCGCCACGCTCGGCGTGATCGCCAGTTCGATCGAGCGGCTCGCGATCGAGATCCGCCACCTCCAGCGCACCGAAGTGCTCGAGGCGGAAGAATATTTCGCGCCCGGCCAGAAGGGCTCGTCGGCGATGCCGCACAAGCGCAACCCGGTGCTGACCGAGAATCTGACCGGCCTCGCGCGGATGGTGCGCGGCTATGTCACCCCCGCATTGGAGAATGTCGCGCTGTGGCACGAGCGCGACATCAGCCATTCGTCGGTCGAGCGCTACATCGGCCCCGACGCGACGATCACGCTGGATTTCGCGCTGGCGCGGTTGACCGGGGTGATCGACAAATTGCTGATCTATCCCGAGCGGATGGAGAAGAACCTGAACAAGATGGGCGGCCTCGTCCATTCACAGCGCGTGCTACTGGCGCTGACGCAGGCGGGGGTGAGCCGCGAGGATGCGTACCGGCTGGTGCAGCGCAACGCGATGAAGGTGTGGGAGAGCGACGGCGCGCTGTCGCTGGAGACGTTGCTCAAGGCCGATCCAGAGATGACAGCGGCGCTATCGGTAGAGGAAATCGCGGATAAGTTCGACCTCGGCTATCATTTGAAACACGTCGATACGATCTTCGCGCGAGTCTTCAACAACACGATCGAATGACGATTGCGATTTCTGCACTCGCGCATGTCTTGTAACAATATTGCGTCACCGCGTAATGATCGCCACATCATCCCGTGCCGGACCTTTCCGGCATCGGAGAAGACCCAATGCGCATGTTCGAAACCGTGAGCAACGCCGTTCTGGCGCTCGCGGCCCAAGCGCTGGTGGTCGGGGTGGTCGTGACCACCTTCTGATCACCCGCCCCCGCCCTCTCGAAAGAGGGGGCGGTCAGGGCCGCATCACTCCCCCGCGATTGCATCCTTCAACTTGGCGAAGAAGCCCTTCGATTGCGGGCATTCCTCGCCCGTTTCGGTTTCGCGGAACATTTCGAGCAATTCGCGCTGGCGAGTCGAAAGTTTGGTCGGGGTTTCGACCTCGATCTGGATGACTAGGTCGCCGTGGCCCCGGCCCTGCAACACCGGCATGCCGACGCCGCGCTGACGGAGTTGCTTGCCCGACTGGATACCCGGCGGGATGCGGATGTCGTGGCTCTCGCCGTCGAGGCCGGGGATCGCGAGCGATCCGCCGAGCGAGGCGGTGGTGAAGCTGATCGGTGCGCGCGCGAACAGCGTCGTCCCTTCGCGTTCGAACAGCGCGTGGCGCTTTACGTGGAGGAAGATGTAGAGATCGCCCGCGGGCGCGCCGCGCGGCCCGGCTTCGCCTTCGCCGGTCATCCGAACACGCGTGCCTTCGTCTACGCCCGCGGGGATGTCGACCTTCAGCGTCGTGGTCTTTTCGACGCGACCGTCGCCGCGGCAGTCGCGGCACGGATCGTCGATTACCTGGCCCGATCCGTTGCAGACCGGGCAGGCGCGCTCGACGACGAAGAAGCCCTGTTGCGCGCGGACCTTGCCGTGGCCGCCGCAGGTATTGCAGCTGTGCGCATGCCTTCCGGGCCGCGAGCCCGAGCCGTGGCAGGTGTCGCAGATCGCGGACACGTCGATCGTCACCTCGGTCGCCTTGCCGTGATAGGCTTCCTCTAAGGTGATCTCCATGTCGTAGCGCAGATCGGCGCCGCGCCGCACCTGATGCCGCCCGCCGCCACGGCCGCCGCCGCCGCCCATGAATTCACCGAAGACGCTTTCGAAGATGTCGGAGAAACCCGAGAAATCGGCGTTGTTGGGCTGCCCGCCGCCGCCGTTGCGGAATGCGGCGTGGCCGAAACGGTCGTAGGCGGCGCGCTTCTGCGGGTCCTTCAGGACATCATAGGCTTCGCTGACCGCCTTGAACTTGGCTTCGCTGTCCTTGCACCCGGCGTTCTTGTCGGGATGCCATTTCATCGCGAGCTTGCGGTACGACGATTTGATCGTGGTCGCGTCGGCGGTACGCTCGCATTCGAGCAGTTCGTAATAATCGACTTCGGTCATTCCGGGCCCCCGCCCCATTTGTTTGCGGTCGCAGCCACAAACATCACGTCATCCTCGCGAAGGCGGGGACCCATCTCCTGGTCTGCCCACCTTGCGGCACGGTGACGAGATGGGTCCCCGCTTTCGCGGGGATGACGGCTGAAAAACATGGCTCAGGCCTTCTGGCTGTCGTCCACTTCCGAGAATTCGGCGTCGACGACGTCTTCCTGCGGCGCTTCCTCGCCAGCATCCGCCGATGGCGATGCCTCGGACGCCGCCTGCTGCTCGTAGATCGCCTGCCCCATCTTCATCGCGACCTGCGCGAGCGCCTGCGACTTCTCGTTCATCGCATCGGGATCGCCACCTTCGACCGCGGTCTTGGCTTCGGCCACCGCCGCCTCGATCTCGCCCTTCAGCGACGCATCGATCTTGTCGCCATTGTCGGCGAGCTGGCGCTCGGTCGTATGGATCAGCGATTCGGCGTTATTCTTCGCTTCCGCCGCAGCCCGGCGCTTCTTGTCGTCTTCGGCGAAGCTCTCGGCGTCGCGGACCATCTGCTCGATGTCGTTGTCCGAAAGACCACCCGACGCCTGGATGCGGATCTGCTGTTCCTTGCCGGTGCCCTTGTCCTTGGCGGACACGTTCACCAACCCGTTGGCGTCGATGTCGAACGTCACCTCGATCTGCGGCACACCGCGCGGCGCGGGGGGAATACCGACGAGATCGAACTGGCCGAGCATCTTGTTGTCCGCCGCCATCTCGCGCTCGCCCTGGAACACGCGGATGGTGACCGCGCCCTGGTTGTCGTCGGCGGTCGAATAGGTCTGCGCCTTCTTCGTCGGGATCGTCGTGTTGCGATCGATCATCCGGGTGAAGACGCCACCAAGCGTCTCGATGCCGAGCGACAGCGGGGTCACGTCGAGCAGCAGCACGTCCTTGACGTCGCCCTGGAGCACGCCCGCCTGAATCGCGGCGCCCATTGCGACGACCTCGTCGGGGTTGACCCCGGTATGCGGGTCCTTGCCGAAGAACGCCTTCACCGCCTCGCGCACCTTGGGCATGCGGGTCATGCCGCCGACGAGAACGACCTCGCTGATGTCCGCCGCCTTCAGCCCAGCATCGGCGAGCGCCTTCTTCATCGGCTCGATCGTGCGCTGGATGAGGCTGTCGACCAGCTTTTCGAGATCGGTCCGGGTGATCGTCTTGACGAGATGCTTCGGGCCGTTCTGGTCGGCGGTGATGAAGGGCAGGTTCACTTCGGTGGACGCCGCCGACGAGAGCTCGATCTTCGCCTTTTCGGCGGCTTCCTTCAGCCGCTGGAGCGCGAGCTTGTCTTTCGACAGGTCGATCCCCTCGTCCTTCTTGAACCCGTCCGACAGGAATTCGACCAGCTTGTTGTCGAAATCCTCACCGCCGAGGAAGGTGTCGCCGTTGGTCGCCTTCACCTCGAACACGCCGTCGCCGATCTCGAGGATCGAGACGTCGAAGGTGCCGCCGCCGAGATCGTAGACCGCGATCGTCTTGCCGTCCTGCTTGTCCATCCCGTAAGCCAGCGCGGCAGCGGTCGGCTCGTTGATGATGCGCAGCACTTCGAGACCCGCGATCTGCCCGGCGTCCTTGGTCGCCTGGCGCTGCGCGTCGTTGAAATATGCCGGGACGGTGATCACCGCCTGCGTCACGGTCTCGCCGAGATAGCTCTCGGCGGTCTCCTTCATCTTCTGAAGCGTGAAGGCAGAAATCTGCGAAGGCGAATAATCCTTGCCGCCCGCCTTGACCCAGGCGTCGCCGTTCTGGCCCTTGACGATGTGATACGGAACGAGTTCGGTATCCTTCTTGGTGATCGGATCGTCGAACCGGCGGCCGATCAGCCGCTTCACCGCGAAGATGGTATTGTCGCCGTTGGTCACCGCCTGGCGCTTGGCCGGCTGGCCGACCAGCCGCTCGCCGTCCTTGGCGAAGGCGACGATCGACGGCGTGGTGCGCGCGCCTTCCGCATTCTCGATCACCTTGGGCTTGCCGCCCTCCATCACCGCGACGCAGCTGTTGGTCGTGCCGAGATCGATACCGATTACTTTAGCCATGTTTGCTCTTCAGTCCCTTGAAACAAAAAACCACTCGGGCCGCGCCCCGTTACGGCAGCGCAACCTCTCATGCTGGAAGCGATATAGGAGGGGTTCGGCTTGTCGCAAGGCAATCGCGGGCATAGGAATGCGGGCGATGTTCCGAACCGGGAGACTGACCTTGCGCGCGCCTTTCGCCATCGTTGCCGCCACCTTAGCCATCGCGGGGTGCGCGCAGGAAAAGCAGCTTTACGTCACCAACGCATGGGTCCGGCTGGCGGCGGTGCAGGGGCACCCGGCGGCGGCGTATTTCACGGTCCACGGCGGGCCGAGCGATGCGACCTTGCTCAGCGTATCGACCGACGTCGCGATCAAGAGCGCAATGCACGAGACGAAGGCGGGCGCGAACGGCGCGATGACGATGGACGCGGTACGATCGGTCGCGGTCCCCGCGCTGAAGCCCGTCACCTTCGCGCCGGGCGGCAAGCATGTCATGCTGTTCGACGTCAATCCGGGGATCAAGGCGGGTTCGGCGGTGACCTTCGTCTTCACTTTCGCCAACGGCCTGAAGATCGAAAAGGACGCAGCCGTAATCGCGGCGGGCGATCCGGCGCCAAAGGTCTAGCCGGATTTGGTTGCCGCTATTCCTTATTTCGTCATTCCCGCGAAAGCGGGGACCCATCTCCTGAGGTTTCGGCCATCGCGACCGTCGTGGGTGATGATGGCGTCGGAGATGGGTCCCCGCATTCGCGGGGATGACGAAGAGGAGGGTTCGCTTGGCTGACGAACGCCCCCTCACCCCCGGCGAAATCGCGCTTGCCCGATCGATCTACGGCGACGCGATCGATTACGCGCCGGTCCTTATCCACCAGCGCAAATGGGCGTTCTTCCAACCGCGCCACGTCGTGATGGCGCCGCGCGGGCACATCCATTTCCACCCGCACGGCGACCTCCACCGCGACGATTTCGCCGCCGCGCCGCTTTCCGACCAGGGGCTGTTCATCCACGAGATGTGCCACGTCTGGCAGCACCAGCGCGGGATATTCCTGCCGATCGCGCGGCACCCGTTCTGCCGCTATCACTACAGCTTCGTCCCCGGCTGGCCGCTCAAACGTTATGGTATAGAGCAACAGGCGGAGATCGTGCGGCATGCGTTTATTTTGCGCAGCGGGTCGGCGGTGGTGGGGGCGCCGGATCTGGGGCGGTATGAGGGGGTGTTGCCGTTTAAGCCGAAGCTTCCAGTGTCAAGCCGACTATTGGACACCTCGTAGGTGACTGCCTCTAACGTCGAACTTCTTGTTCAGATCGAGCAGATGATGACCGACGACTGTCTTTCGTTCGCGATCCACTACAACCGCCAGGAGCGTATTAAACCTGCCTGTTCCGATTAAGACCTGATCGAACCGATTGCGCGCATCGCGATAAACATAATGGACGTCGTTTATGCCGGGGATACCGAGTACATCCAAATCGACTTTATCGATGTAGGCCCATATGTCCACCTTTGGGTCGGAATCGGCGGTCACATTTTGCATCGGAGCAACAAAGCACGCCTCAAATTCTTGCTCAGATAGAAGTCGAAGAGAGTTCATATTCGTAGCCTTACACCGTTCACGAACATCCGCCATTGAGTCGTGAGCTGCCCGCTATCGCATCAACACAAGCTCCTCCGCCATCGTCGGATGCAGCGCCACCGTATCGTCGAACTGCGCCTTGGTCAGCCCCGCCTTCACCGCCACCGCCGCCGCCTGGATGATCTCCGCCACATCGGGCCCGATCATGTGGATGCCGACGACGCGGTCGGTCTCGCCGTCGCAGACCATCTTGTAGAGCGCGCGCTCGTCGCGGCCCGCCAGCACGTTCTTCATCGGGCGGAAATCGGAGGTGTAGACCTTGACCGAGCCGAGCTTCTGCCGCGCCTGGCTCTCGGTCATGCCGACCCCCGCGAGCGGCGGGTGGCTGAACACCGCCGACGGGACGTTCTCGTAATCGACGCGGCAGCCCTCGCGCTTGCCGAACACCTGATCGGCGAACATCTGGCCCTCGCGGATCGCGATCGGGGTCAGCTGGATGCGGTTGGTGACGTCGCCGACCGCGTAGATCGACTTAGCAGTAGAGCGATTGTCCGCGTCCACCACGATCGCGCCCTTGTCGTCGAGGTCTACGCCCGCCGAATCCAACCCGAGATCGGCGGTATTGGGGACGCGACCGGTGGCGAACATGACGCAATCGACGACGACGGGTTCGTGGCCCGACATCTCGACCGTCAGGCAGCCGTCCTTGCCCTTCTTGATTCCCCCGAAGTTGGCGTCGAATCGGAATTCCAGGCCCTTCATCATGCTGATCTGCAGCAACCGGTCGCGGATCGACAGATCGTAACCGCGCAGGATTTCCTTGGTGCGGTTGATCAGGATGACGTGCGCGCCGAACTGGTGGAAGATGCCTGCGAATTCGTTGGCGATATACCCCGCGCCCGCGATCAGGATGCGTTTCGGCACCGCCTCGAGATGGAACGCCTCGTTCGAGGTGATGCCGTGTTCGTGGCCGGGGCATGGCGGCACCTGTGGATGCGCGCCGACCGCGACCAGAATGACCTTCGCGGTCTTCTTCGTCCCGTCGGCGAGCGTGACTTCGTTCGGACCGCTGACGACCGCGCGCTGGAGGATGATGTCGACGTTCTGGCTTTCCAGCGTCTGCGTGTAGGCGCCGTTGATCCGATCGACCTCCTCCATCACATTGTCGCGTAGGCGGCCCCAGTCGAATTCGCAATTGTCGGGGACATTCCAGCCGAAACGCTTGGCGTCCTTCAGATCCTCCGCGAAATGCGCGCCGTAGACGAGCAGCTTCTTGGGCACGCAGCCGCGGATGACGCACGTACCGCCAACGCGATATTCCTCCGCCACCGCCACCTTCGCGCCATGCGCCGCCGCGACGCGCGAGGCGCGGGTGCCGCCGGAACCGGCGCCGATGACGAAGAGGTCGTAGTCGTATGAAGGCATCAATTCACTCCGGTGTCGAGATCCATCGCAGACCGAAGGCCGAGATGCTGTACGAAGGGGTCGAAATCGCGATCGCTGTAGAGCAGCGGGATGTCATCGAGAATGCAGCGGCTGGCGATGAGGGTGTCGATCGTCTTGCGGATGGTGATGCCCTGTCCATGCAGTTGCTGGTAGTAGCGCGCGGCTTGGACGGCGACTCGCTGACTAACGATCGCAACGTGGTCGAACTGACCGAGCCGTGCTCTCTTTCGATCGAAATCGCGCCGGTTGCGGGTGCCCTGAAGGACTTCGACCAGCACGAGGTCACCAACCGCCAATCGCTCTTTGCCAAGGATGAAGCGCCGGCCCGCTTCCGTTTGGAGAGTGCGGCGGTCGGCAAAGAGATCGATCCAAACGCTTGAGTCGACTAGAATTGTCACTCGGCAGGAATGTATTTGCTGGTTCGCATGTCGTCGAGATCGCCGTCCCAGCCGGAGCCGCGCAACTCGTCCCAAGCCTGCAATTGACGCTTCATCCGTACCACATCGCGCAAGGCCTTATCGACCGCCTCGCGCTTGGTCCTCGCGCCAAGGGCCTCCATTGCCTCGGCCATCAAATGGTCGTCGATGTCGATATTCGTCCGCATGTGTATAACTCCGCTACATTGTACACATACGATGGAGACGCGGGTTAGTCCAGACCCGCCCGCGCGATCAGATCGGTCGTGGACGGATCGAAATCGCCCCCGCCCTTGGCGGCTTCCTTGGCCATTTCCTTGCCGAGTTCGACCCCGAACTGGTCGAACGAATTGATCCCGAGCAGCACCCCGTTCACGAACACGCGGTGCTCGTAGAAGGCGATCACCGCGCCAAGCGTCCGCGCGTCGAGCGTGTCGAGCAGCAGCGTCGAAGACGGTCGGTCGCCGGGATAGGCGCGCGCCGGATCGTCGGGATTGGCCTTGCCCTTCATCAATGCCGCGCCTTGCGCGAAGGCATTGAGCAGCAATTGGCGGTGGTGCCCCTCGTCGAGCGTATCCCCCGCCTCGATCACCGCGAGGAACTCTACGGGTACTAGGTGCGTCCCCTGATGGAGCAGCTGGAACACCGCATGTTGCGCATCGGTGCCGACCCCACCCCAGGTGATCGCCGCGGTCGGGCGGCCGACGGGCTTGCCATCCACCGTCACGCCCTTGCCGTTCGATTCCATCTCGAGCTGCTGGAGATAGCTCGGCAGCAGCCGCAACCGCTCGTCATACGCGAACGGCGCGCGCGTTTCGGCGTGGCGGACCTGCGTGTAATACAGGTCTGCGAAGGCCGCGAGCGCGGGGGCGTTTTCGTGGAGCGCGGATAGGCGAAAATGGCGATCCATCTCGGCGGCGCCTTCGAGCAGTTCCTCGAAACAATCCCAGCCGAGCTTGATCGCGGCGGGGAAGCCGATCGACGACCACAAGGAATACCGCCCGCCGACACCTTCGGCGAACGGCAATACGCGCGTTTCGTCCACACCCCATTCGATCGCCTTGTCGGGGCTGGCGGTCAGCGCGATGACCTTGCCGTAGGGATCCTCGACCTGGTTTTCGGTCATCCAAGCGATGACGCTTTCGGCATTCATCATCGTCTCGGTGGTGGTGAAGGTCTTCGACGCGACGACGAGCAACGTCGTCATCGGATCGAACCGTTCGAACACATCCTCCAGCGCGACGCCGTCGACGTTCGAGACGATCGCGACCTCGTAACGATCATGCTCGCGCCCCAGCGCATCGACCAGAAGATGCGGCCCGAGCGCCGATCCGCCGATGCCGACGTGGAGGACGTAGCGGATCGGACCGAACGCCTCCGCCTCGATCGCGTCGATCAGCGCGCGCATCCGCGCATGATAGCCCTGCGCGACCTTGACGCTCTCGGGATTGCCCTCGCCGCGCTCGGCGGTGTGCTCGACCGGGCGATCCTCGGTGACGTTGACGTGCTTGCCCGCGAACATCGCGTCGCGCTTGCCCGCCAAGTCCTGCGCTTTGGCGAGCGTCTCGAACGCGGCGACCGCGTCGGTCGTCAGATGCGTCTTCGACCAATCGAAGTGGATGCCCGCGACGTCGAGGGAGAATTTGGCGAGGCGATCGGCGTCGTCCGCGAACAGTTCGGTGAGTTTCGTCTGAGGCAGTGCCTCGATCGTGGACCAGTCGGCCATCTCAATGCTCCAGAAATTCGTTGGCGCAGCCCGAACGGTTGAGAGGACGCTATGCTCCGCTTGACGCGCGTGCAGGCTTGCGCGACGCCCCCGCGCATGGCCAAGACCGCCCCCAAGACCACGCGTTCGGAAACCAGCGAGACGATCCGCTTCCTGCTGAAGCTCGCGCTCGTCGTGCTCATCTTCCGCAGTTTCCTGTTCTCGCCGTTCTCGATCCCGTCGGAATCGATGCTCCCGCGGCTCCTGATCGGCGACTATCTGTTCGTTTCGAAATGGAGCTACGGGTACTCGCGCTGGTCATTACCCTGGGGCATCCCGCTGATCCCCGGACGCGTTTTCGGCAACACCCCCGCGCGCGGCGACACCGTCGTGTTCCGCGGCCCACCCGGCGAAGACCACGACGTCATCAAGCGCGTCATCGGCATTCCCGGCGACACCATCCAGATGCGCCACGGCCAGATCATCCTCAACGGCCGCCCGGTTCCCAAACAACGCATCGCCGATTTCGTCCTGCCGCTGACGCCCAATTTCGACGCGCGGAAATGCGGAGCGGCTTTTCAGGACACCGACGGCAACGGCGCGGCGATCTGCCGCTACCCGCGTTTTCGCGAGACCCTGCCGAGCGGGCGGACGTACGACGTCCTCGATCAGGGCATGGTCAAGGTCGACGATACCGGCGTCTATTCGGTGCCCGCCGGACGCGTGTTCCTGATGGGCGACAACCGCGACGATTCCGCCGACAGCCGCTTCCCCGCGCCCGCCGACGCGCTGCCGGGCCAGGATGCGGGGATGGGGTTCATCCCGATGGACCGCATCCAGGGCAAGGCGCTCGTCACCTTCTGGTCGACCGATGGCTCCGCGTCGTGGATCAAACCCTGGACGTGGTTCACCGCCGCGCGCTGGAACCGGCTCGGGAAAGGGTTCTAACGGTGCGTGCGTGAGCGATCTCGCCGACTGGATCGAGCGTACGTTCGGGCATCGCCCGACTGATCTTGCGTCATATGAGCGCGCTTTGACTCACGGCAGTCACGGCGTCGCGACCTACGAGAGGCTCGAATTCCTCGGCGATCGAGTCCTGGGACTCGTCATGGCGGAATGGCTGTACGAGGCGTTCCCGAAGGATCCCGAGGGCGCGCTGTCGAAGCGGTACAATGCTTTAGTAACGGGCGCGGTATGTGCGGATATCGCGCGTGGCATCGCCATCGTCCCGCATCTGAAGCTCGGCAAACAGGCCCGCGACGACGGCGCCGCCGACAGCGACAATGTGCTCGGCGATGTGATGGAGGCGCTGCTCGGCGCGCTGTACGGCGATGCCGGGCTGGATGCGGCGCGCGGCGTGATCCGCCGGTTGTGGGCGGACCGCATCCTCCGCGACGCGCCCGCGCCGCAACATCCGAAATCCGCGCTTCAGGAATGGGCCGCGGCGCACAACCGCAAGGCGCCGGTCTACGAGGTCGTCGATCGCGCCGGGCCGGGCCATGCGCCGCGCTTCACGGTGAAGGCGACAATCGCGAAACTGGCGGAGGTGACGGCCGAAGGGGGCAGCAAGCAGGAAGCCGAGACGGCTGCGGCGGCGGCATTGCTGGAGGCGGTGCGGAAGTGACCCAGCACTGCGGCCTCATCGCCGTCGTCGGCGCGCCCAACGCGGGCAAATCGACGCTCGTCAATGCGCTCGTCGGGCAGAAGGTCGCGATCGTCAGTCCCAAGGCGCAGACCACGCGCACGCGGCTGATGGGCGTGGCGATCCAGGACGAGACGCAGCTTCTGCTCGTCGACACCCCCGGCATCTTCGAGCCCAAGCGCCGACTCGACCGCGCGATGGTCGCCGCGGCCTGGGGCGGGGCGGAGGGCGCAGACCTGATCGCGCTGGTTGTCGATGCCAAAGGCGGCCTTGGCGATAAGGTGACGCGGATCACCGAAAGCCTCGCCGGGCGCACCGAGCCGAAATATCTGATCCTCAACAAGGTCGATATCGCCGACAAGCCGAAGCTGTTGCTCCACGCCGAACGACTTAACGCGCTGATCCTGTTCGTCGAGACCTTCTTCGTCAGCGCGGCGACCGGGGACGGCGTGGCCGAGTTGAAGACCGCGCTTGCCGCGGCGATGCCGGCGGGGCCGTGGCATTATCCTGCGGATCAGGTGTCCGACGCGACCGAGCGTGCGCTTGCCGCCGAGGTGACGCGCGAGCAGCTTTATCTCCAGCTTCACGCCGAACTGCCCTATGCGAGCACGATCGAGACCGAGAAGTTCGACGAGCGCGCCGATGGGTCTGTCGAAATCCACCAGCAGATCCTGGTCGAGCGCCCGACGCAGCGCGCGATCGTGCTCGGCAAGGGGGGCGCGCGGATCAGGGAGATCGGTGCGAAGGCGCGTGCGGAACTCGCGGCGATCCTCGATCGGCCGGTCCATCTCTATCTGCACGTCAAGGTGAAGCCCGGCTGGGACGAGGATCGCGAAACCTATCGCGACATCGGGCTCGATTGGGTCGATTAGCGGAAATTGTCCGCATAGGCCTGCAACTTCAGCTTCCGCTCGGGCGCGGCGATCACCGTATAGGCCAGCCCCTCGCGTTCGGCATAAGCCGTTGCCGCCTCGCAGGTCGGGAAGCCGAGCCGCAATTGCTCGCGCGTGTCGCCGCTCCCCGCCCATCCGGTCAGCGGATCGGGTTGCTTCGCTTCGGCGGGTTCGAATTCGAGGACCCAGCGATCGGTGCGGTATTTGCCCGATTGCATGGCGTTCTTGGGGCGCTGGAAGATGCGGGCGGTGGGCATAGCGGTGTCCTTATCGCGAACCGCGCGCCCTTGCATCCGCATTTTTCGTGCGGAGCGTGGCGGCGGCGGAGGCGGGGTCGTCGGGCCAGGGATGGCGCGGGTAGCGCCCGCGCATTTCCTTGGCGATTGCGGCCCAGCTTCCCGCCCAGAAACCGGGCAGATCGCGCGTCGTCTGGATCGGGCGGCCGGCGGGTGACGTCAGGCTGAGGACGAGCGGCACGCGCGCCGTGCCGACGGTCGGGTGCTCGGCGAGCCCGAACAAAGCCTGTGGCCGAAGCTCGACGCGCGGTCCGCCCTCTGCCGCATAGTCGATCGCGTGGGCGCTGCCCGCGGGGCTGGTGAAATGCGGCGGCGCGAGGCGATCGATTTCGCGAATCGCATCCCAACCGAGCAGCCCGCGTAACGCGTCGATCAGTTCACCCGGAGGGATCGCGTCGAGACGGCGGCGGCCTTTGGCGAGCGGCGGGAGCCATTCGTCGAGTCGAGCGATCAGCGTTGCGTCGTCGAGGGGCTGATCCGCGAAGGCAGCGCGCGCACGGAGCGTATCGATGCCCTCGCCCCAAGGCAGCAGCGCGACGCCGTTGGCGCGGACGCCCTCGACCAAAGCGTCGGCGATCTCCACGGGATCGGCGGTGGCATCGGGTCCGCTCGACAGGCGGATCGCGCCGAGGCGACGCTCGCGCAACGCCTGCACCGCGCCGGTCGCCGGATCGAACGTGACGGTGCGCCACGTTTCGATCCGGTCGGCAAATAGCGATTCGATGGTTTCGAGATCGATTTCCGCCGCCGACAGGATGCGCGCGCCCGCGGCGATCCCTTGCGTTTCGGCGACCGCGAGCCATTTGCTGCGCGCCAACGGTGACGCAGGATCGAGCCGAAACCCACGACCGCCCGCCGAAACCCAACGCTCGCCGGATACGTCGCGGCGGCGTGAGATTCGGTCGGGAAAAGCGAGTGCGACGGCTATGCTTAGCCCTCTCCCCTTCAGGGGAGAGGGTTGGGAGAGGGGCAGTGCGGTGACGTCTCGCACTGCCCCTCTCCCGCCTTCGCTGCGCTCGGCACCCTCTCCCCTGAAGGGGAGAGGGGAAATTCTCCCCCACCGTCGCGCCAGCCCCCTCGCCGCCTCCGCCTTCGCGCCGCGATCGCCGCGCCAGCGCTGCAACCGCATCTCCAGATCGGCGTAGTTGCCGCCCAACCCGCGCTCGCCAAGCAGAACCGCCACTTCCGCGGCGACGCTTGCCAGCCCGATCTCGCTCGCGCGCACCAGCATATGAGCAAGGCGAGGCGGCATCGGCAACGTCGCAATCGCCCGACCATGCGCGGTCGGTCGCCCGTCGTCGTCGACCGCCTCCAGCGCCGTCAACCGCCCGCGCGCTTCATCGATCGCGGCGGCCGGGGGCGGATCGATCCATTTCAGGTCGCGGGGATCGGCGACGCCCCAGATCGCCGACGCCAGCGTCAGCGCCGACAGGTCGGCTTCAAGAATCTCGGGTGGATCGAAGCGCGGCAGGCCTGCGGTGGCGGCCTCCTCCCAAAGGCGATATGCCACTCCCGGCCCCTGCCGCGCGGCGCGGCCGGCGCGCTGCGTCGCCGACGCCTGGCTGGCGCGTTCGGTGACGAGGCGGGTCATCCCGGCACCGCGATCGTAGCGCGGACGCCGCGCCAGCCCCGAATCGATCACCACGCGGATGCCGTCGATCGTCAGGCTCGTCTCGGCGATCGAGGTCGCCAGCACCAGTTTGCGCAGCGCGCCCCGCTCGGGCGCGATCGCGGCGCGTTGCGCGGCGGGGTCGAGGCTGCCGTGGAGGCGGTGGAGCGCGATGCCGGGAATATCGCCGAGCCGTTCGGCGGTCCGCTCGATCTCGGCGACACCGGGGAGGAAAGCGAGCACCCCGCCCTCGCCTTCGGTCAGGGCGCGTCGGATCGCGGGAACCATCGCATCCTCGATCCGGTCGCCGGTGCGGCCAATGTAGCGGAGGTCGAGCGGATAGCTCCGCCCCGCGCTCTCGATGATGCGAGCGTCCCCCATCAGCGTCGCGAACCGCGCCCCGTCCAGCGTGGCCGACATCGCGACCAGCCGCAGGTCGGGCCGCAACCCCGCCTGCGCGTCGAGCGCCAGCGCCAGCCCGAAATCGCCGTCGAGGCTGCGCTCGTGAACCTCGTCGAACAACACCGCCGATACACCGGACAGTTCGGGATCGGCCTGAATCCGCGCGGTGAAGATGCCCTCGGTCATCACCGTCACGCGGGTATCGCGCGAGCGTTTGGTATCGAGCCGCGTTGCATAGCCGAAGGTGCGCCCGACCGCCTCGCCAGCCTGGCTCGCCATTCGTTCCGCAGCGGCACGCGCCGCGATCCGTCGCGGGGACAGCAGCAGGACCTCGCCGGTACACCAAGCCTCGCCGAGCAACGCCGGCGCGGCCGCGGTCGTCTTGCCCGCTCCCGGCGGCGCGACAAGCACCGCATTGGCGGACCCCGCGAGCGTGGCGAGCAGGTCGGGCAGGACCGACTCGATCGGCAGGATCGTCATCGCGACACGCGAATGTTGAGGACGTTGAGAGGTGCCATTGCCCCCGTCCCGACCCGTAATTTCCCGATCGATCGGCGGCGGAAAGGTGGGGCGGACTGGAGCGACACGAACCCCGAATGCAGGAAACGACGCCTGTAGGACAGCCAAAGGTTTTGGGTTAAGACGCGGTAGCAACGAGGAGATCGACGATGGGTATGTTGGACGGCATCACGGGCGCGATGGGTGGACTCGATCTGGAGGGGCTGGCCGCGAAGGTCGGGCTGACACCCGAGCAGGTCCAGCAGGCGCTCGCCGCGCTCGGACAGGCGGCGCCGCAACCGGGCGACACCGCGGGCGCCGCCGCCGCCCAGACCGGATTGCCGACCGACAAGCTGCAAGCGCTGCTCGCGCAGGTCGGCGGCGAGGAGATGGTTGCCAAGGTGTCGGGCATGATAGGCGGCGCGGGCGGTCTCGGTGGTCTTGCCGGCGGCCTCGGCGGAATGTTCGGAAAGTCCTGAACGCGCGCTAGTATCTCACAGGCCGTCGGTGATAGCGGACACCGATGAGCGGCCACCACGATCACGATCATGCGCATGGCCCCGCCTCCTACGACCGGGCCTTTGCGATCGGCATCGCGCTCAATCTGACGTTCGTCGCGGTCGAGGCGGGGTTCGGTTTCTGGAGCGATTCGGTCGCGCTGCTCGCCGACGCGGGCCATAATCTGTCCGACGTGCTCGGGCTGGCGATCGCCTGGGGCGGCGCGGCGTTGGCGCGCGCGGCGCCGTCGAAGCGCTTCACCTACGGGCTGAAGGGATCGACGATCCTCGCCGCGCTCGCCAATGCATTGCTGCTGCTCGTCGCGATCGGCGCGATCGCGCTGGAGGCGGTGCAGCGGTTCTCGTCACCGGCCGAGGTTGCGGGCGGGACGGTCGCGGCGGTCGCGGCGGTCGGCATTGCGGTGAACGCGCTGACGGCGTGGCTGTTCGCACGCGGGCGGCACGGCGACGTCAACATCCGTGGCGCGTTCCTGCACATGGCCGCCGACGCGGTTGTCTCGGCGGGCGTGGTGATCGCGGGGCTGCTGATCCTCTTTACCGGCATCGGGTGGATCGATCCGGTCGTCAGCCTGATCATCGCGGGTGTCATCTTCTGGCAGACCTGGGGCCTGCTCCGCGAGACGGTGGAGATGTCGCTCAACGCGGTCCCACGCGGGATCGAGTATGACGCAGTCGAGGCGGCGCTGACGGCATTGCCCGGGGTCGCGCGGGTCCACGATCTCCACATCTGGCCGATGTCGACGACCGAGCCGGTCCTGACCGTCCATCTGCTGATCCCGGCGGGGCATCCGGGCGACGGGTTTCTCGCGGAAGCGCAAGCGATGCTTCACGACCGCTTCGGGATCGGCCATGCGACGGTGCAGGTGGAAGTGGAGAATGGGTGCGAATTGGCCAGCGACGCTCACGTTTGAGCGAACTATACCGTTAATCAATAGGCCCTAGCCACCGCGAACTCGACCGCTTCGACCATCGCGTCCTTGGCCTTGCCGCCGCCGAACATGCCGAGCGCGTCGATCGCGCGCTGGCCGTAATGGCGCGCGCGGGCGAGCGTGTCGTCGACCGCGCGGCTCGCGCGGACGAGATCGACCGCATGCGCGAAATCTTCGTCCGAATTGCGCCGACCCTCGATCGCGTCCTTCCAGAATTTGCGATCGTCGGCGGAACC
The DNA here is from genome assembly GCA_965219285.1 of Sphingomonas sp. Classification (GTDB taxonomy): domain Bacteria; phylum Pseudomonadota; class Alphaproteobacteria; order Sphingomonadales; family Sphingomonadaceae; genus Sphingomonas. The sequence continues at coordinate 43,179 of CBDCNF010000021.1, forward strand.
GCGCGCATGCGCGAGAATGACGGGGAGCGTCATCTTGCCCTCGCGGAAATCGTCGCCGGCGTCCTTGCCCATCGTCCCCGCGTCGGAGACGTAATCGATCGCGTCGTCGACGAGCTGGAAGGCGATGCCGAGGTTGCGGCCATAGGCGTCGAGCGCGGCTTCCTCGGTTTCGGGGCGCTCTGCCACGACCGCGGCGATCTTGCAGGCGGCGGCGAACAACGCGGCGGTCTTGGCGTCGATGATCGCGAGATAGCGGTCCTCGGCGAGATCGATCCGGCGCGCGGCGGTCAGCTGGTTGACCTCGCCTTCGGCGATCACCGCGGACGCGTGCGACAGGATCTTCAGCACCTTCAGGCTGCCGTCCTCGACCATCAACTCGAAACTGCGGCTGAACAGGAAATCGCCGACCAGGACGGTCGCGGGATTGCCCCAGATGAGGTTGGCGGTGCGCTTGCCGCGCCTCAGGTCGCTCATGTCGACGACGTCGTCGTGGAGCAACGTCGCGGTGTGGATGAACTCGACCGCGGCGGCGAGGCGGTGATGGCGCGCGCCCGAATAGCCGAGCAGCCGCGCCGACGCGAGCGTCAGCATCGGCCGCATCCGCTTGCCGCCGCCCGCGATCAGATGGCCGGCAAGTTCGGGGATCAGCGGGATTTCGGACTGCATCCGCCCGAGGATCGCGGCGTTGACCAGATTCATATCGCCCGCGACCAACGCGACCATCGGGTCGAGCGATGGCTCGCGCCCCTGCTTATCGGCGTTCAGGCGGTGGATCGTGGCGGTCATGCGGACTGGTCCTTGGCGTTCACCGGCATATAACGCAAGCGCGAGGCTTGCGGGTGCGTCGCGATGCCCGCAATAGGCCCGCATTGCGGGAGGATGACGGTGCCGGACGACGTGTTGAAGGGCTATCGCCGCAGCATCGACAATATCGACGCGGCTTTGGTGTGTCTGCTCGCCGAGCGGTTCAAGGTGACGCAGGCGGTGGGGCGCTACAAGGCCGAGACCGGCCTGCCCCCGGCCGATCTGGGGCGCGAGGACGCACAGATCGCGCGGCTGAGACGGCTGGCGGAGGAGGCCGAACTCGATCCCGAATTCAGCGAGAAATTCCTGCGCTTCATCATCGACGAGGTGATCCGTCACCATGAGCGGTTACGGGAGTAGTTCTTTCCGTCATGCCGGAACATGTAGGCGCCTGCTCCCTTCCGACACGTCCGCTTCCCCGGCGCAGGCCGGGGTCCAGTCGCGATGGTGGATCTTGGGACGCGAAACGCGCATCACTTCCGTCTTCGAACCGGACCCCGGCCTTCGCCGGGGAAGCTGGCAGGGTACGGGTCCGAATGGCATAGCGCCGGAACAAGTCCGGTTGACGGCGGACTCGTTACTTCGCCATCGGCCGCACCGACACCGGATCGCCGCCGCCGGTGCTGGTGGTAACGCTCAGCCCGAACCCGCCGCAGCCGATGAGGAACAGGCTTTTTTCCTCGCAATTGTCGGTGCGCGCGAGATAACGCTGACGTTCCTGCGGCACCGGCTCCCACAATGGATCGCCCGCCGCGTGCGCCACGAAGGGAACGCGGAAGCGGTCTGCGTCGCGCAGGCCGCAGACGGTGACGTCGGTTTCGTTGAGGCTCGGCGCGCAACGGTGTTCGGCGGCGGTCTTCGCGCGATACGTGACGGGTGCGTCGCCATCGGCCTGAAGCGCCATCACCAGAAATATCGCCAGCATCCTTGCCTCCATCGGTCGCGCTCGACGAGAATGCCACCAGATCGCGACGACGCAAGCGCAATCGGGCTACAAAACGGCCTCGCCGATCGTCGCGACGCCGAGCCGGGGCAGTTCGATCGCGGGGCAGCGATCCATCACGACCTTCAATCCCGCCGCTTCGGCGCGGGCCGCCGCCGCCTCGTTGACGACGCCCAACTGCATCCACACCGATTTCGCGCCCGCCGCGATCGCTTCGTCGACCGCGTCCCCCGCCGCTTCCGAATTGCGGAAGATATCGACCATGTCGATCGGATCGCCGAGTTGCGACAGATCGCGAAAGACAAATTCGCCGTGGATATGCTCGCCGGTGATCTGCGGGTTGACCGGGATGACGCGGTAGCCGTGCGCCTGGAGCGTCGCCATCACGCCGTTGCTCGGCCGGGTCGGCTTGTCGGAGGCGCCGACCAGCGCGATCGTTCGGGTCTCGTCGAGTAGCGCCTTGATCTCGGCATCGGTGGTCAGCGGCATGGGTTTTCCTCGTTACCTGTCGCACCATCAACGAAACCCGCCGCCCGATGTTTCACACCGCGTCGAGCGACGCGGCCAAACGTGCCGCGATCGGCGCGAACACATCGTCGTTCGGGAGCGCGGCGGGCGGCTCGCCCGCGTCGGACGCGCGGCGGATCGCGATGTCGAGCGGAACGCGCCCGAGGAACGGCGCACCGATCCGCTGCGCCTCCTGCTCCGCCCCGCCCGATCCGAACGGATCGGAGACCTCGCCGCAATGCGGGCAGACATAGCCCGCCATATTCTCGACGATGCCGAGGATCGGCACGCCCGCCTTGTCGAACAGGTCGATCGCGCGCGTCGCGTCGATCAGCGCCAGGTCCTGCGGGGTCGAGACGATCACCGCGCCGGCGGGCTTGTATTTCTGGATCATCGTCAGTTGCACGTCGCCGGTGCCGGGGGGCAGATCGACGATAATCGTGTCGGTCGCGCCCCAGTCGGCCTCGATCAACTGGCCGAGCGCGCCCGCCGCCATCGGCCCGCGCCACGCGATCGCGCGACCGGGTTCGACGAGCATCCCCATCGACAGCATCGGCACGTCGTATCGCGTCGCGACGGGGAACAGGACCTTGTCCTTGGCCTGCGGGCGTTCGCCCTCGGCCGCCATCAGCCGTGGCTGCGAAGGCCCGTAGATATCCGCATCGACCAGCCCCGTCCGCATCCCCGCGCGGCGCAACGCGATCGCGAGATTGGCGGCGATGGTGGATTTGCCCACGCCGCCCTTGCCGCTCGCCACCGCGATCAGCCGCCGCCGGACGCGCTCGGCGGTGATGACGACGCGGACTTCGCCGACGCCGTTGATCGCCGCCGCGGCGGCCTTCACCCCGGCCTCCATCGTTTCGCGCTCGCGAATCGTGAGGCCGCTCGCGTCAAGCACGACCCCCACGCGCGCGGCCTCGATCCGTGTCGTCGCGCGCGCGCCCGCGACCGCCGCGACCGCTGCCTTCACCGTCTCGAAATCGATCATGAACCGACGCGATAGGGACGCATGCACCGCTTGGCACTGTTTTTCGCGGACGGCACACCTATAAAGACTGTCATGAGATTCCTGCCGGGCTGGTTACAGCGTCCCCCGATCCTCGCCGCCGATGCTCCGAAAGGCCCTTGGGGCGGGGCGGACAACGACCCCGACAACGGACCGCGTAACCCGTGGTCGGTGCCGCCGGGCGGTCGCAAGGGCCAACCCAAGCCGACCGCGCTCGACGAATTCCTCCGGCGCGCGCGTAACGCGGGCGGTGGCGGCGGGGGCGGTGGCCGGCCTTCACTGCCGAGCGGCGCCAACGCGCGCGCCTTGTGGCTGATCGGGGTCGGTCTGATCGTCGCGATCTGGATCATCTTCACCTCGTTCCACCAGATCGGCCCGCAGCAGCGCGGGATCGTGTCCTATCTCGGGCGCTATTCGGAAACGCTTGGGCCGGGCATCCGGATGACCTTCCCCGCGCCCATCGCGACGGTCACCAAGGTCGACGTCGGTCAAGTCCGCACCGAGGATTTCCCGCGCGACGGATCGGGCGAGAACCTGACGCTGACGGGCGATCAGAACATCATCGATCTCGCCTATTCGGTCCGCTGGAACATCGAAAACCCGCGCGACTACGTCTTCCAGCTCGAAGAACCCGCGACGACGGTGCGCGATACCGCCGAGAGCGCGATGCGCGCGGTGCTCGCGACGACGACGCTCACCGCCGCGATCGGTGCGGGGCGGACCACGATCGAGGACCGCGTCCAACTGGCGATGCAGCAGATCCTCGACGATTATAAATCGGGCGTGCGCGTGCAGGGCGTCTCGATCAAACAGGCGTCGGCCCCCGCCGCGCTGATCGACGATTTCAACGCGGTCACCGCCGCGCAGCAGCAGGCGGTCGGCAACCTCAACAACGCGCGCTCCTATTCGCAACAGGTGATCGCGCGTGCCCAGGGCGAGGCCACCGCGTTCGACAAGCAATATGCGCAATACAAGCTCGCCCCCGAAGTGACGCGCCGCCGGATGTATTACGAGACGATGGAGGCGGTGCTCGCGAAGGCCGACAAGACGATCGTCGAGCCGAGCGGCGTCACCCCGTATCTGCCGCTCGATCGCGCCCGCAAACTGACTGAGCCCGAACCGGCCGCGCCACAAGCGGCGCCGGCCCCGGCCCCGGCCGCCCAGCCGCAGGGGGCACAACAATGAACCAGATCAGCTGGCGCAACCCGATCGCGATCGGCTTTGCCGCGCTCGCCGCGATGATCCTAGCCGCAGCGACCTTCGCGATCGTCCCAGAGACGCGGCAGGCGGTGATCCTGCGCTTCGAAAACCCGATCTACACGGTCAATCGCTGGCAGCCGAACGAGGTGTTCGGGCGCACCGGCGCGGGCCTCATCTCGCGGGTGCCGTTCGTCGACAAGATCGTGTGGATCGACAAACGCGTGCTCGACGTCGATCTCGACAATACCCTGGTGCTGTCGACAGATCAGCTGCGCCTGAACGTCGATGCGTTCGCGCGTTTCCGCATCGTCGATCCGCTGAGGGCGGTGATCTCGACGGGCAGCACCGCGCGCACCGAGGAAGCGGTCGCCGATCAGCTCCGTCCGCTGCTTGGCACCGCGCTCCGCAACGAACTCGGCAAGGTCCAGTTCGCGGCTTTGCTCAGCCCCGAGCGTGGCCGCGTGATGGACGCGATCCAGTCGTCGCTCGATCGCAATGCGCGACGCTACGGCGCGGAGGTGATCGACGTCCGCATCAAACACGCCGACCTGCCGGACGGCAGCCCGCTCGACAGCGCGCTCGCGCGGATGCGCACCGCGCGGCAGCAGGAAGCGAACACGATCCAGGCCAAGGGCCAGCGCGACGCACAGATCGTCCGCGCCGAAGCCGACGCCACCGCCGCGCAAATCTACGCCCAAGCGTTCAGCAAGGACGCCGATTTCTACGATTTCTATCGTGCGATGCAGTCGTACCGCCACACCTTCGGCGCCGACGGTGGCGCCGCGCCCGAAGGATCGACCAATCTGATCCTCAGCCCGAACAACGCGTACCTTCGCGAATTCGAGGGGCGCGGAAAGTGACGCGCGGATGGCACCCGAACCCTGTACAGGCGTTCATATTCAATCGCCGTTCAGGCGCGATCGACCACAGGCGTAACCGTAACGGGGATTATTTGGAATACGAGAGGACATGACCATCGTGCGCTACGCCTACGCTCTTACCGGCGCCCTCCTGCTCGGCGGCACCGCCGCCTCGTTGACCCTCCAGAATCCGGCGACCGCGCAGACCGCGCAGAACGAACCCGGCGCGATCCAGGCGGCGGCGCCGCGCGGCGGTGCGCCGATGAGCTTCGCCGACATGGTCGCACGGCTCCAGCCCGCGGTGGTCAACATCTCGACCAAGCAGACGATCACTGTCCAGCAGCAGGCGAATCCCTTTGCGGGCACACCGTTCGGCGACCTGTTCGGAGGATTGAACCGCGGCCAGGGCGGCAACGGCGCCCCCGTGAAGCGTGAGGGTCAGTCGCTCGGTTCGGGCTTCATCATCTCGCCCGACGGCTATATCGTTACCAACAACCACGTCATTTCGGCGGGTGCGAAGGGTGCGACGGTCGATTCGATCACCGTGATTCTGCCCGACCGCAAGGAATATGTCGCCAAACTGATCGGCAAGGACGCCGCCTCCGATCTCGCTTTGTTAAAGATCACCGCGCCGGGGACGCTGCCGTTCGTCAAGTTCGGCGATTCGACCCGCGCGCGCGTCGGCGACTGGGTCGTCGCGATCGGCAATCCGTTCGGGCTCGGCGGCACCGTGACCGCGGGCATCGTCTCGGCGGTCCACCGCGTCACCGGCCAGGGCGGCGCCAACGATCGCTTCATCCAGACCGATGCGTCGATCAACCAGGGCAATTCGGGCGGCCCGATGTTCGATCTCAACGGCAACGTCATCGGCATCAACAGCCAGATCTTCTCGCAGTCGGGCGGCAACATCGGCATCGGCTTCGCGATCCCCGCGGAGGAAGCCAAGCCGATCATCGAAACGCTGATGAAGGGCGGCACGATCAAGCGCGGTTATCTCGGCGTCGGCATCCAGCCCGTCTCCGACGACATCGCCGCTGCGCTCGGCCTGCCCAAGAACCAGGGCGAGATCATCGGTAGCGTGGTGCCCGCCGGCCCTGCCGCCAAGGCCGGCATCCGTGCCGGCGATGTCGTGGTGCGGGTCAACGGCGAAGCGGTGACGCCCGATCAGACCTTGTCGTATCTGATCGCCAATGTGACGCCCGGAGCGACCGCGAAGATCGAGCTGATCCGCGCGGGTAAGCCGCAGACGGCCAATGCGGTCGTCGATACGCGCCCGCCCGAAGACCAGATCGCCGCGACGACCGATGGCGACGACGACGACAATGACGGCATTCCCGACGATTCCTCCGGTGCGCAGGCACAGGGCGCGAACGCGATCGGCGTCACAGTCCAACCGTTGACGCCGCAGATCGCGCGTTCGATCGGGGTCGATTCGACCGTGCAGGGCGTCGTCATCAGCCAGGTCGATCCGTCGAGCGACGCCGCGCAAAACGTGAAGCGCGGCGACGTGATCGTCTCGGTCAACAGCGTGCCGGTGCGCACCGCCGCCGATGTCGCGCGCACGGTGGCGCAGGCCAAGGCCGCGGGGCGACCGCAGGTGCTGTTGCTCGTTCAGCGCGGGCGTGGGCCGAGCGGCTTTCTGGCGGTCAAGATCAAATAGCTGTATTGCCCCACCGTCACTGCGGATTTGATGGGATATTGTCGCCTTCAGCCAAGGTCGTCATTCCCGCGGAGGCGGGAATCCATACTGGCTGATGGTGAGGCTCGTTCGATACGGTGGAGATTATGGATCCCCGCCTGCGCGGGGATGACGGCTCCTTGCTGAGCGGGATAATTGCCGACTTGTTCCTGGGCCCACTGTGCCGCACAATCGCCCGACGCAGCTTGGCGGCGCGGTGGATGCCGGAACAAGTCCGGCATGACGGAGGCTCGATATGTCTGACGCTAACGGCATCTTCATCGGCGCGAGCAGCGGCGGGGCGAACCCTCAGATCCTCAACGTCAAGCGCGCCAACCGCCACGGGCTGATCGCGGGCGCGACGGGCACCGGCAAGACGGTGACGTTGCAGGGCATCATCGAAGGATTCTCCGCAAACGGCGTCCCCTGCTTCGTCGCCGACGTGAAGGGCGATCTGTCGGGCCTGGCGATGGCGGGATCGCCCGCGACCAAGACCCACGAGATTTTCGCCGCGCGCGCCGCCGAGATCGGCCAGACCGACTGGCAATATGCCGATACCCCGGTGCAATTCTGGGATCTGTTCGGCGAACAGGGCCACCCGATCCGCACCACCGTCAGCGAGATGGGACCGCTGTTGCTCGCGCGGCTGATGGATTTGAACGAAGTGCAGGAAGGCGTGCTGACGATCGCCTTCACCGTCGCGGACAAGGAGAAGCTCCTCCTCATCGATCTCGACGATCTCCAGGCGATGCTGGTCGATTGCGCGAGCCGCGCCGACGAACTGACGACGACCTACGGCAATGTCAGCAAACAGAGCATCGGCACGATCCAGCGCTCGTTGCTGCAACTCCGCAGCCAGGGCGGCGAGCATTTCTTCGGCGAACCCGCGCTCGAACTTGGCGATTTCATCGGTCTCGATGAGAAGGGCCGCGGCATCGTCAACATCCTCGCCGCCGACAAATTGATGGCCAGCCCCAAGCTCTATTCCACGTTCCTGCTGTGGCTGATGAGCGAATTGTTCGAGCACCTCCCCGAGATCGGCGATCCCGACAAACCGAAGCTGTGCTTCTTCTTTGACGAAGCGCACCTGCTGTTCGAATCGGCCCCCAAGGCGCTGCTCGAAAAGATCGAGCAGGTCGTCCGGCTGATCCGGTCGAAGGGCGTCGGCGTCTATTTCATCACGCAGAACCCGATCGACATCCCCGACACCGTCGCGGCGCAGCTCAACAACCGCGTCCAGCACAAACTGAACGCCTTCACCCCGCGCGACCAGAAAGCGGTCGCCGCCGCCGCCGTCACTTTTCGCGCAAACCCCGGCGTCGACGTCGCGACCGTCATCACCGAATTGAAGATCGGCGAGGCGCTCGTCTCGCTGCTCCAGCCCGACGGCTCCCCCACCCCGGTCGAACGCACGCTCATCAAGGCACCGTCGTCGCGCGTCGGCCCGGTGACGCCGGTCGAGCGTGGCGTGATGATCCAGACCGACGCGATCGGTGCGAAATACGACACGCTGATCGATCGCGAATCGGCCGAGGAAATCCTCGCCGCCAAGACGCAGGAAGCCGCCGCCGGCGAAGCCGCCAAGCGCGCGCAGGACAATTCGGAAAAAGCCGCCGCGCTGCAGGCCAAACAGGACGCCGCGACCGCCAAGGCGCAGGCGCAGGCCACAGCGCAACAGGCCAAGCTTCAATCACAACAGCAGCGAGACGCTGCGCGCGAAGCGGCGAACTCGCCGTGGAACAAGGCGATCACCTCGGCGACGCGCGCGGCAAGCTCGTCGGTCGGGCGGCAGGTCGCCAACGAGATCGGCAAACAGGTGTTCGGATCGGGCCGCGGCAAGTCCGCGGGCGGCGGGCTGGTCGGCAGCGTGCTGCGCGGAATGCTCGGCGGCTTCATGCGCGGACGGTGACCCCTTCGACAAACCCACATCGACGGGCGTAGTGTGGGATTAACCTAGGAGAATCCCATGAACGCCCCCCGCACCGACTGGACCGCCGCCGGCACCGCCGAACTCGACGAGGTGATCGCGCTGCGGCGCGCGATCCATGCCGATCCCGAACTCGGTCTGCGCTGCGACCGCACGACCGACAAGATCAAGGCTGCGCTCGCCGGGCTGCCGCTCGAATATCGCGAAGGTCCGTCGACCAGCGGCCTGATCGCGGTCCTGCGCGGGTCGCGGAGCGACAACGGCCGGACGGTCCTGCTGCGCGGCGACATGGATGCGTTGCCGATGCAGGAAGAGACCGGGCTTCCTTACGCTTCAAAGACCGATGGCGCGATGCATGCCTGCGGCCACGACGCGCATTCGGCGATGCTGGTCGGCGCGGCGAAGGCCCTGAGCGCGAAGCGCGATTCCCTTCCCGGCACCGTCGTCTTCATGTTCCAGCCCGGCGAGGAAGGCCATCACGGCGCGCGCGAGATGATCAAGGACGGCCTGCTCGCCGACCCCGCGCCCGACGCCGCCTTTGCGCTCCACATCTCGCCCAATGCGCCCGCGGGTGTGTTCGTCGGTCGCCCCGGACCGCTGCTCGCCTCGACCGACACCGTTTATGCGACGATCAAGGGCAAGGGCGGCCACGCCGCGATGCCGCACGACTGCCTCGATCCGATTCCCGCCGCCTGCGAGATCGTGACCGCGCTCCAGACGATGATCGCGCGGCAGATCCCGGTCGCGGACCCGGCGGTGCTGACGATCACGCAAGTCCACGCGGGCTCGTCGCACAACATCATCCCCGGCGAGGTGAAATTGATGGGGACGCTGCGCACGCTCTCCGAATCGACTCGCGAAAAGGCGCGCGCCGGGTTCGTACGCACGGTCGAGAATATCGCCGCGGCGCACGGCCTGACCGCAGAGACCGAGATCGAGGAAGGCTATCCCGTGACGATGTGCGATCCGCGCGCGACCGCGATGATGCAGCAGGTCGCGGGCGACATCTCGGGCGAAAAGGGTTGGTCGACGATGCCCGCGCCGATGATGGGCGGCGAGGATTTCAGCTACGTCCTACGCGAAATCCCCGGCGCGATGTCGTTCATCGGCGTGGCGCCCGAAGGCAGCGATCCGAATACCAACCCGCCGCTCCACAACACGAAGATGACGATCGAGGAAGCGACGATGGCGCGCGGCATCGCGATGCATTGCACGCTGGCGGAACGCTATCTGGAGGGCGGGTTCGAATAGGCCGAAGTCGCCTATTTCTTCACCAGCCCAATTTCGACCAGCCGTTCGTGCAGATAGTCATGCGCGGTGATCGGCGTGGGATAGCGGTTCGGATTGTCGGGGGTGATGCACCCCGGCAGCGTCTCGATCAGGAAATCGGGCGCGGGGTGGAGGAAGAATGGCATCGAATAGCGCGAATGCCCGCGCCGTTCGGGCGGCGGGTTGACGACGCGGTGCGAGGTCGAGGGCAGGACGTGATTGGTCAGCCGCAGGAGCATGTCGCCGACATTGACGACCATCGCGCCCTCGGGCGGCTTGATCGACAGCCAGCGGCCGTTGCCGCGATCGAGCAGTTCGAGCCCCGCCTCCTCCGCGCCGAGCAGCAAAGTGATGAGGTTGATATCCTCGTGCGCGCCGGCGCGGACGCCCTCGGCATCGGCGGGGATCGGCGGATAGTGGAGCAGACGCAGCACCGAATTGCCGTCCTTCACCGACGCGTCGAACCAGTCGGGCGCGAGCTTCAGATGCCGCGCGATCGCCGACAGCAATTTGTCGCCCGCGGTATCGAATGCCGCGAACATCTCGATGAACGTCTCGCGAAACCTCTCGGGCCGCGCCGGCCAGATGTTCGGCGACATCTGTTCCGAAAAGCGGTGCTCCGCCGGCAATTCGCGCCCGACGTGCCAGAATTCCTTGAGATCGACCGCGCTCGCGCCCTTGGCGATCTCGGTCTTGAACGGGGTATAGCCGCGCGCGCCGCCGCCGCCCTCGACGAAATAGCTGCGCTTCTCGTCCTCGGGCAGCGCGAACAGCGCCTCGGTCTCGCGCCAGGCCCGCGCGATCAGTTCTGCCGAAACGCCGTGATCGGCGACGATCGCAAAGCCGAACCGCTCGAACGATCTGCCGATCGCGGCGGCGAAGCCTTCGGGGTCGCGCGCCTGATCGTTCAGGCTGAGCGTCGGAACCTGGGCCGCGGGGGTGTCGAGCATGATGTCCGTCCGGTTTCGCGAAAGCGCCACCATAGCGCCGCGCGATCACCCCGAACAGCGCTCAGCCGAGGAGGATCGTTCCCTTTGCATGGCCCGCGCCGGCATCGTCGAGCTTTAGCGAGAACGGCTTCTTCTCCTCGGTCGTCCCGGTGAGGCCATTGCCGTCAGCGCTGACGGTGTAGCCCGCCTTCGACAGCCGCTGCTGAAACCAGTCGCGCACCGCGATCGGTTCGGCGGGGCTATCGAACGACACGCGAACCTGCCCGTCCTCATCCTTCCCGCGCGCATCGATATTGAAACCCGAAATCTTCGATCCCGGATAGAGATGCACGCCGTTCAGATCGAAATTATCCGCGGTGAACTGGATCTTGGGCAGCTTGAACGATCCCTGGAAACCGGGGACGTCGATCTTCACCTGCCCGGTGTTGCCGTCCATCGCCGCGACCGCATTGCCGTCCTTGCTGTTGCCGCTGAAGCTGATCGACGTGCCCTGATCCGCCCCATCACACGCGGCGAGCGGCAGCGCCGCCGCCATCAGCAAAAGACCCATTCGCATCGTCGAATCCTCTCGACTGTATTGCCAAAGCAACACACGTAATGTTTGCAGCGCCGGCGTCAAGACGCGCTTTCGGGCTGTTGCGATGCAGCATCACGCCCTACGTAATCGCGATGGCCCGGTCCGACCCCTATATCGCGAAGGAAAACCAGGCGCCGATCGGCTTCGTGGAATTCGTCGCTTTGGTCGCGGCGCTGATGTCGCTGACCGCGATCGGAATCGATTCGATGCTCCCCGCGCTCCCTGCGATCGGCGATTCGCTCGGCGTGATCGAAGAGAACAGCCGCCAGTTCGTCATCACCGCCTTCGTCGCGGGGTTCGGCGTCGCGCAACTCGTCCACGGCCCGCTCGCCGATCGGTTCGGCCGCAAGCGGCTCCTGGTGATTACGCTGACGCTCTACGCGATCGCCAACGTGTTGTGCGCGATTTCGGGGAGCTTCGCGCTGCTGCTCGCCGCGCGCGTGATGGGCGGGGCGATGGTCGCGGCATGCCGCACCGCGGTCATCGCGATCGTACGCGATTGCTATTCGGGGCGCGCGATGGCGCGGGTCATGTCGATCGCGTTCATGGTCTTCATGATCGTCCCCATATTGGCGCCGACCTTCGGCACGCTGGTGCTGCAATTCGGCAATTGGCGCGCGATCTTCTGGACGATCGCGGTCGTGACGATGGCGGTGCTGACCTGGTTCATGATTCGCCTGCCCGAGACGCTCCACGCCGAGGATCGCCTGCCGCTGTCGCTCACCGCGATCGCCGCGGGGTGGCGCACCGCGCTGCGCGATCGCTGGTCGCTCGGTTATACGCTCGCCTCGGGCATCCTGCTCGGCTCGCTCTACGGCTATCTCAATTCGATCCAGCAGATCATGGAGCACGTTTTCCACCGGCCAGAATTGCTGGCGTTGATCTTCGCCGCCACCGCATCGCTGATGATGGTGGCGAACCTGATGAACGCGCGGCTGGTGATGCAACTCGGCACGCGGCTGATCAGCCACGGCGCGCTCGTCGTGCTGGTGGCGACCAGCGCGTTGCATCTCGCGCTGACGCTGTCGGGGGTCGAGACGCTGATCCTGTTCGTCGTCCTCCAGGCGATCACGATGGCGTGTTTCGGGCTGTCGAGTTCGAATTTCTCGGCGATGGCGATGGAGAATATGGGGCATATCGCAGGGACCGCGTCGAGCGTGCAGGGCTTCATGAGCGTCGGCATCGGCACCGTCATCGGCGCGTTCATCGGCCAGGCTTTCAATGGATCGACCGCGCCGCTCGCCGCGGGTTTTCTGATCGCCGGGCTGATCGCGCTCGGTATCGTCGCGCTGACCGAGCGCGGCAAGCTGTTCCGCAGGAATTAGTTCGATCGGCGGAGCCGACAAGAAACGGAACCGCTACGCCTCCTCCCCCGTTCGCGGTCTATCGTTTTGGAGAGAGAACATGGGCGGACATCAGGTTGAGAGCCACGGCAGCGGCGACGACGGTTTCGACGAGGAAGGCTATGACGAAAGCCAGCGCGCCGAAATCCTCGAGACGACGCGCAGCGGCCCGTCCGACGGCACCGTCATCGTCGATCTCGATCCCGATACCGGCATGGAAGACGACGACGACGAGGACGGCGACAACGATCTCAGGATGGACAATGACGAGGTCGGCGAGGAAGTCCGCGCCGATCATTCGTCCGAGGACGATGACGAGGACGACGTCCAGGACGAATTCGACGACGGCACCGACGGCGACGACGAACTCGACGATAGCGACGACGCAGCGCTGAAGCCGTGACCCACTGGCAGGCGCGCGCGATTCTTCTCGCGTCCGCGATGTCGCTCTCCGCCTGTTCAGGGAAAACCGAAACGGCGAACGAGGTCGATGTCGAAAACGCCGCGAGTTCGGCGCAGAGCGACATCGAAAATTACGCGGCAAGCACGACCGGCGACGTGGGCACTTTGGTCGATACCCCAACCCCATCGGGTGCGGCCGAATCCGGTGGAGTCACGTCGTCGGCTCCCTCGCCGCTCGCGCCTTCGTCAGCGCCGGGGCAACCCCCCGTCCCGCCCACCAGCCTGGCCGAAACCCCCTTCACGCCCGATTCGGCGCAAGGAGCGGCAAACGTCGTGCAAACCTACTACGCGTTGCTCGAATCGGGTCGATACCGGCAAGCGTGGCGATTGTGGGACAATGAAGGCCGCACCTCGGGAATGAGCGCCGACGCCTTCGCCGCGAGCTTCGCGAAATATCGCGAATACCACGCCAATGTCGGCGCGCCGGGCCGGATCGATGCAGGCGCGGGGCAGCGCCATGTCACAATTCCCGTCCGCGTTTACGGCACGCTCAAGGCGGGTAACCGGAAGTTCGCGATGGCCGGCCCGGTGACGCTGCACCGCGTCGGCAACATCGACGGTGCGACGAAGGCGCAGCGCACGTGGCGGATCAGCGCGTCGGGCGTCCGCCCGCGTCCCGGCGACGTCACGCCCGCCCCGACGCCGTCGCCGACCAAGGCCTCCGCGATCGTCTCCGCGCGCTATCGCTGCGCCGATGGGACCGATGTCGTCGCGCGTTTCGACAACAATGCCGATACCGCGACGCTTCGCATCGGTCAGGCTCGTGCGACCTTTCGGAGCCGGCGCCCGGCTTCGGGCATCTGGTATCGCGGCCAGGGGTACGAACTGCGCAGCAAGGGACGAAACGCCGATCTGTCGCGACCCGGCAAACCGAAAACCGCCTGCGTCGAACGCCGACCCTAGGTCGGTTTATTTCATCATGTTGGCGAGGATCGCCAGCTCCTGGGAATCGACCGGCTCGCCCGTCGCATCGGTCGCGGTCGCCGCGTTTTCGGTCGGCGCTGCCGGGCGCGGCGCGGCGTCGGCGACATCGTAAGCGGTCCACAGCACGCCGCCCGCCCAAAACAGGGCAGACCAGCGACTGCGAAAAATCTTGCCGGAGAACATCCTGGAAGCATCGCACGCGAGAGGTAAATGCATCGTCGCCGAAGACGGTTAAGCCAGAATATGCATCCACATCGGCGCGCCGATCAGGCTCTGCGATCCGCGCAGGCGTTCGAGCGCCGCCGCGATGCTCGCCTCGGGCCCTTCGTGCGTGACGATCGCGACCAGCACGCTGCCGTCGGTCGAGGTGCCGCGCTGGATCAGGCTTTCGATCGAGACCCCCGCATCGCGCATCGCCGCCGCGATCTCGGCAAGCACACCGACACGGTCCTCGACGGTGAAGCGCAGATACGCACGCCCGCGCCTATCGCCGCTCTCCGCGCGATCCATATCGACCAGCGCCGCCGTCGGCATCGCATAAGGCGGGCCATATTCGTCGCGCGCGATGTCGATCAGATCGGCGACGACCGCGCTCGCGGTCGGCCCGTCCCCCGCGCCCGCGCCTTGGAACAGCAGCCGCCCGACGAAATTCCCTTCCGCGACGACCGCATTGGTCGATCCGGTGACATACGCGAGCGGATGATTCTCCGGCACGAGATGCGCGTGGACGCGCTGGAACAGGCCGTGCGCGCCCGCCTCGGCGATCCCGAGCAAACGGATGCGATAGCCCAGCGCCTTCGCCTCGGCGATGTCGGCGGCCAGGATATGGCGAATACCGCTCGCCTCGACCGCGTCGAACGCCGGCCGCGTCCCGAACGCGATCGCTGCGAGGATCGACAATTTGTGCGCGGCATCGACGCCGTCGATATCGAAGCCGGGATCGGCCTCGGCGAAGCCCAACGCCTGCGCCTCGGCGAGAACGTCCGCGAAATCCTGCCCTTCGCTTTCCATCGTCGACAGGATGAAATTGCACGTCCCGTTTAGGACGCCGTAGACGCGCGCGATCGCATTCGCCGCGGCGCCTTCACGCAGCCCCTTGACGACCGGGATACCCCCCGCGACCGCCGCCTCGAACTTCAGCGGGACCCGCGCCGCCTCCGCCGCCTCGGCAAGCTCCAGCCCATGATGCGCCAACATCGCTTTGTTGGCGGTGACGAAGCCCTTCCCCGCCGCCAGCGTCGCGCGCGCGAGCGTAAGCGCCGGACCATCGGCGCCACCGATCAGCTCGACGACGACATCGGCATCGTGGGTCGCCAGTGCACCGGTATCGTCGACCCATTCGAACCGCCCAAGATCGAAGCCACGATCCTTCGATCGGTCGCGCGCCGACACCGCGACCACCTCGATCGGTCGTCCGGCGCGGCGCGCGATCAGATCGCGATTGGCGTCGAGCAGGCGGATGACGCCGCCGCCGACGGTGCCCAGCCCCGCCAATGCCACCCGCAACGTACTCGCCATCCACTCGCTCCCGTCTCGCCTGCACCGCCGCCATTACGGGCACCGCAATCCCGTTCGTTTCGAGCGTAGTCGAGAAACGTGCCGCCAACGCTGCGCAGCGTTTCTCGACTTCGCTCGAAACGAGCGGCCATTTTAGAAGCGATAGCGCCTAATTGGCGCGGCCATGACTGTCGAGGCGGGTGCGCTCAGGAAAGCCCCTCGATCCGGCCCTCGGCGTCGATCCGGATGTGCTCGGCGGCGGGCGTGCGCGGCAGGCCCGGCATCGTCATCAGGTCGCCGCAGATCGCGACGACGAACCCCGCACCCGCCGACAGCCGCACCTCGCGCACCGTCACCGCGTGATCGCTCGGCGCCCCGAGCAACGTCGGATCGGCCGAGAAACTGTACGGCGTCTTCGCCATGCAAACCGGCAGGGCGCCGTATCCCGCGTCCTCCCAGCGGCGAAGCTGCGCGCGGATCTCGGGCGCCGCGATCACTTCGCCGGCATGATAGATGCGCGTCGCGACCGCCGCGATCTTGTCGAACAACGGCAGATCATCGGGATAGAGCGGTGCGAACCGCGCCGCGCCGCTATCCGCCAGCGCAACCACCGCCTCGGCGAGATCGGCCGCCCCCGCGCCGCCCTCCGCCCAATGACGACAAACGAACGCATCGGCACCGTGCGCGGCGGCGGTCTCGCGAATCACCGCCAGTTCGTCGTCCTCGTCGCCTGCGAAATGGTTGATCGCGACGACGATCGGCACGCCGAACAGCCCCAAGTTTTCGATATGTCGGCCGAGATTCGCCGCGCCGCGCCGCACCGCCGCCGCATCGGGCGTGCCGAGATCGGCCTTGGCGACACCGCCGTTCATCTTCAGCGCGCGCGCCGTCGCGACGATCACCACCGCGTCGGGCGCCAGACCCGCCTTGCGACATTTGATGTCGAAGAATTTCTCCGCGTCCAGGTCGGCGCCGAACCCCGCCTCGGTCACGACGTAATCGCCAAGCGCCAGCGCCGCCTTCGTCGCGATCACCGAATTGCAGCCGTGCGCGATGTTGGCGAACGGCCCGCCGTGTACGAACGCCGGATTGCCCTCCAGCGTCTGGACGAGATTTGGCTTGATCGCCTGCGCCAGCAACACTGCCATCGCGCCATCGGCCTTCACGTCGCGTGCGGTCACCGGGCGACGATCGCGGGCATAGGCAACGACGATCCGACCGAGCCGGTCTTCGAGATCGGCCAGATTCTCCGCCAGGCAAAGGATCGCCATCACTTCGGACGCGACGGTGATATCGAAGCCCGATTCGCGCGGGAAACCGTTGCCGACGCCGCCGATCGACTGGACGATATCGCGCAGCGCCCGATCGTTAATGTCGAGCACGCGCCGCCAGACGACGCGCCGCACGTCGATGTCGAGCACGTTGCCCCAGTGGATATGATTGTCGATCAGCGCCGCGAGCAGATTGTGCGCCGAGGTGATCGCATGGAAATCGCCGGTGAAATGGAGGTTGATGTCCTCCATCGGCACCACCTGCGAACGCCCGCCGCCGGTCGCCCCGCCTTTCGAGCCGAAGCACGGCCCGAGTGACGGCTCGCGCAGCGCCAGGACCGTACGATGCCCGGCGCGGTTCAAGGCGTCGGCGAGGCCGATCGAGGTTGTCGTCTTGCCTTCCCCAGCAGGCGTCGGGTTGATGGCGGTGACGAGGATCAGCTTACCGCGCGGCGCCTTCAGGTCGATCGCGGCGAGGTCGATCTTCGCCTTGTGGCGGCCATAAGGCTCGACCGCCTCGTCAGGGAGCCCCAGCAGCGTCGCGATCTGCGTAATCGGCTGAAGCGTGGCAGCGCGGGAGATTGCGATGTCGGTGTCCATCGCACCGTCTTAGGCGGCGATCCGCGCCGCGCCAACGCCGCGCGGTCAGGCGGCGCGGGCGTATTCCACGAACGCTTCGGCCTCGGGCGCCTCCTCCGCCACCACGACAGCGGCGACGGGTGCGGGCTTGGCGTTCGGAAAGACTAGCCGCGCAGCGAGAACGACGAGACCGACCGCGAAATAGCCGACGACGACGATCTCCGGCCGGAACAGGAACGCCACCGCCAGCGCGAGGCGCAAATAGAGCGGGTTGAACCCGAAATCCTCGCCGAGCGCATTGCAGACGCCGAAGAGATTGTCCTTGTGCGAGGTTTCAGCGGTTTGCAGCGTGGTCATCGGTCTGGCTCCATCGGCTGGCGCGATTTGCGCCGTCATGGACATCACATCGCAGCTTCCGTGCCAGTTCTATTACTTTAGTAAAATCATGATGTTATGGAGTATCTGCCAAATTTCAGTCGATCATCGCACGCGGAAGGCGCCAATACTTGGCGAAAATTGCGAAGGCTCTCGCACCTCTACCGGGACTCAGGCCGGCTCGATCCGATAGTGGATCGGCTTGAAACTGCCCGCGTTCGAATCCGGCGCCGAACAGGCGGTTAGCCCTACGATCAAATCCCGCGCGGCGCGAAACGCGATATGATCTCCGGGCTTGCTGAGCGGCGGCAAGACCTTGAATTCACCGGTTTCGCCATCGACCGGCACGTTCATGAAGCAGTTGAACGCGACCGGCAGGCGATCCGGCGCGATCCCGTACGGCGCCAGCGCCTCCGCGAGATTGCCGAAACAGCCGCGATGGCGCGGCAGATCGGGATAGAAGACGTCGAATGTGTCGACCGAACACGGCGTCAGCAGGAAGTCGTGTCGCCCGACCTCATCCTCGACGATTTCCAGCAGGACGTTCGACCGGTTGGAATAGAGCTTGTCGCCCGTTGTCAGATAGATGCGCGACGCATAATCGAACGTGCGGCCTGCCGATATCGCCTCGTCGACATCCGCCGCATCGAAAGCAAGAAGATCGGCGACCTGCTCACCACGCGGATCGATCACGACCAAAGTCTCGCCCGCCGCGAGCCGAAACGCGATCCCGCTGCGCGCGGGTATTTCGACGATCCCGGTCAGCGCGCGTCGCCCGAGAAGCGAAAGGGACATTTCCAGTCGGCATCAACCACGCGACCGCTGTACTGCCGCGCCTCGCTGGCCTCGCCGTGGCGTGTCAGCATCGGATTTCGCGATCCGGCCACCGCCTCGTCGCGGACCATGATCTTCTCGCGCATGCCTTCGTATTTGCCCTGCGCGCGCAAAGTCTCGAACTGGTCGTGAAGGTTGAACACCATCGCGGGCCGCGAAAAGCGGCGCGCCGGGCGGCTCGCACGCGGATGGAGGCCAACAATGAAGAACGCCTCCCCGCCGAAGCTCAACGAAAAATGAGGGCTGTCGGGGTCGGCGCTGACGGCAGGGTCGTAATCTTGGCCCCGCCAGACATCTTTGTCGGAGAGCGATTGCGCACGTTGCCACAATGCCCGCTCAAAGGCCGCTTCGTCGAGGTCGTCAGGCCCCTCGAAAACCACCGCCAGGCTACGAAACAGCGCAGGCTCGTCGCGATAGGCCCGCGCAAAACGCAACAGTTCGTCGTGGATGCGCAGATCGTCCCAGCCGCTGTCGATACGGTTGCAGGCGAGCACCTGCAATGTTCCCCGTGCGAGCGCAGCCTTCGCACCGACGCACGGGAAGCCCGGTCCGGCGACTTGGTCGAGCAACCCCTTTTCAAGCTCGGCTTGGGCATGGTGACGCCAGGGGAAAAGCGGCGATTTCGATGTTGGCATATGGGATAGACGCCTGTGCACGAGGACGCGTTCCGGACGAACGTGCTGATCCAGAGCAAGTAGCGCGCACCGGGGCCTCTGTTGCGATCGACGCGATCATGCCATGACCGCGCGATGACATCGGCCCCCACGCGCCCGCTCACCGAACTCACGTTCAGGGGCATCGTCCTCGGCGGGGTCATCACCCTGCTGTTCACCGCCGCGAACGTCTATCTCGGGCTGAAGGTCGGGCTGACCTTTGCGACGTCGATCCCCGCCGCGGTGATCTCGATGGCGATCCTGCGCTTCTTCGCCAATCCCAGCATCCTCGAAAACAACATCGTCCAGACGATCGCGAGCGCGGCGGGTACGCTTGCCGCGATCATCTTCGTGCTGCCCGGGTTGATCCTCGTCGGCTGGTGGCAGGGCTTTCCCTATTGGACGACGGTCGCGGTCTGCGCGACCGGTGGCATCCTCGGCGTCATGTTCTCGGTGCCGCTGCGTCGCGCGCTCGTGACCGGATCGGACCTGCCGTACCCGGAAGGCGTCGCCGCCGCAGAAGTCCTGAAGGTCGGCGCCGGATCGGCCGAGGGCGACGTCGAGAACGCGAGCGGGCTGAAGGTCATCGTCCTCGGTTCGGTCGCCTCCGCGGGCTTCGCACTGCTCGCGGCGATGAAGGCGGTCGCGAGCGGGGCCGCATATAATTTCCGTGTCGGCTCAGGCGCGACCGGCGTGTCGACAAGCTGGTCGATGGCGCTGATCGGGGTCGGGCACCTCGTCGGGCTGTCGGTCGGCGCGGCGATGTTCATCGGCATGCTGATCGCGTGGGGCGGGCTGATGCCATACCTCACCGCGATGCAAGGCGCCGGCGGCGACGTCGATGCGTTGGTCGATGCGACCTTCGGCGGCCAAGTCCGCTTCATCGGCGCGGGGGTGATCGGCGTCGCGGCGCTCTGGTCGCTGCTCCGGATCATCGGCCCGATCATCGCCGGCATTCGTGCGGCGATGGTCGCGTCTCGCGCGCGAACGAGCGGATCGGTACTCGAACTGACCGAGCGCGACCTGCCGATCGGCATCGTCGGCGGGGTCAGCCTGCTGATGGCGCTGCCGATCGCTTGGCTGCTGTGGGATTTTTCCGCGGGCGGCCCGGTCCACGATTACCCGCTCGCGGTGATCGGCGGGACGGTCGTCTACATCATGATCGTCGGCGTCCTGATCGCGGCGGTGTGCGGGTATATGGCGGGGCTGATCGGCGCGTCGAACAGTCCGGTCTCGGGGGTCGGCATCCTCGCGGTCCTCGGCGCGGCGCTGCTGCTCGTCGCGCTCTTCGGGCATCAGGCGGATCCGGCGCGGACCAACGCGCTGATCGCCTATGCGCTGTTCACCACCGCGATCGTCTTCTCGGTCGCGACGATTTCCAACGACAATTTGCAGGATCTGAAGACCGGCCAATTGGTCGGTGCGACGCCGTGGAAGCAACAGGTCGCGCTGATCCTCGGCGTGCTGTTCGGTTCGCTGGTGATCCCGATCGTGCTCGATCTGCTGAAGGAGACATTGGGCTTCGTCGGCATGCCGGGCGCCGGACCGAACGCGCTGTCGGCGCCGCAAGCCGCGTTGATCTCCAGCCTCGCCAAGGGCGTCCTCGGCGGCGATCTCGACTGGTCGCTGATCGGCGCGGGCGCGGGCATCGGCGTGGTCGTCGTCATCATCGACGAGGTGCTCGGTCGGACAAGCCGGATGCGGCTTCCCCCGCTGGCGGTCGGCATGGGCATCTATCTACCGATGGCGCTGACCTTGCTGATCCCGGTCGGCGCGGTGATCGGCCATTTCTACGATCGCTGGGCGAAACGCAGCGCGAACCCGGCGTTCGCCGAACGCATGGGCGTCCTCGCCGCGACCGGGCTGATCGTCGGCGAAAGCCTGTTAGGGGTCGCGCTCGCCGGGCTGATCGCGGGGAGCGGCAAGGAGACTCCGCTGGCGATCGCGGGCGATGGGTTCGCGGGCGTGGCGCTATGGCTGGCACCGATCGCATTCTTCGGCGCGATCGCGTGGCTGTATCGGCGGACGCGCGGGGCGGTGGCGGGGCGTTGACCTTTCACCCATTTGGCCGGCCGCGGGCAAAGCCCGCGTCGTCGGTCGGGATCGCCTTCGCCGACCCGCCGGCCGGGCCTCGGCGCTGCGCTACGCGCACCGGCGCCGTCGCTTCGCCGACGCGCCTGCGCCGGCCCTACATCGCCTCAAGCAATTCCTTGATCTCGACGAACGCGAACCCGACCGAGCTGTCGGCAATGCCATAGGGCAGGAACAGCTTCGAACCGTGCTTCAACGCGCCGCACGAATAGACCACGTTGGGTACATACCCCTCACGGTCCTGGTCCGCCGCTGCGAGGATCGGCTTCTTCGTCCGCCCGAGCACCTTCGCGGGGTCCTTCTTGTCGAGCAAGGCCGCGCCGATCGAATATTTCCGCATCGCGCCGACGCCGTGGGTCAACAGCAGCCAGCCTTCGTCGATCTCGATCGGCGGGCCGCAATTGCCGATCTGGACGAATTCCCACGGCGCCTTGGGCTTCAGGATCAGATCGCCATCGTCCCAATGCGTCAGATCGTCGGTGCGCAGCATGTACAGGTTCTCGCCGTCCTGCCGCCCGATCGCGAGATATTCGCCGCCGACCTTGCGCGGGAACAGCGCAATGCCCTTGTTGCGCGCCGCGGTGCCCGTCATCGGCACGAGATCGAACGACCGGAAATCGCGCGTGCGCATCAGTTCGGACTGAATCGTCGCACCGTTGTACGCGGTGTAGGTGCCGAGCCATTCGAGGCTGCCGTCCTCGTGATGGAATTGGACGAGCCGCAAATCCTCCAGACCCTTCGACTGCGCGTCGGTGATCGGGAAGATCACCGTTCCCGACAGCGTCGAATCGCGATGGCGATAGACCGTGATCGGCCCCTCGGGTGGCGCCTCCTCGTCGGTGCCGACCGCGTCGGTCGCGGTCGCGAACGGCGGTTCGGGCGCGAGTTTCAGCTCGTTGTTCTCGGTGATGATCCCCTCGCGGAACGCGACCGACGAGATATGTCCCTCGCCCACCGCGCGTAACGACATCAGGACGCGCATCGATCCGTGCGGCATCCCGGACTGATCGAAATGCGGCACCGCGCTCGGGTTCATCAGCGCGGCGGCGGCATAGCTGTATTCGTGGCAGAAATAGGCGCCGATCAACTGACGTTTGACGTCACCGATCTCGCTGCCGTCGAGCCCGTGCTGCGCCTCGATATCGTCGTAACGCGACATGAACACGCGCCGCGTCTGCCAGTGGCGCGCCTCGAAATCCTTGAGCACGGTCTCGAGCTGATCGCGCGCCGCCGCTTCGCTCATGTCGAGGACTTCGCAGATCAGCCGCTCGGACCGGCTCTGGCCATGGCCGTTCGATTGCCAGCCGAGATGAAACGATCGCACGACGACGCGCGAGGGATCGGCATGAAGCCGCAGTTCGTGGTTGAAGAATTCCAAAACGCGCCGCCCCGCCCAATGCCGTTCATTCCAGCGGCGACGCGAGCGAGGCTACGCGGCGGCGCTGGACGGTCCTGCCACGCTTTCGGCCAGCTTTGAAAGCCCAGAAATGCCGCACGACGCCAATTGCAGCGCCAGGATCGATTCGGCACCCTGGTTGCGGTTGAGCCCGGTGGGCATCAAACCGTCGAAACAACCGCCGTCCTGCGCACTCGCGACGGGAAGTTCGAGGTCGTTCGCGCCGAGAAACCAGCGGTAAGCACGTTCGGCTTCGGCAACCCAGCGATGGTCGCCGGTCGCGTCGAACGCGGCGCGGCACGCCTCGACCATGCCCTGCGCCTCCAGCGGTTGCTGATCGAACGGCAGCGGTTCGGCATATTCGCGACCAAAACTCTCCGAACCGACAGCGCGGAACACACCATCGGGCGCAGTCTGCTTGGAAAGGATCCAGTCGAGCGTCGCGATGCCGCAGGCGATCAGATCGTCGCGACCGAGCGTCACACCCGCGCGCAGCATCGCCTCCGGAAGGCGCGCGTTGTCATACGCCAGCACAATCTCGAACCATTCCCATTCGGGCCGCCGCACCTCGTCGAGCAACGCGAGATGCTCGTCGGGGAAACGCTGAAGAATTTCTCGCGCGCGCTGATGGCCGGGGTGCGCCCCGAGCACCGCCGCCGCACCGAGCATCGCGAACGCCTGCGCACGCGGACTGCCAAGTTCGAACGCCATACTCGCGGTCATATCGAACATCGCAGTCGCCCAATCGCGATGCTTGCGCGACCTGGCTTCGCGCACCGCGACACCGAGCGCCCAGAGCGTGCGACCGTTCGAATCCTCGGACCCGACGTCCTCGCACCAGGTGCGGTCGTAATTCATGAAATTCCGGAAGCGCCTTTTATCCGGGTTCCAAGCATATTGGACGAACGACGCGTAGATCGTCGTCCATTTGTCGCGCGCCGCTTCGTCGATGCCGTCGGCGACGCACATCAGCAGCAGCGCCCGCGCATTGTCGTCGATGCAATAGCCGTGACGGCGATCTGGGATCGAATAGATCGAATGCTGAAGGATGCCGGTCGCATCGCTCATCCGCTCGACCGCCGCGATATCGGGGGTCAGATGCTGCATCGACGGCTTGATTTGCGACAGGCGGCGCGGCTTGGCCTTTATGAGAGCCGCGATCTCGCCGAGCGCCTTTTCGGCGAGGACCGGCCAGATCATCGTCCGTCCGCGCGCATAAGCCCGCGCCGAAAGCCGGTGGCGGTTGCGATCGTTACCGAGCAGATCGTTCAGTTCGCGCGCAAACGCGGCCCCGTCGCCAAAATCGACGAGAACGCCGTGACCGTCGGCCAGGATTTCGGTCGCGTGGATATAGGGCGTCGAGACCACCGCCTTGCCGACACCCACCGCATAACTGAGCGTGCCCGACGTAATCTGCTCGGGGTTCGAATATGGCGTCGCATAGATATCCGCCGCCTGGAGATAATCGATCAGATCGTCATGTTCGACGAAGGTATCGATGAATTGCACGTTGTCGGCGACGCCGAGCGTTTTCGCCTGTGCCTGCAAGCGGTCGCGATACGCTTCACCTTCATGCTCGACGAGGTTCGGGTGCGTCGCGCCGAGCACGACGTAGATCGCGTCGGGATGGCGTTTGACGACCGCGGGCATCGCGTCGATCATCGTTTCGATGCCCTTGTTGAGAGCAAGCAGGCCGAAGGTCAGGATCACCTTGCGCGCGTCCCAGCCGAACCGAGGCTTGAACAACGCCGGCTCCGCCAGCACACGATCGGGCACGCCGTGCGGGATCGTCACGATCATGTTCGGATTGGCACCGTAGACCCGGCAGAGAATCTCGCGCCCGCGTTCCGCCATCACGACGACGCGCCCGGCCCGGCGAAGCAAGTCCTCCATCACCTGCCGTTCGTCGGCACTGGGCTTCTCCAGGACGGTATGGAGCGTCACGATCAGCGGCAAGGTCGTGCGATCGAGCAACGCCAGGATGCAGTCTCCGGCGGGTCCACCGAAAATGCCATATTCGTGCTGAAGCCAAATGGCCTGCGACCCGCTTGCCTCGATCTCGCGCGCGGACGCGATATACGCCGACCGATCGTCCTGCGGTATCGCGCCGGTCACTTCTTCGGGATAATCGTAGCGCCCGGGATGGTCATCCATCGCATAGACATCGACCGTCAGATCGGGAAAGCGCGAGCGCAAGGCTTCGTATGTGTCGGTCGTGTAGGTGGCGATACCGCACTGACGCGGCAGGAAATTGCCGATCAAGGTGATGTGCCCGACAGGGCCTGCGGTTGCATTCGTCGTCATTCTTACCTTCGCTATGGCAGCATGGGCGAATTGGCCCGGCTACGTGGTAATAAGAACACGGAGACGAGGTTTAAGTTGCAAAAATATTGCGGTGCAGCAAGAGAATTCCTGCTGACCTATATCAATTTGCGCGACGAAGCGTTTTTGGTCTGCGGTACCGGCCCGCTCAACCGCGTCCGCGATAGCCCGGCACGCCCTGATCGGGGAGCCACAGGTCGGCGGGCGGCGCGGAGGATTGCCAGAAGACATCGATCGGGATGCCGCCGCGCGGATACCAATAGCCGCCGATGCGGAGCCACACCGGTTCCATTTCGCCGAACAACCGTTCGCCGATGCCGACGGTGCAATCCTCGTGGAAGGCGGCGTGGCTGCGAAAACTGCCGAGGAACAGTTTCAGCGATTTCGATTCGACGATCGTCTCGCCGGGCACGTAATCGATCACGAGATGCGCGAAATCGGGCTGGCCGGTCACCGGGCAGAGCGACGTGAATTCGGGCGCGGCGAACCGGACGAGATAGGTGCGGCCCGGGCGCGGGTTCGGCACGTAATCGAGTGCCGCCTCATCGGGAGAGGCGGGTAGCGCGCTGGGCTGGCCGAGATGCTTTGGCGTCATCCCGGGCGAGATAGGCGAGCGCTGCGGCTCACGCCAGTTCGCGAAAGGGATCCTCGATCCGCAATCCATCGATCACCCGGCCATGCTGGAGGTCTTCGGTCAGCAATCGGTCGCAGCCCGCAGCCATGGCGGCCGCGACAATCAGGCAGTCCCACCAAGCATATCCCGCGCGCCGTTGCACATCGGCAGCAGCATCGAAGAGGGCCAGATCGATCGCGATAATTCGGAAACGGCGCAAACTGTTGGCGAAAACGTGAGCCTCATCAATGGTAAGCCGCTCGGGTCGCCATGATTTCGTCGCTTGGAATACGAACTCGTTGAGCACCTGGACCGAGACGACACAATCGCCCTGATCCAACAGCCCACGAACGATATCGCGCTTCTTGGCCACGCTGCCGATACCCACTGCGTAGAGCAGCAGATTGGTGTCGAGAAAGACGCTCAAAGATAGGCGTCGCGACAATCGTCGCGCGCGCGATCACGGTCGTGGAGCTCCTCGCGCGACAAGCGATCGGCCGGATCGAACCCCCGGCCCTCGCGATCGAGTCGATCGAGCAATTCTTCCTGCATCCGCTTCAACCGATCGAACTCGCTCTCCTCAGCGCCGTAACTTTGCAACGCTTCTCGCACCACCGACGACAGCGAACGATCGGCCTCCGCCGCGCGCCGCCTGGCATTGCGATAGGTCGCATCGTCGAGTGAGACTGTGACATTCTTCACAGGCTCACAGTATGGCGCAGCCCCGACAAACGCAAGTGACGGGCATCGCCGCATTCACTAGGGTCAGGCAAATGGATTCGCTCGTCACGACATCATGGCTCGACGAAGAGATCGGCGCGCCCGATCTGCGGATCGTCGACGCGACCTGGTTCCTCGCCGACGACGGCCGCGATGCGATCGCCGAACATGAGGCGGCGCATATCCCGGACGCGGTGTTCCTCGATCTCGCCGAGATCGCCGACACGGGCACGACCCCGAACATGCTCCCCACGCCCGAGAAATTCGCCAGCCGGATGCAGGCGCTGGGTCTCGGCGACGGTACGCGGATCATAATCTACGACGATTCGCCGCACCACAGCGCCGCGCGCGCCTGGGCGATGCTGCGCAGTTTCGGCATCGACAAGGTCGCAATCCTCGACGGCGGCTTCGCGAAATGGCGCGCGGAGGGTCGCGCGGTCGAGACGCGTCGCCTATCGGCGAAACCCCGCCACCTCACGCCGCGCGATCGCCACCTCGGCATCGTCGATCTCACCGCGATGAAAGCGATCGTCGCCGACGGCGTCGCGCAGATCGTCGATGCCCGCCCACCCGCGCGCTTCGCCGGATCGCAGCCAGAACCACGTCCCGGCGTGGTCCCCGGCCACATCCCAGGATCGCTGAACCTGCCGCAAGGCCAACTGTTCGCCGAAGACGGCACATGGAAACGCGGCGCGGCGCTACGCGAAGCCTTCGTCGCCGCGGGCGTCGATCCCGATCGCCCGATGGTTACGACCTGCGGCTCGGGCGTCACCGCGTCGGTGATCGCCTTTGGCGCGCATCTGCTCGGCAAGGACGCGCGGATCTACGACGGAAGCTGGGCCGAATGGGGCGCGGATCCGTCCACGCCCAAAGCGACCGGCCCGGCATGAGCGACGACGCGCCCATCGCCGAGGCCACCCGTATCGTTGCCGCCGGTCGCCGCGCGGAATGGACCGCGGGGATCGTCAACACGCCGGTCTGGCGCGCCTCGACGATCCTCTACGATTCGGTCGCCGATCTCCGCGCCGCCGCTGTCGGCGACAGCCACCACCGGCTGTTCTACGGACGACGCGGCACCCCGACCGCGTGGTCGCTCGCCGACGCGCTGACCGAACTCGAACCCGGCGCGGAAGGGACGTTCCTCTACCCCTCCGGCGTTGCCGCGCTCGCCGCCGCCCTGCTCAGCGCGCTGTCGCCCGGCGACGAAGTGCTGATGGTCGACAGCGCCTATGACCCCACCCGCTCGCTCGCGACCCGCCTGCTCAAACGGTTCGGCGTAACGACTCGCTTCTACGATCCGCTGATCGGCGCGGGCATCGCCGCGATGATCAAGCCGGCGACCAAGGCGATCCTGCTCGAAAGCCCCGGCAGCCTGACCTTCGAGGTGCAGGACGTCTCCGCGATCGTCGCGGTCGCGAAGGAACGCGGCCTCGTCACGATTCTCGACAACACCTGGGCGACGCCGTTGCTGTTCCCCGCGATCGCGCGCGGCATCGACCTGTCGGTGCTCGCCTGCACCAAATACGTCGTCGGCCATTCGGACGTCATGCTCGGATCGGTCACCGCCGGGCCCGGGCGGTTCGCGGGTCTGCGCGACACAAGCTTCCAATTGGGCCAGGTCGCCAGCCCCGACGATTGCTGGCTCGCCAGTCGCGGTCTCAGGACGATGGCGGTCCGCCTTGCCCAACACGGCGCGAGCGCGCTGAAAATCGCGCACTGGCTCGAAACCCGCCGCGAAGTCGCCCGCGTCCTCCACCCCGCGCTCGCCTCCTGCCCCGGCCACGACCATTTCGTTCGCGACTTCAAGGGCGCATCGGGCCTGTTCTCGTTCGTCCTCGACGGCGGTGACGAGGCAAGCCGCGCCGCGCTGATCGACGGCCTCGCGCATTTCGGTATCGGCTACAGCTGGGGCGGGTTCGAAAGCCTCGCGCTGCCGGTCGATCCGCAGAGACATCGCACCGCCACGAAACCCGATTTCGCCGGACCGCTCGTCCGCCTCCAGATCGGCCTCGAAGACCCCGACGACCTGATCGCCGATCTCGCCTCCGGGCTCGATCGTTTCCAAAAGGCACGAGCATGAACACGGTAGACCGGTGGCTCGCGAGATACGGCGTGACGCTGCCCGACCAGGCTGGCGCGATCCAGGCGGCGATCGCGGGCGGGCTGGTGCTCCTTACCCTAACCGCGGGCGTGTTCGCCGGTCGCATCCTCGGACCGCGTCTGGCCGAGCTTTGGCGCAAGCGCGTGTCGCATCAGACCGAGGGGCTCGCCGCGCGGATGGCGGTCATCACGCGGCACGGCGTGTCGGCGCTGTTGCTGGCGATCGTCCTCACCGTCTATCCATGGACGTGGCTGGCGGGTCTGCCGATCGGCCTCGCGCTCGGCGCGGCGGTCGCGTTGCTCGCGGTCCAGCTCCTGCGCGGTCTCGGCATTCCACGCTGGGCGGCGTGGCTCGTCGCGGTCGTGCTGTTCGTCGCGCTGTTCAGTCAGGCGATCGGCGGCCTGCAACCGATTACCGGCGTGCTCGACCGGATCGGCTTCAGCGTCGGCAAGCGGCGCTTCTCGCTGCTCGCGCTCATCAGTATCCTGGTCACGATCGTCGCGATCATCGCGGTCGTCCGGCTCGCCAACCGCGTCGTCGGCCATTCGATCAACCGCGCCAAGAGCTTTGACGCGACGCAGAAACTGCTCGCGCAGAAACTCGCCGGCATCGCGATCGTCGTCGTCGCCTTCTTCGTCACGATCGACCTGCTCGGTATCGATCTGACCGCCTTCGCGGTGTTCGGCGGCGCATTGGGCCTTGCGGTCGGTTTCGGTCTCCAGAAAACTGTGGGTAATTTGATCGCGGGGATCATCCTGCTGATGGACCGGTCGATCAAGCCCGGCGACGTCATCGTCGTCGGCGACAGCTTCGGCTGGGTCAACAAGATCGGCGTCCGCGCGGTCTCGGTCGTCACCCGCGACGGCAAGGAGCATCTGATTCCGAACGAGAATCTGATGACGCAGGAGGTCGAGAACTGGTCCTATTCGGATCGCAAGGTCCGCGTCCGCATCCCGGTCGGCATCGCCTACGAAAGCGACCTGAAGCTCGCGCAGGAACTGATGCTGCGCGCCGCCAGCGATTCGCCGCGCGTCCTCGACAATCCCAAACCCAACATCTGGTTGACCGGCTACGGCGAGAGCTCGGTCGATCACGAGATCCTCGCCTGGATCACCGATCCGGAGAGCGGCGTGGGCAATGTCCGGTCCGACGTGCTCAACCGGCTGTGGTGGCTGTTCAAGGACAACGGGATCGAAATCTCCTTCCCGCAGCGCGACATCCATATCAGTTCGATGCCGGGAACGCTGACGGGAAACCTCGCATCGACGAAGCCCGAAGAGGGGGCCTCAGAGGCATAAACGCGGTATCGATCCCGACGTCTGAGTGTTGCTCGACTGTTGCCGGCACGCAACAATCAATCGCCGAATTGCCGCTCCGCGACGCAATGATACTTGTGCAACGCAGCACAATCTGTGCAAGGGTCGCCCCTGCCCCACACGGCGCGACGGGTTTCACCCGGACAGACGCGGGACGGGCGGACAGCAGGCGGGAACATCGACCTTCTCGATTCCACGAAAGGGAAACGATGCGCTTTTCCACGATTCTCCTGAGCGGGCTTGCGCTTGCCATCGCCACTCCCGCTGTCGCGCAGGATGCCGAACCTGCCGACGCTTCAGCCCCCGCACCGACCGACCCGCCCCGCGAGCTCACCGTCACCGGCGGCGCGACGGTCACTACCGATTATCGCTTCCGCGGCCTGACCCAAACCAACGAAGATTTCGCGATCCAGGGTACCGTCAACGTCAACCATTCGTCGGGCTTCTACGTGGGCACCTGGGCTTCCTCGATCGACGGCGGCTGCGACGGCAGCACGCCTGCGCTCACCTGTTACGGCGGCGCCGAGGTCGATCTCTACGGCGGCTTTACCAAGACGCTGTCGAGCGGCATCGGCGTCGATGTCGGACTGCTGTATTATTATTATCCAGGCGGCAAGAACCGCGTGAACACCGATTATTTCGAACCCTACGCCTCGCTCACCTACACGATCGGCCCGGTCGCGGCGAAGGCGGGGCTGGCCTATGCGTGGGGTGGGCAGGACGGGCTCGACTTCACCACCGGCCACGACGACGACATCTACGTCTATGGCGAGGGATCGGTCGGCATTCCCACCACCCCGATCACGTTGAAAGGTCATGTCGGCTACACCAGCGGCTCGCTGGGCCTCGCCAACCCGAGCGCGGGGGACGACACCTATTGGGATTGGTCGCTGACCGCCGAAGCCGTGTTCCTCGGCCATTTCAAGGCCGGCGTTAGCTATGTCGATACCGACGTCACCGACAATTTCCGCTTCGCCAGCCGCCTCGGCCGTGACGCAACCGTGCTGGGCTACGTCGGGGTGACGTTCTGAACTGAAAATCCTCCCGCTTCGGCGGGAGCGATCGCGCGCTTATTTCGGCGTGCTGGTCCGCGCGTCCTTGCCGTCGCCTTCGGGCGCGGCGACGATTTCGCGGGTCGTCTGACCCTTGTCGACAACCGTCGTCCCCGGATCGCCGACCTCGCTGCGCACGCCGGGATCGGCGACGTCGCCACCCGCCTGGGTGAGCGTCGCGGTCTCGGCGCTGCTGCGCCCGGCGTTGCCGCCGAACAAAGCGTCGAGCGTTTCCGCCTGCCCGGTCTGCGCCTGAACGCGCGCCGCGCCCGGCTTCGGCGGGACCAAAGAGAAGTCGGGCGGGATGATCAGCGGCGCCTGGCGTGCCACCGCGAATTCGTCGGGACGCGCGCGATCGAAGCCGCTGTGGCCGCACGCGGCGAGCGAACCGGCGGCGGTGAGACCCGCGGACATCAGCACAAACTTACGCATTCACATTCTCCGAGAGAGCCGCAGGCTTATCGCGCGTCAGCAGCGCGCGCGCCAGCAGGATCAACACCCCTATCGTAATCGCCGCGTCGGCGACATTGAAGACCAAAAACGGTCGCCACTCGCCGAAGTGCAGATCGGCGTAATCGACGACATACCCCAACCGCGCGCGATCGAGAATATTGCCGATCGCACCGCCGAGCACCAACCCGAGCGCGGCCTGATCCACGCGGTTCCGCTCGCGCGTCATCCACACCGCGACACCGACCGCGATCGCCGCGGTGAACGCGACGAGCAGCCAGCGCGCGGTATCGCCGTTCGCCGCGAACAGCCCGAGCGAGACTCCGACGTTAGGCACGAATCGCAGGTCGAAGATCGGCACGATCGTCCGCACCGCGCCAAGCGTGCCGATGCCGAGCGGCCCGGTGATGAACCACTTTACGAACTGATCGAGGACGAACAGCACCGCCGCGACCGACATGCCAAGTTTCGGCAGCGCCCTCACCCGACGACGCTTTCGCAACGATCGCACAACGCGCCGTCCTCGGTCACGTCGGGCAGGTGCCGCCAGCAGCGACCGCATTTGTGGAAATCGGTGCGGGTCACATCGATGGTATCGCCCGGCGACACCTTCGCCACGATGAACACCTCGGCTAGCGCGTCGCTTGCCAACGGCATTTCGGGCACCGTCACTTCCGCTTCGAGACTCGACCGCACCGTCTTCTCGCGACGCAACGGCTCGATCGCCTCGGTCACGCGCTCGCGCAAACGACGAACTTCGAGCCAGCGCTCCGACACATCTTCGCCGGCTTCGGCAGGCAAATCCGGCCACTCCAGAAAATGCACCGATCCATCCTCGCTCGGGAACCGCGCCTGCCACACTTCCTCGGCAGTGAAGCACAGGATCGGCGCCGCGTACCGCACCAGCGCATGGTACAGCGTGTCGAGAATTGTCCGGTACGCCCGCCGCTTCGGATCGCCCGGCGCGTCGCAATAGAGCGAATCCTTGCGGATATCGAAGAAGAACGCCGACAGATCCTCATTGGCGAAATCGGTCAGCGCCCGGATGTAGCGGCCGAACTCATACGTCTCCGCCGCATCGCGAAGTTCGCGGTCGAGCGCGTGGAGCAGATGAAGCACGTACCGCTCCAGCTCGGGCATTTCCGCCACCACCACCCGCTCGCGCTCGTCGAACCCGTCGAGCGCGCCGAGCATGTAACGGAAGGTGTTGCGCAGCTTGCGATACGTGTCCGAAGCGGTGCCGATCGCGGCCTTGCCGATCCTGAGGTCGTCGAAATAATCCGCCTGCGCGACCCACAGGCGCAAGATGTCCGCGCCCGATTCGTCGACGATCTTGAGCGGATCGACGACATTGCCGACGCTCTTTGACATCTTGCGGCCCTTGTCGTCCTGGACGAAGCCGTGCGTCAGCACCGCATCGTACGGTGCTTCCCCACGCGTCCCGCAACTCTCCAGCAGCGACGACTGGAACCAGCCGCGATGCTGGTCCGATCCCTCGCAATACAGGTTCGCGCGGACGCCCGCACCGTAGCGTGCCTCGATCACGAAGGCATGCGTCGACCCCGAATCGAACCACACGTCGAGAATGTCGTTCTGCGGCGCGTAATCGGCGAGGTCGTAGGCGTTCCCGAGCAACACCTGATGATCCGCGGTGAACCACGCATCCGCGCCGCCCGCCTCGAACGCCGCGACGATGCGGTCGTTGACGGCGCAGTCGTTGAGATATTGCCCAGTGGTCCGGTGGACGTAGAGCGCGATCGGCACCCCCCAGGCACGCTGACGGCTGATCACCCAATCGGGGCGCCCTTCGACCATCGAGCGGATGCGGTTCTCGGCGCGCGGCGGCACCCACTGCGTCCTCGAGATCGCATCGAGCGCGATTTCGCGGAGAGTAGGACCGATACCGCTCGCATGCCCTGCAACAAAATCCGTCACCCCAGCGAAAGCTGGGGTCTCAGGCGGCTCCTGTCCCGCCCCATCGCCGGAGACCCCAACTTTCGCTGGGGTGACGACATTGGTTGGCGCGATCGGCACGTCCATCGGGATGAACCATTGCGGCGTCGCGCGGAAAATCACCTTCGCCTTCGACCGCCACGAATGCGGATAGCTGTGCGCAAAATCGTCCGACGCCGCGATCAGCCCCCCCGCCGCGCGCAGATCCGAACAGATCGGCCCATCCGCGCTCACGAATTTCTTGTTGATGACGCTCCCCTGACCGCCGAGCCACGCCCAATCGTCGCGATACATCCCCGCACCATCGACCGCGAAGACCGGATCGATGCCATATGCCTTGCACAGCAGGAAATCGTCCTCACCGTGGTCCGGCGCCATATGGACAAGCCCGGTCCCCGCGTCGGTGGTGACGAAATCACCCGGCAGGAACGGGCGCGGCTTGGCGAAGAAGCCGCCGAGATGATGCATCGGGTGACGAGCGACGGCGCCTGCGAGGTCGGAACCGATGAATTGGTCGTGTCCACCGTTGACGACCGAAATCACGTCTACCCAACCAATCCCAAGGTCGCGCATGTCGACTTTGGCGGCCGCGGCCTTGACACGTGCAAGGAACTGAAACTCTAAGCCGCTGGCGACGAGTACTGGTCCGCGTGGAAGTATTCCCGCCGTCCGAAGCCGCTCCGTTGCCGAAGCATATTCTGAATAATCTGAATCGGCAGGAAGGTTGTTTCCGTCAGGGTCTTTCGGCCCTGCTTCAACAAATAAGGTCAAAAGCCGATACTCGATCTCCGGCCCATAACTCAGCGCCTGGTTCACCGGGATCGTCCACGGCGTCGTCGTCCAGATCACCGCATGCGCGCCGACCAGTTCGGGCGCGTTCGGCGCCTCGACGATCTCGAACGCCACGTCGATCTGCGTCGACACGATGTCCTCATATTCCACCTCGGCCTCGGCCAGCGCGGTCTTTTCCACGGGCGACCACATCACCGGCTTCGCGCCGCGATACAGTTGCCCGCTCTCGGCGAACTTCAGCAATTCCCCCGCGATCACCGCCTCGGAGGCATGATCCATCGTCCGGTACGGATCGGCCCAGTCGCCCAGCACGCCCAGGCCGCTTGAATTCCTCGCGCTGCACCGCCACCCATTGTTCGGCATAGGCGCGGCATTCGGCGCGGAACTGCGCGACGGGCACGTCGTCCTTGTTGAGCTTCTTCGCGCGATACGCTTCCTCGACCTTCCATTCGATCGGCAGGGCCGTGGCAGTCCCAGCCGGGGATGAACGGCGGCGTCCTTGCCCATCAGAGACTGGGCTGCGGACGATGAAGTCCTTTCAGCGTCTTCATCATCGCATGGCCCATGTGGATATGGCCATTGGCATAGGGCGGGCCGTCATGCAGGATGAACCGATCGCGCCCGGCGCGCTGCTCGCGCAGGCGATCGTAGACCCCGATCCGCGCCCAGCGATCGAGGATCGCGGGTTCCTTGGCGGCAAGCCCCGCCTTCATCGGAAAGTCGGTCTTCGGCAGGAAGACGGTGTCGCGATAATCGCGTTGTGGTGAGGGTGCGTCGGCCATGAGTGGGCGGGGCCTTACGGCTTTCTCTCCCCTCCCTGCAAGAGAGGGGTAGGGGTGGGTTGCGAGCGGAGCGAGCATCGGCGCTTCGCGCCGAGCGACTACCTGACGGCAGTCGCACCCACCCCTAACCCCTCCCTTACAGGGAGGGGGAAAGCAACGCCTTCGCCCGCGCGCAATCCTCGGCCATCTGCACCTTCAGCGCGTCGAGCGTGTCGAACTTCGCCTCGGGCCGCAGGTATTCGATCAGTTGCACCTCGATGCACTCGCCATACAGATCGCCCGAGAAATCAAAGAAATACGGCTCGAGCAATTCCTTGGGCGGATCGAACGTCGGCCGCACCCCGAGATTCGCCGCGCCGTCCAGCACGCGCCCATCGGCAAGCCGCCCGCGCACCGCATAGATGCCGTACGCCGGCCGCACGTAATTCCCGATGTCGAGGTTCGCGGTGGGATAGCCGATCGTGCGCCCCAGTTTGTCGCCGTGCTGCACGCTCCCCTGAATCGCGAACGGCCGCGTCAGCAACCGCGCCGCGCCACGCGGATCGCCCGCTTTCAGCGCCGCGCGTATCCGCGTCGACGAAACCGTCTCGCCGTCGAGCGTCACCGGCGCGACGGTATCGACCGAAAAGCCGCCCTGCCGCCCAAGATCGGCCATGAGCGTGACGCTCCCCGAGCGCCCCTCGCCAAAGGTGAAATCCTCGCCCGTTACCACCCCCGCGACTCCGATCTCCGCGGTCAGCCGCTGTGCAACGAAATCGCCCGCGCTGAGCGCAGCAAGCGCGGCGTCGAATTCGAAGACGAGCATCACATCGACCCCCGCCGCCCGCATCAGCGCCTCGCGCTGCTCCAGCGTCGTCAGCCGAAACCACGGCACTTCGGGCCGAAAATACCGCATCGGATGCGGATCGAACGTCGCGACGAGCGCCGGCCGCCCCTCCGCCCGCGCGCGCTCGACCGCCCGCCCGACCACCGCTTGATGGCCCAGGTGAAATCCATCGAAATTGCCGAGCGCAACGATCCCGCCGCGCAACGCGTCGGCAACCGGCGCGCCACCGTCAAGCCGCTCCATGTCGCGCGCCTTACGGGGCGGCTTGCGCGGGAACAATCCCCGCCCGGATCACCCGGAGCACGTTGCCACCCATGACCTTGACGATGTCGCCGTCCGAAAAGCCGCGATCGATCAGCGCCTGCGTCACCGCGGCGACCTGCGACGCATCGAACCCCGTCGTCACCGCGCCGTCGAAATCGGAACCGAGCCCGACATGCTCCACCCCGACCAGATCGCGAACATGCGCGATCGCCGCCGCGGTCGCCTCGGGCCGCGTCGAACAAACCGCGCCATCCCAATAGCCGATGCCGATCACCCCGCCCGTCGCCGCGATCCCGCGAATCTCCTCATCGGTCAGGTTGCGGTTGACCTTGCACGTCGCCTGCACCCCGCCGTGCGAGGACACCACCGGGCGCCGCGCCATCGCCAGCATCTCGGCGACCGCGGCGTGGCTCGCATGCGCGACATCGACGATCATGCCGATCGCCTCCATCCGCCGCAGCACCTGCCGCCCGAGCGGGGTCAAACCGCCCTTCGCCTCGCCGTGCATCGATCCCGCGACGTCATTGTCGAAGAAATGCGCGAACCCCGCCATGCGAAACCCCGCGTCATGGAGCCGATCGAGATTGCCGATCTTGCCCTCGATATCCTGCAACCCCTCGATCGACAGCATCCCGCCTACGACCTTCACCCCGCGCCCGCGATCGACCAGCAGGCGATCGAGATCGGCGGGGGTGCGGATCACGCGAAGATGCCCGCCCGACGCGGCGGCGAAGCGATCGAGCTTGGTCGCGTGCCACAGGGATCGTTGCAACAGCGACGTCCACGTCCGCGGCGGCTGACCATTGGCGACGGTCAGCAGCGTGATGTTGTCGGTATCGGCAGAATTGGCGTCGTAATTCTGACCCTTCGGCGTCTTCGTCACCGACGAGAATACCTGCAACGCGTAATTGCCCTCGATGAGGCGCGGCACATCGACCTGCCCGCGCGCGGACCGCTTATCGAGATCGCGGCTCCACAAAAGCGAATCGGCATGCATATCCGCCACCGCGATCCGCGCATGGAGCGCCCGCGCATGCGCCGTGATCTTCAGCGGAACCGCGACGACTGTGTTCATCGACCGCTCGACGATGCCGAGAGCGAACGAGAAGGCGATGGCCGCGACGACGATCAGCGCCAATGCTCCGACCAGCCATTTGCGCATCGCTCCGCCCCTCCGTCATGCCGGACTCGTTCCGGCATCCACCGTGCCGCAAACCTTCCGCCGATGGGTATGCGGGCCGGTGGATGCCGGGACAAGCCCGGCATGACGGTCAGGGCTTAGCCAGCGTCACGAAACTATAGGCTGGCGTATCGCAGTCGGCAGCGTGATCTTCACGCGCGACTTCCCGCCAGCCGACGAACGCAGGCACCACCGCATCCCCGTCCGGCGCAATATGAACCTCGGTCAGTTCAACCCGGTCCGTGTGCGCCAGAAACAGCGCATAAACCTCCGCCCCGCCGATCACCGACGCATCGCCGCCCGCCAGCGCCAGCGCCGCCGCCACCGAATGCGCGACCTCGGCTCCTTCCGCGCGCCATGCCGCGTCGCGAGTCAGCACGACGTGCCGCCGCCCAGGCAGCGGTGCCGGAAAGCTTTCGAAGGTCTTGCGCCCCATGATCATCGGCTTGCCCATCGTCATCGCCTTGAAGCGACGCTGCTCGCCAGGGATACGCCACGGAATCCGCCCGGCATCGCCGATGACGCCGTTGTCGGCACGCGCGAGATGGAAGATGATCATCGCCCGCTCATGCGCTGAAATCCGCGTAAATCAATCCGGCGCGTGGTCCCCGACATATTTCTCGGGGTCTTTGTCCACTACCTTCACGCCGCCCAGATGCTGCGCCTCGAACGTCGCGAAGCGCACGCCGAGTTCGTGCCGCTCCTCGAGCGAAGCGTGCTTGCGGAAATCGGTGAGGCCCTGCCGCTCCTCCTCCGCCATGTGATCGCTGTTCGCCTTGTTGCACGCGCCGACCGCTTCGAACCACGGTTTCGAGCCGATCTTGTGCTTGCCGACCGCCTCGCCGGTATCGCGGATGTCGTTGTGATCCTCGATCGCGTCCTCGGTCTCGTCGGCGGCCGAATCGGCGTCGTTGCCGCCGGTGCCGATCTCCATCATCCGCGGATAGAAGTGGCGCTCCTCCGCCTCGGCATGCGCGTCGAGCAGATTCTTGAGCCGCCCCCAGATCGCGGTCAGCGCCTCGGTGTCCTTGGGGTCGATGTCGTCGATCTGCGAAAAAAGCGCGCGCTGCTGCGCATGCTCGGCGAGGATGAGTTGCGTGATGTCCATGCCGTCCGAAACCGAAACGCAGGCGCAACGGTTCCTCCTGCGATTCGCTCGCGGCTATACCGCGACCGCGGCCTTGATATGCGGCTGCGCTGCGTAATCGTGGAGGACGAAATCCTCATATTCGTAAGCGTCGATCGCATCGGGTTTGCGTAGGATTTCGAGCCGCGGTAACGGCCCGGGATCGCGCGACAATTGCAATTCGGCCTGCTCGAGATGGTTCGAATACAGGTGGCAATCGCCCCCGGTCCAGACGAACTCGCCCGGCTCCAGCCCGCATTGCTGCGCCAGCATATGCGTCAGCAGCGCATAGCTCGCGATGTTGAACGGCACGCCGAGAAAGATATCCGCCGATCGCTGGTACAATTGCAGCGAGAGCCGGCCGTTCGCGACATAGG
The DNA here is from genome assembly GCA_965219285.1 of Sphingomonas sp. Lineage (GTDB taxonomy): Bacteria > Pseudomonadota > Alphaproteobacteria > Sphingomonadales > Sphingomonadaceae > Sphingomonas. The sequence goes on from CBDCNF010000021.1 coordinate 82,199, forward strand.
TCTGGAACAGGCAATGACACGGCGCCAGCGCCATCGCGTGAAGATCGCCCGGGTTCCACGCGGTCACGATCTGCCGCCGCGACGCGGGGTTGCTCCGGATGTCCCCGATCAACCCCGTGATCTGATCGATATGCCGCCCGTCCGCCGCCACCCAATCGCGCCATTGCTTGCCGTAAACCGGGCCGAGTTCGCCGTCGGCATCGGCCCATTCGTCCCAGATGCTCACCTTGCGATCACGCAGCCACTGCACATTGGTGTCGCCGCGCAGGAACCACAGCAATTCGACGATGATCGATCGCAGATGCAGCTTCTTGGTCGTCAGCACCGGAAACCCATCGGCAAGATCGAACCGCATCTGGTGCCCGAAAACGCTGAGCGTGCCCATGCCGGTGCGGTCCATCTGCCGCGCGCCGGTGGTGAGAACGCGGTCCATGAGATCGAGATACTGGCGCATCGCCCCACGCTAGAGGCGCGCAAGCGAGTCGCCAAGCATTGCGCCGATCCGCGGCACGCAACCGGCGTCACGCCGCCGGCAGTAGCGCCTTGCGAACCCGCGCGAGCAGATCCTCCACCCGATACGGCTTTTGCAGGATGGCATCGTCGCCGAAATCCGCCAGCGCGGCATGGTCGGCATAACCCGTCACGAACACGAACGGCATGTCGGGACGTCGCGTCCGCGCATGCCCCGCGAATTCGGCACCGTTCATTTCGGGCATCGCGAAATCGGTGACGACCAGCGCGATACCGGGTTCCGCCCGCAACGCTTCGAGTCCCGACGCGCCATCCACCGCCTCGACGACGCGCCATCCCGCCTCGCGCAGGCTGTCCGCGGTCACGACGCGAACCGCATCGTCGTCGTCGAGGACCAGGATCGTCCGCCGGTCGACCGGCACCTCCGCCGCCGGTCCCGGCATGGCGACCGCCTCCTCGATCCCGGCGTGTTCGCTGCGCGGAAGATAGACCCGCACGACCGTCCCCTCGCCGACCGCCGTGTCGATCCGCACCCCTCCGCCCGATTGCTTGACGAAACCATAGACCTGCGCCAGCCCCAGCCCCGATCCCTTGCCGACCGCCTTGGTCGTGAAGAACGGCTCGAACGCCTTCGCCAGAACCTCCGGGGTCATGCCGCTGCCCTTGTCCGCCACCGCGACCATCACATAATCCCCCGCCGCGGGCTCCTCGGCGCGCTCGGGCTCGCCCAACGTGATGTTGGCGGTCTCGATCGTGAGCTTGCCGCCGCGCTCCATCGCGTCGCGCGCGTTGATCGCGAGATTTAGGATGATCAATTCGATCTGCGTCGGATCGACCAGCGCGGGCCACAATGCGTCCGCCAGCCGCGTCTCGATCGCGATCTGCCCGCCGAGCGAACTCGCCAACAACCCGCGCATCCCCGCGACCGCGTCGTTGAGATCGATCGCCTTCGCCTCCAGCTTCGCCCGCCGCGCGAAGGCGAGAAGCTGGCTGGTCAGCGTCGCGCCCCGCTCGGCCGCCGCGCGGATATGTTCGAGCCGCTGCGTCGCGCGATCGGTGAACGCGCCGCCGTTCGCCGCCAGCCGCTGCAACATCTCGACATTGCCGAGCACCACCGTCAGCAGATTGTTGAAATCGTGCGCGACGCCGGAGGTCAGCTGCCCCACCGCCTCCAGCCGCTGCATCTGCTGGAGCGTTTCCTCGACACGCTCGCGTTCGCCGATCTGTTCGGTCAGCAGGCGATTGGCCTCGGCGAGTTCGGCGGTCCGCGTCGCGATCCCGTCTTCCAGGGCATCCGCCGCGAGATGCGAATCGGTCACATCGACCGCACAGCCGACGAACCCCTCGAACCGGCCGGCATGGAAGCGCGGACGCGCCTCGGCGTGGACCCAGCGTTCCCGGCCATCGGTGTCGACGACGCGCATTTCACCGCCGAACGCCTCGTGCGCGGTCCACGCCTCGGCGCGTCGGCGGGCGACCCCCTCGCGGTCTTCGGCGGGGATGATCCGCGCCCACCCGCCGTCGCGCATGTCTTCGCCGCCGATCCCGAGAAACGACTGGAACCAGCGATTGGTGAAGACGACTCGGCCCTCGGCATCGGCGAGCCAGATCAGCGCGGGGGCGGTATCGGCGAGTTGACGGAACCGTTCCTCGCTTTCGCGCAATTCGTCATCGATCGCCCTGCGCCGCGTGATATCGACGGTGGTGCCGATCGCGCGGACGCAGCGATCCTCTTCGAACACGCCACGACCGCGCGCCGCGATCCAGCGAACGACGCCGTCCTCCGCGCCGATCGTGCGATATTCGACATCATAGGCCGCGCGCCGCGCCGGATCGAGCGCCGCCGCGAACGCATTGGTGGTCGCCGCCAAGTCTTCGGGATGCAGCCCGGCATAGAAATCGTCGAGCGTCACCGCGACGTGCGGCGAGATGCCGAACATCGCCTTGGCCCGATCCGACCAGCGCAAGCTATCGGTGGTGGCAGCATAATCCCACGTCCCGATTTCCGCCGCTTCCGTCGCCAGCGTCAGCGATTCGCGGCTGATCGCCAGCGCCGACTGCGCCGCGACGCGCTCGGTCGTCTCGGAAACGATGCACAACACCCCGCCGACCGACCCGTCGGCATCGCGCACCGCCGAATAGGAAACGTCGAAAAACACATCCTCGAGATACCCGGCGCGATCGATCGAGAACGGCCGATCCTTCGCGACAAAGGTCTCGCCGGTCGCGCGAACATGCGCGAGCAACGGTTCGAGATCATGCCACATCTCGCTCCAGCATTCGCGCGCCGGGCAGCCGAGCGCGCCGGGATGCTTGTCGCCGATCGTCGGGGCGTAAGCGTCGTTATAGAGCGCGACATAGTCGGCGCCCCAGAACAAAACGATCTCGGCGCCGACCGGAAGCAGCAGGCTTACCGCATTGACCAAAGCCTCCGGCCATTGCTCGATCGGACCGAGCGGCGACGTCGCCCAATCGTATTCGGCGATGCGGCGGCCCATCTCGCCCGCGTCGACGAAAAGCGAGGCGCGGCTTGCCGGGAGCGGGACGGGACGGGCCTCGTTCATGTCCGCGATCCTCTAGATCATTTACGGCCTGTGTAGAAACGCGCTTCCCCGGCGCCGAGCCGTTATACCCGGGCGAGCCAGCGCCCGAAAGGCGCTGCACAGTGGCGCCCCCGGGAAAAGCATCGTATCCGCGCTCGCTATGACGAAGGCGACGTTCCGATCGATCCACACGCACGGCATGGTCCGCGTCGCGGCGGCGACACCGGTGGCGGCGGTCGGCGATCCCGCCGCAAGCGCCGCCACAACGATCGCGCTGGCGAAGGAAGCGGATTCGGGCGCGGTCGACCTTGTCGTGTTCCCCGAACTCAACCTCTCCTCCTACGCGATCGACGATCTCCACCTGCAATCGGCGATGAAGCGCGCGACGCTGACCGCGCTCGCCGATGTCGCCAAGGCGACCGCGAAGCTCCGCCCCGTCCTGCTCGTCGGCGCCGCGCTGGAGCGGAACGGGCGGCTGTATAATTGCGCGGTCGCGATTTCGCGCGGCCGGATTCTCGGCGTCGTCCCGAAAAGCTTCCTCCCCAACTACCGCGAATATTACGAGAAACGCTGGTTCGCCCCCGGCGCGGGACTGACCGGCCTGACGATCGACCTGAACGGCGACGCCGTCCCGTTCGGCACCGACCTGATCTTCGCCGCGAGCGATTTGCCGCACTTCGTGTTCCATGCCGAAATCTGCGAGGATTATTGGGCGCCGACTCCGCCCTCGACGATGGGCGCGCTCGCCGGGGCCCTGGTCTGCTGCAACCTCTCCGCCTCCAACGTCACGATCGGCAAATCGCGCGAGCGCGCGATGTTGTCGGCGGCGCAAAGCGCGCGCGCGATCTGCGCCTATGTCTATTCCGCCGCCGGGCCGGGTGAAAGCACCACCGATCTCGCGTGGGACGGCCAGGGCACGATCCACGAACTCGGCGAGCCGCTCGCCGAATCGACGCGGTTCATGAGCGATCCCGAACTCGTCGTCGCCGACGTCGATTGCGAACGGCTGGCGCAGGAACGCACCCGCGTCGGCACCTTCAACGACGCCGCCACGCTCGCCGGCCATCCCGAAACGCGGTTCCGCCGCATCGCGTTCGATCACAAACCCGACTTCGCCGATGTCCGCCTGAACCGCACGATCCGCCGCTTCCCGTTCGTCCCGAACACGCCCGAGAAGTGCGACGAGGATTGCTACGAGGCGTTCAACATCCAGGTCGAGGGCCTCGCCAAGCGCGTCGCCGCGACGGGGGTGAAACGGCTGGTGATCGGCATTTCGGGCGGCCTCGATTCGACCCACGCGCTGATCGTCGCGGCCAAGGCGTTCGACTGCCTCGGTCGCCCGCGCAGCGACATCCTCGGCGTAACGATGCCCGGCTTCGCGACGAGCGACGGCACCAGGGACAACGCCCGGGCCCTGATCCGCGCGCTCGGCGCGACGGGCGAGGAAATCGACATCCGCCCCGCCGCGCGCCGCATGCTCGAAGACATCGCGCATCCCGTCGCGGAAGGGGAGCCGGTCTATGACGTGACGTTCGAGAACGTGCAGGCGGGGCTTCGCACCGATTATCTGTTCCGCCTCGCCAACCAGCGGAACGGCCTCGTCGTCGGCACCGGCGACCTCTCCGAACTCGCGCTCGGCTGGTGCACCTATGGCGTCGGCGACCAGATGAGCCACTACGGCGTCAACGCCGGCGTCCCCAAGACGCTGATCCAGTTCCTGATCCGCTGGTGCATCGCCACCGACCAATACGACCCGGAGATCGACGCGGTTCTGGAAGCGATCTTGGCGACCGAAATCTCGCCAGAGTTGGTGCCGGCCGACGCCGACGGCGCGATCCAGAGCACCGAAGCGAGGATCGGGCCTTATGCGCTCAACGATTTTTTCGCGCATTACGTCATCCGCCACGGCCTCGCGCCTTCGAAGATCGCGTTCCTGGCGTGGCATGCGTGGCAGGACGTCGAGGCGGGGTCGTGGCCGCAGGGCTACCCGCAAGCGAAACGCACCGACTACGACCTGCCTACGATTCGCGGATGGCTGGAGAAGTTCCTGATCCGCTTCTTCCAGACGAGCCAGTTCAAGCGCTCGGCGTTGCCGAACGGCCCGAAAGTATCGGCAGGCGGCGCGCTGAGCCCCCGCGGCGACTGGCGCGCGCCTTCCGATGGGACGGCCGCGGTGTGGCTGGCCGAGCTTGAGGCGAACGTTCCGTAGAACCGCTACCCCGGCGAAGACCGGGGCCCAGTTGGGCGACGTAAATTGGCAGGCGCCGCGTTCCGTCATCTCGACCTACCCAACTGGGCCCCGGCCTCCGCCGGGGTAGCGACGTCTCGGATCACCCCTTGCGCCATGCGCTTCGACATCGGATGGCCGCACCCGAGGAGACCTCATGACCGAATCCGCCGCCGCCATCGCCACCCGCGTCGAAGCATTCGTCCGCGACACCGTCGCTCCCTACGAACGCGACCCGCGCTGCGGCGCGCATGGCCCCTCCGACGATCTCGTCGCCGAACTCCGCACCAAGGCGCGCGAGGCAAACGTCCTGACCCCCCACATCCGCGCCGACGGCACGCACCTCCACCACCGCGAGGTCGCGCTCGTCCTGCGCGCCGCCGGCCTCTCCCCGCTCGGCCCGCTCGCGGTCAACGTCGCCGCGCCCGACGAGGGTAACATGTACCTCCTCGGCAAGGTCGCCAGCCCAGAACAGTGCGCGCGTTTCCTCGATCCGATGATCGCGGGCGAAGCGCGCTCCGCCTTCTTCATGACCGAGCCCGCGTCCGAAGGCGGCGCCGGTTCCGATCCCTCGATGATGCAGACGACCGCGCGTCAGGACGGCAACCACTGGGTGATCGACGGCCGCAAGGCGTTCATCACCGGCGCGGAGGGCGCGAAGGTCGGCATCGTGATGGCGAAGTCGCCGGAAGGCGCCTCAATGTTCCTCGTCGACCTGCCCGATCCCGCCATCCGCATTGAGCGCGTCCTTGACACGATCGACAATTCGATGCCCGGCGGCCACGCCGTCGTCGCGATCGAAAACCTGCGCCTCACTGCCGATCAGATGCTCGGCAACCCCGGTGACGGCTTCAAGCTCGCGCAGATCCGCCTCGCCCCCGCCCGCCTGACGCATTGCATGCGCTGGCTCGGCGCGTGCATCCGCGCCAACGAGATCGCGACCGACTACGCCTGCCGCCGCCACGCCTTCGGTAAGCCCCTCGTCGATCACGAAGGCGTCGGCTTCATGCTCGCGGAAAACATGATCGACCTGAAACAGGCCGAATTGATGATCGATTGGTGCGCGGGCGTCTTGGATACCGGCGCAGTCGGCACCGTCGAAAGCTCGATGGCGAAGGTCGCGGTGTCGGAGGCGCTGATGCGGATCGCGGATCGCTGCGTCCAGGTGATGGGCGGCACCGGCGTGACCGACGACACGATCGTCGCGCAGGTCTTCCGCGAAATCCGCGCCTTCCGCATCTACGACGGCCCGACCGAGGTCCACAAATGGAGCCTCGCGAAAAAGATCAAGCGCGACTGGCGCGAGGCGCAGGAGGCGGCGGATGCAGTTTGACGAGGTAATCCTCAGCCGCCGCAGCATCCGTGGCTACAAGCCCGATCCGGTCCCCCGGCATCTGATCGAGGAGATCATCGCGCTCGCGATGCGCGCGCCATCGTCGATGAACACGCAGCCTTGCAGCTTCTACGTCCTCACCGGCGAACCGCTGAACCGCATCCGCGCGGGCAATACCGAACGGATGCTGGCGGGCGTGCCGCAATCGCGCGAATTCCGCACCGGCCAGGCGTTCGCCGGCCGGCACCGCGACCGCCAGATCGGCGTCGCCAGGCAATTGTTCGCCGCGATGGGGATCGCGCGCGACGACGCGGATCGCCGGCAGGATTGGGTGATGCGCGGCTTCCGCCAGTTCGACGCGCCCGTGTGCGTGATCATCACCTACGATCGCGTGCTCGACGGCAGCGACGACACCCCGTTCGATTGCGGCGCGGCGGCGACGATGCTGGTCAACGCCGCCTGGTCGCGCGGGCTCGGCGCGGTCATCAACAGCCAGGGGATCATGCAGTCGCCGGTGGTGCGCGAACACGCCGGGATTCCCGACGATCAGGTGATCATGAAAAGCATCGCGCTCGGCTGGCCCGACGAAGATTTCCCGGCGAATGCGGTGGTTTCGGAGCGGCGGAGTGTGGAGGAGGCGGCGGTATTTGTTGGGTTTGGGGATGCATAGGAACTGGAGGCGAAGGAGTGATGGGGGTTCGGGCGCGCGTGCCTGTTATTGGCGGATGGCCGACATGTTTTACCGGTGAGAGACACCCATTGGCGGCTCCGGCACAATTGTGAGCGTCGACCAGTCTGGGGTCGTCTCGTAGCCATTCCAGAAAATGAACTCGACCGAGAGTAGCCGATCGTTTTGGTCCATGTTTACGAGCACAGACATTGGTCCACCATCCACATCTCGCATCTCGCCTTCGAAGGGCAGATTGCGGTGCCCCAGATATTCAGACCGCACGTATTCGGACAGAGAAATCGCGAGGAAGTCGCCGTCCTGCGTCACCCGTGCGCTCTGTATGTCGTGACGAAGGCTGTCACCGCTTCGCTTTGGAAGTACCTCAGCAATTTTTTCGAGGAAACATCGCTCATCAAACGATAATGCTCGTGACCGTTTTTCTTCCATGTGTTTCTCGCATTTGGCCGCCGGGAAACAATATCTGCCAATACGCGGCTGTCTGCAAATCGGCCCAGTTCGCCATTCGTCGCTGTCCTACAAGCTTGGCTTATGATACTCCCTTGCTTCGCAAGCATGATCTGCGCGTCGCTTTTTCAAACCGTCGATACCCCAACCGGCAACGTGCCGAAACCTGGATCGTCTTTGCGAGCGCAGCGAAGCAATCCACAGAGTCGCACGTGGAGCCCTGGATTGCTTCGCTGCGCTCGCAAAGACGATGAATTAGATTACACCCGATGGTGTAGCATGCTCTACCTGCGCGCGCGTACCCGGAGGATTACCCGTTCTTAGTGTTACCTTCGTTACTTTTGAGCCGCGCACCAAACCCATATTTACCTCCGCCCCCGCGCCATGCACTATGCGCCCGACGCCAGCCGCGACCGGTCACGCCCGGCGCGCCACAAGGAGAGACGATGCGCGGATTGATGCAGGATGTGCCGCTGACGGTCGATCGGATCATCGATCACGCCGCGATGTGGCACGGCGATCGCGAGATCGTGTCGCGCGACGCGGGCGGAGCGGTGTCGCGGAGCAATTACCGCGACGTGCACGCGCTGGCGAAACAGGTCTCGAACGCGCTCGCGCGCGACGGCATCGGCGCCGGGGATCGCGTCGCGACGCTGGCGTGGAACAGCGCGCGGCATATCGCGAGCTGGTACGGCGTCGCCGGGATGGGCGCGGTGCTGCATACGCTCAACCCGCGGCTGTTCCTCGAACAGATCGCCTATATCGCCAACCATGCGGGGGACCGCATCCTGCTCGCCGATGCCGCCTGCGCCGATCTGATCGCGCACCTCCTGCCGCATTGCCCGTCGATCGAGCGCGTGATCTTCTTCTGCGCCGCCGCCGAAATGCCCGCGACCGAATACAAAGCGACAGCATTCGACGACTGGATCGCGGGGCTGGCGTCCGAATACGCCTGGGGCGGCTTCGACGAAAACCTCGCCTGCGGGCTGTGCTATACCTCGGGCACCACCGGGAACCCGAAGGGCGTGCTCTATTCGCACCGCTCGAACTGGCTCCACATGCTGATGACGTTGCAGGCCGATGCGCTGGCGCTGTCGGCGCGCGATTCGGTGTTGCTGGTCGTGCCGATGTACCACGCCAACGCCTGGGGCGTCGTCTTCTCCGCCCCCGCCGCGGGAGCGAAACTGGTACTACCCGGCCAGCGCATGGACGGCGCCTCGATCTTCGAGCAGATCGAAACCGAAGGCGTCACCTATTCCGCCGCGGTGCCGACCGTCTGGCAGGGGCTGCTCCAGCACCTCAAATCCACCGGCGAGACATTCACCACGCTCCAGCGCGTAACGATCGGCGGCTCCGCCCCGCCCGAGGCGCTGATCCGCGCGTTCCAGGACGATTACGGCGTCGATGTCGTTCAGGGCTGGGGCATGACCGAGACATCGCCGCTCGCCACTTTGTCCTCGCCGACCGCCGACGTGCTGGCAATGGATTACGACGCGCAGGTCCGGCACAAGATGAAGCAGGGCCGCCTCGTCTGCGGGCTCGAACTCAAGATCATCGACGACGACGGCGCCCGCCTGCCGCACGACGGCAAGACGCCGGGCAGGCTGATGATCAAGGGACCGACCGTCACCAGCGGCTATTTCGGCGGCGAGGGTGGCGATGTGCTCGACGAGGACGGCTTCTTCGACACCGGCGATGTCGCCGCGATCGACCGCCAGGGCTATGTCCAGATCACCGATCGCGCCAAGGACATCGTCAAATCGGGCGGCGAATGGATCAGTTCGATCGAGATCGAGAATATCGCCGCGGGCCACCCGGCGGTGGCGCTCGCCGCGGTTATCGGCATCGCGCATCCGAAATGGGACGAGCGCCCGATCCTGCTGTGCCAGTTGAAGCCCGGCGCTCAGGCCTGTGCGGCGGATCTGAAGGGCTTCCTCGACGGCAAGATCGCCAGTTGGTGGATGCCCGACGACGTGGTGTTCGTCGAAGAAATCCCGCTCGGCGCGACGGGCAAGATCGACAAGAAACTGATCCGCTCGCGGTTGGAGGGCTACAAGCTACCGTTCGAGGCGGCGCGTTAGACCTGTCCTCGCATCGCCTTCTCCGCTTTGTGCCGATCATACGCCTTCTTCGCGACATAACCGCCGCCGAGGACCAGCCCGAGCGGCCCCATCCGGCTGAGCACCCGCGCCGCGATCATTCCGACCGCCGCGCCCTTGACGCCGCCCGACCCGTCGCGCCGGTCGATCTCGCGCCCGACGAGCGCGCCGATGATGCTGCGGATCATGCCGCCGGTTCTTTGTGTTGCTCGCCGAACGCCGCGTCCTTGAGCATGCCCAGGCCCCGCAACACGCCCCAGCCAACCGCATAAGTGATCGCGATCGGGATCGCGACCTTCAGCACATTGGCGGTGATCGCGCCGTAGATCGCGCCGTCCGCCGCGCTGTCGTCGCCCGACATACTGTCGATCGCGCCGCCGACCAGCGCGCCTATCGTCGTTGCACTCAAGATGAAGTCCCTTTCGATTGCGCCAGCGATAGCGCAGCAAGGCGCTTCAGGTTCCCAGCATCGCCTCGGGCCGCACGACGCGATCAAACGTCTCGGCATCGACCAGCCCGAGCGCCAGCCCCGCCTCCTTCAGCGTCTGCCCGTGTTCGAGTGCGTGCTTGGCGATCTTCGCGGCATTGTCGTAGCCGATCTCTGGCGCGAGCGCAGTGACCAGCATCAACGAGCGGTCGAGCAATTCCGCGATCCGCTCCTCGTTCGCCTCCAGCCCTTCGACACAGCGTTCGGCGAACGATTCCATGCCGGTGCTGAGCAGATCGATCGACCGCAACGCCGCAGCGCCGATCATCGGCTTGAACACGTTGAGTTCGAAATGCCCCTGCATCCCGCCGACGGTGATCGCGACGTGGTTTCCCATCACTTGCGCGGCGACCATCGTCAGCATCTCGCATTGCGTGGGATTGACCTTCCCCGGCATGATCGAACTGCCGGGTTCGTTGGCAGGCAGATCGAGTTCGCCGAACCCGCAGCGCGGGCCGGAACCGAGCAGGCGGATATCGTTGGCGATCTTGGTCAGCGCGACGGCGAGCGTGTTGAGCGTCCCCGAGAGATGGACAAGGGGATCGTTCGAGGCGAGCGCTTCGAACTTGTTGTCGGCGCTGGCAAACGGCAGCCCGGTGATCGCCCCGATCTCGCTAGCGAAAGCAGCGCCAAATCCTTCCGGCGCGTTCAGTCCGGTGCCGACTGCGGTGCCGCCCTGCGCGAGCGCCAGCAATTCTTCGCGAGCTTCGCGCAGCCGCGGCGCGGTCTGAGCCACTTGGCGGGCATATCCCGAAAATTCCTGGCCCAGCGTTAGCGGCGTTGCATCTTGCAAATGCGTACGGCCGATCTTGACGACCTCGCCCCAGGCCGCCGATTTGTCCATCAGCTCGTGAACAAGCTGTCCGATCGCCCGCTTCAAACGCCGATCGATCGCGATGACTGCGGCGACATGCAGCGCGGTCGGGAAGCTGTCGTTCGACGACTGGCTCATGTTGACGTCGTCGTTGGGGTGAACCGGCGCCTTGCCGCCACGCGTGCCGGTCAGCATCTCGTTGGCGCGGCCCGCGATCACCTCGTTGACGTTCATGTTGCTCTGCGTGCCGCTGCCGGTCTGCCAGATGACGAGCGGGAATTGATCGTCGAGTGTCCCCGCGACGACCTCCTTCGCCGCCGCCTCGATCGCATCGGCTTTTTCCGCCCCCAGCGCATCGCGGTTCACCCGCGCCGCCGCCTGCTTCACCAATGCGAGCGCGTGGACGATCTCGATCGGCATCCGCTCGCGCGCGCCGAACGGGAAATTCTCGATCGATCGCTGCGTCTGCGCGCCCCAATACGCGTCGGCGGGGACGTCGATGCCCCCAAGCGAATCGGTTTCGGTACGAATATCGGCCATCGCTCAGGCGATTCGCTTGCGCAGGAAGAATTTGGCCTCGCCGGGCGGGTAGTCCGCGATCTTGCCGAACGTTTCATATCCCAAGCGCTCGTAAAAACCGCGCGCCTGGAAACTGTAGGTATCGAGCCAGATGCCGATGCAGTCGAGCCGTTTCGCCTCGATCTCCGCCTGCTTCATTAAATCCCGGCCGATCCCTCGCCCCCGCAGCGCGGCGGGCAGCGCGAGATACTGGACGAACAGCCAGCGGAATGCGGTGCTGCCCCACAGCCCGCCGACGATCGCGTCACTGGAATCGCGCACCGTGAGCACGACCGGATGGCGATTTGTCGGCCCAACCGCAGCCTCGTTATGCGCGACCAACGTTGCAAGAATGGCCTCGCGCTCGGCATCGCCGGGGTCGGGCTCCAGCGCGATCCGCGCGGTCATTTCTTCCGCTTGAAATCGACCGCGACGACGTTCGATCCATCCTCGACCGCGGCGAGCGTCGCGCCGTCGTTCTCGGCCGGGTCGTGTCCGCCGGGGCCGTCCTCCGGTCCCTCTTGCGCCTGAAAACGCAACTCGAAATTCACCGCCGGATCGTGAAAACCGGTGATCGCCGAATACGGAATCACCAGTTTCGACGGCACCTGATTGAAGCTCAGCCCGACCGAGAATTTCTCGTCGTCCACCGTCAAATCCCAATATCGGTTCTGGAGCACGATCGTCATTTCGTCGGGAAACCGCTCGATCAGCCGCTGCGGGATATCGACGCCCGGCGCACCCGTCTTGAAGGTGATGTAGAAATGATGCTCGCCGGGCAGCCCGCCGGTTTCCGCGACGGTGCCGAGCACGCGGCCGACGACGGCGCGCAACGCTTCCTGCACGATCTCGTCGTACGGAATCAGGCTGTCGGGCAGGCTGTCTGTCATGCCCCTTGGGTAACGGACCTTCGCCCCCCGTCAAGATTGCATGACAGCCGCGACGCGCTAAGGCGAGCGCCATGCGCACCGCCACGATCCGCCGTGACACCAGCGAGACGAAGATCGTCGTCACCGTCGATCTCGACGGGACGGGAGTCTACGACATCGCGACCGGCGTCGGGTTTTTCGATCATATGCTCGAACAACTCTCGCGCCATTCGCTGATCGACCTTCACGTCCGCACCGAGGGCGATCTCCACATCGACCAGCACCATACCGTCGAGGACACGGCAATCGCGATCGGCCAGGCGGTGGCCGAGACACTCGGCGACAAGCGCGGCATTCGGCGTTACGGCGATGCGCTGAGCCCGATGGACGAGACGCTGACCCGCGTTGCACTCGACATTTCGGGGCGCGCGTGGCTCGTCTGGAAGGCGGACTTCACCCAGAAACGCCTCGGCGAAATGGATACCGAGTTGTTCCGGCACTGGTTCCATTCGTTCGCGCAGGCCGCCGGGATCACGCTCCACGTCGAGACGCTTCACGGCGAGAACAACCATCATATCGCGGAAAGCGCGTTCAAGGGGTTGGCACGGGCGCTGCGCACGGCGATCGAGATCGATCCGCGCAAGGGCAATGCGGTGCCGTCGACCAAAGGGACATTGTGACCGCGGTCGCGCTGATCGATTACGGTGCCGGCAACCTCCATTCGGTCGAGAACGCACTTCGGGCGGCGGGGGCCAGTGAAGTATCCGTGACCGCCGATCCCGATGTGGTGGCGACGGCAGACCGCATCGTTCTCCCCGGCGTCGGCGCGTTCGGTGCCTGCGCGGCGGCCCTGCGCGAAATAGACGGGATGGTCGCGGCGCTCGACAGGCGCGTGCGGGATGAGGCCACCCCGTTCCTCGGCATCTGCGTCGGGATGCAATTGATGGCGGATGCGGGCGAGGAAATGGGGACGCACGCGGGCCTTGGCTGGATTCGCGGCATCGTCCGCCGGATTGAGCCTGCGACGATGGATGCGAAGGTACCGCACATGGGCTGGAACGTTGTGGTCCCGGCTCGCCCGCATCCGCTGATCGAGGCGGGCGAGGCGTATTTTCTCCATAGTTACGCCTTCGACGGGGAGGATGTCGTGGCGACGACCGATCACGCCGGCCCGGTGACGGCGGCGATCGGTCGCGACACTATGATCGGCGTCCAATTCCACCCGGAGAAGAGCCAGCATTACGGCTTGGCACTGCTCGAACGCTTCCTCGCGTGGCACCCGTGACCCTGATCGTCTTCCCCGCAATCGATCTCAAATCCGGCCAAGTCGTCCGCCTCGCCGAGGGCGATATGGCGCGTGCCACGATCTACGGCGACGATCCCGCGGCGCAAGCGATGCTGTTCGCCGACGCGGGCGCCGAACACCTTCACGTCGTCGATCTCGACGGCGCGTTCGCGGGCGAAAGCGTCAACGGCGAGGCGGTGACGGCGATCGTCGAGCGTTTCTCCGGCCATGTCCAACTCGGCGGCGGTATCCGCACGGCCGAGGCGGTCGCGGCGTGGTTCGATTGCGGCGTCTCGCGAATCGTGATCGGCACGGCGGCGCTCGAAAATCCCGATTTGGTCCGCGACATGGCGCGCGACTACCCCGGCGGCATCGTCGTGGCGGTCGATGCGAGGGAGGGGTATGTCGCGACCAAGGGCTGGGCCGAGGTCTCGACCGTCGAAGTCGTCGAGATGGCGCGCCGGTTCGAGGACGCGGGCGTCGCCGCATTGCTATTCACCGACGTCGGGCGCGATGGTTTGCTCAAGGGCTGCAACGTCGAGGCGACGGTCGATCTGGCGCGCGCGGTCGATATCCCGGTGATCGCATCGGGCGGGGTAAAGGGCATCGCCGACATCCACGTCTTGGCTCTGCACGCGCGGGACGGGATCGAGGGAGTCATCACCGGACGGGCGCTGTATGACGGGCGGCTCGATCTCGCTGCGGCGCTGAGCGTGGCAGCGGCGGCGTGAGTGATCGTACCTTCGGCTACTTGGGCTTGTTTTGCTTCGTTCCGCTGATGGTTTGGATCGTCGCGTATGGCCTACGAAGCGGTAAGATTTGGACGCAAATCGGACCTGACTTTCGCCGTAACAGGCAGCCGATTCTATTCTGGCTGAGCGTAGTCGTTTATAGCGTGGTTGCGACCGTCATGCTGCTTGCCAGCACTAAAATGCTGGGGTGGTTAGAATGACCGTCCGCGCCCGCGTGATCCCCTGTCTCGACGTGGCGAACGGCCGCGTCGTGAAGGGCGTCAACTTCGTCGATCTGATCGACGCCGGCGACCCGGTCGAGCAGGCACGCGCCTATGACGCGGCGGGCGCGGACGAACTCTGTTTCCTCGACATCGGCGCCAGCCACGAAGGCCGCGACACGATCCTCGACGTCGTCCGGCGCACCGCCGCGGTATGCTTCATGCCGTTGACCGTCGGCGGCGGCGTCCGCTCCGCCGAGGACGCCCGCGCACTGCTGCTCGCGGGGGCAGACAAGATCGCGGTCAATTCCGCGGCGGTCGCACGGCCCGAGATCGTCGCGGACATCGCCGAACGTTTCGGCAGCCAATGCTGCGTCGCCTCGATCGACGCGCGGTGCGTCGGCGAAGGCTGGGAGGTTTTCACCCACGGTGGCCGTCGCGCAACCGGGATCGACGCGGTCGCACACGCTCTGCGTCTGGGCGAACTCGGCGCGGGGGAGCTACTCGTCACCTCGATGGACCGCGACGGCACCCGCGACGGCTACGACCTCGCGCTGACCAGCGCGATTGCCGATCGGACGACCATCCCGGTCGTCGCGTCGGGCGGGGTCGGCTCGCTCGACCATCTCGTCGCAGGCGTGGTCGATGGGCATGCGTCGGCGGTGTTGGCCGCCTCGATCTTCCATTTCGGCGAAGCGACGATTCGCGACGCGCACGTCGCGCTGGCGGCGGCGGGGGTTCCGGTAAGGTCGCACTAACGCGACGCTAAGTCTTTCGCGCTATACCCTCTCCGTTCGGACCGAGCTTGTCGAAGTCCGGCCCGCACGCGCGAAGGGGAGAACGCCCTTCGACAACCTCAAGGCGACGGACGTGAAAATAGTGCTTGCCGCGTTGTTGCTGATCGCTGCCCCCGCGTTGGCGCAGGACAACGGCCATACCGGCACCGCCACACCGCGCACGGGCCCCGAACTCTCTGACATCGCGCTATTCGTCGTAGCCGCCGCCGGAATCTGGATCACACGTCGCGCACTCAGAAGCCGCGCCCGAAAGGCCCCGCGCAAAGGTTGACCCGCGCCGCGCGGCGGGGCAGCCACTCGGCATATGGCCGACGATTCCCCCGCCAAAGACAGCCTAGCGCGCCTCGAAGCGACGATCCGTGCGCGAAAGGGCGCCGAGGCCGTCACGTCCTACACCGCGTCGCTGTTCTTTCAGGGCCGCCAGAAAATCGCGCAGAAACTGGGCGAGGAGGCGGTCGAAACGGTTATCGCCGCCTGTTCGGGCAACGACCTCACGATCGTCCCCGAGGCTGCCGACCTGATGTATCACCTGCTCGTCCTGCTCGCCGACGCGGACCTCAGCCTCGATGACGTTCGCGCCGAACTCGCGCGCCGCGAAGGGCAATCGGGCCACGACGAGAAATCCGGCCGCCCACTTTCCTTTCGCCCCGAATAGGAGGCTCGTGATGAGCGTCGATGCCACCCAGCCCTATGACGACCAGAACATCTTCGCAAAGATCCTGCGCGGCGAGATCCCGTCGAAGACGGTGTTCGAGGACGACTATACCCTCGCCTTCCACGACATCGCGCCCTGGGCCCCGACACATATCCTCGTGATCCCGAAGGGGGCCTACGTCTCTTGGGACGATTTCAGCGAACGTGCATCGGACGCGGAGATCACCAGTTTCATCCGCACCACCGGCAAAATCGCGCGCGACGCCGGGCTGGTCGAACCCGGCTATCGCCTGCTCGCCAACACCGGCCCCGACAGCCACGCGGAGGTGCCGCACCTCCACGTCCACATTCTGGCCGGACGTCCGCTCGGGCCGATGCTCGCGGAGAACGATTCGCGATAGGGGATTGCGCACCCCCGATTACCGTTTAGGCTTGCCCGATATTGATAAGCGGTCGTGCGAGGCCGCGGTCCCAGGGGGAAGTGGATGATATTCGGGCGCGTTAAGTCGTTGGACGCCATATTGGCGACCGCCCAGAAGAAATCGCTGCACCGCTCGCTCGGTGCGTTTCAGTTGACGATGCTCGGCATCGGCTGCGTGATCGGGACCGGCATTTTCGTGCTGACCGCCGCCGCCGCGCAAAAGGCCGGCCCGGGAATGATCCTGTCGTTCGTGGTCGCCGGCTCTGTCTGCGTCGTCGCGGCGCTGTGTTATGCCGAGATCGCGTCGATGGCGCCGGTCGCCGGGTCCGCCTACACCTATACCTATTCGGTGATGGGCGAATTGCTCGCCTGGACCGTCGGCTGGGCGCTGGTCCTCGAATATGCCGTCGCGGCCAGCGCGGTATCGGTCGGTTGGTCCGGCTATTTCACCGGAACGGTGCTGCATTCGACTTTCGGAATAGACTTGCCCGTCTGGCTGACCGTCGGGCCACAAGCGCCCGGCGGGCTCATCAACCTTCCCGCGGTCGTCATCGCGTTGCTGGTCACCTGGCTCCTGATGATCGGCACGACCGAGAGCGCGCGGGTCAACGCGGTTCTCGTCACGATCAAGGTGACCGCGCTCACCGTCTTCGTGGCGCTGACACTGCCGAAGACGCAATCGGCGAATTTCGAGCCGTTCCTGCCGACGGGTTTCTTTCGCACCGGCGGCGTCGGGGTGATGGGCGCGGCGGCGACGATCTTCTTCGCTTATGTCGGTTTCGACGCGGTATCGACCGCCGCCGAGGAAACGAAGAACCCGCAACGCAACGTGCCGATCGGGCTGATCGGCAGTCTTGCCATCTGCACCATCTTCTACATGCTGGTCGCTGCGGGGGCGATCGGCACGATCGGCGGTCAGCCGTTGATGACCGCGATCGCCGGGGTTCCAATCGAGACCGGCTCCGTCGAATTGTTCGCGCAGTGCAAGGCGATCGTCGATTCGGGCGCGACGCAGCCCCTGGTGTGTTCGCAGGAAGCGCTGGCGCACGTGCTGCGCACGATCGGATACACCAATGTCGGTAACTGGATGGGCTATGCCGCGTTCATCGCGCTGCCTTCGGTCATCCTGATCCTGCTGTTCGGCCAGACCCGTATCTTCTTCGTGATGAGCCGCGACGGCCTGCTGCCGCCGATCCTCAGCCGGGTTCATCCGAAGTGGAAGACGCCGCACATCGTCACCGCGATCACCGGGGTCGTCGTGGCGTTTGCGGCCGCTTTCCTGCCGGTCGGCGAACTCGCCGATTATGCCAATGCCGGGACGCTCTACGCGTTCATGATGGTGGCGATCGCGCTGCTGCTGCTGCGGAAGCGCGATCCGAATCGGGCACGGCCGTTCCGTGTCCCGGGGATCTGGTTCGTCGCACCCGCGACGATCGTCGGCTGCGTCTATCTGTACGTGTCGTTGCCGATCAAGGCGGTGCTGCTGCTGCCGATCTGGGGGGCAATCGGTTTGGTGCTCTACTTCGCTTACGGCTATCGCCACAGCCATGTCGGGCTCGGGATCGACGTCGACGGCACGACGCTCGATCCCGAAGGTCTGAACCCGCCCGTGCCGGGAACCGAATGAGGCGTCAGCCCACCACGCGCGACAATGCCTTGAGGTCCGCGACCGGCCGCGCGCCGACGTGACTGATGACTTCCGCGGCGCAGATCGCGCCGAGGTGCAGCGATTTCTCGAGTCCCATGTCGCGCGCCTGCGCGTGGAGGAAACCCGCCGCGAACAGGTCGCCCGCGCCGGTCGTGTCGACGACCTCGGCGACCGGCTCGGCCTTGACCGAGACCCGCTTACCGCCCTCGAACGCACACGCCCCCTGCTCGCCCAGCGTCACCACCAGCAGCGGCACCTTCGGCGCAATCGCGGCGATCGCGGTGTCGAGATCGGTCAGTTCGGTCAGCGAAAGCATCTCGGCGTCGTTGGCAAAGAGAACGTCGATCAGTCCGTGCTCGATCAGATCGTGAAACGCAGCGCGGTGCCGGTCGATCACAAACTCCGCCGACAGCGTGAAGGCCACCTTGCGGCCCGCCTCGCGCGCGACGTCGATCGCGGCACGCATCGCCGCGCGCGGCTCCTCGGGATCCCACAGATAGCCTTCGAGATAGAGGTATGCGGCATCCGCGATCAGCCCGCGGTCGAGCGCGGTCGCGGGAAGATAATGCGATGCCCCGAGAAAGGTATTCATCGTCCGCTGCCCATCGGGGGTCACGAAGATCAGGCAACGCCCGGTGGTCGGTTGCCCGGCGCGCGCATCGACATCGAACCGGATGCCCGCCGAACGGATATCATGCGCGAAGACTTCGCCGAGCTGGTCGTCGGCGACCTGACCGATGAACGCGCATTTGCTGCCGAGCGCGGCCATCCCCGCGATGGTGTTCGCCGCGGAGCCGCCGGAAATCGTCTCGCCCGGCCCCATCTTGGCGTACAGCGCGTCGGCTTCCTCGGGTGAGAAGACCAGCGCCATTGCGCCCTTGGTCATGCCGTTCTCGGCGATGAAGCCATCGTCCGCGGGGGAGAGGACATCGACGATCGCATTGCCGATCGCGACGACATCGTAAGTGGGGTCGGTCATTCGCAAAAACCTTTGAAAAAGCCGTTCGCCCTTCGCTTGTCGAGGGGCGGCCCACCAGCGTGAGGACGCCCTTCGACAGGCTCAGGGCAAACGGAAATGAGACAGCGCGCCCCTAAATGCCCGCGCCGCCTTGCGCAACCGCAGCGCCCGTCGCATCCCCGCCGCATGTTCCGCGCGTTCGCCTTGTCGCTGGCCCAGCTAGGCGACCCACCGATCCTGCGCGTCCTGGTTCAATCGCTCGCCATTACGCTGGCGCTGTTCGTCGCGCTCGGCGGTGCGGTGTGGTGGGGAACGAGCGCGGCGATGGCCGCCGTCGCCGGAATCCATAGCGGCGCGCTCGCTGGCGTGGTGGCGGTGGTCGCCGTGGTCCTTGCGCTCTGGTTCACCTTCCGCGCGATCGCGATCCTCATCGTCGGATTATTCGCCGATACGATCGTCGAAGCGGTCGAGGCGCGGCATTATCCCGACGCGCTCGCCCGCGCCCGCCCCGTCCCGTTCGCGCGATCGCTGGTGATGGGACTGACGTCCGCCGCGCGGTTCGTCGCGATAAACCTGCTGCTGTCGCCATTGTACCTGGTCCTGCTGGCAACCGGAGTCGGCACCGCCGCACTGTTCTTCGCCGCCAACGCCTGGCTGCTCGGGCGCGATCTCGGCGACATGGTCGCCGCGCGCCACATGCCCGCAGAGGCGATGCGAGACTGGCGCAGGACGACCCGACCGCGCCGCTTCCTCCTCGGGCTTGCCGCGACCGGGCTATTCGTGGTTCCGCTGCTCAACGTTCTCGCGCCCGTTCTGGGCGCGGCGATGGCGACGCATTTGTTCCACGGGAGGCGGACATGAAACGGTTGGTGGCGATGGGCGCGCTGGCGGGGTTGGCGGGCTGCGTATCGCCGGCGTCGTCCCCGCCCCAGCGCGCCGCGGCGGTGCCGGTGCCTTATACCGGCGTAGGTTTGGAACGTGTCGTCGGTCAGAATGCGGCGGGCCTGGTCGCGCTGTTCGGCCAGCCCGATGCCGACGTCCGCGAAGGCAGCGCGCGCAAGCTGCAATTCGCCAGCGGCATCTGCGTGCTCGACGCCTATCTGTATCCCAAGGGATCGGCCGAACCGAAAGTCACCTATATCGACGCGCGCGAACCCGACGGCAGCGCGATCGACCGCGCGAGTTGCGTGAGTGCGCTGACGCGGCGGGAAGGCGGGAAGTAGATAATGGCCCTCTCCCGCTTTCGCGGGAGAGGAGCGAGACTTGGTCCGCATTCTTCATGCGTGCCTAGTCGCAGCGGTGAGGGTCTTCTTCGTAGCGAGCGTCGAAAAAGAAGAAGACCCTCACCCAACCCTCTCCCGTGAAGAAGGGAGGGGGCGAAGAGACATAAGTTCCGCCAAAGCCCACTCCGCCGCCTCCCGCACGACCTCATTAGTATCGTCACGCAGCGCCGTGACGCTCACCACCAACCCCACGTCCCCGCTATTCCCTGCCGCGATCAGGCAATTGCGCACGAACCGGTCCCGCCCGATCCGCTTGATCGGCGACCCCGCGAACACCTGCCGGAACCCGGCGTCGTCGAGCGCCAACAAGTCCGCGAGCCGCGGCGCCGCCAATTCCGCGCGCGGCGCGAAAGCGATGTTTGCGCGCGCCGCTTGTGCAAACTTATTCCACGGGCACACCGCCAGACAATCATCGCAGCCGTAGATGCGGTTGCCGATCGCGGCGCGGAACTTGTGCGGAATCGGCCCGGCATGCTCGATCGTCAGATACGAAATGCAGCGCCGCGCATCCAGCCGGTACGGCGCGGGGAACGCATCGGTCGGGCAGGCCCGCTGACACGCGTCGCACGATCCGCACAGGTCGCGACCCGCCGCATCGGGTTCCAGATCGAGCGTCGTGTAGATCGCGCCGAGGAACAGCCAGCTCCCGTCGTCGCGGCTCACGAGGTTGGTATGTTTCCCCTGCCAGCCGAGCCCCGCCGCCTCGGCCAGCGGCTTTTCCATCACCGGCGCGGTATCGACGAAAACCTTGAGGTCGCACCCCGCCTCCATCGCGAGCCAGCGCCCGAGCGCCTTGAGCGCCTTCTTCACGACATCGTGATAGTCGGCGCCTTGCGCATAGACCGAGATGCGCCCCGTCTCACCCGCTCCCGCCAACCGCATCGGGTCCTCCGCGGGTGCATAGCTCATCCCGAGCGCGATCACGCTCCGCGTCTCGGGCCACAACCCCGCTGGAGACTCGCGATGATGCGCGCGCGCCTCCATCCAGATCATATCGCCATGCGCACCCTCGGCGAGCCATTTCCGCAAGCGCTCGGCGGCGCGCGGCGCGGCGTCGGCGCGCGCGATCCCGCACGCGGCGAAACCCAGTTCGGCCGCTTTCTCCTTGATCCGCGCTTCCAGCTTGTCTTGCGCCACATGCGCCCGCTACCACGCAATCGTGCGGCCCAGCACCCCTCCCCGTTCGTGTCGAGCGCAGTCGAGACACGTTTCGGAACGGGATCGTCTCGGTTTCACTCGACAGCGGTTCTCGACTTCGCTCGAACCGAACGGAGGTTGGGTTTTGAGTTCGAGTGACACCCTAGCCGTAACCGCCACCGGCCTCGTCAAGCGCTTCGGCGGCCGCCCCGTCGTCGACGGCGTCGATATCGCCGTTCCCCGCGGCACGATCTACGGCGTCTTAGGCCCCAACGGCGCGGGCAAGACGACGACGTTGCGCATGCTGCTCGGCATCATCGAACCTGACGGCGGCGAACGCACTTTGCTCGGTTGCGCCAATCCGCGCGATGCGAGCGACCGCGTCGGCTATCTTCCCGAAGAACGCGGGCTGTATCCAGCGATGAAGGCCAAGGAGGCGATCGCCTTCATGGGCGCGCTACGCGGGCTCGATTGGCGGACCGGACGCGCGCGGGCGATCGAATTGATGGAGGCGACCGGGCTCGGCCATGCCACCGACCAGAAGATCCGCAAGCTGTCGAAAGGCATGGCGCAACTCGTCCAACTGCTCGGCTCGATCGTCCATCGGCCCGACCTGCTGGTGCTCGACGAGCCGTTCTCGGGGCTCGACCCGGTCAATCAGGAGCGGCTCGAGGCGCTTATCGTCGCCGAGCGCGATCGCGGCGCGACGATCCTGTTCTCGACACATGTGATGGCGCACGCGCAACGGCTGTGCGACCGGCTGACGATCATCGCGGGCGGCAAGGCGCGGTTCGAGGGCACTGTCGCCGACGCGCGCGGGATGCTGCCGCAACAGGTCCATTACGTGCCGACCAGTGCCGATCCCGAGATCGCGCGCCTCCTCCCGCACGATGCACGGCCGGAGGACGACGGCTGGCGATTCGAATTGCCGCGCGAGGGCATCGAAGGCCTGCTCAAGCAGTTGATCGACGCAGGCCACGGCATCTCTGGCCTGTCGATCGAGCGACCCGGCCTACACGAGGCGTTTGTTCAGATCGTCGGCGGCGCCGACGGGGGTGTCCGCATCGTCGGCCGCGACGCGCTGGAGGTGCAACCATGACGCGCTTCCGCCGCCAGGTCCGCCAGACGCTGACGATCGCGCGGCGCGATTTCATCGCGACGGTCTTCACCCCGATCTTCCTGCTGTTCCTGTTCGCGCCCGTCATCATGGGATCGTTCGGCGCGATCGGCGGGCTCGGTGCGGCGAACGTCGCGGATACCGCCGCAAGAGACGTCCGGCTGGTCGTAATCGCATCGCCGGCCGACCGCGCGCTGCTGACCGCCGCCGATACGAACTTGCGCCGCGTCTTCCGTCGTGAAGATGCGCCACCGCCCATCCGATTCGAAACGCCCGCCGCCGATACCGCGGATCAGGCCCGCGCCATGTTTGCGAAGCCGCGCGACGCCGACATCGTCGCCACCTTGCGCGGACCGCTCGCCAGGCCCGACATCCTCTACGTTCCCCAAGGCGCGCGTACCGCCGATTACCTAGCCGCGCTAGCCGATCAGGCGTTGCGCCTGCGCGCGACCGGAACGACTAACCTCAGCGTCGCGACCAAGACCAAGATCGCACGCGCCACGCCCTCGCAAGGTGGGCGCAACCAAGGCGCGTTCCTGGCGGTCTTCGGCATCTTCTTCCTGACTTTGTTCCTCGCCGGACAGGTCGTCGGGACGATGGCGGAGGAGCGCAACAACAAGGTCATCGAGGTGCTTGCCGCCGCGGTGCCGCTCGAATCGGTGTTCCTCGGCAAACTGCTCGGGATGTTCGGCGTCGCCTTGCTGTTCGTCGGCTTCTGGCTGACGGTGGTGACGCAGATCGCCGCTTTGCTCCCTGCGAGCGCGGCGGCGGGGCTCGCCGAATTGCAGCCCGCGATCGGTACCGCGCCGTTCGTAATGCTGTTCGGCGCCTATTTCACGATGGCCTATCTGCTGCTCGGATCGGTCTTCCTCGGCGTCGGCGCGCAGGCTTCGACGACGCGCGAAATCCAGATGCTGTCGCTGCCGATCACGATCCTGCAGGTCGCGATGTTCGCTCTGTCCTCCGCCGCCGCCTCGCGGCCGGGTACGCCGCTCGCGACGTTCGCCGAGCTTTTCCCACTCTCGTCGCCCTTCGCGATGGCGGGCCACGCCGCCAACGCGCCCGAACTGTGGCCGCATATCGCGGCGCTCGCGTGGCAATTGATGTGGGTGACGATCTTCATCAGCGTCGGCGCGCGGCTGTTTCGCCGCGGCGTGCTGCAATCGGGCAGCGCCAAGAGCCCGTGGAAGAAGCTGTTCGCCCGTGCCGAAGGAGCGGCCGGTCGATAGACTGTTGACAGATGTGTCAGTTAGGTTTTCTCTCGCAACCCAAAAGGAGAGTGACATGGCGACGCTGGCGAAGGACGCGGTCGAGGCACGGACGGTCGATCCGTTGCCCGATCCACTCGACGTGAGCCGCGCGGAAATCTACCGCGACGATGTCTGGTACGAACCTTTCGCGAAACTGCGCGCCGAGGCGCCGGTACACAAGGTCGAGGAATCGGACTTCGGCGCGTATTGGTCGGTTTCGACCTACAAGCCGATCGTCGAGGTCGAATCGATCCCCGACATCTATTCCTCCGAAGTCGGCGGCATTTCGATCGCCAATTTCGATGAGGAAAACGGCGTCCGCATGCCGATGTTCATTGCGCGCGACCGCCCCGTCCACACCGGTCAGCGGCGCAGCGTCTCCCCCGCCTTCACGCCGAGCGAGATTCAGCGGATGTCGGGCGACATCCGTCGCCGCACCGGCGAAATCCTCGATGGTCTCGAATGGGGCAAATCCTTCGACTGGGTCGATACCGTCGCGGTCGAACTGACGACGCAGATGCTCGCGATCCTCTTCGACTTTCCGTGGGAGGATCGCCGCAAGCTGACCTTCTGGTCCGATTGGGCGGGCGATATCGAGATCATCAAGAACCCCGATCTGCGCACCAAGCGTCTCGAACACATGTACGAATGCGGCACCTATTTCCGCGGGCTGTGGAACGCCAAGGTCGACAAGCCGATGACCCCGGACCTCATCAGCATGATGATCCATTCCGACGCGATGAAGGAAATGGACGACCATGAGTTCATCGGCAATCTGATCCTGCTTATCGTCGGCGGCAACGACACCACGCGCAACACCATGTCGGGCCTCGCCTACGGGCTCGACCGATTCCCCGATCAGCGCGCGAAGCTGGAGGGCGATTCGTCGCTCGTTCCCAATACGGTCAGCGAGATCATCCGCTGGCAGACCCCGCTCGCGCACATGCGCCGCACCGCGCTGCGCGATACCGAGTTGATGGGACAACAGATCAAGGAGGGTGACAAGCTCGCGCTCTGGTACATTTCGGGCAACCGCGACGAGAGCGTGTTCGGCGACAATGCCGACGACATCCAGGTCGATCGTCCCAATGCGCGGCGCCACTTGGCGTTCGGCCACGGCATTCACCGCTGCGTCGGCGCGCGGCTGGCCGAGCTCCAGATCGGCATATTGCTCGAGGAAATGGCGGCGCGGCGGATGCGGGTGAATGTGGTCGGCGAGCCCGAACGCGTCGCGGCGTGCTTCGTCCACGGCTTCCGCAAACTGCCCGTCGAGATCACGAAGTATTGATCGACAGGGCTTGAGACACGCGCCGATCGCCGTATCATCACAGGCATGAGCGGGGGATTCGAAGGCGCGGCGGATGCGGTCAGCGGGGGCGTGTTCGGCCGCGCGGTGGAACCACGCGCCGGCGAGGGTCACGGCGACGCGCCGCACGATCTGTGTCTCAATTGCGGCACCGCGCTGATCGGCGAGCATTGCCACGCGTGCGGGCAATCGGCGCACACGCATCGCACCGTCGGCGCGATCGGGCACGAAATCGCGCACGGCGTCTTCCATTTCGAAGGCAAGATGTTTCGTACCCTGCCGATGCTCGCGCTGCATCCGGGCGACCTCACCCGGCGCTATATTGCGGGCGAGCGCGCGCGGTTCGTCTCGCCGCTCGCGATCTTCCTGTTCTCGGTGTTCCTGATGTTCGCGATCGTCGCCAATTTGCCGGGCTGGCACATCCCCGAAGGCGATTTCCTGAACAACGGCGTGCAGGGCGGCATGGCCGTCGCGCGCGGGACGTTGACCGAGACGCGCAAGCAAGCGACCGCAGTACTTGTCGAGACCCGCGAACGTCTCGCCAAGGAACAGGCGAAGCCCGCACCGAACCGGGCGCGCGTCGGACAGTTGCAGGAGCGTCTGGCAACGACGACGAAATCGCTGGCGGATATCACTACGGCGGAGCGGACTCTGCCGGTGACGACGTCATTCGAGGTCGAGAACACATCGGCGCTGGCGTCCGACAATTGGATCGAGGCGAAATTCCGCCATGCCAGGGCGAACCCGCAGCTCGTGCTCTACAAGATGAAGACGAGCGCGTACAAATTCGGTTGGGCGCTGATCCCGCTGTCGGTGCCGTTCCTGTGGCTGCTGTTCCCGTTCAACCGCCGCTTCGGCCTGTACGATCATGCGATCTTCGCGACTTATTCGCTGACGTTCATGTCGCTGCTAACGATTTTGCTGGCGTTGCTCGGCGCGACAGGGGTGCCGAGGGAAGCGTTGTGGACGGCGGCGGCGATCATCCCGCCGATCCACATCTACAAGCAGATGAAGGGCACTTACGGGTTGGGGCGAACCAGCGCGCTGATCCGCACGGTCTTGCTGGCTTGGCTGATCTTCGTCGCGATCATTCCGGTCTTCGTGGTCGCGCTGGTCTACCTTGGTGTGGCGGACTAGCGCGAAACCGTATTGGCTGGAATCGCTTCCCCGGCGAAAGCCGGGGTCCAGTTGGCAGACGATACCGGACAAGCGGTGCGCTTCGTCCCCTCCGCCTTGCAACTGGACCCCGGGCTTCGCCGGGGAAGCGCGTTTTATACTATCGCTAAGCCCCCGCGGGCGCGGGATTGCCGAACGGCCCGTTCGGGCGCCGCGTCTTCGGAATCGACGTTCCGACGGACGGCATCGACGGCGGTTTCGGGCCATTATCGACGCGCCCGATCTCCTCGCCCGCGATCAGTTTCTTGATCTCGTCACCCGAAAGCGTTTCATATTCGAGCAGCGCCCCCGCAAGCAGGTGAAGCTGATCGACATGATCGGTCAGTAATTGCTTGGCGCGGTTGAGGCCGCCCTCGACGATCGCCTTGATCTCATCGTCGATCAGTTGCGCGGTCGAATTCGACATCCGCACCGGCTGCGACGAAGAATAGCCGAGGAACGATTCGCCCTCCGGCTGCGCATACTCGACCGGGCCGACCTTGTCGGACATGCCCCATTTGGTGACCATGTCGCGCGCCAGGCCGGTCGCGTACTGAATGTCGCTCGACGCACCCGACGAGACCTTGTCGTAACCGAAGATCACCTCCTCGGCGACGCGCCCGCCCATGCTGACCGCAAGGTTCGCGTACATCTTGTCGCGGTGATAGCTGTACGAATCGCGCTCGGGCAGCCGCATCACCATGCCCAAGGCGCGTCCGCGCGGGATGATCGTCGCCTTGTGGATAGGGTCGCTCGCCGCCTCGTGGATCGATACGATCGCGTGACCCGCCTCGTGATACGCGGTCATGCGCTTCTCGTCGTCGGTCATCACCATCGACCGGCGTTCCGAGCCCATCATGACCTTGTCCTTGGCCTCCTCGAACTCGGCCATCGCGACGAGCCGCTTACCTTTGCGCGCGGCGAGCAGCGCGGCTTCGTTGACGAGGTTGGCTAGGTCCGCGCCCGAGAAGCCCGGCGTCCCGCGGGCGATGACGCGCGCATCGACGTCGGGCGCGAGCGGGGTCTTCTTCATATGGACCTGAAGGATTTTCACGCGGCCCTCGATGTCGGGACGCGGGACGACGACCTGCCGGTCGAACCGGCCCGGACGCAGCAATGCCGGGTCGAGCACGTCGGGGCGGTTGGTCGCGGCGATGATGATGATGCCCTCGTTCGCCTCGAACCCGTCCATCTCGACGAGAAGCTGATTGAGCGTCTGTTCGCGCTCGTCATTGCCGTTGCCAAGGCCGGCACCGCGATGCCGCCCGACCGCGTCGATTTCGTCGATGAAGACGATGCAAGGCGCCGACTTTTTCGCCTGTTCGAACATGTCGCGGACGCGAGAAGCGCCGACACCGACGAACATTTCCACGAAATCCGAACCAGAAATGGTGAAGAACGGCACGCCAGCCTCACCCGCGATCGCACGCGCGAGCAAGGTCTTGCCGGTGCCGGGCGAACCGACGAGCAGCGCGCCCTTCGGAATCTTGCCGCCGAGCCGCGCGAATTTGGTCGGGTCTTTCAGGAACTCGACGATCTCCTCGAGCTCCTCGCGCGCTTCATCGATGCCTGCGACGTCCTCGAAGGTGACCTTGCCTTCCTTCTGCGTCAGCATCTTCGCGCGCGATTTGCCGAAGCCCATCGCGCCGCCCGCGCCGCCGCCCTTCTGCATCTGGCGCAGTACGAAGAACGCAATGCCGAGGAACAGCATGAACGGCAGCGACTGATAGAGCAGGACCATCCAGATCGACGGCCCGTCGTCGCGCTTGCCCGAAATCTGCACCCCCGCCTTGCGCAGGCGATCGGTCAGTTGCGGATCGGTGACGGGATCGGTGCGGAACTTGTCGCCCGACGACAGCGTGCCGGTGATCGTGTCGCGAGAGATCGTGACGTCCTTCACGGTCCCCTCGTCGACCTTGTCGAGGAAGGTCGAATACGCGATCGTGTTCCCCGAAGCCGCGGTGCTGCGCCCGTCGAACATCGTGACGACCAACGCCAGCGCCAGCAGGATGCCGACCCAGATGAGCAGGCTCTTCATCCAGGGGTTGGAACCACCGCCCCCGTTGCCATCGCCCGGCTGCTTGTCGTTGTCGTTCATGCGCTACCTTTCACGTGCGGCCAATGTAGGCGTGCGCAGGTTAATGGCAATGGAACAGATCGCCCGTTTCGGCCGGTCAGTCTGATCGTCGCGGCGGCGCGGGAGAGAAGGACGCCGTAAGTCCCATTTCGCGATGGAAATGCGTCTCGACCGACACATTTCCCAACATCGCCCGGGAGTGACGCCCCAGCGAATGACGCTCCGTCGCCAGGATCGTCGCGACGAGCCGCATCACCGCATCACCGCGTGGATCGATCGCAGGATCGACATGCATCAGGCACTGGATGACCAGCCGCCGCACGATCTCGATCGGATGATCGCCAAGATGGAGCGTGATCGTGTCGCCATCCACGACACAGCATCGTTCGGCGAGTTCGCGCGTCATCCAGGCGAGCGCCGCTTCGGCGTCGCCCAGCGCCTGCGCGCTTCGGGTCCAATGATCCCCGTCGATCCAGCCCGCCCCCGCGAGCGCCTTGCGCAGCCGCGCGCGATCGTAGCGATCGTCGGCGTTGCTCGGATCGTCGACCGGCGCGACTCCCGCCTGCGCGACAATCGCGGCAAGCTCGGCGCGACGCCATCCGAGCAAAGGACGCACAATCCGCCCGCCCGACGGACGGATGCCGGCCAGCCCGGCGATCCCGGCACCGCGATTAAGCCGCATGACCATCGTCTCGATCTGGTCGTCGGCGTGATGCGCGGTCGCAAGCCATTGTGCGCCGACTTGCGCCAAATGCGCCTCGAGCAGGCCATAGCGCAATACGCGCGCCCGGGCCGACAGGTTGGCCGTGCGCCCGGCACGCGGCGGCAATGGCCCGGCGAGAGTCGCATGACCGATATCGAGCCGGTCGCACAGACAGGCGACGAACCGCGCCTCGTCCGCCGATTCCGGGCGCAGTCCATGATCCACCGTCGCCGCGACGCATTTCGACCCAAGGACCGCGCGCGTCAGCAGCAACAACGCGATACTGTCGGCACCGCCGGAAACCGCGACCAGCACACGATCGCGCCCGATATCGATCAGTCGCGCCAGGTCCGCGGCGAAGCGGGCGACCGCCGCCGCATCGGGCGTCACCGCATCACTTGCACTTTGCAGAGAGCCGTCCCTTTTCGACATTCGCCCTCATCGTCGCGTCGATCTTGGTGCCATACACGTCGGTCAATTCGCCGTAGACCTTGCAGGCATCGGCGGGCTTGTTTAGCTTCATCAGCGACTGGCCGAGGAAATACAGGCTGTCGGGTGCGCGCTCGCCGTCCGGGTTTTTCTTGTAATTGTCGTAGAACGCGATCGAGGCGAGGCTGGGTTTGCCATCGTCGAGATAGCTGCGGCCGAGCAGATTCTGCGCGAAACTGGCGCGCCGCTCCTTGGGATAATCCGCGACCACCTTCTTCAACTGCGC
Organism: Sphingomonas sp.; assembly: GCA_965219285.1. Classification (GTDB taxonomy): domain Bacteria; phylum Pseudomonadota; class Alphaproteobacteria; order Sphingomonadales; family Sphingomonadaceae; genus Sphingomonas. The sequence goes on from CBDCNF010000021.1 coordinate 112,193, forward strand.
CTCGGCCGCGGGATAGCGTTTCGCGGCCCACAAGCGATAGCCGTAGATATATGCATCTTCGCTCGCGTCGCCGGTATCGGGGCGCTCCACTCCACCACTCGTCATCGGACGATCGGCTTCGCGCGGCGGTGCGATTGCAGCGGTCGGGCGCGGCGCCGGCCCATTTTCCAGCGACCCGGTGGTGATGGGCGCAGGCGCGCTCTCGGTCGGCCGCGCGTCGTTCGCCTTGCGATAGGCCGCGAACGCGTCCTCGAGTTGGCGCAATCGATATTGGCTCTGCTCGATCTGCCCGGTCAGCGTCGCCATCTGCGATTCGAGCGAGTTTACGCGGCTCGACAGGTCGATCAGCGCGCTGTTGGCGGGGGTTCCCGGCGCCGGGCCGACGGGTGCCGTGCCCGGAGTGATCTGCGGTTCGAGATAGGTGCCGGCACCGCCCGGAAAGACCTTGCGCTGCACCGCGCGCATCTCGCTTTCGAGCTTGCCGACGCGGCCATCGACCGACGATTGCGCGAGCGCGGGCGATGCCGCTGTGCCCAGCAAGGCGATAAAGATGACGATTCTACGCATGAACTGACCCCCGGAAACGACTGACGGCAAAGGGTATAGATGCAATCCCGCCTCGCTCGCCAGCCTTAAGGTTAAGGCGTCGGCGCGGGAGCGGGCGCCGTGAAGCCGCTCGGCAGCAGATTCTCCGGGCCGTCGCGGGTCGGAGAACTCCGCGGACGTGGTGTCGCGCGTCGCGAGGTCGGCCGGGAGCGCGTACGCTCAGCCGTGTCGCGAGACGGCGACGCGGACGCCACCGAGGCGGTCGCACTCGACGACGGCGACGGTGTCGAGGAGCGGCGTCCCCGCCTGACGCGCGGCCAGCGCGGCCGCACCGATCGGCACATCCTTGATCGCGCGCTCGCCGGTACCGAGCGGCGCGACCTGCGATCCGTTGAGCGTGACCGTCAACTGATCGGCGCGACCGACATTGATCATCGGGTTGTTGGCGCCCGGCGGCACTTCGAAGCGTTCGCCGGGCTTCATCGTGCCAAGATAAAGCGTCTTGTTGTCCGCGTCGTAGATTCGCACCCATACCTCGGCATTCGCCACCAGCGCGACCCGACCGCCGCCGACGGGAGTCGATGCGGGAACCGGGGCGACGACGACCGGAGCCGACGTCACCACCGCCGGGGCCGTATCGGAGGTGCCTTCGCTGCTGAACACTCCGGTCATGAACCACAGGATCGCCAGCACGAGCACCGCGAGCGCGAGCCCGGAGGCGACGATCACCACGCCACGCGACGGCACGCGCGACGGATCGGCGATCTCATACGGTTCGTATTGCGGTTTGGTGCGGATGGTATTCGACACCTCGATGCGGGTATCGCGCGCCAGCGCCACTTCGTCCGCGCCGACCGCGCGCGCATAGCCGCGGACGAACCCCACCGCATAGGTGGCCGAGGGCAGCCCAGCAAAATCGGACGTTTCGATCGCTTCGAGATGTCGCTGCGGGATGCGTGTCCGCGCCGCGATCTCCGCGAGCGTCAGACCCTTTTCTTCACGCGCCGCACGCAGCCGTTCCCCGACCGTTTTCGGGAACAGCGTTGGATCGTCGCCGCGATCGGTTTCGCTCATTCGTTTCTCCGGCGAACCGTACCGCAACCCGTTCGCATTACTGCGCTCCCCGTGTTTCATCGTGGCACTACGCTGTCAATCGCGGCGCGCCGCAGCCCGTCTCCGTCTCAGGCCAGTTCGACGCCCCGCTCCGCCGCCCAGCGCGCGAGCGCCCCGCGCAGGTCGCGCGGCGGATCGCGCAGCAATTCCGCGATATGCGCGGCAAGCTCGGCGCGATCGAGCGAGCGGACCATCGCCTTGATCGGGCCGACCGCGGCGGGGGTGATCGACAGCCGGTCGATCCCTAGCCCGATCAGCGCCATCGCCTCGAGCGGACGCCCGCCCATTTCGCCACAGACGGTGAGATCGACCCCCGCCGCGCGCGTCGGCGCGATCACCGCGCTCAGAAACCGCAGGATCGAGACCGATAGCCAGTCGTAACGCTCGGCAAGCTTGGGATTGGCGCGGTCGGCGGCGAACAGGAATTGCGTCAGATCGTTGGTGCCGATCGACAGAAACTGGATTTTCGGCAGCAAAAGATCGAGCTGGTACGCCAGGCTGGGCACTTCGAGCATCGCGCCGTAGCGGATTTCGCTCGGCAATCGGCGATTGCGTGCGGCGATCCAGTCGCGCTGCGCCTCGAACAACGCCTTCGCCTCGTCGAATTCCCAGGCTTCGCTGACCATCGGGAACATCACGTTCAGCGTCCGCCCGGCCGCGGCATCGAGCAACGCGCGCGCCTGCGCCTTCATCAACCCGTCGCGTTCGAGCGCGAGGCGGAGCGCGCGCCAGCCCATCGCCGGGTTTTCTTCGCCTTCGGCCACGACGGTCAGATAGGGCAGCGCCTTGTCGCCGCCGATATCGACCGTCCGGAAGATCACCGGGCGATCGCCGGCAGCATCGAGCACTTCCTTGTAAAGCCGCTGCTGGCGCTCGCGTTGCGGCAGCGTCGCCGAGACCAGGAACTGGAATTCGGTCCGAAAAAGGCCGATCCCGTCGGCACCGGTGACATCGAGCGCGGCGACATCGTCGCGCAGCCCTGCGTTGACCATCACCGTGACCCGGTGCCCGTCCTTCGTTTCGGGCGCCACATCGCGCAGCGCGGCATAGGCCGCCTTGCGCTTCTGACGGAGCACCAGCTTCGTCTCGAACGCCTCCTCCATCCCCGGCGACGGACGCGCGAAGACATTGCCCTCGGTCACGTCGAGCAACAGCAGATCGCCCTCCGCGATCAACCGCCGCACGTCGCGGACGCGGCCGAGCACGGGCACGCCCATCGCGCGCGCGACGATGGTGACGTGCGCGGTCAGCGATCCTTCCTCGAGGATCACTCCCTTCAACCGCCGCCGATCATATTCGAGCAGTTCGGCGGGACCCAAATTGCGCGCGATCAGGATCGTATCCTGCCTCAGCCCCATCTGCGCTGCGGTGCCCATCTGCCCCGACACGGTCCGCAGCAATCGGTTCGCCAGATCCTCGAGATCGTGCATCCGATCGGCGAGCAGCGGATCGTCGATCTGGCGCATCCGCTGGCGCGTGCGCTGCTGAACGCGCTCGATCGCCGCCTCGGCGGTCAAGCCGCTGTCGATCGCCTCGTTGATCCGACGGCTCCAGCCCTCGTCGTAGGCGAACATCTTGTAGGTATCGAGCACCTCCTTATGCTCGCCATCGACGCCGAACTCGGCTTGCGAAGTCATCCGCTCGATCTGTTCGCGCATCCTGTCGAACGCCGCATAGACGCGGTGGCGTTCGGCCTCGGTATCCTCTGCGACGGTATGCTCGATGGTGATGCGCGGCTGATGAAACACCGCATTGCCCCTGGCCATGCCATCGACCAGTTTTTGCCCGGGTATGCGCACAGCCGCGGTCGATTGCGGTCGCGCGTCGGCGGTGCCGGGGCCGTCGATCAGCCCGGCATTGGCGATGAGTTCGCTGAGCACCATCGCGACGGTCTGCAACGCCTCGATCTCGACATCGGCATATTTGCGCGATTCGGCGTGCTGGACCGCGAGCACGCCGACCGATTTTTCGCGGCGGATGATCGGCACACCGGCAAAGCTGTGATAGCGATCCTCGCCGGTCTCCGGCTTGAACGCGAAGTCGGGGTGGCTGGCGGCCTCGTCGAGGTTCAGCACCTCGCCATTCTCGGCGATCGTGCCGACGAGGCCCTCGCCCATCGCCAGCTTCGTGAGGTGCACCGCATCCTGCGCCAGGCCGCGCGTCGCGAACAGTTCGAGCACGCCCTCGCGCAGCAGATAGATCGAGCAGACCTCGCTATCGAGCGCCTCGCCGATGATGTTGACGACGCTGTTGAGCTTGGCCTGCGCATTCGTCCGCGCCGCCATCACGTCGTGGAGATTGACGAGGATTTCGCGAGCGGAGGCGGCGGCGGACAGCGGCATGTCCTGTGGCTAGCAGGTTGGCGGGAGAGGTGCCATGTTCGGTTTGCTCACTCCTCCCCGGCTCGGGCAGGAGTTAGAGCTATGAGCGTGAAATCTGGAGCATCGTCGTTGCGAGGAGCGTAGCGACGAAGCAATCCAGGCCGGCGCTCGTGGCTCTGGATTGCTTCGCTCCGCTCGCAACGACGGTCCGGATTTTACGCACGATGCTCCAAGTCAGGAGTCGAACAATCCGTCCTGGCTTCCCGCCGGCGGGTTCAGTCCGAGATGTTTCCACCCGTTCGCGTTGAGGCACCGTCCGCGCGCGGTCCGCGCCACCAAGCCGAGCTGGATCAGGAACGGCTCGATCACCTCCTCGATCGTGTCGCGCGGCTCGCTCAAACCCGCCGCCAGCGTCTCCACCCCGACCGGCCCACCGCGATAGATGTCGGCGATCATCGTCAGATAGCGCCGGTCCATAGCGTCGAGCCCGAGCGCATCGACCTCGAGCCGGTTCAGCGCACGATCCGCCGCCACCGCATCGACGCTAAGCACGCCCGCGACATTGGCGAAGTCGCGCACGCGTCGCAGCAACCGCCCCGCGATCCGCGGTGTGCCGCGCGCGCGGCGCGCAATCTCGGCGGCGCCATCGGGCGCGACGTGAAGATCGAGCAAATTGGCCGCGCGCGTGACCACGCGCTCCAACTCATCGACGGTGTAGAATTGCAGGCGGATCGGGATGCCGAAACGGTCGCGCAGCGGCGTCGTTAGCAACCCCTGCCGTGTCGTCGCGCCAACGAGCGTGAAGCGCGGCAGATCGATCCGCACCGATCTTGCGGAAGGCCCCTCACCGATCATCAGGTCGAGCGCGCGATCCTCCATCGCCGGGTACAGCACTTCCTCGACCGCAGGCTGAAGCCGGTGGATCTCGTCGATGAACAGCACGTCGCCGTCCTCGAGATTGGTCAGCAGCGCCGCGAGATCGCCCGATTTCGCGATGACCGGTCCGGAGGTCGCGCGGAACCCGACCCCCATCTCGCGCGCGACGATCTGTGCGAGCGTCGTCTTGCCGAGCCCCGGCGGCCCGAAAAACAGCACGTGATCGAGCGCATCGCCGCGCGCCTTCGCCGCCTGGATGAACACCCGCAGATTTTCCCGCGCCGTCTTCTGCCCGACGAACTCGTCGAGCGTCTTCGGACGGAGCGCGGCATCGACATCCTCGATGCGGCGGGCGGGCGTCAGGAGGCGGTCGGCGTCGGTCATCGGGAATGCGTTCCCTACCCGTCCGCCGACCATCCTGTCGAGCGTGCGGCTACCTCAATAAAAGGCACCGTAGATCACGTCGCGCACCCGCCGGGTCCGGATGTTGACCAACAGCAGATCGGGCCCGTAGCGGATCCAGCGATAGCCGTATTGCGGTGCTCCGAGCCCAAGCCCGGCATAATTGTTGTAATAATAGGATGATCCGAGGAAGATCGACGGGAGAAAGCCACCCACGCTCCAGCGCCGATAGCGATAGCCGCGCGGATAATGAAACGACGGCCCGTGGATCGGGCGAAAATGCGGCGGCCGGAAACCGGGACGATGCGGCGGACGGACGATCGGACGGTGATGCCCGTTGCCCGGAGGCCGGACGCCGGGACGATGCCCGTGGCCGGGCCTGACCGGGCGGACATGCGGCAGCGTCGGCTTGGTCGTCGGCGGCCGGACGCCGGGGCGGTGGCCGTTGCCGGGTCGGCCCGGCCGATTGGGCTTGCCCGGATGATGGTTCCCCGGCTTCGGCTTCACCGGTCGCGCGTGCGGCGGTGCGGGCTTGGTCGATGGCCTGGCGTGCGGTCTTTGCTGCGCCTGATGTTGCGCGATGGCGAGGTCCGACGCGAACAGCGCCAGACCGGCGGCAAACAGAACGAATCGCTTCATGACGACCTCCGATGCTCCGATCGATAGATTCTATGCCTCGCGGTTCCGCTCGGCAAGACTCGGGTCACTCATTCAACTCCCGGCGCGCATTGCGGGCATGGTGGATGACGCGCACGATGAGAACCACATCGCTCTCGGGGCGATAGAATATCCGATGTCGTCGATGCGTCAGGCAACGGATCGCATCGAAGGTCAGGCTGCAAAGCCCCTGCGAAGGGCCGATCGCGCAGCAACGCGAACATCGTATTGAAACCGCGAAAATAGGCATCGGCGACATTGCGACCGAGATCCTTGATGCTGTGGCGCCTGATTTCGACGAGATCGGCGCGCGCGGCGACGCTGAGCCGAAGTCTAGCCATCAAGCGCGGGATGCGCCGCGATGATTTCCTCGATGACATCTTCCGGTTCGGCATCGACGATACCCGAGGCAAGTCCCTCTCCGATCATCGCGCGGAGCCAATGCGTTTCGTCCTCCGCCTGACAGTGATCGCGGCGCACGAGATCGCGCAAATACTCGGCGGCGTCGGCGTACCGGCCTTCGGCCAAGCGTGTATCAACCCACTTTCTGAGCGCAGCAGGCATCGGGACGGACAGAGAAGTCATCACCGAAATATAGCTCGCCGCAGTTGCAAGTCCCGCAATCTACCTCTCCTCCGCCAAGGCCCGCTCCACCCGCTGCCACAGCCCCGCGACCGCCTCGACCGCCAGCGAAGAACGCGGCGCGAACGCGCCGACCGGGGCGCGGCGATCGGTCATCGCTTCGTAGATGCTCGCCATCGGGATCACCGGCCAATCGGGATGTTGCTCGAGCGCTTCGCGATGGAGCACCCGCCGGCGGTCGACCATCGAGAACACCGGCGCGAGCACCACCTTCGGCCCCGTCTTTGCGGCGATATGCGCCGCGATCGTATCGAGCGCGCGCCGCGATAATGGCGATGGGATCACCGGCACGACGACGAGATCGGCGGCGCGCATGATCTGATCCGAGGTGTCGGTCAGCCCCGGCGGGCAATCGATGACGATCCGGTCGTAGTCGCGCGTCAGCCCCGCGGCGATCTTCGCGAGCCGCTTCTTGCTGTCGATCTCGTGGAACGCGGCGTCGAGCCCGCGCAGCGACGCGTCGGCGGGCAGCAGATCGAGCCGGTCGATCGCGGTCGCGCGGATCAGCTTTGCCGGATCGGCGCCCTTGGCGCTCGCCGCGCGCGCCGCAGCGCCCGCCATCGGATCATGCCCCATCACCCAAGTCGCCGCCGCCTGCGCATCGAGATCCCACAACAATGTCCGCCGCGCCGACAGCGTCGCCGCCGCCCAGGCGAGGTTCACCGCCAGCGTCGTTTTCCCGACGCCGCCCTTCAGACTGTAGACCGCGATGATCATTCGTAATGCTCGACCCCCTCCCCGGTGATGTCGATCCAGCGGTGCTTGCGAGTCTCGTAGACAGAATAGTGCGGCGCGGGGAAATCGGGGTCGGCGAACGCTCCGACCGGGATCGCGATCAGGTCGCGGTGCGGGCGGCTCGAATAATGAACCGTCGATCCGCAATTGGGGCAGAAGCTAAAGGTCGCCCCCTCGCCGCTGTCGTTGATCCGCGACCATTCGCGCGATTCGCCGGTGATCCGCACCGCCTCGCGCGGGAAGCGCGCCTGCGCGGCAAAGCTGCTGCCCGACCGTTGCTGGCAGTTGAGACAATGGCACACCGAGATGCGCACCGGCTCGCCATCGCATTCGGCGGTCAATTGCCCGCACTGGCAGCTCGCGCGCCTCATGCCGCCGCGGTCCAGATCGTCTCGTAACCCGCCTTGCCCAATCGATCGATTCGCTCGAACCGCTCCTGAAGATACGCCATGACCGGCGGTGTCGCCTCGCCGTAGATCGCAACGCGGCGAATATCGTCGAGATAGGTGCGCGCCGATGCGACCGGCGGATCGCCGAAGGTGTAGACGAGGTAATTATAGTCCTCGGAGACGCTGCCGTCATCGTCACGAATGGTGTCCACGAGATGCGCGATAGATGGGGTCATGCGGCGACGATAGCGCGGCATCGTCGCACCCGGCAATCCACGCGTTAACACCGCATTGACCATAGTTCCCCGATAAGCACCGGCGTGGACATGGGGCGGATCATCGGCGAGCGGCAGGTCGTACGAAGACCATGGGTCGCGCCGGCCGCGATCCTGATCGTCGCGATCGTGCTGCGCGTCGTCACGTACCGCACCTTTGCGGTGCATCACCCCGACGAACTGTTCCAATATCTCGAACAGGCGCACCGGATCGCGTTCGGGTACGGCATCGTGCCGTGGGAATATCGCTACGGCATGCGGCCATGGATCGCGCCGCTGTTTTTGAGCGGACCGATGTGGCTCGGCAATGCGATCGCGCCGGGTGGAGATCTGCACCTGATCTTCGCGCAGGGCGCGGCGGCCATCGTCGGGCTGGTCCCGGTCGGCGCGGCCTATGCGATCGGCGCGCGCTGGTCGCGGCGGCACGGCATCGTCGCGATGGCGGTGATGGCCGTCTGGTACGAGAGCGTCTATTTCTCGCTCCACGTCCTGACCGAGATGCTGGCGCTGGGCGCGTTCTTCCCCGCCGCGGCGCTGATCGGGCGCGACGCAAGCCATCGAAGACTGGTGATCGCCGGCGTGCTCCTCGGCTTCACCGTCGTGCTGCGTGTCCAATATGCCCCCGCTGTCGCGGTCTTCGCGCTGGTTTCGCTCGGACGGGCATGGCGCTGCTGGCCACCGCTCATCGTCGGCGGCCTGATCGCGCTCGGCCTGTCGGCGATCGTCGATATGGCGATGGGTCAGGCACCGTTCGGCTGGGCGATCGAGAACATCCGCCAGAACCTGCTGCACGGCCGCGCCTCGGGCTACGGCGTCGATGGCCTACTCGCGTATTGGCAGGCGCTGCTCGGCCATTGGTGGTGGGCGATGGTTCCGATCCTCGCGCTGATGCTCCCTGCAATCGGGCGCTATCCGGCGTTGTTCTGGGCGGCGATCGTCAACATCGGCGTCCATATGCTGGTTGGCCACAAGGAATATCGCTTCATCCTGCTGACGACCGAGGTCTTCATCCTCCTAGCCGCGATCGGCTCGGCCGAACTGGTAAAGCGGCTGCCGCTTGATCGCCGCAAGGGCATTTGGCTGGCGATCGGAGCATGGTGCGCGACATCCGCCACGCTCACGCTGACTGCGCCGCTCAGGCCCGATCTCAATCGCTTCGGCGAGAGCCTGATCCTCGCGCGACATGCCGGGCAGGACGCATCGGTCTGCGGTCTTGCCACCTACGAAATCGATTATTGGGGCTTGGGCGGCTATGCTTATGTCCACCGACCGATCCCGCTGTATCTCGGCTGGGCGCCGCCGGGGCAATCCGCACGGGCTTGGCTGGCGGCGGGGCGAGCGGGCTATAATGCGATCATCGCGCCCATCGTGCATCGCAGCGAACTCCCGTCCGGCTACAATCCCGAGCAATGCGCCGGGAGCGGACTTGGCAGGCTGTGCCTCTATCGTCGGCCCGGAGCCTGTGTGCCGGGCGCAGCACCCGAACTCCTTCTTCAGAGCGCCTTGAATCGCGCCGACCTCTAGCCGCGCGACGCCTTGCGCAGCGCGAGCCGCACCAGCGCATCGAGCGTCGCGTCCGCGCCAAGTTCCTCCTCCGCCGATGCGACCGCGCTCGCCGCTTCGGCAGGGCGAAAGCCGAGGTTGAGCAACGCCGACACCGCATCCGCCGCCGCTCCGACCGGAGCCGCCACCGTCGCCGAGCCGAGCGACGCGGCGATGCCGCCGACCTTGTCTTTCAGTTCGCGCACGATCCGCTCGGCGAGTTTCGGGCCGACGCCGTTGGCGCGCGCGACCATCGCCTTGTCCTGCGCCGCGATCGCGCGGGCAAGATCGACCGGCTCGAACGCCGACAGGATCGCCAGCGCCACCCGCGCGCCGACGCCCTGAACGCCGGTGAGCAGGCGGAACCAGTCGCGCTCGTCCGCGCGCGCGAAGCCGACGAGGCGAATGAAGTCTTCCGCAACCAGCATTTCGGTGAACAGCGTGCACGCCTCGCCGACCGGGCCGATCGCGGCAAGCGTCCGCGAGGACGCGCCGACGATATAGCCGACGCCGCCGACGTCGATCACCGCGTGGTCGATGCCGGTCGAGTCCAGCCTGCCCTTGAGATGAGCGATCACGCGTTCGTCCCCGCGCGAACGTTGAGAACGTTGAGGACTGCCATGGGGGGTCCGAAAGTTCCGAAAGTTCCGGCAAATCGACAACACATCGCCTCGGCATCGCAAGCCCGGCGCGGCGAAGCGTGTCGGTTGTGAAAATGCGACGGTGATGGCATCGGTGGAACCTAACCGGAACGCATCTTTGTAGGAAAGCGATTTCAGCCGAACCGGCGCGCCGACGCCAGATGATGCGCGTGACAAATCGCGACCGCCAGCGCGTCGGCGGCATCCGCGCCGTCGATCTTTACGCCCGGCAGCAGCCGCGCGACCATTGCATGGACCTGCGCCTTTTCCGCCCCGCCGACCCCGACCACCGCTTTCTTGACGAGCCGCGCGGCATATTCGCCGGGTTCTATTCCGGCACGCGCGACACCGAGCAGGATGACGCCGCGCGCCTGCCCGAGCTTCAGCGTCGATTGCGGGTTGGTGTTGACGTAGACTTCCTCGACGGCGGCAGCGTCCGGCGCGTGCTCGGAGATCAGCGCGGCAAGCTGCGAATCGAGATGCGACAGGCGGCGGGCGAGGGTTTCGGCGCTGTCGGTCTTGAGGCGGCCGTTCGCGAGATGCGACAGGCGATTACCCTCGGCGCGGATCACGCCCCAGCCGGTCGTGCCGAGACCGGGATCGAGGCCGAGGATGAGCACTCCTTAAGCCCCCAGTTTCTCCATCACCTCGTCGGAGACCTCGTAATTGCCCCACACCGTCTGGACGTCGTCGTCGTCGTCGAGAACGTCGATCAGCTTGAACAAAGTCGCCGCATCGTCCTCGCCGACATCAACCATCGTCTGCGGACGCCACGCGAGCTTCGCGCCCTCGGCCTCGCCGAGGGTCGCCTCCAAGGCGGTGGTGACCTCGTGCAGATCCTCCATCGCGGTCCAGATTTCGTGGCCGTCCTCCGACGATTGCACGTCCTCCGCGCCCGCCTCCAGCGCCGCCTCGAACACCGCCTCGGCATCGCCCGCGCTGGCGGGATAATTGATCAGCCCCTTGCGATCGAAGCTATGGCTCACCGAACCCGGCGCGCCGAGATTGCCGCCGTTCTTGCTGATCGCGGTCCGCACGTTGGTGACCGTACGGTTTCGGTTGTCGGTCAGCGTCTCGATGATGAGGCTCGCACCGCCGGGCGCGAACGCCTCGTAGCGGATTTCCTCGTAATTTTCGGCGTCGCCCTTTGTCGCCTTGTCGATCGAGCGCTGGATATTGTCCTTGGGCATCGACTGCGCCTTGGCGGCGTTGACCGCGGCGCGCAGCCGCGGGTTCATGTCGGGATCGGGCAAGCCCATCTTGGCCGCGACGGTGATCTCGCGGCTGAGCTTGCTGAACATACCCGAGCGCTTCTTGTCCTGCGCGCCCTTGCGGTACATGATATTCTTGTATTTGCTATGGCCTGCCATGGGCTTAGCCCCTTTCGATCAATGCAGCCCGAGCGCATTGCGATACGTCTCGAGCAGCGCATCCGCCTCGTCGCGGTGGTGCTTTTCCATCTTCCTGAGGCGCACGATCGCGCGCATCGTCTTGCTGTCGAAGCCCGTCGATTTCGCCTCGGCATAAACGTCGCGGATGTCGTCGGCGAATGCCTTTTTCTCTTCTTCCAGCCGCTCGATGCGCTCGATGAACTGGCGCAATTGTTCGGCGGATACGTTGTCGGTCATCGGTCACTCCAAGGGGTAGGACGGCGCGTCTACGGTTGCGGCAACGTCGCGACAACCCCGTGGTGCATCACGAACGCGACATGTTCGAGCCGCGTCACGTCCTCCAGCGGCGAGCCGCTGACCGCGATGATGTCGGCGGTCTTGCCGGGCGTCAGCGTGCCGATATCGTCGCGACCGAGCAGGTCCGCGGCGCTCACCGTCGCGGCGCGGATCGCCTCCATCGGGGTCAGGCCGTTGCTGACGAGAACCGCGAATTCGGTCGCGTTCTGGCCGTGCTTCGACACGCCGGTGTCGGTGCCGAACGCGACCTTCACGCCCGCGGCATAGGCCTTGCGGTGGCTCGCGACCATCGCGGCTGCGGCTTCCTCCGCCTTCGGGATCGTCGCGGGCGGCAATGCGCCGCCCCGCGCCTGCGCCAACGCCGCGATCGGCGCGATCTCGGTCGGGACGAGATACGCGCCGGTCTTCTTGAACAACGCGATCGTCTCGTCGTCGAGGAAGGTGCCGTGTTCGATCGAATCGACCCCGGCGATGAGCGCCGCCCTGGTCCCATCGGCGGCATGGCTGTGCGCAGCGACCTTGCGGCCAAGCGCGTGCGCGGTATCGACGATCGCCTTCATCTCCTCGGGCGTCATCGCGCGGCCGAGCCCGCCCGACACGTTCGACAGCACGCCGCCGGTCGCGGCGAACTTGATGACCTTTGCGCCCAGCGCGACCTGCGCACGCACCGCGCGGCGGCAATCGTCGGCGCCGTCACACAGGTTGATCTCCTTGGCATGGACCGCGTCGGCATAGTCCTCGGCGAGGCCGTTGCCTTCGTCGCCGTGCCCGCCCGTTACAGAGATCATCTGGCCCGCATTGGTGATGCTCGGCCCCTCGACGATGCCCTGGTCGATCGCGTCGCGTAACGCGCGGATGCCGCGCGGATCGCCGCCGAGATCGCGCACCGAGGTAAAGCCCGCGTCGAGCGTCGCCCTGGCGTTCGCGACCGCGGTCATCTCGTCGTCGAAGCGGTCGCGGGTCAGCGCGAGCAACCGCCCGCGCATCGGATCGCCGCCAATCCCCCACAGGTGGACGTGCGCATCGACCAAGCCGGGGAGGACGAACTTGTCCTTTAGATCGACGAGCGTGGCGCCCGCTTCGGGCGCGACGAAACCGTCGCGAACTTCGGCGACCTTGCCGTCGCGGACGATGATCGTGCTGTTGCCCCGCGGGGGCTGGCCGGGGCGATCGAGCAATGCACCGGCCTGGATGTAGGTGGTTTTGGTCGGCGCAGTCTGCGCGGTGGCCGGAAACGCGACGGTCAGCGCCAGCGCGGCGGCGAATGATTTGAACATATCCCTCTCCCTGTTGCGCGCCGTTAGAGAGGTATCATGCGCTTGAAACAAGCTTGATCGTCATCCCGGACTTGATCCGGAATCCATGATGGCGCTGGAGCCGTCGCTCGTGGAGCGATGGATCCCGGATCAAGTCCGGGATGACGGAGGGGAACTATGCGTTTTTCGCAACGCTCTCCGCCATCCGCGCCAGTTGCTCCGGCGTCGCGTCCGCCTGATGCGCCAACTTCCACTCGGCATACGGCATCCCGTAAATCGCCTCGCGCGCGTCGTCCTTAGACAAACCGCCCGCTTCCGCTGTCCAGTCCGACAGGCAATTCCGGCAGAACCCCGCCAGCCCCATCAGGTCCACATTCTGCGCATCGGTCCGGTGCCGCAGATGTCGCACCAGCCGGCGGAACGCCGCCGCCGCCACTTTGTCATCGATCGCGTCTATCGCGTCCATTCGCCTGCTCCACGGTTGATCGCCCGGAGATAGACGCTAGGGCAGCGGCGACAAGGCAGGATGACCGATGACCAAGGCGATCAGCCCGCGCTCCAGGAAAGTCCGCGTCCTCGCGACGTTAGGTCCGGCCAGCGATACGCCCGAGATGATCGCGACGCTGTATCAGGCGGGCGCCGATGCGTTCCGCGTGAACATGAGCCACGGCGACCAGCAATCGAAGGTCGCGGTGATCGCGGCGATCCGCGCGCTGGAGAAGAAATTCGGGCGCGCGACGACGATCCTCGCCGACCTCCAGGGACCGAAACTGCGCGTCGGAAAATTCGCGGGCGGCCGGACAATGCTGGAGCATGGCGCCACCTTCACGCTCGATCACCTGAAAAAAGCCGGCGACGCAACGCGCGTTCGACTCCCCCACCGCGAGATTTTCCACGCGATCGAACCCGGGGCGCGGTTGCTGCTCGACGACGGCAAACTCGTCCTGCGCGTCACCGACCATGACGACGACCGGATCGTGACGACGGTCGAGATCGGCGGCGCGCTTTCGGACAACAAGGGCCTGAACGTCCCCGATGTCGTCGTTCCGATGGCGGCGATGACCGAAAAGGACCGCAGTGATCTTGCCTTCGCGGTCGATCAGGGCGTCGACTGGATCGCGCTGAGCTTCGTCCAGCGGCCCGAGGATTTGTGGGAAGCCCGCAAGCTGATCGGCGGCAAGGCGGCGCTGCTCGCCAAGATCGAGAAACCCGCGGCGATCGAGCGCCTTGAGGAAATCGTCGAGGCGTGCGACGGCGTGATGGTCGCGCGCGGGGACCTCGGCGTCGAGCTTCCGCCGCAATCGGTGCCGCCGCTTCAGAAGCGCATCGTCGAGGTGTCGCGGCGGATGGGGCGCCCCGTCGTCGTCGCGACGCAGATGCTCGAATCGATGATCAAGTCGCCCTCCCCAACGCGCGCCGAAGTGTCCGACGTCGCCACCGCGATCTACGACGGGGCGGATGCGATCATGCTGTCCGCCGAAAGCGCGGCAGGCGACTGGCCGGTCGAGGCGGTCGCGATGATGAACGCGATCGGCGACGCGGTGGAGCGCGATCCGGCGCACGGCGACCGCATCCATTTCACCATCACCCGCCCCGATCCGACGACCGCCGACGCGCTCGCCGAAGCCGCCAAGACCATCGTCGAGACGGTCGGCGCGGCGGCGATCATCTGCTACACCACCTCGGGCTCGACCGCGCGCCGCGTCGCGCGCGAGCGGCCCTCGGTGCCACTGCTGGTGCTGACCCCGAAGCTGGAGACCGCGCGCCGGCTCGGCCTGTTATGGGGAACTCACGCGGTCCACACCCGCGACGTCGATTCGTTCGAGGACATGGTCGCCAAGGCCAAGCGCATGGCGCTGCGCCACCATATCGCGGAGGCGGGCGATCAGGTGATCATCATGGCCGGTGTGCCGTTCCGGACGCCGGGATCGACCAACGTGCTGCATGTCGTGCGGATCGTGGGGGATGAACTGAAAGGTTATGGGTGAGGGTCGGCGTTGACGGCTGCAACCGGTTCGCCAGACTTACCAACCACGTCTCTGTTCGATGACCGCTTTCGCCGGTGGGTTCAACCGATCGACGCAACGCTCTGAGCGAACTTCTCAGCTGGCGTTTGGTACATCAAGGTTTTTCTCGGCCGCTCGTTGAGCTGCCTGGCGATGGTGCTGAGCTGGGCCTGGCTGAAGGTCGACAGGTCGATGCCGTGGGGCAGGTACTGGCGCAGCAGGCGGTTGGTGTTCTCGTTGGTGCCGCGCTGCCAGGGGCTGTGCGGATCGCAGAAGTAGACCTCGACATCGGTCGCCAAGGTGAAGCGCCGGTGGTCGGCAAGCTCCTTGCCGCGGTCCCAGGTCAGCGACCGGCAGAGGTCTCCGGGCAGCTTGCGGGCCTGCCCGATCAGCGCCGACACGACGGTCGCGGTTTGCTTGTTCGCGACCTTGGCGAGGATCACGTAGCGCGATTGCCGCTCGACCAGCGTCACGACATGGCTGCCGCGCGCGCCCGAGATTAGATCGCCCTCCCAGTGCCCGGGCACGGCGCGATCGTCGACGCAAGCGGGCCGTTCGCTGATCGAGACCGCGTCCTTGATCTGGCCGAGCCCGTCGCGCTTCAGGCTGGCATGGCGCGAGCGGCGGATCGTGCGCTTGGCGCGCAGATGCTCGAGCAGCTCTTTCTTGAGGACGCCACGCGCCTGAATATACAGGCTTTTGTAGATCGTCTCGTGTGACACGCGATGCTGGTCTTCGTCCGGAAAGCTATGCTTGAGCCAGCCCGCAACCTGCTCTGGCGACCATTTGCGGCGCAGCTTGCGCGATACTGTTCGTCGCAAGCCCGGGTGGCAAGCGAGCTTGCAGCGCTTCGGGCGCAGCGCACGATCCCATGCCGCCTGATCCGATAGCGTGGCACGATACCGATCAGCGCCGCCGTTACGGCCAACCTCCCGGCTGATCGTTGACGGCGCGCGGCAGAGCTGGACTGCAATCGCACGCAGCGAACGACCGGCGACCAGACCCCTGGATATCTCCTCGCGTTCGACCAAGCTCAGCGCACGGCCCGATCGCCTCCGATCGGGTGGGCGGATTCCGCCCGACGGTGAGAGCACCGAGAAGATCGACGAGCTCTCCCGCTCAAAGCCGCGACCGATCGAACTCATCGACTCGCCGCGCTGCCACCGATCCCAAATCTCCGCCCGCTGAGCGGCCGAGTAATATATCCGACGACGCTGCTTCATCGCACCACTCCTTCTCATCATGAGAATGATGCGTTGCGACCACCCGTTGAACCCACCCCCACTTGCGGACGTTGCTGTCTTACCCGCCGGGCTGCCAATCGGTGTCGGCGAAACGCACTGATGTGGCAAAGGCGTCGTAGACAATCTTCAAACGACGGAGGCCATTTTGCCCACGCCCACGGTCATCCGTCTTGAGCGTCCCGCGCACGCCGAACCCATCACGCAGAAATTGACGGTCATCTTGACGATCCTTGAAAGTCCGCATGAAAGCCCAGCATTCGGTCGCGATTTTCGACCTTTGCTCGCCATCAAAGAGAGTTAATTCGCTCTCGAATTTGTCGGCAAGCGACCTAACATTACCGAAAAGATATTCTGCCAGACGCTCTGAAAGGAAGGCTTGTAGATGAGGCCACCGCTCCGCTCCCTCTGCCCATCGCTCCCGCGCTGCCCTGCTCATCTTGTCGTTATATCCTGTCGAAGCACCGCTCCGCAATCTATGGCCGCTTTCCCCCAAAAGCAGAAACCCGATCATTCAGCGCAGCAGGGCCAAATCCGCCAGATCGCGCCGTAACGTCGGTTCGTCGACAAACCTCAGCGCCGCCATCCCCACCGTCTGCGCGCCCGCCACGTTCGCGGGATTGTCGTCCACGAATAACGTCCGCCCAGCCTCCAGTCCGAAACGCTCCAGCGCCAGCCGATAGATCGCCTGATCGGGCTTCATCA
The DNA here is from genome assembly GCA_965219285.1 of Sphingomonas sp. GTDB lineage: Bacteria > Pseudomonadota > Alphaproteobacteria > Sphingomonadales > Sphingomonadaceae > Sphingomonas. The sequence continues at coordinate 129,228 of CBDCNF010000021.1, forward strand.
TCTTCTCGTCGCCCGACACGACGATGCCGCCGAAGCGATCGAACAGCGCGGCTTCCTGCGCGCGGAACGGCGCGAAGAACTCGCCGGAGAAATTGGTGATCGCGTAGAGCGGGATACCGGCCGCATCCAATTCCTCGATCAATTCGGGCATTCCAGCGACCGGCCCGGGGATTTGTTCGGAGAAGCGTGGCCCCCACTCCGCGATCAAGTCCGCGTGTTCGGGGAACCGCGCGCTCAGCTCCGCCGATGTCTCGGCGAAGGGGCGGCCCATATCGTGCTGGAAATGCCATTCGAGCGTGCAGACGTCGCGTAGAAATGCGTCGAGCGCCTCACCGTCGGGGATGAGACGCTCGTAGGGAATCCGCGGATTCCAGTCGTAGAGAACGTTGCCGACGTCGAAGATGATCGACGTCGGTTTTGTCAAATCAACCCTGGCGCGCCTTGAAGCGGCGGTTCGTCTTGTTGATGACATAGGTGCGGCCGCGGCGACGGATCACGCGATTGTCGCGATGACGGCCTTTCAGCGACTTCAGGCTGTTGCGAATCTTCATGATCGTATCTGCTGTTTTGCGGGTGTCTGGAAAGAGGGCGCGCCTAAAGGCTGGGTCCGCTTTAGTCAAGGCGACAGCGGCATTGCCGGATACGTGCGAGGCCGGATACGTGCGAGGCTTCGGGCGTTACACCCGCGCAACAATAACAATAGGGTCGGCAATGACATATCGAATTCTTGCGGCAACCCTGATCGCGGCGGGTCTCTCGGGGTGCGCGACCGGGCCGACATCGTTCCCGATTCAGGCGACACGCTTCCACTATGACGCGCTGACGTCGCGTGGCACCATCGCGGTCGAGCCTTTGCCCGGCGGCGCCCCGGCGAGCCTGGAATATAAGGAATATGCCGCGGCGGTGCAGGCGGAATTGCTGCGCGTCGGCTATACCAATCCGGGGCCCGGCGCGGTGCCCGACAATCATGCCACCGTATCGTTCACGCGTGCGACGCGTCCGCTGCCACCGCGGCGCTCGCCGGTGACGATCGGCCTTGGCGGCGGCGGTTACAGCGGCGGTTATTCGGGCGGAGCCGGGGTTGGCGGCGGCGTCAGCTTTCCGATCGGTGGCAAAGGCGCGCGATCCGGAGTCGTCACCGAACTCTCGGTGCGTATCCGCCATGGCGGCGACGCGATCTGGGAAGGCAATGCGCAATCGCTGACCGATCTCAACACCCCCGGCGCCGACACCACCGCGATCGCGACACGGCTGGCGTCGGCGTTGTTCACGGGGTTTCCCGGAGACTCGGGGCGCACTATCGAAGTCAAGTGACCGAGATCGACCAAAGCGCCGAGGTGAAATGACTCTGCACATCAACGCCGCCTTCGATGGCGGAAATATCCGCGTGAAGACCATCGAGGGGGACCGGGTCGATCTGGAAATCGTCGCCGACCACCAGTCCGATTTCTACCAATGGTTCTATTTCCGCGTCGCCGGTGCGAAGGGACGGACGCTCAACTTGCGCATCCTGAACGCGGGGCAATCGGCGTATCCGTTCGGCTGGCCGGGTTACAAGGTCCGCGCCTCGACCGACCGACAGGCTTGGCGGATGATCGATACCAGCTACGCCGACGGGGTATTGTCGTTCGACTGGAGCGGCGACACCGATCTCGTCTGGTTCGCCTATTTCGCGCCCTATACGATGGAGATGCACGAGGCATTGGTCGCACGCACCGCTTTGCAGCCGGGCTTCACGCACCGCGAATTGGGCCACAGCCTCGACGGCCAAGCGATCGATTGCTTCACCGTCGGCACCGGACCCAAATCGGTCTGGCTCTACGCGCGCCAGCATCCCGGTGAATCGATGGCGGAATGGTGGATGGAAGGGGCCCTCGAATGGCTCGCGACGCCCGCTGCGGCGAAATTGCGCGAACGCGCGACGATCAACGTCGTACCCAATATGAACCCCGATGGCACGTCCCGTGGGCATTTGCGAACCAACGCAGCGGGAGTGAACCTCAATCGCGAATGGCATGCGCCGACCACCGAGCGCAGCCCCGAGGTTCTGGGCGTGCGTAATGCGATGGACGAGACCGGCGTCGTCTTCGCGATCGACGTTCACGGCGACGAGGCGATCGCGGCGAACTTCATCGCAGGCTATGAGGGGATCGCGCGCTGGACCGACGAACACGGCGAGAAATTCTACGAATTCGGCCGGCGGCTCGCGGCGCACACCCCCGATTTCCAGACCGAAAAGGGCTATGGCAAATCCGCCCCCGGCAAGGCGAACATGTCGATGTCGACCAACCAGCTTGCCGAGCGGTTCGGCGCGGTTTCGGTGACGCTGGAAATGCCGTTCAAGGATCACGACGCGAACCCCGATCCGGAATTCGGCTGGTCGCCCGGGCGATCGAAGGCGCTCGCGGTTGCGTGCCTAGAAACGCTCGACGGTATGCTGGACGACTTGTGATCGCGGGGCGCGACCCGTTCGGCGATTGCCCGCAAGTCCGCGCGACCGCTTCATGAGCATGGCGCTCTAACGTATCTCGGAGATTTCATGCCCACGCTCGTCCTGATCCGCCACGGCCAGTCCGCCTGGAACCTTGAAAATCGCTTCACCGGCTGGTGGGACGTCGATGTCACCGAAAAGGGTGCGGCGGAGGCAAAGACGGCGGGGGAATTGATGGCCGCGAAGGGCCTCGACTTCGACCGGACCTTCACCAGCCTCCAGACCCGCGCGATCAAGACGCTCGACATCGCGCTGGAGGCGATGGGGCGAATGTGGCTGCCAGTGGAGAAGCATTGGCGGCTGAACGAGCGGCATTATGGCGGGCTGACCGGCCTGAACAAGGCCGAGACCGCGGCCAAGCACGGTAACGAACAGGTCCACATCTGGCGCCGCAGCTTCGATATCCCGCCGCCGCCGATGGAAGCGGGCAGCCAATACGACCTGTCGAGCGATCGGCGCTACGTCGGCATCGACATCCCCGCGACCGAGAGCCTGAAGGACACGATCGCGCGCGTCCTGCCCTATTGGGACGATCGGATCGCGCCCGCCCTGAACGACGGGCAACGCGTCCTGATCTCCGCGCACGGCAATTCGCTCCGCGCCTTGGTGAAGCATCTGTCGGGCATCCCCGACGACGAGATCACCTCGCTGGAAATCCCGACAGGGCAACCGATCGTGTACGAACTCGACGACGCGCTGAACGCGACCGATCGTTACTATCTCAGCGAGCGATAAGTCTCAGACAAGCCGTTTGAGCATCGTCAGCCCGAACGGCTTGGCGAGGATCGCCGCCATTGTGGGCGCCGCCGCCTTCATTTTCGGCGCGGTGAGATGCGCGGTCAGCGCTGCTTCGTCCGCCCACGTTTCATAGGTCAGGAAACGGCCCGGCTGCTTCATATCCTCGAACAGTTGATAGGCGAGGCATCCCGGCTCGCTTGGCACGGTCGGTGCGAACTGGCTGAGCGCCCCGCGCAACGCCTCCTCCTTACCGGGCTTGGCGACGAGTTCGGCGACGACGTAGAGCTTGCCGTCGGCGGCCTGCGCCACGCTGGCCCAGGGGATCAGCGCGGCGAGCGCGGCCCCGGCGATCACCGCGCGGCGGCCCGCGATCGGCATATCCGTCATCCTTGCTCTCCCTGTCTCGTTCGCGCGGAGGTGAAGCACGCGCCGCGCGATCGGGCAATGGCGCGCGATATTGCCCTGTCTTGCGCGCCTCGCTAGGTCCACGCGATGACGCTGGTCGGCATCATCATGGGTTCGCAGTCCGATTGGGAGACGATGCGCCATGCCGCCGGAACGCTCGACGCGCTCGGCGTGGCGCATGAGACCAAGGTGGTTTCTGCACATCGCACTCCGCGACGGCTCTACGATTATGCGACGGGCGCGGCGGACCGCGGGCTGAAAGTCATCATCGCCGGCGCGGGTGGGGCAGCGCATCTGCCGGGGATGGCGGCGGCGATGACGCACCTGCCGGTGCTCGGCGTGCCGGTGGAATCACAGGCGTTAAGTGGCTTGGACAGCTTGTTGTCGATCGTCCAGATGCCCGGCGGCGTGCCCGTCGGGACGCTCGCGATCGGCAAGGCGGGGGCGATCAACGCGGGGTTGCTTGCCGCCGCGATCCTGGCGCTGTCCGACGACGCGCTCGCAGCGCGATTGAAGGACTGGCGCGCGAAACAGACCGATCAGGTCGCCACCGAACCGCAATGACGCCGCTCCCCCCCGGTTCGACGATCGGCATCCTCGGCGGCGGGCAGCTCGGCCGGATGATCGCCGCCGCCGCCGCGCAATTGGGCTATCGCACGCACGTTCTCGCGCCCGACAGCGAGAGCGTTGCGGCGCAGACCGCCTCGTCGTTGACCCGCGCGGATTATCACAACCGCATCGTCCTCGCCGATTTCGCCGCCGCCTGCGATGTCGTGACCTACGAATTCGAGAATATCGCCGTCGCGCCGGTCGAGTGGCTCGCCGAGCGGGTGCCGGTTCACCCTTCGCCGCGCTCGCTCGCCGCGTCGCAGGATCGCGCCGTCGAGAAGCGGTTCGTCGAAGAAGTCGGCGGTACACCGGCGCGCTGGGCGGCGGTCGGCAGTCGTGAGGATCTCACCGCCGCGTTGGCAACAGTCGGCACTCCCGCCGTACTCAAGACCACGCGCCTCGGTTATGACGGCAAGGGCCAGGCGCGGATCGCCACCCCTGCCGATGCCGACGCCGCGTGGGAGGCGATCGGAGGGCCGGCAGTGCTGGAGGCGTTCGTCGATTTCACCCACGAATTCTCGATCGTGCTGGTGCGCGGGCAGGATGGGGGGATGGTCAGCTATCCGCCGCCGTGGAACGAGCATGAGAATGCGATCCTGGCGCGCTCCACCCTCCCCGCGCCCGCAGAAATCGCGGCGCATTGGGCGCAAGCGGCGGCGCTGACCGGGCGGATCGCCGATGCGCTCGATCACGTCGGCGTGCTGACCTGCGAGTTTTTCGCGACCCCCGAAGGCCCGGTGTTCAACGAAATGGCGCCGCGCGTCCACAATTCGGGGCATTGGACGATCGAGGGCGCGGCGACCTCGCAATTCGAGAACCACGTCCGCGCGATCTGTGGCCTGCCGCTCGGCGACACCGCACTCACCGCGCCGAAGGTGACGATGGAGAACCTGATCGGCGCGGACTGGGAGAAGTGGCCCGCGATCCTCGCCGAACCCGGCGCGCATCTCCACCTCTACGGCAAGCGCGAGGCGCGAGCGGGGCGCAAGATGGGGCATGTGACGCGGTTGGGGCGGTCCCAAGACTAGCGACTTACGTCGGGTCTCGTCCAGTAACGCACATCGCACCCGACGAGTAAAACGCCTCTATGTTGTCCTACAGCCTACGCTCGCTACCTTATCTTGTTCATACGAACAGAGAACTCGGTTTGATGCTGGCGGGCGTGAAACCGCTATCGATATTCAGCTTCACGGAAGGCTATGAAGTCGAATGCGTCCTGCGTTATCTAAAAATGTTTGATCGGCATGTCGGCACCGGATGTATCGGAAAGAGGGAGATTATCAGCGAGCTGCCTCAGCTTCATAACGCGATACACCATCGACTGTTTTACACGCTGCCCGACGAGGGATGGCGGGCAGATGCTATGATAGACTTGATTGATCTACCCGGTCCATGGTCACAAGCTCGTGAGCGCCGTTATGGCACTCTCCTCGGATATGAAGACTGGCAGAACGACATCTGGGCGGATCGCTATCCGGTTGATCGACGCGGGTAGGTCATCTCACAATCAAAACGCGATGCCCCCGATAGCCCCTCCAACCCGCGCTTGGCACCCCCCGCGCCCGCCCCTATAGCCTCGTCACCCGCGGAGCGAGCGACCAGCCACCCAGATGAAATCGATCGATCGCTACATGGCCCGCCTGATCGCGCTGCCGTTGATCTCGACGCTCGTCATTTCGGCGATGCTGCTCGTGCTCGATCGCATGCTGCGGCTGTTCGATTTCGTCGCTACGGCAGGTGGCCCGGTCAGCGTCGTGTGGAAGATGCTTGCCAACCTGCTGCCCGAATATCTCGGGCTCGGCATTCCGATCGGGCTGATGCTAGGCATCCTGCTTGCCTTCCGGCGGCTCGCGACGACCTCCGAACTCGACGTGATGCGCGGCGTCGGGATGAGCTACCGCCGGCTGCTCCGCGTTCCGTATATGTATGCGGTGGTGCTCGCCGCGCTCAACATCGCGATCGTCGGCTATGTCCAGCCCAAGGCGCGCTACGCTTATGAGCAATTGCGCTTCGAATTGCGCACCGGCGCGCTTGGCGCGTCGATCAAGGTCGGCGAATTCACGCATCTCGGCGACCGGATGACGATCCGGATCGAGCGCAGCCAGGACAATGGACGCAAGCTGTCGGGCATCTTCGTCCATGCGCAGACGCCGAAGGGCGACTGGCTGGGCGTCACCGCCGAAACCGGGCAGTTCCTCGCGACCGACGACACCAACGTCATCATCCTGCGCCTGACCAACGGCACGTTGATCCACAACCGCCCGAACTTCGTCACCCCGCGCGTGTTGACCTTCAGCGCGCACGATTTGCCGATCGATCTCCCCAAGTTCGAGAATTTCCGTGTCCGCGGCGGCCGCAATCTCGAATATACCTTGCCCGAACTCGCCAAGCTCGGCCGCGACGGCGGCAATGAGAAGACGCGCGACGCCAGCCGTTCCGAATTCCATTTCCGGCTGGCGGAGGTCGCGACGATGTTCCTGTTGCCGCTGCTTGCGGTCGCGCTCGGGGTGCCGCCGAAGCGATCGAGTTCGGCGCTCGGCGTATTCCTGTCGATCGTGATGATCGTCACCTATCACAAGGTAAACCAATATGGCGCGTCGTTCGGCGAGCTCGGCCGCGTCGATCCGATCATCGCCTTGTGGGTGCCGTTCGGCGTGTTCGCGGCGCTCGTGATCTGGATGTATTACACCATCGCCTATGTCCCCGGCGGGCAACCGATCGGCGCGCTCGAACGCGTGTTCGGCAAGGCGTGGAAGGCATTCGTCAAACGCCTGCCGGGCGTACGCCGGCAACCGCACGCGCTCCCGACATGACGCTGACCGGTTTCTTCCCGTCGCGGACCGTCGCGATCTATATGGCGCGGATGTTCCTGATCCGGACGTTCGGAATCCTCGCGATCCTCGTCCTCGTCCTCCAGGCGCTCGACCTGCTGAGCGAATCGGGGCGCATTCTCGCGTTTCCGGGCAACGGCGATGCCGAGGTGTGGCGTTATGCCTCGCTGCGCGCGCCGCAGATCATCGCGCGGTTCCTGCCCTTCTCGGTGCTTCTCGGCACGATCCTGACGCTGATCACGATGAACCAGAACAGCGAGGTCGTGGCGCTAAAAGCTTCGGGCCTGTCGGCGCATCAGGTTCTCGCGCCGCTGATCCTCGCCAGCATCGGCGTCGCGATCCTCAGCTTCGCGTTCAACGACCGTGTCGTCGCGCGCGCCACCGCCACGCTCGATCAATGGCAGAAGGTGCAGTACGGCACGTTGCCGATCGACCGCGGCGACCGCGCCAACGTGTGGGTCCGCGATGGCGACGATTTGATCGAGGTCGATCAGATCAAGGGGCGCGGCGATGCGGCGGTTCTCGGCAACATCACGCTTTACGACCGCGCCGGCGGCAATCTGCGCTCGATCGTCACCGCCCCTGTCGGCAAGCGCGATGGCGACGCCTGGCGGATCGCCCCCGCCAAACGCTTCGATGTCGCGAGCGGGACGCTGAAACAACTCGGCAGCATCGTCGTCGCGCGCGGCGTCCGGCCCGACCAGTTCACGCTCGCCACCGTCGATGCCGACGGGCTGTCGTTCGTCGCGCTGCGATCGGCGATCTCCGACCTTAACGACGCCGGTCGCCCGACCAAGGCGCTCGAAGGCGCGCTGTGGCACAAATTGTCGGGCCCGATCTCGTCGGTGCTCATGCCGTTGCTCGGCGCGGTCGCGGGGTTCGGGCTGGCGCGATCGGGGCAGTTGTTCGTCCGCGCGGTGATCGGGATGGCGCTGGGCTTCGCCTATTTCGTCGCGGACAATGCCGCGCTGGCGATGGGCAATCTCGGTGCGTATCCGCCGTTCCTCGCGGCGTGGGCGCCATTCCTGCTGTTCCTGCTCATCGGCGAAGCGGTGCTGATCCGAACGGAGGAGTAATTCAGCGAGGACGCATCGTGCCGCGCGCCAATTGTCCGACGAGGCCCGGAAGCCCCGGATAACTCGCGCGATGGTATGGCGATTCCCCGTCGAGCGCCGCCGAAATCCGGCGATGCGCCTCGGCGAGCGCATGATACGGCAACCCCGGCAGCAGGTGATGCAGCGCGTGATAGCGCAGCCCGACGGGCGCCCACAGCACCGGCAGCAACGCCGGGGGCGGCACGTTGACCGTGTCGAGATATTGCGCGGTGACGGTCATCGCCTCGCCCTCGTTCTCCCACAGATGCGCGACGAGCGTACGCACCTGATTGATCACCGCGACGCCTGAACCCACCGCCAGGAAGATCAGAAACGCTCGCAGCGGGATAACACCCGTCGCGGTCATCACGATCAGCGCTATCGCCCAGACGCTCGTCGCGGTCTCCAGCCGAAGCCAGAGCGAACGATCCTTGTCATCGGGCATGCGCCGCCGGAACGCCGGATTGATCGACAGCGACGAATAGCGTGCGACGACGATCTCGCGAAGCTTCGACGACAGCGCCGACACCGGCGCCAACACCGCGTAACGGATCAGCAACCCGATCGGCGCGAGCAGCGAAACGATGACGAACATCGGCAGCGTCCACGGCTTCATCAGCGCAAGCGGCAAATATTCCGGATCCTCGCTGGTGCCGTAACGCGTGCGCGCGTGGTGGAGGTTGTGGACGCCCTCATACATGAACGACGGTAGCATCATCGGAGTGCCGATGAGGAGGTTCCAGCCAAGCCGGAAGCCGGGCACCGCCGCATGTTTGATATGCGTCAATTCGTGGATCATGCTGACGCCGCGATACAGCGCCAGCACCGCGATCACGCCCGCCAGCAAGGCCCAGCCGAGCGATCCGGCCATGATTGCCGCGACCAGCGCACCATAACCGACAAGCGACGACGCGATCAGATCGGCCCAGTAAATCCCCGGCCGCGGCGCATTCAATTCGCGTGTGAGGTCCGCCGCGGTGCGCAACATCGCCTTGTCGTCCTCGATCCGCACCGCGCGGGCGAGCGCAGACGCGGCTGGAGCGGCGCGATCGAGAGTCAAAGCAGGCATGTCGGCAGGCATTACCGCAAGATAGTGGCGTTACGGTGGCAATCCAACGGGCTCTCACGTTGCGCTCCGCTCGCTTGACACCCGACGACGAAGGCGGGACTGCGCCGGAATCGCAGAAAGGCGCGTTCGACCTTGACCAACCTCACCATTCGCCCCGTCAAAACGCTGCGCGATCGCCGCGCGTTCGTCGATCTGCCGTTCCGGCTCTACAAGGACGACCCCAACTGGGTGCCGCCGCTCAAGTTCGAGGCGATCGGGCTGATTACCCCCGACAAAAACGGCTGGTTCAGCCACGCCAAGGCACAACTGTTCCTCGCCTATGAGGGCAAGACGCTGGTCGGTCGCATTTCCGCGCACATCGATACGCTGGCGCAAGACATGCCCGCCGATCGCGGCTTCGGCCCCGGCAGCGGCCAATGGGGGCTGATGGAGGCGGAAAACGAGGATGTGTTCCGCGCGCTCCTCGTCCGCGCCGAGGACTGGCTGCGCGGCGAGGACGTTACGCGCGCGCTCGGCCCGATCAGCATGTCGGTTTGGGAAGACCCGGGGTTGCTGATCGAGGGTTACGATCACCCGCCGACGGTGATGATGGGGCACGCCAAACCCGAATATCGTGCATGGATCGAGGCGGCGGGCTATGCGCCGGTCAAGCGATTGCTGACCTACGACCTCGACATCACGAAGGAATTCCCGCCGCTTCTGAAGCGCATCATCCAGTCGGGCGAACGCAACCCGCGCATCCATATCCGCGAGGTCGACAAGTCGAAATTCGATGAGGAGGCTGCGATCATCCTGGCGATCCTCAACGATGCTTGGTCGGACAATTGGGGCTTCGTGCCCCTCACCCCGCCCGAGATCAAGGACGTCGGGGTGAAGCTGAAACCGATCGTCTTCAACGATCTGATCCGCATCGCCGAGGTCGATGGCAAAGCCGTCGCCTTCATGATCACCCTGCCCGATCTCAACGAGGCGATCGCGCCGATGAAGGGCAGCCTGTTCCCGTTCGGCTGGGCACGCCTGCTGTGGTGGCTGCGCCGCCCGAAAGTGAAGACGATGCGCGTGCCGCTGATGGGAGTCGTCAAGGAGTTGCAGTCCTCTCGGCTGGCGAGCCAACTCGCCTTCATGATGATCGAATATATCCGGCGTGCGTCGGTCGCGCATTATGGCGCGACGCGGGGCGAGATCGGCTGGATCCTTGACGACAACCAGGGAATGCGCTCGATCGCCGAGGCGATTCAGTGCCGCGTCAACAAGGTTTATCAGATTTACGAGAAGGCGATTTAGGATTTGACGCCCTCACGGGCGTAAAGCGGCACCAGCCCTCTCCCCCTCCCCACCTCCCACGCGATTATAATGTTTTGGGAGGTGGGGAGGGGGAGAGGGCTGGTGCCGCCCATCGCCGAGAGGCGATCGAACAAAACAAATCCGCCCCGCGGCGCGAAGGGGGTGCGCCACGGGACGGATCGCAGGCTACAGGGCCTACGTCTCGCGACTCTGTTTCTTCAGAGCCTATTTCTTCGCGCGCGGATCGAAGCCTTCGGCGAGCCAGGCATCGAGCGTCTTGCACTCGCGCTTCGCGAGCCGCGATCCGGTCAGGGAATCGTCGACGACGCAATAGCGCTGCGGCTTGGTGGTGTTGGCCTGTTGGTCCGCGGCCGAAGTCTCGGCTGGTTTCGGTGCCCCCGACGCGGCGACCGGGAATGCAAGGCCGACAACAGCGGCGATCGCGATGGTCGAAAAACGGGTCATGGCAAATCCTTCCTCATCTCGTCGGCTAGCCCGACGAGTGTGTTAGTGCATTATGTATGCCAAACACTAAAATGATTTATCCACAATGACTTATCGAATTTCAGAGCTAGCCCTGATAGGTCGATTACGCCCGTAATCGGTCAAATTCGTCAAATTTTGTCCGGATTCGATCAGAACGGGAATCGCACCGTCACCGCCACCCCCTGCCCGCTCGCACCCGGCAGCGTCGATTGGATCGCATGCGCCTTGCCCTGCGCGCCACCGGGGAGCCGAAACGACAGCGGACCATCGGGCGGACCGGACTTCACCGGTTCGGCTATCGGTTCGAGCCGTTGCTCGGTGCGGTGCGCGCAGACGACGACCTCATCCTCCGATGATCGGCATCGTTCCGGCGCGGCGAGAAGGTCGATGGTCTGGGGAGATGCTGCAGTCGCGGCTTGCAGGAGGAACAGCGCCAGCATCTCGAACCCTCCTGCGAATCCTCAGCACGAATGTGCGCGTCGGGTGTGTCACGATTGAGGCGCGCGGCGGCAAACGATGATCCTGCTTCGGCGCAATACCCTGAGGTCGCGGCGACCACCAATCATTCAGCGCAATCGCACCCAGGTCGGCGCGTGGTCGCTCGCCTTCTCGCGCCCACGATACTCCTTATCGACGCCGGCATCGATCAATCTGTCGGCGACCGCGGGACTGAGCAGAAAGTGATCGATCCGGAACCCGGCGTCGCGCTGCCACGCGCCGGCCTGATAGTCCCAGAACGTCCAGACGCCACCCGAAGGATGCCGCGTCCGGAGCGCATCGGTCCATCCCTGCGCGACGAGGGCGCGAAAGCCCGCGCGGCTTTCGGGCTGCATCAACGCGTCATTCTCCATCGCGCGCACCGAATAGGTGTCGTCGTCATTGGCGATGACGTTGTAGTCGCCGGTCAACACCGAGGGCACCTCCTCGGCAAGTAGCGCACGGGCACGTTCGGCGAGGCGATCGATCCAACGGAGTTTGTAGTCGAACTTCGGCCCCGGCTGTGGATTGCCGTTGGGGAGGTAGATCGACGCGACGACGAGGCCATCGACGTCGCATTCGAGATAACGGCTGTGTTCGTCTTCGGGTTCGCCGTCCAACCCGCGCTGGCGCTCGACCGGACCAGTTCCTTTTGCAAGCACCGCGACGCCGTTGAACCCCTTCTGGCCGTGCCACAATGCGCCATATCCCGCGTCGCGAATATCCTGTTCGGGAAAGGTTTCGTCCGACGACTTTAGCTCTTGCAGGCAGACGATATCCGGCTGCTGCTCGGTCAGATATTCGATCAACCGCGGCAGCCGCGCCTTGATGCCGTTGACGTTGTAGGTGGCGATCTTCACCGCGCCGTCTTGGCGCAGCGCGCTTCAGTCAGCAACTCAAACCGCGAAACTGGTTCCGCACCCGCAGCCCGACGCGGCGTTGGGATTGTCGACCTTGAACGCCGCACCGCCAAGCGATTCAACGTAATCGACCGAACAGCCGCGGACGAGGTCGAGGCTGATGTCATCGACGACAAGGCGGACGCCATCGGTCTCCGCGATCGCGTCGCCGGCTTCGGTCGCATCTGCGAACCCGAATTTATACTGGAACCCCGAACACCCACCGCCATCGACCGACAACCGCAGGATCGCGGGCTTACCCTGCTTCGCCGCAATCGCCGCGACGCGCGCGGCGGCGGACGGGGTCAGCGTGATTTCGGGGGCTAAAGTTGCCATGACCGCGAGATAGGCGCGGTGAAGCCTGTCGGCAACCGTGCCAGATCAGTCCTGCGGCGCAGGCCCCGTCGAAACCGGAACCAACCCGACCGAGCGATCCTTCGCTGCGAGCAAATAGTCCGCGGTCGTCAGGAACGGCACCGGGTTTACCGCGTGGCCGTCGATCCGTACTTCGTAATGAAGATGCGGGCCGGTCGAACGTCCGGTCGATCCCATCAACCCGATCAACTGCCCGCGATGAACGCGGGTATTGTCGGACACGAGAATCTTCGAAAGGTGACCGTAGCGCGTGGCGATGCCCTTGCCGTGGTTCACCTCGATCATGTTGCCGTAACCGCCCTGGCGCCCGGCATGCGCGATGATACCGTCGGCGGTGGCATAGACCGGCGTACCGGATGGGCCGGGGATATCGACCCCAGCGTGCATCGTCGCGGTGTGACGGAACGGATCGCTGCGAATCCCGAAATTACTCGTGAAGGTGAGCGTCTTGACCGGCTGGACCGAGGGGATCGCGATCACGCCCTGTTCGAGATTGTCAAGCTTCTTCCACGACATGAACAGCGAACGGAATTGCTGGTCGGCCTTCAGATCGGCGACTGCCTCGGGGCTAGACGCCTCGATCAGCGGCCCGCCCATCGCGACCCGAGCGGGTTTCTTGACGAGCCGGTCGGGACGCAGCCCGAGTTTGCGGATTTCCTTCGTCGCGGCGGCGTAGCGGCGATCGGCGACGTGCTTGACCGCCAGCGCCTGCTGCGCCTGCGCCGCCTCGATCGGCTTCAACGGCGCGAGCGCGACCGCGGCGAGCCTGTCGGCGTGCGGATCGATCGTCAGCGTCGCGAGCGCCATATGCTGGGTGTCGCCCTCACCGGTCAGCGCGGCGACGAGCAACGCCTGACGCTGCTCGATCCGCTTCGCGTGGAGCGTCGCGGTGTGGCGGATCGTCGAAACGCGCGCCTGCATCGATGCGATCTTGGTTTCCATCGATTCGAGCTTGGCTTCGCTGGCGACCGGCGCGACGATCCCCGTCGCCACCGCCGCGCCCTCGGCCGCCTGCGCAACGCCGTAGCCGCTGAACCCGATCATCGCCGCGCCCGCGACGGCGAGAACCGCCTGGCTGCGTGCCGCGACCCGGATGCGGCGAAGCGTCCGGCCGTCATGGAAAAGGAAATCGCGCTGCGTGAAAATCGCGCGCGCTCGCGAAAGCAACTCGGTCGTGGTCGAAAGAATGGAAATGGTCATCAGGCCTCGTGCGATCCCGTTCACGGTCGCCGGCCGAAACGCCGTCGCCGTCACTATGAATGTCTGGATTGCAGCCCCGCTCTCCGGACGATCTACCTGACCCGGGTTAAGTTAACAGGGCAAGAGCAGGCGGTACGACTCGCGTTGAGGTGGCAGCATCGCGCGGCGAACCGTTGGGAATCAGACAAATTCCGGGAACAATCCGCGCGTGGCGCTATTCGCACGCGAAAGAATCACGCAGCCTGCGCTGCCTCCAATATCGCCGCGGCATGCCCCGCCACCTTCACCTTGCGCCATTCGCGGACGAGTTTTCCGGCCTCGTCGAACAGGAAGGTCGCGCGTTCGATGCCCATATATTTGCGGCCGTACATGTTCTTTTCGACCCACACGCCGAACGCTTCGGTGACCGATCCGTCGAGGTCGCTGGCGAGCGGGAATGCGAGGTCGTGCTTGTCGACGAACTTGTTGTGGCTTTTCACGTCGTCGCGCGAGATGCCAAGCAGCGATACGCCTGCCTCCGCGAAATCGGCCGCAAGCGCGGAAAAATCCTGCGCCTCGCGGGTGCAGCCGGTGGTGTCGTCCTTGGGGTAGAAATAGACGACCGATGGTCCCTTCAGCGATCGCAGCGCGAGCGGTTTGCCGTCCATCCCCGTCGCGGTCACGTCGGGAATCGCGTCACCCGGTTCCATGTTCATCTCCCATTCCGATCGCGAGAACCTCCTGCCGGGTCTCGTCGAAGGCCGCAACAACCGCATCCCAATCGGCCAGATCGAGCGCGCGCGCGATCAATGCCTGCGCGGAAGGCGACGGCGGCTGCGCGTCGGGCGCGACGAGGCGCAGCGTGACGAGCAGGCGCGTCAGCAGATCGTGCGCCGGCCGTATCGCCGCCGGCAGCAGCCCTTCGCCGACCAAAAGATCGATCGCGCGCCCAAGATGCGGATCGAAGCCGGTGCGGTGAACGAGCTGCGCGACGTGCACCGCGAATTCGAGATCGACCAGCGCACCGGGGAGCAGCTTGGCGTCGAGCGGCCCGGCGGGCGGTTTATGCGCCCCCATCTCGGCGCGCATCTGCTTCGCATCGGCGGCGATGTCGCGCCCGGTGTCGCGCCGCAGTGCCGCGTCGATCACCCCCTGCGCCGCCGCGCGCCCGCCGGGCGACCCGAAGACCGGCCGCGCCCGTGTCAGCGCCATATGCTCCCACGTCCATGCATCCTCACGCTGATAGCGGTCGAACGAATCGAGACTGACGACGAGCGGCCCTTGCGCGCCCGATGGCCTGAGCCGCGTATCGACCGGATACAGCGGCCCCACCGCGGTCGGCACCGACAACGCCGCGGTCACGCGCTGCGCCAGCCGATTGTAGTAGAGCGTCGCGCCAAGCGGCTTGGCGCCGTCCGATTCGGCGCGAAAATCGCCCGTGAACAGATAGATCAGGTCGAGGTCCGACGCGTGCGTCATCGCCGCCCCGCCCATCCGGCCAAGTGCGAGGACCAGCAACTCGCTCCCCGGCACGCGGCCGTGCGCTTCGGCGAATTCGCGCACCGCCGCCTCCGCCAGGACGACGATCGCGGCCTCGGCGACGCGCGCATAGCCCGCCGCGACATCGAGCGGATCCGCCGCGCCGGCGACGATCTGCGTGCCGAGTGCGAAACGCTTCTCACCAACGACGTGGCGCGCATGTTCGAGACGGGTCTGATAGTCCGCGTTCGGCTCGATCGTCGCCATTTCCGCCGAAAGCGCCTCGACATCGCCGACCGGATCGAGCGCGGTCGCATCGATCAACCCATCGAGCAGATTGGGCCGGCGCCCGAGTTCCTCGGCCAGTGTCGGCGCATGCGCGAGGATCGCGGCGAGCATCGCGGTCAGCCCCGGACGCGCCTCGAGCAATCGAAAGACGTTGATCGCGCTCGGCAGGTGTTCGATCAGCCGGTCGAACCCGATCAGCGCCGCGCGCGGATCGGGCGCCTCGGCCAGCGCGCGGGCCAGCCCCGGCAGCACCGCCTCCAGCGCCTCGCGCGCCGCCGCGCTGCGCAGCGCCGGATAGCGCCCCGATCGTCACGTCGCGATCTGCGCCGCCGCCGAGCCCGCATCGGCGAATCCCAACTCTGCGAGTTCTCCGGCGAGATGGTCCGGGTCGAGCGACAACGTATCGGCCTCGTCGGAGGCGAGATCGTCGTAGACCGCCGCGACCCGCGCGACGTGCGGCGCAAGCAAGTCGAGCAAAGCGTCGCCACCCGCGAGCCCGTGCAGCCGCGCGACCCGCGCCAGCGCTTCGCCCTCGGGCAAATGGTGCGTCTGGCGATCGTCGATCATCTGGACGCGGTGTTCGATCGTGCGCAGCCGGACATAAGCCTCGCTCAGCGCCGCCGCGTCCTCCCCGCCGATCAACCCCGCTCCCGCCAGCGCAGCCAGCGCATCTCGCGTCGCGGCGCCCGGAGGGCGGGATCGCGTCCGCCATGGATGAGTTGGTGGACCTGCGCGAAGAATTCGATCTCGCGGATCCCGCCGCGCCCGCGTTTGAGGTCGTAACCCGGCCCGAACGCCTGGCCCTGCGCGTGGTGATCGCGGATCCGTTTGGTGATCCCGACGATCTCGCCGATCGCGCCGAAATCCAGGCTGCGCCGCCATACGAATGGTCGCACCGTGTCGAGGAACCGTTGTCCCCGCGCGATATCGCCGGCGCAGGCGCGCGCACGGATGAAGGCGGCGCGTTCCCACGGCAGCGCCTGCGATTCGTAATACCCGATCGCGGCATCGACCGAGATCGCGATCGGCGTCACCTCGGGCGACGGCCGCAGCCGGAGATCGACGCGCAGGACATAGCCATCGGCATCGCGCGCCTGAAGCAATTCGACGACGCGCCGCGCGATCCGCACCGCCGCCCGCTCGGGCTCCTCGCGTGGGCGACACGGCAAGGTTTCGGGATCGAACAGCAGGATCGGATCGAT
>CBDCNF010000022.1:0-173544 GCA_965219285.1 Sphingomonas sp.
CGTGCTCGACGATCTCGCGTATTATCTCTTCCACCGCTCGGCGCACCGCGTCCGCTGGTTCTGGGCCAGCCATGTCATCCACCACAGCTCGCAGCATTATAACCTGTCGACCGCGCTGCGGCAGACGTGGACCGGCTTCGTCAGCCTCGCCTTCCTGTTCCGCCTGCCGTTGTTCCTGATCGGCTTTCCTCCCGCGATGGTGTTCTTCGTCGCGGGGGTGAATTTGATCTACCAATTCTGGATTCACACCGAGGTAATCGGCCGCTGCCCCCGCTGGTTCGAGGCCGTGATGAACACGCCCTCCCACCACCGCGTCCACCACGCGACCAACCCGCGCTACCTCGACCGCAACTATGCCGGGGTCTTCATTGTGTGGGACCGGATGTTCGGCAGTTTCGAGCCCGAACGCGACGATGATCGGCCGCGCTACGGCATCGTCCATCAGCTCGGCAGCTTCAATTTCGTCTGGGCCGCCTTCCACGAATGGACCGGCATCGCCCGCGACGTTGCGCATGCGCCGTGGCGCGCCAAGCTCGGCTATATATGGAAACCCCCCGGCTGGAGCCACGACAATAGCCGCGAGACGAGCGAGACGATCAAGGCGCGGTGGCTGGAGCGATCGGCCGACTGACGGCACGGCGCGTCACGCGGGCGCGAAGCTGTCGCTTCTGGCCTGGCTCCACCAGCGCGCGAGGCGTTCGTCGCGCGCGCCGTCGAGCAATTCGCCGGCTTCGACGAAGGGATAGATTTCGTCGATCGCGCGCATCTCGGCGACGTTCACGCGTTGGCGCAGGCAGCTCGGGCTGAAATCGTCGGGCGATTGCAGTCCGGCCGCGACGACGATGTCGTGGAGCGCATCGAGCGTCGCCTTCTGGAAGCGCGCGACGCGCTCGGCCTTGTCGGGCACGACCAGCCCGCGCTGTCGCGCCGCCGATTGCGTCGCGATTCCGGTCGGGCAGGTGTCGGTGTGGCAGCGCATCGACTGGACGCAGCCGAGCGAGAACATGAACGCGCGCGCCGCGTTGCACCAATCCGCGCCGATCGCTGCGTTCATCGCGATCGCCGCCCCGGAATTGACCTTGCCCGACGCCGCGAGCTTCACCTTGCCCTTCAGGTTCGTGCCGACCAGCGCGTTGCGCGCCAGGATCAGCCCTTCGCGCAACGGCATCCCGACGCGGTCGCTGAGTTCGGTCGGCGCGGCGCCGGTCCCGCCCTCCGCCCCGTCGATCACGATGAAGTCGATCAGGATCCCCGTTTCCAGCATCGCCTTGACGACCGCGAACAGTTCATGCGGATAGCCGACACACAACTTGATGCCGATGGGCTTGCCGCTCGAAAGATCGCGCATCTTCGCGGCGAATTCGACGAGTTCGTGCGGCGTCGAAAACGCCGAATGTCCCGCCGGCGACAGGCAATCCTGATGCGCGGGAACGTCGCGGGTGTCGGCGATCTCCTGTGTCACCTTGGCGGCGGGGAGCATCCCGCCATGGCCCGGCTTGGCGCCCTGGCTCAACTTGATCTCGGTCATCCGCACCTGATCGTGCGCGGCGCGATCGCGGAAATGCTCGGGGTCGAAACGGCCATCCTTCGTGCGGCACCCGAAATAGCCCGAGCCGACTTCCCACACCACGTCGCCGCCGGGCTTCAGGTGATAGGGCGACAGCCCTCCCTCGCCCGAATCGTGGTAGAATCCGCCGATCTTCGCGCCGAGATTGAGCGCCTCGATCGCGTTGGCGCCAAGCGCGCCGAAGCTCATCGCCGAGATGTTGAGCCGCGACGCCGCATAGGGCTTCGCGCATTGCTCGGTCCCGACGGTGACGCGCGAATATTTCTCGACGTCGCGCGACGGCGCGATCGAATGCGCCAGCCATTCGTATTCGCCCGAATAGACGTCGAGTTCGGTGCCGAACGGATGCGTCGACGTATCGCCCTTGGCGCGCGCATAGACCAAGGCGCGTTCGTCATGGCTGAACGGCCGTCCGTCGAGATCGCTCTCGACGATGTACGACCGGATATACGGCCGCAGCCATTCGAAGAACCAGCGGAAGCGCGCGGTTGCGGGATAATTCCGCCGCAACGAATGTTCGTGCTGGAACAGGTCTAGAAGCGCGATGCCCGCGATCGGCAACGTGACGATCAGCGCATACAAGATCGCCGGGTGCCGCGAACCCGCCAGCGCCACCAGGATCGTCGCGGCGAACGCCCCCCACAACACGATGTTACGGGTGACCGGGCGGTCGGTGAACAGCGTTGCCGCCAGATTGGCTTTCGACATCGCGCGATCAACGGATGCGCCAGCGAAACGATCCGGCTGGACCTATGTCGTCTTGCGCCGTGGTGGGCCGAGCAGGGCGGGTTCGAAGATCAGCGCACAGACCAAAGTCCAGGCGAGCGAGATCATCAGGATCTTGCCCATGCTCGCGGTGCCGGGATGCTCGGACAGCCACAGGCTGCCGAACGCGCTACCCGTCGCCAATGCGCTGAACAGCACCGCGCGCGCGAGGCTCGACTGGAGCAGGTTCGTCGCGCCACCGCGCCACGCCATCACGAAATAGATGTGGAACGCGACGCCGACCCCGAACAGCAGCGGAAAGGCGATGATGTTGGCGAAGTTGACCGGCTGTCCGATCAACACGCACGTCCCCAGCGTCAGGAACCCCGACAGCACGACCGGCGCGAGCGTGAACGCGACTTCGCGCACGTCGCGCAGGACGACGACCAGCAGCACGCTGACCAGCGCGAGCGCAATGATGCCCGCCTGCACGAACGCCCAGGCGACGGTCTTGGCAGCTTCCTGCGTTGCGACGGGCAAGCCGCTCGCGGCGGGCGCGATCGCGCGGACCGCCTTTGTGAAGCGCGTCAGGACGCGATTGTCGTTGCTGTCGCCGCGCGGGAAGACTTGGATCAGCGCGCGGCCGTCTTGCGCCACCCAATCGCCCGCGATCTCGGGCGGCAGTGTCGCGCGGGTAACCGGCTCCGCCTGAAGCGACGCGCGAAGCTGGTTCAGCATTGTGCCGAGCGGGGTGACGAGCGTCGCCGCCGCCCACGCACGGGTCGCGGGATCGGCGCGCACCAGCCGCGCGAACCTCTGCCCCAGCGCGCGCGCATCCGCCGCGGGCTGTCCGGATTGCACAGCGGCGACGCGAGTGAGTTGCGCCGCGGTCGCGCGAAGCGCCGCCACGGTTTCGCCGTCGGTCGGCGGCGGGATCTCGTCGAACGGGTTGATCGTCGCGTCGAGCAGCAACGACGCATCCTCGATCAGCGCGATTTTCGCGGGCTGATCGGCGGGAACGAAGCTATCGATCGATACCGCCTCGGCAACCTCTGGCAGCGCCGACAGCCGCTTCGTCAGCGCCGCCGCCGCATCGGCGTTCGGCGCGAGCAGGTTGATCGTGTTGGGCGTCCGGAGCGGATCGTGCATCAGATCGGCGAGCGCGCGCATCGCCGGGCCGTCGGGGCTGCGCAAATGGAGCGGGTTGAAATCGAACCGGACGAACGGCAGCAACGCGATACTCGCCAGCATCGACAGCGCGAAGGCCCACAGCATCACGCGCCGATGCCGCGCCAGCCAGCGATCGACCGGCCCCGCACCGCCGAACCCGACCTCGCGGCGCGGCGCGCCCGGCTTCAGCAGGACCAGCAACGCGGGCAACAGGCTGACGCTCAGCAACAACGCGATGACCATGCCGATTCCGGCGATGATGCCGAGTTCCGAAATACCGATATAATCGGTCGGCAGGAACGCGCCGAAACCGAGGAACACCGCGCTCGCCGCCAGCGTCAGCGGCGCGGCAAGCGCGGTTGCCGCACGGGTCAGCGCCTCGCCGACCGCGGCGCCGTCCACCCGTTCGGCATTGAACCGCACGCTGATCTGGATTCCGAAATCGACCCCGAGCCCGACGAACAACGGAATGAACGCGACCGAAATCAAATTGAGCATACCGATCGCGAGCAGGCCAGTCGCGGTGGTTACCGCCAGCCCCGCGACGATCGTTACGACGATCGCCGCGACGATCCGTGCAGACCGCGTCGCGAACCACAAAGTCACCAGCATCGCCCCCGCCATCACCAGCCCGACGAAACCGATATTTTCCTTGAGCGTAGCGAATTCCTCGTCGGCGAGCGGCACCTCGCCCGTCGCACGCACCGTAACGCCGTGCGCCGCGTCGAGCCCGAGCGCGCGGGCATGCGCCGCGATCGCATCGACCGCGACCGCGCCGGGTTCGAGCGATCCATAATCGAGCCGCGGCTGGACCAGGATCAGCCGGCGCAGCGGCGGCGCGGCGGGACCGCCCTTCGCGAACAACAGCTGCCACGAAAAGAAAGCCGGCTCACCACGCATCGATTGGTCGAGGCTGTTCCGCATCGCGCGCATCGGCGCGTCGATCTGCCGCAGCGACGCCGACCCTCGCTCGACCCCGGTCAGCATCGTCGATACCGCGGTCGCGACGCCGCGCAGCGACGGGTCGCTCGCCAGCGGCCCGAGCAAAGGCTGCGCCTCGATCAGCGCCGCCGTCGCCGCCTTCACCTGCTGCGCCGATCCGAACAGCAATCCTTCGCGATCGAAGTACGCGCCGCCATCGGGGCGGCGGACGCGGCGGAAATGCGCGGTGTCGCGCGCCAGCCGATCGGTCAGCGCGATCGTCGCGGTTTCGGCCCGTTCGGGGGTCTTGCCGTCGACGATCACCAGCAACGCGTCGCCCAGCTGCGGAAACGCGGTGTCGATCGCGTGTTCGTTCTTGCGCCAGTCGACATCGGGCGAGATCAGTTCAGCGGTATTGGTGGTCATCGCGAAATGGCTAGCGGCATAGACGATTGCGCCGACGACCAGCGCGAGGCACAACGCCAGCACGATGATCGGCCGGCGGACACTGGCGGTGACCAGTTGGAGGATTCGATCGGCGATCACTGGGTCGCGGGCGCGTCTGGACCGCTGAAATACCGCAATCTCAGACGGATCGTCTGCGGTTGGCCGTCATAGTCGAACATCGCATCCGCCCACTTCGGCGGCCCGAACCGGATCTTCGCGTCGTTCGAAAAGCCGACGCCCTCCTTCGGAATGCCGAACAGCGCGTGATCGACCTTATTGTTGCCGTTCTGGTCATAAAACGCCTGCACCGAATACCGCCCCGGTGGCAGATCGCGTACGGTCACGATCGTTGTGCCGACCCGGGCGGGCGCATCGACCCATTTCGTACAATCCTTCAGGAACAATGCCTCTGGGCAAACCTCGACGTGAACGTGTCCGGTCACGGCGCGGACGTTACGAACCTCGACCCGCAGGACGCCGCCCGGCGGCGACGCGCCGACCAGCGCTAGCGGCACCGCGACACACGACAAGACCCGCATTGTGGCAACAAAATAGGACATTTTCACCAAAGATTCGATCCCAACACGTCTAGGCGCGCCGCGTTAGGGGGAATTTGAGGCGCATCCAAGGCGACGGCCGCCGTCTCCTGCAGACGGCCGGTCGAAAGCTGCCGGACGCCGTTGGCAAGACGCTTTCCCCGGACGTACCGGCTGAGTGGGATCGGACGTGAGAGCCAACTAGCACTTTGACGAATGGGCATCGGGGACCCTAACTCCCATAAAAGTTCTGCCGAGCGCCCTCGCCTAGGCTGATCGCATGCGGGGCAAGGTTGAATTTGGAGCACGGCGCTCGCCCGAGTCCGGGCGGGAAATCGAACGGAGAGCAATCGATGCAGCTCAGTCGTGAGCAATTGTTGCAGGCGTATCGCCGCATGAAAGTGATCCGCGAGTTCGAGGAACGTCTGCACAGCGAGATCGCGACGGGCGAGATCGCAGGCTTCACGCATCTCTACTGCGGGCAGGAAGCCGTCGCGGTCGGGGTCTGCGAGCATCTCGATGCCGAAGACAAGCTGGTCTCCACGCATCGCGGCCACGGCCATTGCCTGGCCAAGGGTTGCGATATCGAAGCGATGATGAAGGAAATCTGGGGCAGCCGCGAAGGGCTGTGCAAGGGCAAGGGCGGTTCGATGCACATCGCCGATGTCGACAAGGGAATGCTCGGCGCGAACGGCATCGTCGGCGCCGGCGCGCCGATCGCGGTCGGCGCGGCGCTTGCGGCCAAGCTCGACGGCGCGGGCAAGGTGGCGATCGCCTTTTCGGGCGACGGCGCGTGCAACCAGGGAACCACGTTCGAGGCGATGAACCTCGCCGTCGTGACCAAGGCGCCGTGCATCTTCGTCTTCGAGAACAATCATTATTCCGAACACACCGGCTTCGAGTATGCGGTCGGCACCGATCGCGACATCGCCAGCCGCGCCGAAGCCTTCGGGATGAAGGTCTGGCGCGGCGACGGGACCGATTTCTTTTCGGTCTACGAAACCATGCGCGAAGTGCTCGAATATGTTCGCAGCGGCGATGGACCCGCGGCCGTCGAGTTCGACACCGAGCGCTTCTTCGGCCATTTCGAAGGCGATCCGCAGCGTTATCGCGGCAAGGGTGAAATCGCCCGCATCCGCGCCGACCGCGACTGTCTGACCAAGTTTCGCGACAAGGTGACCGGCGCCTCACTGATCGAACCGGACGAACTCGACGCGGTCGACAGCGATGTTCTCGATCAGATCGACGCCGCGGTCGCCGCGGCGCGTCAGGCCGACCGGCCGACCGCGGACGATCTTCTCGTCGACGTCTACGTCAACTACTGAGCGGGAGGGCGAACGTGGCAAAGATGATGTATCGCGATGCGATCCGTTCGACCATCTTCGAAGCGATGGAGCGCGACGAGCGCGTCGTCGTCCTCGGCGAAGACGTCGTCGGCGGCATGGGTACCGAGGGCGGCCCCGAAGCGATCGGCGGAATCTGGTCGACGACGGGGGGGCTCTACGACGCGTTCGGCGCCGACCGCGTGATCGACACACCGATCTCCGAAAGCGCGATCGTCGGCGCGGCGGGCGGGCTGGCGCTGGCGGGCAAGCGCCCGATCGCCGAGCTGATGTTCGCCGACTTCATCGGGGTCAGCCTCGACCAGATCTGGAACCAGATCGCCAAGTTCCGCTATATGTTCGGCGGCAAGACGACCTGTCCGGCGGTTATCCGGATGGCCTATGGCGCGGGATTCAACGCGGCGGCGCAGCACAGCCAGTCGGTCCATCATTTCCTCAGCGCGATGCCCGGGCTGAAGGTCGCGATGCCGACCACCCCCGCCGATGCGCGCGGGCTGCTGCGCGAGGCGCTGCGCGGCGACGACCCGGTGATGTTCCTCGAGCACAAAATGCTTTACGGGACCGAGGGAGAGGTGCCCGACGGCGATTACACCACGCCGTTCGGCCACGCCCGGCTGGCCCGCGCGGGCGAGGACGCAACGCTGGTCGCAGCCGGGCTGATGGTCAGCCGCTGCGAAGCCGCGGCCGACCGGCTCGCCGCCGACGGCATAGGCTGCGACGTGATCGATCTGCGCACCACCAGCCCGCTCGATGAAGAGGCGATCCTCGATTCGGTCGAAGCCACCGGGCGATTGATTGTGGTCGACGAGGCGCCGCAACGTTGCGGACTCGCCGTCGATATCGCCGGGATGGTCGCGCAAAAGGCGTTCGCAAGCCTTGCCGCGCCGATCGAGCTGGTGACCGCGCCGCACTCGCCGATCCCTTTCGCGCTAGAGCTGGAGCGCGCCTACCTGCCGTCGGTGGATGCGATCGAGGCGGCGGTGCGCAAGGCGCTGGGTTGGCGGTGAGGAGCGGCCGATGAGCAAAATGCGCCCCTTTTGCATGCCCAAATGGGGCATCGAAATGACCGAAGGGACGATCGCCGAATGGATGGTGACCGATGGCGAATCGGTAACCAAGGGTGACGTCATCTGCCTGATCGAAACCGACAAGATCACCAATGAAGTCGAGGCCGAGCGCGACGGGGTGATGTTGCGGATCATTGCGCCTGCGGGTGAAGAGGCGTTGCCGGTCGGCGCGCTGCTTGCGGTCGTCGGCGATGAGACGGCCGACGAGGAGGAGATATCCTCCTTTGTCGCCGGATTTGCTCCGGCGGAAAGCAGTAAAGCGGCCAAGGCGACACCGACCGCCGATGCCAAACCCGAGGCGCGGATTGAAACCAACCGCGCGATCAGCCCCAAGGCGCGTGCGCTGGCCGAGGCGGAGCAGGTCGACCTTGCCACGGTCGAAGGGTCCGGGCGCGCTGGCCGGATCACTTTCCAGGACGTCCACCAGCATGTCCGCCCGCCAGTACGACCCGCCTTACGCGGAACGGCGCCGCTGCCGCCCGAGGACCGCGCGGTTTTCGCGTCCCCGCTCGCCCGGCGCATCGCCGCGGCGCACGGCATCGAATTGGCCGGCGTGGCCGGCAGCGGCCCGCGCGGGCGGATCTCCAAGGCCGATGTCTTGGCACGGGTCGAGACGGCGCCCGAGCCCGAGCGCGGCGTGGCGTTCACGCCGGTCGCCAACCGGGCCATCGTCGAGCCGTTCGATAAAGTCCGAAAGGTGGTCGCGCGGCGGTTGACTGCGGCGAAGCAGGATATCCCCCATTTTTACTTGCGTATTTCGGTGCATGCCGACCCACTGCTGGCGCTGCGCAAGACGGCGAATCTGGTGCTCGGTTGCAAGGCGAGCGTGAACGATTATCTCGTGATGGCGTCCGCGAAGGCGCTTGCGCGGCATCCGCAGGTCAATGTCCAAGTTCACGGCGAGGAACTCCGCCGTTTCCCGCACGCGGACGTCGCGGTCGCGGTCGCTTCCCCCAAGGGACTGGTCACGCCGATCGTGCGCCAGGCCGACCGGATGCGGATCGATCAGCTTGCGGCGGCGACGGGTACGCTCGTCGCCAAGGCGCGCGAGGGCCGACTGGCGTTCGACGATCTCGACGGCGGGACGTTCACGGTGTCCAATCTCGGCATGTTCGGCGTCGAGCAGTTCGATGCGGTGATTAATCCGCCGCAGGGCGCGATCCTCGCGGTCGGGCAGGCGACGCGACAACCGGTCGAGAAGAGCGACGGCGCGATAGGGTTCGAGACCCGTATCTCGCTGACCTTGTCGGTCGATCATCGTGCGATCGACGGGGTCGAGGCCGCGCAATTTCTGGCGACGCTCAAGACGTTGGTCGAGGATCCCGAGCAACTGTTCGACTGACGCTCGGGCGGTGCGGGTTCCCGCGCGGCCAGATCGATCATCGCAAAATACGCCCGCGAACCGATGGTTCGCGGGCGCCCAGGCTTCCTCAGGAGAGAGGAGTCAGAACCGGAAGCTTGCTTCCAGGAAGACTTGCCGACCGCGATTTTCACTTAGGATGACATCATCCCCCACCGGGATGCCGTATGGATTGGCGCCGGGGAGGAACGGCCGCCCGCCCGACGTGGTTACCCAGATTTTGTCGGTCAGATCGGTGCCGATCAACGAAAGTTTCCACAGGCCGTCGGGATGACCGATCGAGATCGCGGCATCGAACGAGGCGTAGGCATTCTGCTTGTAATCGTTGAATGCGGTCTGCGCGGTGAACCGGCTGCTGCTGTACAGCGCGTTTCCGCCCAGCCCGACCACGAGAGAATCGCCCATCGGGATCGACCAGTCGAATGCGAGGTTACCCGAAAATCTCGGGGCATTGGCAGCGTCGCGCCCTTCCAGATCGACCCCCGGCGAAGTCTGAAAGGGCTTGGTGAACTTGCCGCTGAGAAGCGACACATTGCCCGACAGGTTGAGCCCGGTGACCGGAGTGCGCCAGCCCAGGGAACCGTCGATGCCCTTGGTGGTCACTTCGCCCGCGTTGAGGGTGATGAACTGGACAGCGATCGAATCGAAGTTCTGCACCTGCAAATTCTTGAACACGTAGTAAAACGCGGTCGCGTTCAAAGTGACGGTACGGTTCGCCAGTTCGGACTTGACGCCGACTTCACCGCCGCGGGCCTTTTCCGACCCGAAGATAAGCCCCTGGGCCACCGCTGCACGCACCGCCGGATCGGGATCGTTGAAGCCCAATAGCGAGTTGCTTGGCAGCGCGCTGTTGTCGATGCCGCCCGACTTATAGCCGGTTTTGAGCGAACCGAACACGTTCACGTCCGGGGTGAACTCGTATTTGAGCGTCACTTCGGGCGACCAATTGTCATCCTTGTATCTGATCGGTCCCGAGAAGAACCCGCTCGAGATGAACGCCGGGGTCGCCGACAGGAGGGCATGAACGTAAGGAACCGTGATCGTGTTGACCTTCTTTTCCTTCGTGTAGCGGACGCCGCCCGACAGCTCGAGCCGGTCGGTCAGCTTCAGGATCGTGCTGCCGAAGAAGGAAAGCGCATTGGTCTTGGTGACGTGAACCCGCTTGTAGTCGAACGTGTATCCGGTGATCGGATCGGGCGCGATCAGCCCGATGTTGACCGCGTTCTGCGAGGTGTCGAAGCCGAACCTGCGGTGCTCGTAATACGCCCCGACCATGAAGTTGAAGAAGCCGTCGTTGTGGCTGGTGAGGCGAACCTCCTGGCTGAACTGCTTGAGCGTGTTGCGCGGGTCGCTGGTGCCCACGCCCAGCGGAACGCCGGGGCCGTTGATCGCGGCGAGCGCCGGAGCGATCGCACTGACCGGCAAACCCGTCGGGGAAAACGCCGGACCGACCCCGTCGTAGCTGTAGTTATCGACGTCGGTGGCGTCGAGATCGACATAGCCGCTCGTCGAGGTCAGCGTCAGTTTGTCGGTCACGTCGATATCGGCCAGCAATCTGGTGAAAAACAGGTCGGTCTCGCCGAACGGCACACCGTTGTAGCCGACCGCTTTCGACGGTCGGGGAACCGACGCGGCGATCGGCGGGGCGGTGTCGGGCAGGAAATTCCTGCCGTCCTTCGACTTGCAGTCGGCGCCCGACGGAATAATGATCGTATTGCTGAATAGCGCCACCGGATCGGCGATGCCGTTGGCGCCGCAATAAATATCGGACTGGGCGATCGCACCATCGTTGGTGTTGTGGACGTAGTTCACCTTCAAATTCGCGTCGAACCACGGCGCCGGTTTCCAGGCGAGCGTGCCGCGTGCGACGAAATTGGTCAGGCCGCGAGTTTTGTTGACCGCCGGAGTGTTGTCCTGAAGCCTGACGAAGTCTTTGATGTCGTTGTATTGACCAGCGAGGCGAATGCCGAGCGTATCGGTCACGCCACTGCCGAATCGAAGGCGGCCGAGATCGCCGACGACCCCACACCGCGCAGCGACAGCTGACCGCCCGACCCCGAGCCGCCGATCTGAACATCGAGCGTCGGCACCCGGCTGATGACATCGGCGACCTGGGTGACGTTATATTTCTCGAGCGTGGGCCCGCCGATCGCGGTGACCGTGACCGGCACGTTCTGCAGAGTTTCCGCCTGGCGGCGTGCAAGGACGACGATATCGTTGCCGTTCGCCGCCGGCGTGTCAGCCGCCGGAATGTCGGCCGGGGGGGCGATCGCGGTAGCGTCCTGGGCGTGCGCGCTAGGTGGCACGGCCAGCATGGCCAGTCCCAAGGCAGACCCGAGCAGAACCGGCCGAAGTCGCCGGGCAAGACGGTTTCCGGGCATAATATCGATCATGCATATCCTCCCCTCGGGGCGTCGCGGCTTTAACGCCACGTTTCGGTGCCCAAACTGTTTCGCACGCGCCTTCGAGTGCGATTCCGTTTTACGCAGGCGCTGCAACGGACACATTTAGCGAAACCGATAGTGACGCCGTGGAGGTTTACCGCATCGCGCCTTGGCAATCTTGCGTTAGACCTAAGCGATCCGGGGATTATCGGGCCAAAACCATTGCGCGCCGATGCGCTGTTCTACGCTCCGCGCGGGCACGGATATCTGATCGATTGCCGGATCGCTTCACCGTCGCGGCGAGATCCAGCGTGGCCCGCTCTTCCTGCCCTTTTTGACAATAGGGACGCCGGTTCGCCTCAGCTAAGTAGCGCGATGGTCGGCGCGGGGAGGTTGCGATGGCAGGACGTGTGGAAGGCAAAATTGCCCTGGTCACCGGCGGGGCGATGGGCCTCGGCAAGGCCGATTGCGAACGCCTTGCCGAAGAGGGCGCAAGCGTCGTCGTTACCGATATCGATATCGCCAGGGCACGCGCGGTAGCCGACGCGGTCGGCGGAACCGCATTCGAGCATGACGTCCGCGATGAGGCGCGCTGGCAAGAGATTTTCCGCGAGGTCGAAAAGCTTCACGGTCGACTCGACATTCTGGTCAACAACGCCGGCAACGTCATCTTCGAGGACATCGAAACCTGCTCGGCCGACAATTTTCGCCTCCATCTCGACATCCACGTCATGGGCACCTTTTTCGGCTGCAAATACGGCATCCCGCTGATGACGAAATCGGGTGGCGGGTCGATCGTCAACATGGCCTCCTCGGCCTCGCTGATGGGCTATGGCGCGATCGTCGCTTATACCGCAGCGAAGGGTGCGATCCGCTCGATGACGAAGTCGATCGCGATGTATTGCCAGGACGAGGACAATGGCATTCGCTGCAACGTGCTGATGCCCGGCGGCATCGAGACCCCGATGATCCAGGCGGTTGCCGGCCGCCACGGCCGCGAAGTCCCGGTGCCCGAGGGGGTGCTGCCCAAGGAGGCGCTGGGGGCCCCGCGCGACGTGGCCAACATGGTGCTCTATCTGGCGTCTGACGAATCGCGTTTCCTTACCGGGGTCGAGATTCCGATCGACAATGGTTTGTTGGCGCGACCCGAACGGTGAGCGCGGACCGGTCGTCGCGGATCATTCCCGAAGGACCGCGCTATCGTTACTACGTGCTGGTCCTTCTCACGCTCACCTCGATGTTGAGCGTCGCCGATCGACTGGTCTTCTCGATCCTGATGCAGGACATCAAGGTGGAGTTCGTGCTGTCCGACACGCAACTCGGCCTGCTGGCGGGCGCCGCGTTCACGATCACCTACATCACCTTCGGGTTTCCCGTCGCGCGCATCGCGGATCGCTCCAACCGCAAGTCGATCGTGGCCGCGGCGCTGGTGTTCTGGAGCGTGACGACCGCGCTCTGCGGGCTCGCCACCGGATTCTGGTCGCTGTTCCTTGCGCGGATCGGCGTCGGCATGGGCGAGGCGGGTAGCGGGCCGCCCGGACAATCGCTGATCGCCGATTATTTCCGGCGCGATCAACTGGCCCGGGCGATGGGTTTCCTCACGCTGGGCGCGACGATAGGCACCGCCGGCGGGCTGATGGCCGGCGGCTTGCTGGCCGAGGCGTTCGGCTGGCGCGGGGCGTTCGTGCTGTTCGGCTTGCCGGGAATCGTCCTCGGAGCGACGTTGTTTCTCACCGTTCGCGAGCCCTCGCGCGGTCGCTATGCCCCAACGGGCGCATCGGCTGTGCAATTGCCGCTCGGCGCGACGGTCGCGTCGTTGCTGCGCAATCGCATCTTCCTCGGCGTTGTGGCGGGGTTCGCGGTCCAGATCATGATCGGCTATGCGATGGCGATCTGGATGCCGGCGATCATGCTGCGCAATTTCGCGGTCTCGACCGGCGACGTCGCGGTCTATCTCGGCTGCACCTTCCTGCTCGGCGGCATTCCGGGGCCGCTGATCGGCGGCTATTTGACCGACTGGTTGACCCGGCGCGACGAGCGCTGGCGAGCGTGGCTGCCGGGCGTGGTCAGCCTTTTAAGTCTCATTCCACTTTGGTTCAGCCTAGCCGCCAGTTCGATTTGGCCGTTTCTCGGGTTGTTCGCGTTGAGCTACGGCATCTACGTCTCCAGCCAGGCCCCTATCCTTTCACTGCTGCAATCGTGCGTCGAACCCTCGCAGCGCGGCTTTGCGGTCGCGTTCGCGCTGTTCTTCAACAATCTGATCGGGCAATTGGTGAGCGCGGGGCTGATCGGATCGATGAGCGACCGGTTCACCCCCGTCTACGGCCCGTTCGGACTCAACCTTGCCGTATTCGGTGTCTGCGTCGCGGCGGGCGCAGTCGCGATGGTGATTTTCATCTGGACAGCAGTGCAGATGCGCCGGACCGGTTACATCGCGCGGCTCGCCGCCAAATGATCCTGCGGATCATCCGCCGGTCCTCGACATTACGGGCAACCGCGGAGGGTGCGTTACCGCCGACGGCGCAACCGGAAGCCTAGCTTCAGGTCGGCTGGGTCCAGTCCCAGCGGGTCAGCCACGCGCGCATCGAAGTCGACTCGACGACGAGCAGCTTTCGCGTTTCCGCAGGATCGACGATCAGCGGGCTTTCGGGTTGCTCGTTGTAGAAGCGATAGAATTTCGCCATACCTTCGTAGATGCTGTGCGGGGCCACGTCGCGCGATCCGGTGACCAGTTCGCTCATCCGTGCGGCGAACTCGTCGGGGGTGATGCTCTCGAACGCGATCGGCTTGCCCAGCGCTTCGCTCAGCCGCACCGCGACCTCGTCGCCGATCAGCGCCTCGGGCCCGCCGACCGGCACATGCCGGCCGTCGGCCGCGTCGGTTCCCAGCGCCGCGACCATGTAAGCGGCGACATCGTCGAGGCAGACCCAGCTGATCTTGAGATAAGGCGCTGCCGAATAGGCGAACACCCCGCGCTTGACGATCGAGGGCTTGCTCCACACCCGGATCACGTTGTTCATGAACACGACCGGCTCGATGAAGACGCAGGGTATCCCGGTGTCGCGCAACGACCGCTCGATATCGCGCCGTCCGTCGTGAGCGCTGAGATCCAGATCGCGATCGGCGACAAAGCAACTGGTGTTGAAGACGATCTTCTTCAGCGCGGCGGCCTTTGCCGCCTGCGCGATGTTGCGTCCGTACGACGCGGCGACCGCGCGGTCGAATTCGAACGGCAGGTGCATCGCCAACGCGTCCTGTCCGGCGAACGCGATTTCGAGCGAGGCTGCGTCGGTGATGTCGGCCGCGATCGACGGCAGCGCGGGAAACGGGCTGGCGGCCAGCGCATCGGCGCGGCGAACCCCGGCGGTGACGGCATAGCCCGAGGCGAGCAGGCGCTGGACCAGCGGGATTCCCTGATCCGCCGGGGCGCCCAGCACGATGACTGTCCCGATGTCGCTCATCCGGGAAGGTCGCCGTCGATGTATTTCATCAGCGTCTGCTGGAAGTGGCGGACGCGGCTGTCCTGATACGTGCCAAGCTCCATCACCCCGTTTGCCGACGCCTTCATGCCGACAGCGGTTCGTTCAACAGCGGAATCGTCGATTCCTCGAACAGATAATCGGGCGCCCGCCGCGTGTCGGCTTCCAGCATGTCGGTGTAGCTCGTGCCGGGGCAGCGATCGTCGCGGACGATTTTGACGGTCTCGTTCATCGCAGGCGATCCGTCCTCTTACTTTGCGCGGTATCTTGCCGCCTTTCAGTGTCACAGCGCCGCCGAACAATATCCTAGCGTTACTGTGAGGAGAGGCAGCGCGGCTAGTCGCTTGCGCCGAGATAGCCCAACTGGCCGGCCTTGAATATCGCCTGCGCGCGATTGACCGAGTTGAGTTTTTCGCCCGCGCGGTGGATATGATAGCGGACCGTGGCGTTGCTGCGGCCCAGGATCATGCTGATTTCGATGTCGGTCTTGCCGATCGCCGCCCAGCGCAGGCATTCGACCTCGCGCTTCGACAGCATGCAGTCCGACGGCACCCGCCGCCGCGTCCGCATGGCGTGGGCGTATCCCGCGATGAAGCGCCGCATCACCTGGCCGAATAACGCTCCGTGCTCGGCGAAGTCTTCCGAAAGGTCGCCCCGATCACGATCGACCGGAATGAGGCACTTGGCCGATATTTGCCCGAAAGGAAGATGCACGGGCACCAGGATCGCGGCCTTGCACAACGCTCGCTTGGCAAAGTCGCGCAGGTCGATGTCGTCCAGATAGGAATTGCGCCAGATACCGAAGAAACCGTCTTGATTGACCCAGAAGGGCTCGCTCTCGTGACGGCACGCACGCGGCAGCGGCGAATGCAGCGCCAGGCGATGATCTTCCCACCAGCGCTTGCCGTCTTCGAGCCAGCCGAACACGTCGCCGTTGAGGATCGTCCCTTCGGCATCGATCATCGGCTCTTTCGACGAGATGTCGTCGCACGTGCAGACCCGCATCCCGCGCTCTTCGGCGATCGTCTTTATGGCGACCGCGGCATCGTGGATGTCCTCGATGCTCCGCACGGTCACCGCCTCGAGCAGATCGGCGGCTGCGGCACGGCCCTGCGGCGGGCGAAGTTCAACAACCTGTCGTCCCATGATCGGATAGTCGGCCATAGCGGATGATTCCACAAAGGGCCTCGGTTTGGTTGGAAAATTACGTGGTTATGGCCGAACGGCGCATTTTCCAACGTTCGCTTCGCGGCTTCGTCAGGTCGTGCGCTGCGACTTGTCCTGTGCGTTCGTCGCCTTGATCGTGTCGCGCAACCGGGCCCATTCCTCATCGCCCAGCGGCGACAGCGCCTGCCAGAAATTGCCGCCGTTGGCCTGGTAGCCGGCGCCGTCGATCGCGACCGTCTGGCCGTTCACATATTCGGCGCCCGGCCCCATCAGGAACACCGCCAGATTGACCAGCTCGTGCATCTCGCCGTGGCGGCCCATCGGATTGGCGCGGTTCTGCGAATTGCCGCCGCCACCGCCGGGCGACAGACGCGCGCTCATGCCCTTGGTCGGAAAGAGCCCCGGGGCGATCGCGTTGAAGCGCAGTCCGTAGCGAGCCCACTCGGTCGCCAGGCTCTGGGTCATCGCGTTGATTCCCGCCTTGGACATCGCCGAGGGAACGGTGAAGGCCGAACCGTTCCACACCCAGGTGGTCAGGATCGACAGAAAATTGCCGCGTTTGCCTTCGGCGATCAGCCGTTTGCCAACGTTGTGGGTGACGTAGAAGGTGCCGCGAAAGACGATGTCGGCGATCGCATTGAAACCGTTGACCGAAAGATCCTCTGTTCGGCTGATGAAATTGCCCGCGGCATTGTTGACCAGACCGGTCAGCGCGCCACCCCGCCAGATCGTCTCGATCATCGCGTCGATCGCATCGGCGTCGCGGATGTCGCAGGCGTGGCCGACGACCTCACCGCCGTGCAGCGTCATCAGTTCGTCCGCGGTCTCCTGCAACTTGCCTTCGCGCCGGCCGCAGATGTGCACCGCGGCGCCGAGCTTGAGAAACCCCTCGGCCATTTCGCGCCCCAAGCCGGTTCCGCCCCCGGTGACGAGAATACGCTCTCCGGCGAGGAGGCCTTCGCGGAACATGATCTTCGAAGCGTCCATTGGCGATTGTGTCCTTCCCGGTGAACCCCGCTCAGAGGCCGAGGACAGCCTTGGCGATGATGTTCTTCTGCACCTCGTTCGATCCTCCGAAGATCGTCGCGGCGCGGTTGTTGAGGTACCGGCCCATCGCGACTTGCGCCGAAGCGGAGCCGATCGGCTCGGGCGCGCTGTTGCCGTAGAGCGGCCGCTCGAGCGGCAGCTGCAGCGCGTCGTAACCGAGCAGGTCGAGCCGCAGGTCGTCGATCTTCTGCCCAAGGTTCGTCCCGAGCAGCTTCGTCAGCGAGGTCTGCGGACCGGGCGCACGGCCCTTGGCGAGCTGCGCGAGAATGCGCAGCTCGGTCACTTCGAGCGCTTCGGCCTCGAGCCGCAGGAGCGCGAGCCTCTCGCGCCAGCGCGCCTGCCCACCGATCGCACCGTTGAAACCGGACGGCTGGTGGCGGGCCATCTCGGCCAACTCGTCGATCGTCCGCAGCAGGCGCGGTGCGAAGCACGATCCGCCGCGTTCGTTTTCGAGCAGGAACTTGGCGATACCCCAGCCCTGGCCCTCATCGCCGATCAGATTGTCGACCGCGGTGCGCGCGCCAGTGAAGAACACCTGGTTGACCTCGTGGTCGCCCGACAGCGACAGGATCGGCGATACTTCGACACCTGGCTGATTCATCGGGATCAGCAGAAAGCTTATCCCGCTCTGCTTCGCGCCGCTCGCGTCGGTGCGAACCAGCGCGAAAATCCAGTTGGCGTGATGCGCCTGGGTCGTCCAGATTTTCGACCCGTCGACGACATATTCGTCGCCTTCGCGCCGGGCGACGGTCTTCAACGCGGCGAGATCGGAGCCCGCGCCGGGCTCGGAATAGCCCTGACACCAGAAATCCTCGCCGCTCAGAATGCCGGGCAGGAAGCGCGCCTTCTGCTCAGGCGTGCCGAAGGCGCAGATCACCGGGCCGACCAGCCGCAGGCTCATGACCGACAGCGCCGGGGCGGCGGCGAGCGCGCATTCCTTTTCGAAAATGAACCGCTGGGTCGGCGTCCAACCGGTGCCGCCATCCTCTTTCGGCCAATGGTAGGCGACCCATCCCCGGGCGTTGAGGATGCCGTGCCATTCGAGTCCGATGTCGGGGTCGACGAACACCCCCGGGGTCTTGCGGCCGCCCTCGCGCAGGCGATCGGGCAAGTGGGCGTCGATGAAGGCCCGCACCTCGTCGCGAAAGGCGAGATCCTCGGGCGAAAAATCCATGTCCATTGCTTAGTCCCCTGCGCGCATCGGCCAAGCGATGCCCCGGCGCAACACGTCATAATAGAGGCCGTAGTCCCACGCGCAGCGCTCCGGGTCGGGGTCGAAACGGCCGTCGACCCGCTCGTTCGGAAGAGACGCCATGCCGCTAGCTCCGTATCGACCCGCCGCCATCGACCGTGAAGTCGACCCCGGTGGTGAAGCTGGCCTCGTCGCTGGCGAGGAACACCACCGCGCGGGCAACCTCCTCGGGTTCGCCGATACGGTTCATCGGATGGGCCGCGGCGAAAGCGGTTTCGATCTCTTCCGGGCTGGCAGGGCCGGCATTCTGATAGCGTTGGTACATCGGCGTGCGGATCGCACCGGGATGAACCAGATTGGCCCGGATCGGCACCCCGCGCGCAGCGCAGTCGAGCGCGATCGTGCGGGTCAATGCCTGGACCCCGGCCTTCGACGCGCCGTAGGAGGCGAAGATCGCGCCGGGGCGGATCGCCTGCATCGAACCGATGTTGACGATCGCGCCCGGCTCGCCCGCTTTTTCCATCGCGGGCAGCGCGGCGCGGCAGCCGTAGAACGTGCCGTTAAGATTGATGTCGATCGTCCGATGCCAGCTGTCGAGCGTGACATCGACGACATTGCCGGGCTCGGAAATCCCCGCGACGTTGCATAGCACGGTGAGCTTGCCGAACCGCTCGACGGTGACGGCCACCGCATTGTCCCATTGAACGGGGTCGCGCACGTCGAGTTCGACCGCGGCCGCCCGTTCGCCGAGTTCCGCGGCCAGCGCCTTAGCCTTGGCGATCTGGATGTCGGCGAGCATCGCGCTTCCGCCTTCGGCAATCACCAGCCGACCGATGGCCGCTCCGATCCCTTCGGCGCCGCCGCTGATCAGCGCGACTTTCCCGTCCATTCTCCCCATCGTCCGCCTCTCTACCGCATCAATATGGCGACGCCGGATAGTCCCGGCGCACCGTAAACGTGGCGATAGGCGGTCTTCGGATCGCCCGGCACCTGCCGTGCGCCGCCGCGGCCGCGCAACTGGACGACATTTTCATAGACCTGGCGCAGCCCCGACGCGCCGACCGGCTCGCCGCAGGCGATGCATCCGCCGTCGGTGTCGCCCGGCAATCGGCCGTCGATCAGCGCGTTCATCAGGCAGCCTCGGCGTAAAGAGCGAGATCGTCGACGCGACCGCCGAACAGCTTTTCGAGCAACAGGATGCGCTTGAAGGCGTGGCCGATCGCCAGTTCGTCGGTGATGCCCATCCCGCCGTGCATCTGGATCGCCTCACGGCCGATTTGCAGCGCGTTTTCGGCGATATAGGCCTTGGCGCCGGCGGCCTGCGCAGCCCAGCGGCGGGTGTCGGCGCGATCCGATAGCGCGACCCGAAGCAGCATCGAGCGCGATTGCTCGAGCGCGGCATAGCAATCGACCAGCCGATGTTGCAGCGCCTGGAAGCTGCCGATCGGCACGCCGAACTGCTCGCGCTGCTTGGCGTAGGCGAGTGTTTCGTCGAGCAGGCGCTGCGCCAGCCCGACCATCTCCGCGGCGGCGAGCAGGCGGATCGTCGCGACGACATCGTCCAGTCCCGCACGATCGAGCGCGAGGCGGGCGTTTCCGTCGAGTTCGACACCATGCAGCCGCACCTCGGCCGCGGCGCTGCCGTCGACCGCGGTATAGCCGCGCAGGCTGACGCCCGGACTCGCAACGGGTATACGGAAATACGCCGGAACGCCTTCGAGCGCGGCGGAGACGATCAGGACATCGGCCGCCGCGCCGCCGGGGACGAACGTCTTCTCGCCAGAAACCCGGTATGCGTCGCCGTGGCGCTCGCCGACGGTGACGTGAGGGTCGAGGTTGTAGCGCTGCGCGCGCTCGGCGAAGGCGAAAGCGGCGAACACCGATCCGTCGAGCACGCCCGCCAGCGTCCGCTCGTCGCCCGCGGAGGCCAGCAGCAGCGCGGGAAGGATTCCGTTCTCGAGCCAGGGATCGACCACATTGCCGTTGCCGAGCGCCTCGGCGATCACCGTCAAGTCGACGACCGATCCGCCTATTCCGCCCAGCGTATCGGGCGTCGCGACCGCGATCAGGCCGAGTTCGGCGAGTTCGGTCCAGCGCGCCCGATCGTAGCGCGCGGGTCCGCCGCGTAGCGCGCGTCTGGCCGCGACGTCGATGCGCGCCGCGAACCGTTCGGCGGTCGCGCGGAACATCTCCTGGTCTTCGGACAGGTCGAAATTCATGTCGCCCGCGCGAACCGGATCGGCAGGCGCGTGATGCCGCGCAGGAGGATGTTGGGCAGTATCGTGATCGCGTCCTCGTCGGGTAGCGTAAAGCCGTCGAGCCGTGCGAGCAGTTCGTCGAATGCAACGAAAAGTTCCTTGCGGCTCAGCATGTTGCCGACGCACATGTGCGGGCCCTTGCCGAACGCGAGATGCGTCCGGGCGTTCGCGCGTTCGATATCGAAGCGGTCGGGGTCGTCGTATTTCGCCGGGTCGCGATTGGCCGCGGCGTAGCGCAACTGCACCATCGCCCCAACGGGGATCGCCACGCCGCCCAGCTCGGTATCCTGCTTCACCAGCCGCCACATGCCCGCGGTCGGGGTTTCGTAACGCAGCGTCTCTTCGACGAGGTTCTGGATCAGTTTGGGGTCGCGCCCGCCGGCTGCCGCTTTGGCCTTGACCATCTGATCGGGATTGCGGATCAACTGGAGCAGCCCGCCGGCCAGAGTCGAGGTCGTGGTTTCGTTCCCGGCGACCATGAACTGCTGCATGATCGACATGATTTCTTCGTCGGTCAGCGGAATTTCGCCCGCCGCACGCGCCTCGACGAGATCGGTCAGCAGGTCGTCGCCGCCGTTGGCGCGGCGGTCGTCGATCTTCGACTTCATGTATTTCTGGTATTGGACGAAGCTGCGCGCGCATTCCAGTTCGCGCTCGCGGTCGATCATCTGGCTGAACCGGTCGATCGCCGCGTCGGACCAGTATTTGACCTGGCGCGGATCGTTGTCGAGCCCGATCTGCTGCGCGATCATCGCGACCGGCAGGGGAATCGCGAAGGCCTCGACGAATTCGCAGGCGCCGGCGTCGGCGAAACTTTCGATCAGCTCGATCGCCTTGGCGCGCATATCCTCCTCGATCGCGTTCACCCGCGGGCCGGAGAAGGCGAGATTGACGAGTTTGCGGTTGCGCGTGTGAACCGGCGCGTCGGCGGTCAGCAGCGTCGCCGGATTGTCCCAGCCTTCGGCCAGAATCGCCTTGATCTCCTCGTTGTCGGCACCCATCAGACCGCCGAAATCGTTCGAGAATATCTCCGGCTTGCCGGTCGCTTCCGAACACAGGTCATAGGCGAACACGAGATAGGTGTTCATTTCGGGAATATGTTCGATCTTCCGTCCCTGCGCGTGCGCCTGCCGGTAATAATCGAACGGATCGGTCAACGTTTCGGGAGCGAAGAAATTGGCTTGATCGATCGGCTTGTTCAACGCGGCGCTCCCATCCGGATTGTCGGTATCGTTCATAACCCTGCCGAACGCCGAAGCGATCCGTGAATTTGCTAGGTACGGTCGCCCCGGTTCGCGATCGGAGAGTTTTCAATGGCGTCCAGGCCCACAACCCAACCCGGGCGGCGGCGAAGCACAAAACGACGGTTGACGCTCACGCCGCGGCGATCCTGACCGGAATCGCGCTTTGCAGCGCTTGCCCGGTGATCGGGTCGAACCCGATTTCGTCGCTGGTCAGGCGGTTGGTCGATCCGCCCTTCTCGCGGACGTCGTGCTTGCCCGCCTCGCTGTCGCCATAAGCGTGCGCCATCGACACCAGTCCGCGGCGGACCTTGTCGCTCGCCTTGGCGACCCCGTAGATGGTTGCCTGGGGCGAGGAGATCTCGACGATGTCGCCTTCGGCGATCGCCAGCTCGGCGAGGTCGGCGGGATGGATATAGGCGGGGTTGGTCGTGGTCTTGGCCTGGAGCGCCTTGAGCGGGTGCCCGATCGAATTGAACCGCGTCTTCGACCGGCGCGAGATCAGCCGGAAGCCGAAGCCGTCGCGCGTTGCGCGGTCCTCGGCATAGGCGAGCAGCGCGGCGGGCATACCCCCGAACGACAGATCGAACCGGCTTTCGGTGCCGGGCTCGGCGGGCTGCACGATCGGGTGCAGCGCATCATAGATCACCGCTTCGCCGTTTTGCGAATCGCGGCGAACCTGGCTTGGCGGGACCAGGCAACCGGCGGTCATCAGGTCGAGGAAGGTCTGTTTGTCCGGGCATTCTTCGGTCGAGACCGCGCCGCCGGCAAGGTTGAGCGTCAGGCCCAGATGCCGGGCGATGCGCCACATCATTTCATATTCGTCGATCGTGTCACCGGGTGGCTGGGCCGCCGCTTCGGTGTAGCGGGCATAGGGCCGTTCGTGCCACCATTCGGACAGGCTGGTGATGTCCTCGCGCTCGAGACACTGCGTCGGCGCCAGGACGACATCGGCGCGCTTGGCACTGGCCGACATCCACGGATCGACCTGGACGAACAATTCCAGATCGTCGAGCGCGCGGCGCATCTTGAGCTGGTTGGGAAAGGCGATCTCGGGGTTGCCGCCGACCGAGATCAGCGCGCGCACCTGCCCATCGCCGGGAGTGAGGATTTCGTCGGCGAGCACGTTGCACGGCATTTCGAAGCCGAGCGCGCCAAGGCCGCGGAAGCGCGACTGCGGGAACCCTTCGCCGAACATGGCCACGCGTGGGGCGACCTGCGCCCGGCGCGGGGTCTGGGCGGTGAACACGCCGGGGATGCTCGCCTTCTCGCCTTCCTGAGTGAAGCGGGCGCACAGGATGTTGAGCGCGCTGACGAGATATTCGGTCAGCGTGCCATTGCCTGCCATCTCCGGCCCGGTGCCGGTGACCGCGCAGCCCCTGTCCGCCCCGGCGAACAGCCGCGCGGCGGCGACGAGCCGGTCCGCGTCCACCCCGGCGCGGGCGGCGGCGATGTCGGGGGAGAATGGCGCCACGGCGGCCTCGAGTTCCTCGATCCCATCGACATGCGCGGCCGCGAAATTGCGATCGTAGAGTTGTTCCTTCAGGATCACGTTGAGCATCCCGGCGAGCAGCGCGGGGTCCTCGCCCGGCTTTACCGGCAGATAGATGTCGGCCAGCGCGCCGACGTCGCTCTCGCGCGGGTCGGCGACGATCAGCTTCATCCCCGCCTTCTGGCGGTCGCGGATCCGCCGCGACGGCGAAAACGGCGGCACGCCCCCCGGAGGGGAATAATGCGAGACCATCGGGTTGTTGCCGATCAGGAAGGTGACGTCGGCCTGACTGAACGTATTCGTGCCGCCCATCCACTTGCCGTAGCGCGCGGTGGTAT
The DNA here is from genome assembly GCA_965219285.1 of Sphingomonas sp. Classification (GTDB taxonomy): domain Bacteria; phylum Pseudomonadota; class Alphaproteobacteria; order Sphingomonadales; family Sphingomonadaceae; genus Sphingomonas. The sequence continues at coordinate 23,715 of CBDCNF010000022.1, forward strand.
AGACTTTTGCGGGCTGATCGAGCGTGACGCTGGTGTAATAGTTGCGGGTTCCGATCGCCTTGCACAGCGCCAACGCCGCGGCCATCCCGGCGCTGTTCTGGAACCCGCCCGATCCGAAGAACAGCGCGACCGAGTGCGGGCCGTGGCGTGCGATGATGTCCTGCAGTCTGTCGCCGACATGGGCCAGCGCCTCGGCCATCGGCGTCTCGACGAATGCGCCGTCGCGCCGCACGAGGCTATGGATCAGCCGGTCGGGGCTGTTGTGCGATTCGGGCAGCTGACGTCCCTTGATGCAGGTGTAACCGGCGAATTCGGGATCGTCGGGATCGCCGCGCACCGCCGTCACACGACCATCCTCGACATCGACCAGCATCGCGCAATTGGCGTGGCAGAAACGGCAAAAGGTTTTCTGCGTGCGAACGATCATTCCCGAACTCCTTCCCGTCCGACATAGACCCCGCTCCAAGGGCACGCGACTGGCACTTTTGCGCTTGGGCGACGGATCAATATTGCGCGGTGCCGCCGTCGACGCTGAGCGTGGCGCCGGTGATCCCCGCGCCCTCCTTCGAAGCGAGCAGCACCGCCATCGCCGCGATCTCCTCGACGCGGTTGGGGCGCTTGATCGCGGCTTCCTGCGAGAACAGGTCGATCATCGCGTCCAAGTCCATTCCCATCGCCCTGGCGGTCACGGGACCGTTTTCGCGGATGATGTCGGTGATCACCAGTCCGGGGCAGATCGCATTGACGGTGACGCCTTGCGCGCCGACCTCACGCGCGACCGATTTGGTCAGCCCGTTGACCGCGTGCTTCGCCGCCGAATAGGCGGTCAGCACCGGCTTGCCGTGCTTGCCCTCCATCGAGCTGATGTTGATAATCCGGCCGTCGCGCTTGCCGAGCATCGTCGGCAGCGCGCGGCGGCAGGCCCAGAAGGTCGAATAGACGTTCCACTTCATCGCCTCGTCGAAAGCCTCGTCGCTGAGATCGACCAGCGGGCGCAGATCGCCCGCACCCCCGGCGTTGTTGACGAGGATGTCGAGTGTGCCGAAATGCGCGGTCGCGCGGTCGACGAATCCTTCGATATCGGCCTGCCGCATCGCGTCGCCAGCAACGAAGATCGCGCGGTCTCCCGCGCCGATCTCGTCCAGCGTCGCGCGCGCCTTCGCCTCGTTGCGCGCCATCAGCGCGACGCACGCGCCCTCGGCGAGGAACGCCTCGGCGATGCCCCGCCCGATCCCCGCCGTGCCCCCCGTGATCGCCGCGATCTTACCGTCGAGCTTCATCGCATTCTCCTCGTTTGCGGAGACGATAGCGCCACCGCGCGCGCCGGACACCTCGCCAAATGGAGGGTTGCGCGCGCGTGTATCGGCGGTGCCTAAGACCGCGATGGACCAATTCGACGTCATCGTTCTTGGAACGGGCGCCGCGGGGATGACCGCCGCACTGGCGGCGCACGAGGCTGGCGCGCGCGTCGCGCTGATCGAGCGCGGCGAGCGGGTCGGCGGAACCAGCGCGGTGTCGGGCGGGGTGATCTGGGTAGCCGACAATCCGGCGATGCGCGCGGCGGGGATCGCCGACAGCCGCGCCGACGCGCTGTCGTATTTCCACGCGCTCGATCACAGCGATCTGATCGAAGACACGCTCGCCGCCTTCGTCGATCGCGGGCCGGAGGCGCTCGAATTCCTCACGCGGCTCGATGCGATCCGACTTTCGCTGCTGCCCGGCTATCCCGATTACTATCTCGACCGGCCCGGCGCGAAGCCCGAGGGAGGCCGCGCGCTCGACCATGATCTCTTCAGCTTTCGCGAACTCGGCAACTGGGCCGGGCGAATCTATGCGGGCGAAGAGATCAAGCCGATGATGTTGCGCGAGACCCCGCTCGGCGGCGCGACCGGGCAAGTCGCGCCCGAGGAAATGCAGCGCCGCATCGCCAATGACGAGCGCGGTTTCGGCCAGGCGATGGTCGGGCGGTTGCTGAAGGGCTGTCTGGCGCGCGGGATCGAACCGTCGTTCGGGGTCGCCGTCGATCGGTTGCTGATCGAGGATGGCCGCGTGGTCGGCATCGCCGGGCAGCGCGAGGGTGCGCCTGTCGAAATGCGCGCGGCGCGCGGCGTGGTGCTCGCCACCGGCGGCTTCGAATGGGACGAAGGCTTGCGGCGGACGTTTCTGCGCGGACCCGTCGATGCCCCCGCCTCGCCGCCGACCGCGCGGGGCGACGGGCTGGTGCTGGCGATGCGCGCGGGCGCGAAGCTGGGCAACATGACCAGCGCGTGGTGGGCGCCGACGCTCGCGCCGCCGCCGAGCCGCTGGGCGGGCGGCGAACAGCGCGCCTCGCCGCTGCTGATCGAACGGACCGTGCCGCATTCGGTGATGGTCAACCGCAAGGGCGAACGCTTCTGCAACGAAGCGGCCAATTATTCGGCGCTCGCCGGGGCGTTCCACCGCTTCGACCCGCAAAGCTACGATTACGAGAACATGCCCGCCTGGCTGGTGTTCGATGCGCAATATCGCGCGCGTTATCCGATCGACACCGTGATGCCTGACGACGCGCTGCCCGATTGGGTGGTCACCGCCGAAACGCTCGCCGCGCTCGGCGACGCGATCGGGGTTCCGGGCGACGCGCTCGAAGCGACCGCGGCGCGGTTCAGTCGGAACACCGAGCGCGGCGAGGATCCCGATTTCGATCGCGGGACGAGCGCCTACGATCATTTCTACGGCGATCGTTCGCGCGAAGGCGCAGCGATGACGCTGGGGACTGTCGCGCAGCCACCGTTCTTCGCGGTCGCGGTCCATATGGGGCTGCTCGGCACCAACGGCGGGCCGCAAACCGACGGCGAGGCGCGCGTCCTGGCGCACGACGACTGGCCGATCCCCGGGCTTTACGGCGCGGGCAACGTCATCGCCTCGCCCACCGGCGGGGTCTATGCCGGGGCGGGTGGAACGCTCGGCCCGGCGATCACCTACGGCTATATCGCCGGACGCAGCGCCGCCCGCGACGATCGGGCATAGTGCTCCGCCGCCGCGCGCAGATCAGTCGTGTTTCTCGGATTCGCTCGGGTCCATGTAGTCGCGGTAATACGTCAGCTTGCCGTCCGCGACCTTGTAGATACCGCAGCCGCCACGCGTCCCTTCCGGCGAATGCATCGTCCAGCGCGACCAGGCGGTGCGGTCGTCGCCGCAGATTTCGTCGATCGTGAAGCGGATTTTGCGCTCGCCCATGACCGCGACCATCGTCGTCATGAATCGGCCGATCTCCTCGCGACCGCGATAGGTGCCCCAGACCGGATCCTCGATCAGCGAGTCCTCGGCGAACAGATCGACCAGTTGCGTATAATCGCCGCTATCCTGCACCCGCCAGAAATTCGCGATTACATCGTGGGCTGAGCCGGGCATCGTTCAATCTCCTTGCAAGGAATTTTCGGTTCACCGCGCCGTCCTTGCCCTTTCCAATAGAGCGCGCGCAGATCGCGGCGGATGATCGTGTCGGGCCAGATTTAGCGGGCCAATTGCGGGCGGCTATTATTAGATTTCATAGCGCGCGTTTCACCGGGTGTGCGCCTATCGTCGGGCCAGGATGCGAATGAAAGGAGGCCGAGGGTGACGCACGATCCAATCGCCGCGGGCTTCGCCGCGGCGCGCTTCAGCCCCGGGTTCCTCGACCACGGCGGACCCTATTGGCTGAAGCGCGAGGGGGATCGCACGCTGGTTGGGTTGGAGGTCGCGGATCATCATCGCAATTATCACGACGTCGCGCACGGCGGCGTCCTCACGACGCTCGCCGATGTCGCGCTGTCGTACCAGATCTACATTTCCGCCGATCCGCCGCTGCCCACGGTCACGATCGCGTTGACGACGCAATTTCTCGGCGCGGCGCGGATCGGCGATTGGATCGTCGCCGACGCGCGGATCGACCGAATCGGCGGGCGCATCGGCTATGCGAGCGGCCGGGTGGTGCGCGGCGAGGAGATTCTTGCAACGATGACGGGCGCTTATTCGGTGCGGCGGAGCTAGACGCCGCGCCAGCGCGCCGCGACTGGCGTCGCCGGATCGCGTTCGTCGTGATAACCGCAGGTGCCTTCGGGCATGGCCGACAGGTCCGCCGCGCCGATCTCGCGATATTCCCGCCAGTCGTAGAGGCCCTGGCGGCGAATGATTCGCCATTCGCCGTCGCGTTTTTCAAATCGGTCGACGTAGCGCCCGGCGGTGATCGCCGCATAGGTCTCGCCGCGGTCGGGGAACACCTCGGGCAGCGGATAGCCCGCCGGGACGGTGTGCGTCGCGGTCATATAGGTCTCGCTGGTCGCCACGTCGGGCACGTCGCTGCCGATCAGAATCTGGCCGAGTTGGTGCTGTGTGGCGATGCAGGGATCGATGATCGCGCGCGCCTGAGCGACGAAGTCACGCCAGCCGCCCTCGACCGGGCCGAAGGCGAACGTGGCGTCGGGATGGAACAGCGCGGGCATCATGCCCCAGTCGCGGCGGTCGATCGCGTGGGCGTAGGCGGCGACGCAATCGCGGATCGCATCCTTGTCCTCCAGCGTCAGCGCCATCGTACCCTCTCCCTCGCCTCGGTCGACGTCAGCTATTCGGCGGCTTCGGCGAAATCGACCTCGCAATCGCGACCGAACAGACCGCGGAGGTCTTCGTCGTCGGCGTCGACGATTCTGCGCGCCCATTGGTGGAAGACCTGCCCGCCGCGTTCGTTGCGACCGAACAGCACGTGATCCATCATCCCCGATTGCAGCGCCTCGTGCTGACGTCGGCCCGTCAGATAATCCTCGTCCTGGACCACGGTCTTCAAGAACGCGAACTGGTCGTGCGCGCCCCGACGCACCGCTTCGTCGGCCGGCGCGTGCTCCATCACGTAGAATTGGGTCGTCACGCTTTCGCCCACGGTCTTGCCGGGAAACAGCTGCGAGATCAGCGCCCCGCGACCGCCACCGCCGTAGAAGCTGGCGATCGAGATGTGCGGGAAGATCGTCCACACGCCTTGCAGCAGCGCCTCAAGCGGCCAATCGCCTTCGTCCATCTCGGCGAGGTGGAGCGTTTCGTCGCTGCCGATTTTCTGCACGCTGGTCGCGGGGGTGGACAGGCGCTGGTGCGGGCCCCAAGCGAAGTAATTGGCACGGTTGAAGAAATCCGCCCCGAAGGTGTTCGCGTGGAGCACCGGCAGATGATAGAAATCGATATAGCCGTCATACGCGGTCTTCCAGTTCGGTCCGGCGAGCTGTCGCGAATCGAACAAATGCCAGTCGACAAATCCGAAATGCTCGAGCAGACCGTCGTAGCCGCACAGATAATCGGCGATGTCGAGCTGCGAATGCGGGTCGAGCGTCACCCAGATCAGCCCGGCGCGTTCGAGCACGGGGAATTTCGTCAGACAATGTTCGGCCTTGTCGATTGCGCCGAAATCGCCCGGCGAGGCCACCCCCAAGAGCGAACCGTCGTTCTTGAACGTCCACCCGTGATAGCCGCAAACGAAGCGCGAGGCGCTGCCCGATCCCTGCGCCACCGGATTGCCGCGGTGGCTGCACATGTTGAGAAAGGCGCCGACGCTGCCGTCCTTCTTGCGGGTGAGCAGCACCGGAATGCCCATCACCTCCATCGCCTTGTACGCGCCGGGCTCCTTCAACTCGCACGAGGGGGCGAGCATCAGCGGCAGGCGCTTGAAGATGCGCTTTTTCTCGCGCTCGAACAGCTCGGGGTCGGTGTAGGAGGCGGCGGGCACCTTCACCACGTCGTCGGCGAGTTCCATGCTGTCCCGGCTGCCGTAGTCGATCAGCGACCGGGTCATTGCGATCAATTGGCTTTTCGACATCGTCAAATCCTCATGCATTCGCTCGCCGTCCAGGAATCGCCGACGACATGTGCGCCGAGATAGTCGGCGCGTGGGCGCACGCGGGCAATTGTCAAAAATGCTTGGTTTTCGAAAGCCGGACCCACCTGCGGCCCGATCATCCGTCGGGCTGATCGCGGTCGGCGAGGTGCAACCGGGCGACACCGTGGCGGTGTCCGGCGCGGCGGGTGCGGTCGGATCGTGCGTCGTCCAGCTTGCCAAGGCGCGCGGCGCGCGCGTCATCGGCATCGCCGGCGGACAAAAGAAATGCGCGTATCTGACAGAGACCCTGGGGGCCGACGTCGCGATCGACTATAAGCGAGGCGAGGTCGCCGCCAGGCTTCGCGCGACCGCGCCCGATGGGATCGACGTGTTCTTCGACAACGTCGGCGGGGACATCCTCGACGGCGCGCTGGACAATCTCGCCCCCGCCGGTGCGCGGGTGGTGATCTGCGGCGCGATCTCGCAATATCAGCATCTCGATAATGTCGCGGGGCCCAAGCTCTATTTGCGGCTGGCCGAACGCAATGCATCGATGCGCGGTTTCGTGGTCAGCCATCACGCGGCGAGATTCGCCGAGGCGCGCGAAGAGATTGCCGGCTTGCTCCGCGACAGCAAGCTTCGCCTGCCCGAACACGTCATGTCGCCGATCGACGAATTCTCGCATGCCCTGCTGATGCTGTTCACGGGCGGTCACGTCGGCAATCTCGTCGTTCGACCCTTCGAGTCGAATCCGCCATCTCCGCGATCGACCATCCGCAATATGGCATAAGGACGGGCTGGAGCAGATTCCTTTTAGCCTGAATCATATCCGCAGGAGCTGAAGTAGTTCGCACATTCCCGCGGCTCGAAGAGATCGAGCAGCTTGCCGATGAGGGACCACAGACCGGACACGGTGCGCTCGCCAGCCTTTCGGAGCATGGCCTTCAGGCGAGCGAAGGCCTTTTCGATCGGGTTGCGCGGTTCACCTCGCGCTGGATCAGGACGTCGGGGCGGTCCTGCTCCTCGGCATGGCCGGTCTTTTTTTGCGCGTGATCCCGTGCCGGGCAAAGAAGCGGTGCAGCGTCGAGATCGCCACGATCACGCCCGCCTGAGCCTAGGGCACGCCGTAACTCGTCCAGCGTTATATCGCGGCGTGCGTCGTGCAGCGCCAGGACTGTGTCCCGGTGCGCCTCGATCCGGCGCGACCGCGTGTCCCCGCCCTGCGGCTTGGCGGCATAGCCGCCCGTATTGCGTTACTGGTCGTGCCAGCGGATCACCGTCGAGGCCGACACCCCGAACCGCGTCGCCGCAGCACGGCAACTCATTCCTCTATCAACCGCGGCCAGCGCTCGCGATCGCAAGTCCATCGATAACGGCTTTCCCATCCATGCCGACCTCCAGTCCAGCCACTACCGTGAATCAGATCAGCGCGGCCATGTGAATCCCCTTTCGACTCACATCGAACAGAAAACGCTCTAGTGGATTGATCGGAACGGACGAGTCCGGCTGAGGATTCCGTGTGCGGCGCGGCTGTGCCACGATGCGGGATGCGCAGCGGGATCAGCATCGCCGTCACGGCATCGGACAGGGCTCGGCTCGAGGCGCTCGTGGCAGCGCGCGGATCGCCACAAAAGCAGGTGTGGCGGGCATGGATCGTCCTGCTGACTGCCGATGGCATGGGCACGGTCGCGATCATGGCGGCGACGGGCAAGTCGAAGACCTGCGTGTGGCGCTGGCAGGAGCGATTCATGGTCGAGGGTGTCGATGGCTTGCTGCGCGACAAGACGCGTCCGCCTGGGATCGCGCCGCTGGTGCCATCGTTGGTCAATAGGGTGGTGGCGCTGACGCTGGAGCCGCCCGAGCACGAGGCGACCCACTGGACCGTACGCGCCATGGCCAAGGCGGTTGGCATCGCTGCATCTTCGGTGGTGAAGATCTGGCACGATCACGGGTTGGCGCCGCACCGCTGGCGCAGCTTCAAGCTGTCCAACGATCAGGCTTTTGCCGAAAAGCTGCATGATGTCGTCGGCCTCTACGTCTCGCCGCCGGCGCACGCGATCGTGCTGTCGGTCGACGAGAAGAGCCAGATCCAGGCGCTCGATCGCACGCAGCCGGGCTTGCCGCTCAAGCGCGGCCGGGGCGCGACCATGACCCACGACTACAAGCGCAACGGCACGACGACGCTGTTCGCAGCGCTGAACGTGCTCGACGGCTCGGTGATCGGGCGCAACATGCAGCGGCATCGACACCAGGAGTTCATCCGATTCCTGAACGCCGTCGAGGCCGAACTGCCGCAGGACAAGGCCGTCCACGTCATCCTCGACAACTACGCCACCCACAAGCAGCCCAAGGTCCGAGCCTGGCTCGCCCGGCATCCGCGCTGGACCTTCCACTTTGTGCCGACGTCATGCTCCTGGCTCAACGCGGTCGAGGGCTTCTTCGCAAAGCTGACCCGACGACGCCTGAAGAACGGCGTCTTCCACTCCGTCATCGACCTCCAGGCCGCCATCAACCGCTTCATCAAGGAGCATAACCAGCAGCCCCGCCCCTTCGTCTGGCACGCCGACCCCAACGACATCATCGCCGCCGTCAGGCGTGGGCACCAAACGTTGGAATCAATCCACTAGGCTCAGGACTCATTGGTTATATCCAGAAGATGACGTTGGCAGCGAGGGCGACGGCGGAGAAGAAGACGGTTGGGCATCGGTCGTAGCAGGTAGCGACGCGGCGCCAGTCCTTGAGGCGCCCGAACATGATCTCGATGCGGCTGCGGCCCCTGTACTGGCGCTTGTCGTATTCAATGGGCGCGGTCCGGGATTTCCGCCCTGGGATGCAGGGCTTGATGCCTTTGGCTTCCAAGGCGTCCCTGAACCAGCCGGCGTCGTAGCCACGATCGCCGAGCAGCCATGCAGCTTTTGGTAGATCGTCCAGCAGCGCGGCTGCACCGGTGTAGTCGCTGACCTGGCCTGCGGTCATTAAGAAGCTCAAGGGGCGGCTGCAGGCTCGATGCCGTGCGGTGTGCCTTGAGGTAGGTCGCGTCGATCATGACGGTCTTCGGGTCGGCGCTTGCGGCAGCCAGCCCCTCCATCATCTGGAGGAAAATGCCCTTCTCTCCCCAGCGCTTCCACCGGTTGTACAGCGTCCCCTCGACGAAGCTCGGGACAGGCTTGTGCGGACCGTAAGCGCTGGGCGCATCACGCCAGCGCAAGCCGTGCGGTTGACGAAGACGATGCCGCTCAAGACCCGCCGATCATCCACCCGAGGCTTGCCATGGCTCTTGGGAAAATACGGCTCCAGGCGCGCCATCTGCTCGGCGGTCAGCCAGTACAGGTCAATCATCTTCAGTCTCCTTGCAGAGCCTGAATCAGATCGCGACGCTCGGATCAATGCGTCCTGGGCATAGATACTGGCCTCTCAGAGCCCAACCGGGAATTAGGTTGAGCGATTTCAGTAGCTTGTGATTCACTGTGGTTGGAACGACCGCAGGAAATCATATGAGCTGGACCAAAATCGCTCGGCGCGAGCATGACAGAACGGGCTTGCGCTACGCAAGCGACTGCACCGACGAGGAATGGGCGATCATCGCCCCGCTGCTGGCACCGGCGACGGAGGTGGGCCGTCCACGCAGGCATCGGACACGGGATCTGTGGAACGCGATCCAGTATCTCGCTGCGACGGGGTGCCAGTGGGCTCAACTGCCGAAGGACTTCGCGCCTTTCACGACGGTGCAGTACCATTTCTACCGGATGCGCGACATCGGGCCTGCTCGATGCGATCAACGCGGTGCTGGTGGCACGCGCGCGGGTGGCGGAGGGCCGCGATGCCGAACCGACCGCGGGCATCATCGATAGCCAGTCGGTGAAGACCACCGGGGCGGGCGGGCCTCGTGGCTATGACGCCGGCAAGAAGGTCAAGGGGCGCAAGCGCCACATCGTGACCGATACGCTGGGTAATATGCTGGAAGGCGTGGTGCATGGTGCCGATGTTCAGGACCGCGACGGGGCACCCGGCCTGATCGAGCTGGCCTGCGAAACGTACTCTGCGCTCGTGAAGCTGTTTGCCGATGGCGGATATGCCGGCAAGAAACTCGAAGCCGCGGTCGCGCACATCGATCGCCTGTCGATCAACATCATCAGGCGTTGCGACACCGGGAAAGTTCGTCATTCTGCCCCGCCGCTGGATCGTTGAACGCACCATTGCCTGGCTCAACCGATGCCGACGCCTCGCCAAGGACTGGGAAACATCCATCGCCTCGTCCCAAGCCTGGATGGTCATCTCATCCATCAGGCGAATGACCCGCCGTATCGCCAAGATCGAATTATGAGTCGAGCTCTTAGACTTAGAGCCTACGCTGATCAGAACCCTTCGTTAGGGTGGGTCAAGGGGATAAACGGCTTCCGAAAATGGGCGTCGATCTGCCGCGCGATCGGCGACTTGTTACCGCCCGCCGCCTGCACCTCGGAACGAAGCAGCCGAAAAGCACGCAACACGTCGATTATTTCCTGCCACTCGCCGGGGCATGCCGTCGCCAATACGCCGGTCGCATTCCGCCATTCGCGCACATGATAGAGATTACGGAGATCGTCGGGAACGAGGTGAAGAGTCGACATCGCGGTAGGATAGCAAGCTGTGCTCGATAGATCTGCCTCGGTGTGGAATAAAAAGGCAAGTAGCGGAGAGCCCCACGCAAACCGCTGTCCTACAAGTACCGATATGATTATATGGCTTCGCTCCAATGAACCGCCGGAGCGCAGCCATGCACCATGACCCGATCATCGAAGGCGAGCCGCTCGCCGATTATTCCCCCGTCGTCCTCGCCCGCCGCCGCCACGATGGCTGGACAGCGACGCGTCAGCGCACCTTCCTGACCGCGCTCGCCGAAACCGGCTGCGTGTCCTAGGCGTGCCATCAGGCCGGGATCACCGCGCGATCGGCCTATCGCCTGCGCGCGCACGCCGATGGCGCCGCCTTCGCCGCCGCCTGGGATCAGGCGCTGCGCTTCGCCGCGGGCAAGCTGATGACGCTCGCCTACGAACGCGCCGTCCGCGGCGCGATCCGCGAGCAATAGCGCGACGGCAAGCTCGTCTCCGAAAGCCGCGAGCCGTCCGAAAAGCTGCTGATCTTCCTGCTCGACAAATTCGCGCCGTGGAACGATCAGCCGACGACGCGTTGGGGTCGGCTCACCCACATGGCCGGCGAAGCGCGCGGCGCGCTCGCCGACACGCTCGCGACGCTGTCCGACAGCAATGTCCCCGCCGAAGCGCTGATCGCCGCCGATTACGAAGCCGAACCCCCGCTCCACGGCCACGACCCGCTTCGCGCGCCCGGCGAAGACGGTTGATGCGGCGTGACGCCGTCCCGCGCGCGCCTATGTCGTGACTTTTGCAACTTTAGGCGGCGGTTTCGTACAACGCGATGTCGATAAGGGGTCATCGCAACGAATGACCCGACCCCTCAAATTAACCAAATTGCGTCCCCGCGCGGGACGGCGCGAAAATGCGTAGGGAAAAGTAACCCTCGATCGGCTACGCGCCCGCTGATCCGGCAATCCCTACCGGTGAGCCGGGAGTCGCAATCTGCCCTTCGCCGCCGCCTTGCCGGACGCTGCGCTCCATCCGCGCGAGCAGGCCGCGTTGCGCGCAGCGACCTTGCCGCAGCGGCTCCGCGCGTGGCGCAAGGCGGCGTTGATCGCGCTGCCGATCGTCGCCGTGCTCAGCCTTTCAGCGCAGGCGACGATCAGCGCGATGACCGCGCACGAAGCCGCCGCGCCGAAAGCCACCGTCGGCCAACCGCTCGCCACCGGCCCGATCGAAGCCGACACCGCCCCCGCCACCGCCTCCCCCGCGCAAGGCACCACCGGCACGATCGAACTTCCGCCCGAACCGATCGACTTCCCGGCCCCGATACGTTTCGACACGACGATCGTCGCCGCCCAGCCGTTCTCCACTGCGCACGCCAGCGCCATCGATCGCGGCCGCGCGCTGCAATGCCTGACCGCCGCGATCTATTACGAGGCCGCATCCGAACCCGACGACGGCCAACGCGCGGTGGCGCAGGTCGTCCTCAACCGTGTCCGCCACCCCGCCTTCCCCAGCACCGTCTGCGGCGTCGTCTATCAGGGATCGGAGCGCACCAGCGGCTGCCAGTTCAGCTTCGCCTGCGACGGATCGATGGCGCGAATCCCCTCCAAAAGCGGCTGGGCCCGCGCGATGCGCGCCGCCGCCACCGCGCTCGCCGGGCAAGTCTTCGCGCCGGTTGGCCTCGCCACGCATTACCACACCTACGCCGTCACCCCGGCGTGGAACCCCACGCTCGTGATGACCGACGCGATCGGCGCCCATTTCTTCCACCGCTGGAAAGGCTATTGGGGCACCGCGCTGGCGTTCCACCAACTCTATCGCGGCAATGAGCCGTTTCCCGGCCCGCATCCCAAGCTGATCCAGCCCGCACCGCTGATGACGATCGCCGCCGCCGCGACTCCGGCGATCGGCCTCGCCCCGCAACCGGCGAGCGCGGCAGCGCCGGCGCTCGCGACTCTCATCCTGCCCGAACACGCCGATACCGGCACACCGATCGCGGACCCGACCGGTGAATCGCAAATACTTGATCGCTGGAAGGATTCGGGCAAACCGATTCGCTGACCGTTATTTCGATCTAGGGAGGGACCTGTGGCAATCTATCGCGGCACCAACGGCGACGATCATTATCGCGGCACGACCCGCGGCGACCGTATCTTCGGCAATGGCGGCAACGACTATCTCGTCGGTGGCAGCGGCAACGACAGGATCGATGGCGGCAACGGCGATGATTTCATCGAAGGCGGGGTCGGGCAAGACCGGCTCGACGGCGGCGACGGCTATGACGCGCTCAGCTACGAACACGCCGCCGCCGCGGTGTTCGTGAACCTTGCGACCGGCCACGCGCGCGACGGCGACGGCGGCAGTGACCGGATCGCGAATTTCGAGGCGGTGTTCGGTTCGGTCTATGGCGATCGCCTGGTGGGCGGCGCCGGGGACGACGAACTGCACGGCGGCAAGGGCGATGATCGGCTCAACGGCGGTGCCGGCTCCGATTTGTTGTTCGGCGACGCCGGCAACGACCGGCTGAACGGCGGCGCGGGCTTCGATTACGTCAGCTATTACGATGCCGGCGCGCCCGTCGTACTCGATCTGGCGGCGGGCTCGTCGACCGACAATTTCGGTTTCACCGACCGGCTGATCTCGATCGAGGGCGCCTACGGGTCGCAGCTCAACGATCGGCTGACCGGCGATGACGGCGACAATTATCTCGCCGGCAACGGCGGCAACGACGTGCTGAACGGCGGCGCGGGCAACGATACGCTCGACGGCGGCGATGCGAACGACGTGCTCGTCGGGGGGGCCGGCAAAGACATATTGTTCGGCGGCGCCGCGAACGACAGCTTCGTGTTCGACCGGACCGTGGGCACGACCCTCGGCAACGCCGACACGATCGTCGATTTCACGCACGGCGCGGACACGATCGACCTGTCGGCGATCGACGCCAATGCTGCCACGACGAGCGACGAAGCGTTCAGATTCCTTGCGAGCGGCGCGTTTACCGGGCACGCCGGCGAACTCCGCTACGACATCGTCGATGGCCAGACGATCCTGTCCGGCGACGTGGATGGCGACAAGGTCGCCGACGGCTTCATCATCCTGACCGGCGAAATCCCGCTCGTCGCAAGCGATCTGTTCCTCTGAACGAAAAAGGGCGCCCCCCAATCCGGGGAGCGCCCTTTGTGTTTACTTCATGACCTCAACGGCAGCGGACATTGTCCTTGTCGATCGCCTTGCCCGCAACCGCGCCGCCGGCACCACCGATCAGCGCACCCAACAGACCCGAACCGCCCGGCGCGATTGCCGCGCCCAAAGCGCCGCCGGCGATCCCGCCGACGATCAAGCCGGTCGTGCCGTCGTTGCGGCGACAGTAATAACGACCGTCACGACCCGCGTAGACACGATCGTTGCGCGACAGGCGCCGCTCGCGATAGCGCGGTCCGTCGCGATAATATCGATCGGCATAATAGCCGCCAGCCGCCGGATCGGGCCGGTTGTAATCGTAACGGCCATAGCCGTCGCCGGCATACCGCGGCCCGCCGTCACCGACGCAACCCGTAACCATCATCGCCGCCCCAATCGCGGCCAACGCAACACTCCGCATGACATTCCTCCTGTTTTCGAGATGCAGGCGTAATGATCTAGTGCGTGGAAGGTTGCGTCGTCAGCGAGCGATTCCTCCGGCGGCAAGCACCGCAAGCGTCACCAGTTCGCCCGCGCTCGACGTCATCGGCGCGATCTGGACGGGTTTTTCGAGACCCACCAGCATCGGCCCGATCATGTCGTCGCCGCCGAGTTCGCGAAGTAATTTGGCGGAGATGTTGGCGCTCTGGAGTCCCGGCATGATGAGGACATTTGCCGGACCCGACAGCCGCGCGAAAGGATAATTGGCAAGCTGCTTGGGGTTGAGCGCGACGTCGGGCGCCATCTCGCCTTCATATTCGAACCCGACTTGCCGTTCGTCGAGCACGCCGACCGCGGCGCGGATGTTCTCCAGCCACTTCCCCTCGGGATTGCCGAAGGTCGAATAGCTCAGGAATGCGATACGCGGCTCATGCCCCATCCGTCGTGCGACCGCCGCGGTCTGTTCGGCGATGTCGGCAAGTTCGTCGGGCGACGGCCGCTCGTTGACGGTCGTATCGGCGATGAAGACGGTGTGGCTTTGCCCGACGAGGATGTGGATGCCAAACGGCGTGCGCCCCCGCTCGGGATCGATCACGCGCTTCACCTCGCGCATCGTGTGCGCCCACGTCCGCGTGATGCCGGTGATCATCGCATCCGCCTCGCCGAGTTGCAGCATCACCGCGCCGAAGATGTTGCGATCCTGGTTGATCATCCGCTCGACATCGCGGCGTAGATACCCGCGCCGCTGCAACCTATTGTAGAGGAAATCGACCATGCTCGGCACCAGTGGCGAGACGCGGCTGTTGTGGACCTCATACTCTTCGGGGCTAGTTACGCCGAGCGCACGGAGCCGGTCGTGGACGTCGTCGCGCCCAACCAGAACCGGCGTGCCGTAGCCGCCTTCCTTGAACGCGATCGCGGCGCGCAGAACGACTTCTTCCTCGCCTTCCGCGAACAGCACGCGCTTCGGCCGCGCTCGCGCCCCTTCGTAGGCCAGCGTCAGCACCGACGTCGTCGGATTGAGCCGGGCGCGCAGGCTCTGGCGGTATTCGGCGAGATCGAGGATCGGCTTGGTCGCGACCCCCGAATCCATCGCCGCCTTGGCGACCGCGGCGGGGACGACCTCCATCAGCCGCGGGTCGAATGGCGCGGGGATGATATAGTCCGCACCGAAACTATGCTGCACACCATAAGCGATCGCGACCTCTTCCGGCACGCGCTCGCGCGCAAGTTCGGCAATGGCGTTGGCGGCGGCGATTTTCATCGCATCATTGATGCCGGTCGCCCGCACGTCGAGCGCGCCGCGGAAGATGAACGGGAAGCCCAGCACGTTGTTGACCTGGTTGGGATAGTCCGACCGCCCCGTCGCGATGATCGCGTCGGGCCGCACCGCCTTCGCATCTTCGGGCAAGATTTCCGGGACTGGATTGGCCATCGCGAAGATGATCGGCGCGGGCGCCATATCCTTGACCATCTCGGGCTTCAGCGCCCCCGCCGCCGACAGGCCCAGGAACACGTCGGCGTCGACCAGCGCCTCGGTCAGGTCACGCGCGTCGGTCTTCGCAGCATGCGCCGATTTCCACTGGTCCATGCCCTCCTCGCGGCCTTGGTAGATCACCCCCGATCGGTCGCACATGATGACGTTGTCGCCGCGCACCCCCATCGCCTTGATGAGTTCGGTGCACGCGATCGCCGCCGCCCCCGCGCCGTTCACCACGACCTTGACTTCGGCGAGTTTGCGGTTGGTCAGCAGGCACGCGTTGATCAGTCCCGCCGCGGTGATGATCGCGGTGCCGTGCTGGTCGTCGTGGAAGACCGGAATGTTCATCCGCTCGCGCAACGTCTGCTCGATGATGAAGCATTCCGGGGCCTTGATGTCCTCGAGGTTGATCCCGCCGAACGTCGGCTCCATCAGCTCGACCGCGTCGATGAAGCGGTTCACGTCCTCGGTCTTCAGCTCGATATCGATCGAATCGACGTCGGCGAAGCGTTTGAACAGCACCGCCTTGCCCTCCATCACCGGCTTCGACGCGAGCGCGCCGAGATTGCCCATCCCGAGGATCGCAGTCCCGTTCGAGATCACCGCGACAAGATTACCCTTGGCGGTGTAATCGTAGGCGGTCGCGGGGTCGTCGGCGATCGCGCGCACCGGCACCGCGACACCGGGCGAATAGGCGAGCGCCAAGTCGCGCTGCGTCGCCATCGGCTTCGATGCGATGATCTCGATCTTGCCGGGGCGGCCTTCCGAATGGAACAGCAGCGCTTCGCGCTCGGAGAATTGAACGTTGGATTCGTCGGACATGGATCAGCCTTAGACCGTTCGGGCCAAGCTTGTCGAAGCCCGGCCCTTCTTTCTTCAGGATTTGAGGGAAAGCCGACACCACGACACGCTCGACGCGAACGGATGTTGGTGGAATCGGCGCGCTCGGTTACCCGGTCGCGATGGCCGACGCCGCTCCCACCCCGATGATGACGCAATATCTCGCGCTAAAGGCCGAAGCGCAGGATTGCCTGCTGTTCTACCGCATGGGCGATTTCTTCGAGATGTTCTTCGAAGACGCCAAGATCGCCAGCGCGGTCCTCGACATCGCGCTCACCTCACGGGGCGAGCATGACGGTCAGAAAATCCCGATGTGCGGCGTGCCCGTCCATGCGGCGACCGCCTATCTCCAGCGGCTGATCAAGGCGGGCCACCGCGTCGCCATCGCCGAACAGACCGAAAGCCCCGAGGCGGCGCGAAAGGCGCGCGGATCGAAGGCGCTGGTCGATCGCGCGATCGTACGAGTGGTGACGGCTGGCACGCTGACCGAGGAAGCTTTGCTCGATTCGCGCAGCGCCAATTGGTGCGTCGCGATCGGCGAGGCTGCGGGCGGCATCGCGATCGCCGCGGCGGATGTCTCGACCGGGCGGTTCGATATCCTCGCGACCGACGCCAACGCGCTAGGCGCCGAACTCGCCCGGCTGAACGCCGCCGAAGTCGTTGCCGCCGAAGGTTCCGATGTGCCCGCGACAGTCTGGCGTCCGCGCGGCGAATTCGACAGCGCGGCCGGCGAAGCGCGGCTGAAACGCCTGTTCGGCGTCGCGACGCTCGACGGCTTCGGGCAGTTCTCGCGCGCCGCGCTGGCGGCGGCCAGCGGGCTGGTGGCGTATCTCGATCACACCGCAAAGGGCGCACTGCCGTTCCTCCGACCGCCATCGCTCCACGCCGCGCAAACCACGATGGCGATCGACGCCGCGACGCGCGAGAGTCTCGAACTGACCGCCACCACCGCCGGCCAGCGCAAGGGCAGCCTGCTCGATGCGGTCGATCGGACGGTGACTGGCGCGGGCGCGCGGATGCTGGGCGCGGACATCGGCGCGCCGCTGATGAAGCGCGCGGGCGTCGATGCCCGGCTCGATTGCGTCGCCCTGTTCCACGACGATCCGGCGCTCCGCCACGATCTGCGCGAAACGCTGCGCGCGCTCCCGGATATCAGCCGTGTGCTCGGTCGAATCGCGGCCGGGCGTGGATCGCCACGCGATCTCGGGCAACTCCGCGACGGGCTCGACGGAGCCTGGCTGCTCGGCGAGCGCCTGGCCGGAATCGAAGCGCCCCCCTCATTGCTGACCGAACTCGCCCCGCAATTGCGCGGCCACGGTGCGCTGATCGATCTCCTCAAGCGCGCGCTCGTTCCCGCGCCTCCGATCGATGCCTCCGACGGCGGTTATATCGCGGCGAGCTACGACGCGGCGCTCGACGACCTGCGTGACGCGGGCGCGGGTGGCCGCCGCGCCATCGCCGCGCTGGAGGCACAGTTCCGTGGCTCGACCGGCACGTCCGCCCTTAAGATCCGGCACAACAACGTCCTCGGCTATCACATCGAGGTCCCGGCCAAAGCCGCCGACGCGCTGATGCGTGCCGACAGCGGTTTCACCCACCGCCAGACGCTCGCGGGCGTCGTCCGCTTCAACGCTCCCGAACTCCACGAAGTCGCCGCCAAGGTGACGCAGGCCGGCGCCCACGCGCTGGCGGCGGAAGCCGCGCACCTCGAAGATCTGACCGCGCAAGCGCTCGACCGCCGCCTCGCTATCGCCACCACCGCCGACGCGATCGCGCGATTGGACGTTGCGAGTGCGCTTGCCGAACGCGCCGCCGAAGCCGGCTGGACGCGCCCCGCCTTCGCCGAAGACGCCTGTTTTGAGGTCGAGGGCGGCCGCCATCCCGTCGTCGAGGCAGCACTGACAAAATCGGGTGAACGGTTCGTTGCAAACGACTGCACGCTCTCCGAGACCTCACGGTTATGGCTCCTCACCGGCCCCAACATGGGCGGCAAATCGACCTTTCTTCGCCAGAACGCATTGATCGCGGTCCTCGCGCAGGCGGGTAGCTACGTCCCAGCGACGCGCGCCAAGCTCGGCCTCGTCGATCGCCTGTTCAGCCGCGTCGGCGCGTCGGACAATCTCGCGCGCGGTCGGTCCACATTCATGGTCGAGATGGTGGAGACCGCCGCGATTCTCGCGCAGGCGACGCCGCGCAGTTTCGTGATCCTGGACGAAGTCGGGCGCGGCACCAGCACCTACGACGGCCTCGCCATCGCCTGGGCGGTGGTCGAGGCGATCCACGAGGACAATCGCTGCCGCTGCCTGTTCGCGACGCATTACCACGAACTGACCCGCCTCGCCGAGCGCTGCGACGCGCTGACGCTCCACCACGTCCGCGCGCGCGAATGGAAGGGCGATCTCGTCCTGCTCCACGAGGTGAGCGACGGCCCCGCCGACCGCAGCTACGGCCTCGCGGTGGCGCGTCTCGCCGGAATGGCCCCCGCGACCGTCGCACGCGCCAAATCGGTGCTCGCCAAGCTGGAAGCAGGTCGCGCGAAGACCGGCGGACTCGCAGCCGGGCTCGACGACCTCCCACTCTTCGCCGCTGCGGTCGAAGCCGAGGAGGAACTATGCGACGCGATCCGTAGCGAGGTCCAGACGCTCGACGTCGATGCGCTGTCCGCGAGGGAGGCGCTGGAGACGCTCTATCGGCTGAAGGCGATGGCGCGCGAGAATTAACCCGCCGTTCCCGCTTCGACCTAGGCACGAAAAGCCGCTATTCGGCGCGGGAACGAACGAAACGAGGCGATGATGCAGGCAATTGGGGTGATCGGGGCGGGACAGATGGGCGCGGGGATCGCGCAGGTCTCCGCGGCGGCGGGCTATCGTGTGTTGCTGAGCGACGTGTCGAAGGACCGCGCCGAAGCGGGTAAGGCGGGGATCGCCAAACAACTCGCGCGTGCGGTCGAGAAGGAGAAGATCGAGGCGGCAACGCGCGATGCGATTCTGGAGTCGATCGAGCCGGTCGATAGCGTTTCGGCAATGGCCGAATGCGCGCTCGTCATCGAGGCGGCGACCGAGCGCGAAGAGATCAAGCGCGCGATCTTCGGCGAAATCGGCAAGGTCCTGGGCGCGGATGCGATCCTGGCGTCGAACACCTCGTCGATCCCGATCACGCGGCTGGCGCAGGCATCGCCCGATCCGGCGCGGTTCGTCGGCGTGCATTTCTTCAACCCGGTGCCGGTAATGGGGCTGATCGAGCTGATCCGCGGGCTCGCGACGAGCGACGCGACGGTGAAAAGCGTCGAGGCCTATGCCGAGGCGCTCAGCAAGCGTGTCGTCCATGCCAACGACGCGCCGGGCTTCATCGTCAACCGCGTGCTGATGCCGATGCTCAACGAAGCGTGTTTCGCGCTCGGCGAGGGCGTCGCGACGATTCCGGATATCGACGCGGCGTGCCGGCTCGGGCTCAACCATCCGATGGGGCCGTTCACGCTCGCCGATTTCATCGGGCTCGATACCTGCCTGGAAATCACCCGTGTCCTGTTCGAAGGCACCGGCGATCCGAAGTATCGCCCGGCGCCGCTGCTGGTCAAATATGTCGAAGCGGGATGGTATGGCCGCAAGGCAAAGCGGGGCTTTTACGATTATTCGGGCGAAACGCCGGTGGCGACACGATGAGCCTGGACGACACGATCGTCGCTACACCAGATGGGCCGATGACCTTCGCCGAATGGAAGAAGAAGAATCCCGTCCAGATTCCGTCGCGACGTACCAAGGGTAAGAAACTGCCGAACAAGGTAAAGATTCGAACCGACGAAAAATAAGTCCGCGAATCATCTAAACGGATTGCATCATTTTGGTTTGAACGACGTATCTTCCTGCGACCTTGGGCTTTCGGCCTTTTAATGCAGGAGAATAACGATGAAACTCAGTATTCGCACATCGGTTGCCGCGCTGGCATTGGTCGCCAGCGCCGGCGCGATCGCGCAGAAGAACCCGACGGTCGGCGGTGCGCCGATGTACGCGACCAAGAATATCGTCGAGAATGCGGTCAATTCGAAGGACCACACGACGCTCGTCGCCGCGGTGAAGGCCGCGGGTCTGGTCGATACGCTTTCCGGCCCGGGGCCGTTCACGGTCTTCGCGCCGACCAACGAAGCTTTCGCCAAACTGCCCGCGGGCACTGTCGATACGCTGGTGAAGCCCGAGAATAAGGACACGCTGACGTCGATCCTGACCTATCATGTCGTCCCCGGCGCAATCACCGCGCAGGACATCGCGAAAAAGGCCAAGGCCAACGGCGGCACCGCGACCTACAAGACGGTGCAGGGCGAAGACCTGACCTTCAAGAAATCGGGCAGCGGTTGGGCGATCATGGACGGCAAGGGCGATACCGGCAGGATCACCATCGCCAACGTCCGTCAGTCGAACGGCATGATCCACGTCATCGACACCGTGATGATGCCGTAACGCGTTCTCGGCCGGGGCGTCCCCTGTTTCCGCCCCGGTCGGGATCACATCTGTGCGCGGGCGAGCGCGAAGCCGATCAGATCGGCGAGGACATGCGCGATCATCGTGCACGGCAGGTCGCGCCGCCAGAGGTACAGGCAGACGAGGATCACCGTCGCGAAAGCGACGAGGATGAGTTGGGTCGGCCCCCAGGACCAATGCGCAAGCAGGAACACAGCGCCCGAGACGACCGCGGCGATCCAGCGACTGCCGGTCAGGAATTCGATCCGCTCGATGGCATAGCCGCGATAGACGATCTCTTCGGTCACCCCAGCGACGATCGGCGTCGTGATCAGCAGCCACAGCGGCACCTGCACGATGGTCGCGGTCTGTTTCATGTTCTGGTGGAGGCCGAGCGCGGGGGCGATGACCGCAAAGGTCAGCATGACCGTCGCGATCAGCGCGACAGTCGCGGCGAGGCCCCAGCCGAAGGTGCCCACGGTCGGTCGCTTCAGCCCGATCGATGCGAGCGGCAAGCGTTCGACCCGCGTCACCCACAACAGAACGAACGCACCGATCGCGATCCACACGATCTCGCGCCCGATCCGCGCGCCGATGCTGGTGTCGCCGAACAACAATTTGGGTAGCCCGAGTTCGGGAAGGCCGAACGCCAGCGCAAGGCCGAAGATCGCGATGGGGACCAGCCGACGGCGTTCGGCCGCGCTCACTTCGCCGCCCCGATCATCCAGGCGGGGCCGTCGATCGTCCCGCCCGCGTCGAGCCGTGCCTTGGTCGCGGTCTGGATGAATTTCCAAACCTCGTGACTGAACCCCATGTCGGGGTGCGCCTTCCAGTTCGGCATGTCCTCGTACATTCTCGCAGTACGTTGCCACATTTCCGGCGTCGCGACGTCGGAGAAGGGCTTCAACAAAGTGAACCACTCATCGACGAAAGCTTGCGCCTGATCCGACATCGGATCGAGCGGCATCGCCGCCTCGGTACGTCGGCCTAAATCCTTCCATTTCTCGCCATATTCGGCCTGATCGAATTCCGCGGGAACGTCCGCCATTTTATCCTTGAAATCGCGTTGCTCCGCAGGCGTGAAATACTGATTCACCACGCCTTTCCATTGTTCGGCTTCCATGATGCTGTCTCCTTGTCGGATCAGCGAGCAAAGGGTCGCGACGTCGATCGGCTCGCCGCGATCGATGCGGGACTGGACGGTGAGGAGGAGTGCGCGTGATTCGGCGAGTGCTGTCGCCTGCGCATCGACCTCGGCGATCTGCGCCGCGATCAACTGCGCGAGATCGACGGTGCGGCCCGCGAGCAGGTCGGCGATCTTGGCGAGGCTGAACCCGGCCCGCTTGAGCGCCACCGCCGCGTTGAGCCGCGCGAGTTCGCCGCGTCCGTAGACCCGCCTGCCCCCCGCGGTGCGCAGCGGCTTCACGAGGCCGCGACCTTCGTAGAATCGGAGCGCGCGCAGTGTCAGCCCGGTGCGTTTGGCGACCTCGCCGATGTCGAGCATCTCTTCCATGCGACTCGTGTAGCCGCTGACGTTACGTCAGGAGCAAGCGGGAAATTTCAGCCGAGCAACAATCCCGCCAGCGCCGCCGACATCAGGTTCGCGAGGCTTCCCGCCGCCAGCGCACGCAGCCCCAGTTTCGCGATCATCGGGCGCTGGTTCGGCGCGAGGCTGCCGGTCACCGCCATCTGGATCGCGATCGAGGAGAAATTGGCGAAACCGCACAGCGCGAAGGTGACGATCGCGACGGTGCGGGGGGAGAGCGCCGCGGCCTGTTTGCCGAGATCGATGTACGCGACGAATTCGTTGAGGACGATCTTCTCGCCGAAGAAGCCGCCCGCCGCGCCGGCCTCGTTCCACGGCACGTTCAAAAGGAACATCACCGGCTGGAAGACGTAGCCGAGCAGACGCTGGAAGCTCAGCCCCTCAAGGCCGAACCATGCACCGACTCCGCCGAGGATGCCGTTGGCGAGCGCGACGAGCGCGACGAACGCTAGCACCATCGCGCCGACCGCGACCGCGAGCTTTACGCCGGTCTGCGCGCCTTGCGCCGCCGCCATGATGATGTTGGCGGGTTTTTCCTCGTCGTGGGTCGCTTCGGGGAGGGGTTCGCCTGGAATCGAATGGTGCGTTCCTTCGGGAAGGAGCGCGGCGGGACCTCTGCCGCTGATCCGCGCCTCGGCGAGTTCGATCCGGCGATCCTCATCGGGGACATCGCCGAGCGGGAGTTCGCCTTCGCGGCGGGCGGGCTCGTCGGGCATGATGATCTTCGCCATCAGGATGCCGCC
Source organism: Sphingomonas sp. (assembly GCA_965219285.1). Lineage (GTDB taxonomy): Bacteria > Pseudomonadota > Alphaproteobacteria > Sphingomonadales > Sphingomonadaceae > Sphingomonas. Next base: position 46,794 of record CBDCNF010000022.1, read on the forward strand.
GGGCGCGGCCATGAAGCTGGCCGCGAGCAGGTAATCGACGCGGATGCCCATCGAGGCATAGGCCGCGAGGATCGTCCCCGCGACGCCCGCCATGCCGCTGGTCATCACGGTGAACAGCTGCGCCGGGGTGAGGCCGGCGAGATAGGGGCGGATGACGAGCGGCGATTCGCTCTGGCCGACGAAGATGTTCGCCGCCGCGCAGAGCGATTCGACCTTCGAGACGCCGATCACCCATTCGATACCGCCGCCGATCCAGCGGACGATGAACTGCATGATGCCGAGATAATACAGGATCGAGACGAGGCTGGCGAAGAAGATGATGACGGGGAGCGCGGCGATGGCGAAGCTGTTGCCGCCGATCTCTGGTTTCGCGAGCGGGCCGAACAAGAAATCGACGCCGTTGTGCGCGTAGCCGAGCAGGTTCGACACACCGCCCGACATCGTGCCGAGCAGGGCGCGGCCCCACGGCGCGTAGAGCACGAGGACCGCGATCGCGACTTGCAGCGCGAAGGCGGCGCCGACGATACGCGGGCGGATCGCGCGGCGGTTCGTCGACAGGAGCATCGCGAGCAGCAGGATGACGACGATACCGGCGATGCCGATCAGAAACCTTGTCAAATCCACGCCGCTCCGTTGGCCTTGGCTTCGCAGAATTCACGGGCTTTGCGCAATTTCGTTGCGCGGCCTCCGGGAAATCGTCGCTGCCCCGCTGCGGTTATGCCGAAGGTCGCGCCTGTAGGACAGCCCCGATTGCGATGCGATTGACCGAAGGGCCAAAGCGGTTAGCAAGGCGCGATGACCGAACCCTCCCGCCCGATCCCGCGCTCGCTGTTCGCCTTCGCGATCTTCTACGGCGGGATGGTTTGCATCGCCGGGGTGCTCGGCAACAAGCAGGTCGCGCTTGGCCCGCTCGCGGTGGAGGCGGGGATTTTCGCGTTCCTGCTGCTCGTCGTCACATCGAGCGCGGTCGCCGAACTGCACGGGCGCGACGCGGCCAACCGGCTGGTGCGGATCGGTTTCGTGCCGCTGATCGTGTCGCTGCTGTTGACGCTCGTCGTGCTCGCGGTGCCCGCCTCGCCCGCGATGGACCCGGCGCGGCTGTCGGCGTTCGAGCTGATGATGGCGGGGACGCCCAGAATCTGGCTCGGTGGGATCGTCGCCTATGGCACCTCGCAGACGCTGAACGTCACGATCTTCGCCGCGCTGAAAGGGCGCGAAGGCGGACGGCTGCTGTGGCTGCGCGCAAGCATCGCGAGCGTGCTCTCGCAGATCGTCGATACGTTGCTGTTCGTGACGATCGCTTTCTACGGGGTCTTCCCGATCGGCGAGCTGTTGGCAGGGCAGATGCTGGCGAAGGTGACGCTGTCGATCATTCTGGTGCCGCCGCTGATCTATGCGTTCGTGGCGTTGGGGCGGCGGCTGGATCGGTGAGCCGGTTAGAGCGCATCGTCTGTGAAGGTCGCCGACCGCGAGCGTAGTCATCGGACAACAGACACGTCCTTCAACTTGCCGTTACCTCTGCCACACGCGTCCATTACTACCGGGCCTTGCGAGCCGCATAACGCGCATCCCGCGCCGCTTTCATTTCTGTTGCCCCGGGTGGTTTCAGACGGGCGGTCTTGAGTGCCGCAGTGGCCTCTTTCTCCGCGAGCGCCGAAGCCGCCAGAGCTTGCTTCTCCGCCTTCGCCGCGACAATTGCCGCAGTCTTGACGGCGCGCTCCTCGGCCAGAGCCTGCTCTCGTGCTTCCTCTTCTCGTCGGAGCTCAGCCATCTTGGCCTCATCAACCGGAGGCCTCGCTTTCAGTTGGTCCAGCGCGTTCTGTCTAGCCTTTCCCGCTGAAGCGACGCGATCCTGAAACGATGGCTCTTTGAATGAGGGCACCAATTTTCCTTGAGCAGTTTGAGATAAAAGTTTGGGCGCTGCGCTTAAAAGGAGATGTCGGCGCTTTCAAGCTGGTGGCGATGATCCCCGATCACCCGAAATACGGCGCTCCCCGCCAGTTTCGTTTCCCCCACCACCCCGCTAAGGCCCGCATCATGACCGACCACACCCCCGCGCCGGCGCTGCTCGCAAAGGCCGAGACGCTCGTCGAGGCGTTGCCGTATCTCCAGCGGTATGCGGGTAAGACGTTCGTCGTGAAATACGGCGGGCATGCGATGGGCGATCCCGAGGCGCAGCGCGATTTCGCCGAGGATGTCGTGCTGTTGAAGGCGGTCGGGATCAATCCGGTCGTCGTCCATGGCGGGGGGCCGCAGATCGGGTCGATGCTGAAGCGGCTGGGGGTCGAATCGCGGTTCGTCGACGGGTTGCGCGTTACCGATGCGGAGACCGCGCAGATCGCCGAGATGGTTCTCGCCGGGAGCATCAACAAGGAAATCGTCGGCTGGATCGGGCAAGCGGGGGGCCGCGCGGTCGGGATCAGCGGCAAGGATGCGGGGCTGGTGCAGGCCGAGAAGGTGGGGTTGCGCGATCCCGATCCGTTGCAGGGGATCGAGCGGCATGTCGATCTGGGGTTCGTCGGGGAGCCGGTCGCGGTCGATCGGCGGATCGTCGATACGCTGTCGGCGGACGGCATCATCCCTGTGATCGCGCCGGTCGCGATCGGTGCCGACGGGCACACCTATAACATCAACGCCGATACGATGGCGGGGGCGATCGCGGCGGCGCTGGGGGCGGCGCGGTTCTTCCTGCTGACCGATGTCGCGGGGGTGATGGACAAGGCGGGGACGCTGCTGACCGACCTCGATCCGGCGGCGATCCGTGCGTTGCGCGACGACGGAACGATCTCTGGCGGGATGATCCCGAAGCTGGAGACCTGCGTCGCCGCGGTCGAGGCGGGGGTGGACGCCGCGGTGGTCATCGACGGGCGCGTGCCGCATGCGATGCTGCTCGAAATCTTCACCCGGGAGGGCGCGGGTACGCTCATTCATAAATAGTGGGCCGTAATTCCTCCCCGGAACGGGGAAGTGGCAGCGCGAAGCGCTGACGGAGGGGCAGCCCCGAACGACAGCCCTGCTTGGCTGCCCTTCCACCAGCCTGCGGCTGGTTCCCCTCCCCTTGCAGGGGAGGATTTACACACTGGCCCTTCCGGGTAGCGTGTCGCCTGCCTATAACGGTAGCGAACCGAAAACGGAGACCGTCTTGATCGCTGTCCTTCAGATCATCCAGGTGCTGCTTAATGTCGTTTGGTGGATCATCGTCGTCCAGGCGATCCTGTCGTGGTTGATCGCGTTCAACGTGATCAACACCCACAGCGATTTCGTCCGCACCGTCTGGAACGCGCTGCAACGGATGACCGAGCCGATGTACCGCCCGATCCGCCGCGTCCTGCCCGATTTTGGGGCGCTCGATCTGTCGCCGCTGGTCGTGCTGCTGGTGATCTACATCCTCAGCAACATCGTGATCCCGAACATCGCGCAGAATTACATCGCGACGACCTACGCGGGATGACCGCGACGGTTATCGATGGGAAGGCGTTCGCGTTGGGCCTGCGTGAACGCGTCGCCGTCGGCGCGGCGGCGGTGCTTGCCAAGGCCGGGCGCAAGCCGGGGCTGGCGGTGGTGCTGGTCGGCGACGATCCGGCGTCGACGGTCTATGTCCGGTCGAAGGGCAAGGCGACGATCGCGGCGGGGATGGAGAGTTTCGAGCATCGCCTTCCTGCCGATACGCCCGAGGCCGATCTTGTTGCGCTAGTCGATCGGCTGAATGCCGATACGACGGTTGACGGCATTCTCGTCCAGCTGCCGCTGCCCGATCAAATCGACGAGCGCGTCGTCATCACCCGGATCGATCCGGACAAGGACGTCGATGGCTTCACGCCCGAGAATGCGGGGCGGCTGGCGACGGGACTGCGCGGGTTCGTGCCGTGCACGCCGCTCGGCTGCCTGATGCTGCTGAAGCATGTGCGGGGCGATCTCGCCGGGCTCGATGCGGTGGTGATCGGGCGGTCGAACATCGTCGGCAAGCCGATGGCGCAATTGCTGATCCGCGAAAGCTGCACCGTCACAGTGGCGCACTCGCGGACTCGCGATCTGCCCGAGGTGGTGCGCCGCGCCGATATCGTCGTCGCGGCGGTCGGGCGCGCTGGGTTCGTCAAGCCCGATTGGGTGAAGCCGGGCGCGACCTTGATCGATGTCGGGATCAATCGCACCGACGCGGGGCTTGTCGGCGATATCGACCCCGCCTGCGCAGATGACGCGGGCGCAATGACCCCGGTGCCGGGTGGCGTCGGGCCGATGACGATCGCGGTGCTGCTGCGCAATGCGTTGGTCTCGGCGTGCCGACGCGAGGGCGTCGATTACGACGACACGCTGTGATCGAACTCTTCATCTCGTCGTTCATCACCTTCTTCGTGGTGATCGATCCGCCGGGCTGCGCGCCGATCTATGCCGGGCTGTCGGCGGGGGCGAGCGCGGTCGAACGCCGCGCGATGGCGCTGCGCGCGGTCGGGGTCGCGACGCTGATCCTGCTGGCGTTCGCGTTGTTCGGCGAGGATCTGCTCAAGGGATTGGGGATCGAACTCGGCAGTTTCCGGATCGCGGGCGGGATCATGTTGTTTCTGATCGCGCTGGAAATGGTATTCGAAAAGCGGACGCAACGCCGCGAAGATCGCGCCGCCAAGGTCAACGCCGATCCCGAACAGGACGACGTCTCGATCTTCCCGATGGCGATGCCGATGATCGCGGGGCCGGGATCGATCGCGTCGGTGATGCTGTTGATGGCGCGCAACGACGGGCTGGAGCGGTCCGCCATCGTGATGGCGGCGCTGGGGGTGAATCTGCTGCTGACCTTGGTGGCGCTGCTGGCCGCGGGGCCGTTGATGCGGCTGCTGGGGCAGAAGATCGAGGCGGTGATCACGCGGTTGTTGGGCGTTTTGCTCGCGGCGCTGGCGGTGCAGTTCGTGATCGACGGGTTGCAGAGCCAGTTGAGGTGAAATTCCCTCTCCCGCCTTCGCGGGAGAGGGAGGGGCCCGCGAAGCGGGAGGGTGAGGGTCTTTTTCTTGCGAACGCCGGAAAAGAAGAAGACCCTCACCCAACCCTCTCCCGCGAAGGCGGGAGAGGGCTACGAATTTTATTCGATCCGCCACGCCAGGAACGGCGACTTCGGATCCAGCGGCACCGGGGTGAGCCAGTCGAATGCCTCGCCGTGCGCCAAGCGGCTATAAAAACCATCCGGCGCTTTCGCGCGATAGACCGTCGCCTCGGCCATGTTGGGGCAAAGCAGCAGCAAGGTCGCGCCGTGGCGCTTCATGATCGCGCGCGCGTTGTCCGGCGATCCCTTGAACGCATGCTGGACGTCGAGGATCGCATCGCCGTTGCGGTGGTACGGCCCCGCGACCGCGCTCATGTGCGTCGTCGTAATCAGCCGCGGGCCGAGGTCGATCAGCGTGAAGACCGTCTGCGCGGGAATGCGGTTCAGGCGTGCGAGCCTGGGCAGCGAGGAACAGCGCGCGCCGGCACGATTGACGCGTTTGGTAAAGGCGCTCGGGCGGTCGATCGGCAGCCATTTAATCGCGAGTCCGGCGAACAGCCCCGACACGATCACGAACGCGCCGACGGTACCGAATACGCGGATCAGCATCGTCTTCGAACCGAGCAGGCGCGGAAACAGCACCCAGCCGAGCGCGGTGACGCCGGGGATCGCCATCAGTTGCGCCGCGGGTCCGGCGCGCGCCTGCCACAACAGCATTGCGCAGGCGAAGGCGATGAACAGCAGTACAGAGGCCCAGCCTATGAGTGCCGGCGTCTGCCGCGCTCGCCACTTAACAATTGCGGCGCCGATCAGCCCGATCAACGGCAGCGCGACGATCGGGAAAGCCATGCGGAACGGGTGTTTGTAGATCGGCTTCGCCTCGCGAACGTTGGCGAGCCAGCTGTTGTAGAGTTCGGGCGAGACCTGTTCGGGGCGGCCGAGGCATTGCGGGAACACGAGCGCGAAACCCGCGACGATCACGCCCCCTGCCGCGACCGCCAGCGCGAGGCGTATTGCGCGGCGCTCGGGCGAGAGCGAGGCGAGGACGAACAGCAAGGCGCCCGCGACGACCATTACGCTGAGCCAGACCGGGGTCAGCGCATCGCATCTGAGGACGCGATTGGCGTATGAGGCGAACAGCGCGAAGCCGAGTGCCGATCCGCCGGCGAGGCTGAGCGCATAAACCTTGAGCCGGTCGGCCTCGGCGCGGTCCCAGACCCAGCGCAGCGCGATGATCGCGCCCGCCATCGCGGCATAGGGGAGCAGTTCGAGTCCGATCGTCAACGACACCGCGCTCGCAACGCCGACCAACGCGCCGCCGCGTCCGCCCTTGGGGTCGCACAGCCCCGCAACGGTCAGGCTGAGCATCGCCAGCTGCCAGCCGTGGTGGTCGATTCGCTCTGGCATGAACATCAACAGCGTGACGCTCGATCCCATCAGGAACACGATCGCGAGCGGCCAGGCGACCGGGCTGACGAGGCGGCGGACGGTGGCGCCCAGACCGAGCATCGCGATCGACAGCGGCAACAACGGCGCGATGCCGACCGCGAGCCGTTCCGCCCAGACGGGGCCGGCAAACGGGCGCAGGATCAGGATCAACGCCGCGATCGGCAGATCGACGAGGCGCGACCAATGGATGTCGAATCCGGCGGGCGGGTTCAGCCGGTAGTCGCGCAGATCGTACCAGCCCTGGCCATTGAGCAATGCGCGGACCTGCATCAGGCGCATGTTGTCGTCGGTGTCGCCGAGCGCGAGGAAGGTGACGTTGGCCCAACGGTCCCACAGGAAATAGATCGCGATGCACGCCCAGGCGATCAGCGTCAGCCGGATCCAGTTGCGGTCGAGCTCGTCGCGGAAGGCCGGGAAATCCAAGGTCGTCAACGCTCTTCCCTCGCCTCGTGGCTCGCCCTAGACAAAGCCCCGGTCCGTTCGCCCGAACGGATTGGTAACGGCATGGCTCTATCGCCGCTCACGCAAAGGGCAAGGCAGGTGACGGCGATCCTTTCGAAACTCGATATGGGACGAACGCGAGAGGCGTTCTGGCAGCTCGTCCGTTTCGGCATCACCGGGCTGGCGGTCACGGCGTTCTATTCGGCGGTCTATTGGCCGATCGCGACCTATGGCAACCGTGTGCTGCATCTCGGCGGGGGCGCGGTGTGGCCGCTGATCGCGGTGGTGATCGCGTTCGTCTCGGCGACCGCGGTCGGCAATGTCGCGCACAGCCGGATCAGCTTCAAGGGGCACGGCTCGCGCGACGCGACGACCGCGCACCGGTTCTTCGTGGTGCAATTGTTCGGGTTCGCTCTGAACGCGATCTTCACCTGGGTGGCGACGGGGCCGCTGCTCCACGGGCCGACGTGGTGGCCGCTGGTGCCCGCGGTCGCGGTGACCCCGCTCGTGACCTTCGGGCTGCATCGGTACTGGGTATTTCGCTAAGATGGCCAAAATCTGATGGATCGCCGCGTCTACGACCGAATGGCCGAGCACGATTCGACGCATTGGTGGTATCGCGCGCGGCGCGATATCCTGGCGGATTACATCGCGCGTTATGCCGGGTTGCCGCGCGACGCGCGCATTCTCGAGATCGGCTGCGGGACGGGGCATAATCTGCCGATGCTGGCGGGGTTCGGGCGGGTCGAGGCGATCGAGATCGATCCTGCGGCGCGCGCCATTGCGACGGCGCGGCTGGGCACGGCGGTGGGCGACGCGCCATTGCCGATCCTGCCCGGCGTCGTTCGCGGTTCCTATGACATGATCGCGGTGCTCGATGTCGTCGAGCATATCGAGGACGACGTCGGCGCGTTGCGCGCGATAGCGGCGTGCCTGAAGCCGGGTGGCAGGATCCTGATCACGGTTCCCGCGCACCAGTGGATGTGGAGTGCGCACGACGTGGTGAACCATCACCACCGGCGCTATTCCAAGGCGACGCTCAGGGCGGCGATCACGAAGGCCGGCCTGAAGCCCGAACGTCTGGACTATTTCAACTCCTTGCTGTTTCCGCTCGCGGCTATGGCGCGCGTGGCGGGGCGGCTGACCGGTCGCGACGACAGCGACGATACGCCGCCCTCCGCGCCGCTCAACACCGCGTTCGAGGCGATCTTTCGGCTGGAGCGGCATCTCGTCGGCCGCGTGCCCATGACGCCGGGGGTTTCGATCGTGACGTTGGCAATGCCTGGCTGAAGCGCATCGCATGTCGGCTTGACCGCCCACCCTTTTCGTGATGTTATCACATCCCTAAAAAGGAGAGTGCCGATGCGCCGTTTCGCTCCTGCCGGGCCGGCTTTTGCCGATCCGATCGCCGAGATGAACATCACCCCGCTGATCGACGTGCTGCTGGTGCTGATCGTCATGCTGATCCTGACGATCCCGATAATGATGAACGAAGTGCCGATGGACTTGCCCGCGCAGGCCAGGGTCCCGGTTGCCGAACGGGTGACTCACCGGCTGGAGATCGCCCGGAGCGGCGCGACGATCCTCGACGGGGCGGCGCTCGATACGCCCGCGCTGACGGCGCGACTGGCGGCGTTGCGCGCGGATCCGAAGGCGGTGCTGGTGCTGCGCGGCGACCCGGAGGCGCGGTACGAACGCTTCGTCGCAACGCTTGCGATCGTGAAGCGCGCCGGGATTACGCGGCTCGGGTTCGAGGATAACGCCCGGACGTTTTGAGAGATCCGAGCCTCAGGAAAATCCGCTCGCCGTGTCGCGCGGGGCGCAGCGGATGAGGCGGGAGGTGCGGACCGCGGCCTGGCGGTGCTTCACCGCCTCGCGGTACGCCGGGTCGGTGACCATTTCCAGAAAGGCGGCGGCGTCGGGGTAGCGCGCGACGAAGGCGGTGTCCCAGGCTTCGTCGGATGGGCCGATCAATACGATTTCTGGCCGGCCCGCCCAGACAACGGTCCCGTCGACGCGCGTGAAGATCGGGCCGCTCGCCTTACTATAACGGGAATAGGCTTCGGCGCCGGTCAGGCCGAGCGCGACGCATTCATGGTCTTCGGGATAGACCGCGTGCTCGCGGAAGGCGACGAGGTTGATCATCTCAATCGGCTGATCGCGGGGCAATTCCTTGAACGCGTCGAACTGTTCGCGTTCGGGGTCGATGTGGCTCATGCGAGGCTCCTTATCGTCGTGGGCAGCATGACAATCCTCTAAGCCCCTCCCCTTATTGCTGATAGGCTTTCGGCAGCGCCCCTTCGGTTGGCGTCAAATACCGGTCGCGCAACTCGGTCTGGCGCGAGCGGACCGATTCCTGGCGACCGTCGATGAACACCGCGACCGGCGCCGACGACAGTTCGAGCGGATCGCCGTCCCACAACACCACATCGGCGCGGCGGCCGGGGCGAAGCGAGCCGATCTCGCCGTCCATGCCGAGCGCGGCGGCGGGTTTCGAGGTGATCGTCGCGAACGCCTCGCCCCAATTAAGGCCGGTCGCGCCGGGGATTTTGGTGATCGCGACGAGATTGCCGGCATATTGTTTCAGGATATGCTCGCCGGGCGCGGTGTTGGCGCCGACGGTCGAGATCGCAACAGGCACGCCCGCGGCGGTCATCCGCCCGACATTCGATTCGGTCGCGGCGAGCGCCTCGAACGACGACGGCAGGTCGGCGAGCGCGGCGGCGATGACGGGGACGTGCGCGGCGGCGATTTGCGGCGCGACCAGCCAGCCTTCGCTGACGCCGATCAGCACCAGCTTCAGCTTCGGGTATTCGCGCGGCAGCGACAGCACTTGCAGGATGTCGCTCGCACGTTCGACATGGACCGCGAGCGGCTCGACGCCGTCCAGGACCTTGAGCAACGCCTCGGCATCGCCGCGTTTCAGCAGCGAATCCTTTTCGCGCCCGGTGAAACCGGCGGGGTTGCGGCGATAATCCTGTGCCTGGCTGAAGGCGTCGCGCAGCATCGCATAGGCCGCCGGGCGACTGCCGCCCGCGTTGCGCGCACCTTCCTCGCCGAGTTCGACGTATTGGAATGCGCGCGGGCGGGTGACCGGATCACTGTCGCTGCCGAGATCGATCACCGCACCCTGCCCCGCGAAGATCGATCCCGCGGTGCCGGGTGCGACGAACGCGCGGGTGATGCCGCCGGCGCGTTCGTTGGCGATCGCGTTCGCCTGCGGGTTGATCGATGTGGAGACGTCGATCGCGGCGGCGAAGGGCGATGTCCGCGCGCTTTGGTCGTTCGATTCCGGGACGCCGTTGGCATCGACCAGCCCGAGATCGGTGAAGCCTGCGACGATGCCGGCGGCGACCCATTTGCCCTTCGCATCGACGACGGTGGCGCCTGCCGGCACCGCAACGTTCGCGCCCGCCGCGACGATGCGACCGTCGCGCATCACGACGGTCCCGTTCTGGATCGGCTGCGAGCCGTCGCCGACCGCGACGGTGCCGCCGGTGATCGCGACCGTGCCACCCCGCAAAGTGATACTTTGCGGGGACCCCGAGGTTTGCGCGCCGGCGGGTGTCGCAAGCAGGGCACTCGCGGCGAGGAGAAATGCGCGCGTCATTTGGTGTCTCCCGAACCCGGCTGGCCCAGTTCGAAATCGCTCACGGGTCTGCGTTTGGGGTCGTTCGCATCATAGAGCAGAGCGCCGTCGATCCAGACTTTCTCGGGCCGTGTGTAGACGCTGAACGGATTGCCGTTCCACAGCACGACGTCGGCCATCTTGCCGGGTTTCAGGCTGCCGGTCCTGTCGGCGATGCCGAGCGCTTTCGCCGGATTGTACGAAAGCCACTCCCACGCCGTCGCATCCGGAATGTCGATCCCGGCGTGGCGACCCGAGGACAGCGCCTTGGCAACTTCCTGATTGAGCCGCTGGATGCCGTTCTCGTCGTCGGAATGGATTATCGCGCAGGCGCCGACGTTTTGCAGCAGCGCGAGATTCTCGCCGATGCCGTCAAAGCTTTCCATCTTGAAGCCGTACCAGTCGGCCCAAACCGCGGCGCAGGTGTCGTTGGCCTTCAGCAGGTCTGCGATCTTATACGCCTCGACTGCGTGGTGGAACGCGGTGACGTGGTAGCCGAATTCCTTGGCCATATCCATGACGATGGCCATTTCGTCGGCGCGGTAGCAATGGTTCTGGACGCGGATGTCACCCGCCAGCACGCCCGCGAGCGTATCCATGCCGATGTCGCGGTCGGGCCGTTCGCCGCCGTCCTTTTCGAACTTGTCCCATTTCGCCTTGTAGGCGACCGCCTTCGCCCAGGTCTGGCGATCGACCGCGATATTGCCCATCCGCGTCGACGGCTTCTGATTGCGCGATCCGTAGACGCGCTTCGGATTTTCGCCGCACGCCATCTTGAGGCCGTAGGGCGCGCCGGGGAATTTCATCGCCTGCACCGTGCGTGCGTAAACGTTCTTCAGGACGACCGATCGTCCGCCGAACAGATTCGCCGAGCCGGGGAGGATTTCCAAGGTCGTCACCCCACCGTTGGCGAGCGCGCGGCCGAAGCCGGGGTCCTGCGGCCAGACGCTGTGTTCGGCCCAGACGTCGGGCGTCACGGGCGACGTCGCTTCGTTGCCATCGGAGTTCGCCTGCACCCCAGGGCTGGGATAGTCGCCGAGGTGGCTGTGGATATCGATGATGCCGGGGGTCACCCATTTGCCCGCGCCGTCGATGACGGTCGCGCCGCCGGGGGCAGAGACGGTCTGGCCGAGCGCGGTGATCTTGCCGTCGGCAAAAAGTATCTGGCCGTTGTCGATCCGCCCGCCCTCGCCGTCGAAGATCGTGACGTTGGTGACGACGGTCGGGACGCCGGGATAGGCGTGGTAGGTCGAGGGGTAGGGATCGTGATTGTACCCGTTACCCGCACCGGGCGGCGAAGAGGAAGCCGACTTCGGCTTTTCGCCACTCGCCGTCGTACAGGCACCAAGCACCAGCAGCGATGCCGCCGCGGCCACGATCTTGCGCGTCATTCCAACCCCTTTTGTTATCGTCCCGATCGGTAAGCGTGATCGACCCTTCGCTTCAACCCCGGCCTGCGTACATCGCCTGCGCATCGCGCTTGAACGCGGCGCCGCTGTCGGCGCGACTGTAGAACATGTGGCCGCCGGGATAGACCGAGATCTGCACGCGCTGCGCCTCACCGAACGCCGGCATCTGGTCGACGATCAGTTTGGAGGCGAAGAACGGGCACGACAGATCGTCCCAGCCGTGCGCGATCAGGACGCCCATCTTGGGATCGTTGGCGATCGCCTTGCGCAGATCGGTGACGGGCGCATCCTTCGGCGTGCCGCGGTCCCACGCCTCGCCGACCGCGTAGGACAGAGCGTTGTAGCGCGCCTCGGTCTTCCAGCCGACCTCTCGCGTGACGAAATCGACCATCGCGCTGGTCGTCGGCGCGACCAGCGCTTCGAGGATCGGGTCGCCCGAATTGCGATCGGCGGACCATGGGAATGGATCGAAGGCGGTGACGTTCGAATCGTACACGCTGCCGATCCTACCCTCGCTGCGGCGGATTTCGCGTAGATACGTGCCGATATCGACGCGACCGCCGAGTTTCTGGACGAGCGCGGGATCGAGCCCGGTGAGGCGCGACACGTTGGCGACCAGCCGTGACACGGCCTGCGGATCGGATCGGCCTTTCAGCAGGTCGGAGGTGAATTCGCCGCGCACATAGCTTTCGACATCGGCCATCGCCGCCGGGGTGAGTGCGTCGTGACGTTCGAAATTCGCCGCCGCCATCGACGGCAGTTGGATCATCCACGGCAAGGGCGACAGCGCACTGCCGGTGTCTTCTGACGCGGGATCGAGATAGGGCGAAACCATGACCAGTCCGGTCACGCCGACGCCGATCTGCGATTGCAGTTCGTAGGCGATGCGCGGCGCGCGGTAGCCGCCGTAGCTTTCGCCCATCACATATTTCGGCGAACGCAGCCGGCCGTTTTCGACCAACCAGTCGTAGACCACCTTCGAGAGATATTTGATGTCGGGATCGTTGGCGTAGAACGCTTTCTTGGTCTTCGCCTCATCGACCAGGCTGCGGCTGAAGCCGGTGCCGATCGGATCGATGAACACCAGATCGGTGAAGTCGAGCCAGCTGTTGGGATTGTCGGTCGCGATGGGCGAATCCGATGGCGCATTGCCCTGCGCGCCGAACTGGACGTGCTTCGGCCCGACCGCGCCGAGATTGAGATACACCGACGCCGCGCCCGGGCCGCCGTTCAACGCGAAGGTGACGGGGCGATTGGCCGCGCCCGGGACGACATACGCGGTGTAGACGACCTCACCGATCGCCTTGCCCTTGTCGTCGCGCGTCGTGATCTTGCCGACGGTGGCGTTGTACGAGATCACCCGCCCGCCGATCCGCGCTGATTCCTTCACGGTCTTGTTATCGGGCAACGGCGGGAATTGGATTTCGGCGTCGTCGGACTTTTTCTCGACGGTCGTAGTCGTCTGCTTGTCCTGCGCGACCGAGGGCGCTGCCGCGAGTAGCGCCAGGACCGCGAGCAATATTCTCTTCACTTCGCAGCCCCCTTCGTCGCGACGATCCAGTCGTCGATCTTCTTTTCCAGCACCGGCATCGGGAGATTGCCGGTATTCAGCACCTGCGCATGGTACGCGCGCGGATCGAATGTCACGCCGAGTTCAGCCTTGGCCTTGGCCTTCATCCGACTGATCGTCAGCTGGCCGATCTTGTACGCGAGCGCCTGGCCGGGGATCGCGATGTAGCGTTCGACTTCGGCGGTCGCGTCGGTCTTCGCCATCGGCGAATTGGCGAGCATGTAGGCGATCGACTGGTCGCGGGTCCAATTCTTCGAATGGATGCCGGTATCGACGACGAGTCGCATCGCGCGAAGCATCTCGTCGTTGAGGCCGCCCATACGCTGGTACGGATCGGTTTCCATCCCGAGTTCGTGCCACAGCGACTCCGAATACAACGCCCACCCTTCGGCATAAGCGGTGTTGCCGCCGAAGCGCATGAACGCGGGCAGCGCGGTGTTCTCCTGCGCCAGGCTGATCTGGAAATGGTGCCCCGGAATGCCCTCGTGGAGGAATAGCGTTTCCTCTTCCCAAGTGTAACGCGAGGGCAGATCGTATGTGTTGTAATAGAACACGCCGGGCCGCGACCCGTCCGGCGTCCCACCCTGATAGGAACCGCCTGCGTCGGATTTTTCCTTGTACGCCGGGACCGGGCGAATCTCGAGCGCGGTCTTGGGAATCAGCGAAAATTGGTCGGGGATGCGCTGCAATATCCGCTTTTCGATCGCTTCGTAATCGTCGTGTAATTGCTTCGCGGAGGTCGGCTGGAAGCGTTTGTCGGTGCGCAGCGAGGTGAAGAATTCAGGCAAAGTCCCCTTGAAGCCGACCACCTGTTTCTGCGTCTCCATCTCCTTCGTGATCCGCGCAACTTCGGACAGGCCGAGTTTGTGGACCGCGTCGGCGGTCAACGGCAGCGTGGTTTTCGATTCGATATCGTAAGCGTAGAGCTTTTCGCCGCCGGGAAGTCCGCCGAGGCCAACTGTGTCGCGCGCCTTGGCAAGATAGTCGTTGGCGAGGAAATCGCGCATCCGCTGGTGCGCAGGATTGATCACGTCCTTGATCTGCGCGGCATATTCCGTTTTCAGCCGCGCCTGATCGGCGGCGGAAATGCCTTCAGGGAATTTCTTGACCGGGCCGTAGAATACCGAACCCTCGACGCCCTGCTTCAGCAGATTGTCGAACTGTTCGATCATGTTGCGCACGACCAGCTTGGGCTGGACGATGCCGTCCTCCTCGCCCTCCTTGAAGCGCCCGATCGCGCGGTCCATCAGCACAGCGTATTCGGCGTTGCGCTTCAAATTGTTCTCGTAATCGACCAGCGTCTTGAACGGCGCCGCCCCCTGCCCGCTCGCGAACGAGGGATAGAAGCTCTGGATGCCGTAGAAATGATCGAGCGGCAGATCGCGCTCGATCTTCAGCAGGTCGGGGGCGAAACCGCGCAGACCGATCTCGGTCTGGTTCTCGAACACGTCGTAGGCGATCTGATCGACGTGAGTCAGTTTCGACCGGTCGATCGCCTTGAGACCGGCGAGATCGGACTCCGCGGCCCTACGCTGCGCCTCGGTATAGGCGTCGGTGAAATAATCGCCGAGGTGGTCGGCATAGCGCAGGTCGCCGCGGAAGATGCCCTCGACCGGGTTGCGCTTCAGGCTCGCTTCGTCGCTGTCGTAGAACAGTTTCTTCAGCTTGGCGTCCTCGGCGCTGTCGCCCGGCAGCGCGGCGGGGGGCGGGAGCGCCTGCGCGAAAGCCGGCAACGGAGCGACGGCGGCGAGAAGCGCCGCCAGCATGATTTTGCGCAAAGGTTTGATGTCCCGAAACGAATGTTGGTGTGTCACCTTAATCGTACACTTCCGGGTGGGCAAGCCCGTTCGCGTCGGGCTTGCCGGGACGCGCGGCGAATGCTCAATCGGGCGGATGTCCCGCCGCGCGACCCTCTGACGGATGCTGGTCCTCGCCGGGATCGCGGTGATCGCGCTGGGGTTCCTGCTGCGCTTCAATCCGTTGCTGGTGGTCGCGGTTTCGGCGCTGGTGACGGGCGTCGCGGCGGGGATCGATCCGGTCGCGCTGCTCGGCATCTTCGGCAAGGCGTTCAACGACAGCCGCTACGTCACCGCGATCTATATCGTGTTGCCGGTGATCGGATTGCTCGAACGCTATGGCCTGCTGGCGCGAGCGCGCGCGTTGATCACGGGGATGCGCCGCGCGACGCCGGGGCGGTTGCTGATCGCGTATCTGGTGTTCCGCCAGATCACCGCTGCGCTGGGGCTCAATTCGGTGGCTGGGCAGGCGCAGACCGTCCGCCCGCTGATCGCGCCGATGGCGGAAGCGGCGGCGGAGAATGTCCTCGGCGACGATAATGCGAGCGAAGACACGAAGGCGCTGGCGGCGGCGACCGACAATATCGGGTTATTCTTCGGCGAGGACATCTTCCTCGCCATCGGATCGATCCTGGTGATGAAGGCGGTGCTCGAAAGTTATGACATCCGGCTCGAGCCGCTTCAGCTTTCGGTCTGGGCGATCCCGACCGCGATCGCCGCGTTCGCGATCCACGGGACGCGGCTGATGCTGTTCGACCGCCGATTGAAGGCGCGGCGGCGATGATCGGGCTCGACGCGATCTACGCGGTGGCGGGCGCGACGTTTGCGATCTTTGCGGGGCTCGCGGCGGTCGATCGGCGACTCGCGAATGCGGCTTTCTACGCGCTGATCGCGACAAGCTTCTTCGCGGGAGATGCCATCGGAGACGTCGGCAACGGTGTCCTGGTCCTCGCGCTGATCGCGGTCGCGGCGTCGGGCCGGATGCGGCGTGCGGATCGCGTCGAGTCGCCCGAACGCCCGCGCGGTGCGGGGCTATTCGCGGTCGCGTTGATCATCCCGGCGGTCGCGCTCGCGGGCACGCTGGCGTTCAAGGCGCTGCCGACGTTGGTCGATCCGAAACAGGCGACGCTCGTCGCGCTCGCGCTCGGCGTGCTGGTCGCGCTCGCGGCCTGTTACGTGTGGTTGCGCCCGGCGCCACTGACGCCGTTTCGCGAGGGACGGCGGCTGATGGACGATGTCGGCTGGGCGGCGGTGCTGCCGCAGATGCTCGCCAGCTTAGGCGCGGTGTTCGCGGCGGCGGGGGTCGGCGACGTCGTCGGCGGCATTGTCGGCGGGGCGATCCCGCACGGTAGCGTCGTCGGCGCGGTGATCGTCTATACGCTGGGCATGGCGGCGTTCACGATGGTGATGGGCAACGCCTTCGCCGCGTTTCCAGTGATGGCGTCGGCGGTCGGGATTCCGTTGCTCGTTCACGCTTATGGCGGCGATCCCGCGCGCGTCGCCGCGGTCGGCATGCTCGCGGGGTTCTGCGGGACGCTGATGACGCCGATGGCGGCGAACTTCAATCTCGTCCCCGCTGCACTTCTCGACTTGAAGAACCCGAACGCGGTGATCCGCGCGCAGGTGCCGACCGCGCTGCCGCTGCTGCTGTTCAACGTCGTGCTGCTGTGGGCGGTGATGCCCGCTTAAAACCCGTTGTCGACCGCGTCGCCATTCTCGTCGATCGGCGCGCCGCGATTGCGACGATTGCCGCTACGACCGCCGCCACGCTTACCGCGTTCGTCGCTGGTCAAATTGCCGTCCTTGTTGGCGTCCTGCTTGTCGAAACGCGCAAGCATTCCCGTGCTCCATTCGGTCGCGTCGATCGAGCCGTCGCCGTTGGTGTCCATCCGCTTGAGCAACCGCGGGCCACGCTTGCCGGGCAGTTCGTCCGCGCTCAGTTTGAGGTCGCCGTTCTTGTCGAGCTTTTGGAAACGCCGCTCTGTCCTGCCACCGTAATCCGCGCGCGAGATCGAGGTCGGCGGCGCAAATGTCGCGCTCGCATTGACGACAGGTGTGGACGCGTTCGTGCTCGCGACGTCGGTCTTCGAGCACCCCGCCAGCATCACGCCAAGCGCCATCGCCGCAATCGTTCCACGCATATAACCGATCTCCGTAAAATCAGGCGTCCAGCTCAACGTCCCAATACAGCCAATCGTGCCATGTCTCGTGGAGATAATTCGGCGGAAAGCGGCGGCCGTGTTCCTGCAGATGCCAGCTCGTCGGGCGAATCGGCTCGACGTGGAGCGGCATGCGCGCCTGTTTCGGGGTGCGGCCGCCCTTTTTCAGGTTGCACGGCGCGCAGGCGGTGACGACATTCTCCCATGTTGTCCGCCCGCCGTGCGCGCGCGGGACGACATGATCGAAGGTCAGGTCGCGGTGATGGCCGCAATATTGGCAGGCGAATTTGTCGCGCAGGAACAGGTTGAACCGCGTAAAAGCCGGAAATTGCGACGGCCGCACGAACTGCTTCAGCGCGATGACCGAGGGCAGTTGCATCGTCCGCGTCGGGCTATGCACCTCTCGCTCGTAATGCGCGACGATATCGACACGGTCGAGGAACACCGCCTTGATCGCGGTCTGCCACGGCCAGACGCTCAGCGGATAATAAGACAGCGGCGTGTAATCGGCATTGAGGACGAGCGTCGGGCAACCGTCCGGATGGCGCATCAGATCGGGATGGAACACAAACCCCCCTCTTGCTTCCGCAGGCGGCTCTCGCCGAATAGGATGACGCCATGATGACAGCGCAGGAATCGGTGCGTCAAGCCTCTACGATCACGCGGTTCGCGCCAAGCCCGACGGGACGGCTGCATCTAGGCCATGCATATTCGGCGATTCTGGCGCATGATTTCGCGCGGGAGCGGGGCGGAGCATTCCTGCTGCGGATCGAGGATATCGACGGGACGCGGAGCCGCGCCGAGCATGTCGCGGCGATCGAAGCGGACTTGAGATGGCTTGGGCTGGAATGGAACGGGCCGGTTGTTTTCCAGTCGCGGCGGTTAGGTCGATACAAGGCGGCGCTCGATCGGCTGCGGGCGATGGGGCTGCTCTATCCGTGCTTCTGTACGCGCGCGGAGATCGCGCAAAGCCTGTCCGCGCCGCATGGCCCTACGCCGGTCTATCCGGGGACGTGCCGCGGAATCGATGCGTCGGCGCGGATCGGGGAACCGCATTGCTGGCGGCTCGACATGGCGGCGGCGACGGCGCGCGTGGGTCCGCTGACCTGGAGCGATCACAGCGGGAAGATCACCGCTGATCCGGCGTCGCACGGCGATGTCATACTCGCGCGCAAAGATGCGCCGGCGAGCTATCACCTTGCGGCGACGATCGACGATGCGGCGCAGGGCGTGACCGATGTCGTGCGCGGGCGCGATCTGTTCGAGGCGACGCATGTCCACCGGTTGCTTCAGGCTTTGCTGGAGCTTCCGACGCCGAATTATCACCATCACGCGCTCCTGACCGGCGCCGACGGGCAGCGACTCGCCAAGCGCCACGACGCGCCGACGCTGGCGGCGATGCGAGAGGCCGGGCGTAACGGGCGGGCGGTGGCCGACGAACTGCGTGCGAGCACCTTCCAAAAAGCGTCGTAAAGGACTAGATGCGTTTCATGCAGACCTTCCTCGTCATCCTGCTGATCGCTGCGATGATCGCCACGGTAGTCGCGCTGGTGCGCGGCATCGTCACCTTCCTCATGACCTCCACCGCCGAAGTGAAGGGCGATGGCGGGCCGAGCGCATCGGCGCTGAAATCGAACAAGATGATGCAGCAGCGCATCCTGTTCCAGGCGATCGCGATCCTGATCGTCGTCGTGATCCTGTTCGCGGCGGGGCGGACGTAGATAACGATGTGCTCCCGCGAAGGCGGGAGCCCAGGCTGGGCTCCCGCCTTCGCGGGAGCACTAAGGTGAACATTGGTCAAGCTCAACAAGATCTACACGCGCACCGGTGACGCGGGGTCGACCGGCCTCGTCGACGGTAGCCGCGTGTCGAAAGCCGATGCGCGGATGGCAGCGATCGGCGACGTCGATGAGGCGAACAGTGCAATCGGGGCTGCGATCGATTCGCTGAGCGACGATCCGATCGTAAAGACCCTGACCCGCATCCAGAACGAGATGTTCGATGTCGGCGCCGACCTCGCGACCCCGGGCGACGATTTCGCGCCGTCCGAGATGACCCTGCGCATCGTCGCCAGCCAAGTCGCTCGGCTCGAGGAAGAGATCGACGCGATGAACGCGATGCTCGACCCGCTGACGAGTTTCGTCCTGCCCGCAGGCATGGCGGCATCGCTCCATCTTGCGCGCGCGATAGTCCGCCGGGCCGAGCGTTCGGCGGTGGCGATCGAAGCGCCGGTCAATCCGCAGGCGCTGGCCTATCTCAACCGATTGTCGGATTTTCTGTTCGTCGCGTGCCGATCCGTGAACAAAAACGCGGGTGGCGACGTTTTGTGGCAACCGGGGGCAACGCGCTAACCCAGCGCAAGGCCAGCCCATGTTCGGGTATGTTATCAGCGCTCTCGCGTAACCCGCCGCCTACCCACGACGAAGGAAGCGACATGCCCGCCAAGTCGATCGCCAAACCCCGATCGTACCCGCTTGCCGACCGCTTTGCCGCGGTTCGCGCGCTGAGCCTCGCGCTTGCCGCACCATTGTCGGATGCCGACGCAACCGTCCAATCGATGCCCGACGCGTCGCCCGCGAAATGGCATCTGGCGCATACGACCTGGTTCTTCGAGACGTTCGTGCTGCGCGATCATGTCGCCGGATATGCGCTGCATGACGAACGTTTGCCGTTCCTGTTCAACAGTTATTACGAAGCGGAGGGGCGGCGGCACGCACGCGACCGGCGCGGCATGATCACCCGGCCGACGCTCGACGAGGTCCGGGCGTACCGGGCGCATGTCGATGCCGCGCTGCTCGATGCGCTTCCGGCGCTGCCCGGCGCGGCGCGCGATCTCGTTGCGCTCGGCTGTCATCACGAGGAGCAGCATCAGGAATTGCTCGTCACCGACATCCTCCACCTGTTCTCGGAAAATCCGCTCGAACCCGCGATGTGGGCGGCGCCGCGCAAGGTGCCGGTGGAAATGCCAGGACCGATCGGCTGGATCGAGCGCGACGAGGGTGTCGTTGAAATCGGCCACGAAAGTGGAAACTTCGCGTTCGATTGCGAGGGACCACGGCATCGCGCATTGCTTGGCGCGCATGCGATCGCCGACCGGACGATCACCAACGGCGAATGGGCCACGTTCATCGCCGACGGCGGCTATCGCGACGCGCGGTGGTGGCTGTCGGACGGCTGGGCGTGGGTGAAGGCGGAGAGCATCGCCGCGCCGCTGTATTGGGAAGAACGAGACGGTGCGTGGACGCGGTTCGGGCTCGACGGGCGACGCGCAATCGATCCGGCGGCCCCGGTGACGCACGTCAGCTTCTACGAGGCGGACGCTTATGCGTCGTGGGCTGGCGCGCGCCTGCCGACCGAAGCGGAATGGGAAGCCGCTGCCGCCTCGCATGACGCGAATGGCGGACACCAGATGGATGTGGCAGGCCCGGTCGAGCCACGTCCCGCTGATGGTCCGGCCTTCTTCGGCGATGTCTGGGAATGGACCGGCAGCGCCTATCGCCCCTACCCCGGCTTCACCGCCGCCGATGGCGCGGTCGGGGAATATAACGGCAAGTTCATGAGCGGGCAGTTCGTCCTGCGCGGCGGATCGTGCGCCACGCCGCGCGGCCATGCGCGCGCCAGCTATCGCAACTTTTTCTATCCGCACCAGCGCTGGCAGTTCACCGGCGTACGCCTGGCAAAGGACATCTGATGCTCAAGCAGGAAGCCGAAGACGGCACCCGTAGTTTCGCCGATCCGGCGTTCCGCGCCGATGTGCTCGATGGTTTGGCACGGCGCCCGCGCGCGATCCCGGCACGGTGGTTCTACGACCATCGCGGATCGGAATTGTTCGAGAAGATCACCGATCTCCCCGAATATTATCCGACGCGCACAGAGGCCGCGCTGCTGGGCGAGATCGGTCCCGACCTCGTCGCGCGGATCGGGGTCGGCCGCGCGGTCGTCGAATTCGGTTCGGGTTCCTCGACCAAGACGCCGCTGGTGCTGAACGCGATTCGCCCCTCCGCCTATGTTCCGATCGACATTTCGGGTGATTTCCTGCGAGAATCGTCGCGAACGCTGTCGATGGCATTCCCGGACCTGCTGATCCTGCCGTTCGAAGCCGATTTCACCCATCCGCTGACGCTGCCGCGCACGATCGCGTCGGCACCCAAGCTCGGCTTTTTCCCCGGCAGCACGATCGGCAATCTGATCCCGCGCGCGGCGGTCGATCTGCTCCGCGCGATGCGCGCGTCGCTCGGAGAGGGCGCGATGCTGCTGATCGGGATGGACCGGATCAAGGATGCCGACGTCCTCGTCCCCGCCTATGACGATGCCGCCGGGGTGACCGCGGCGTTCAACATGAACCTGCTCGAACGGATCAACCGCGAACTCGACGGGACGATTCCGGTCGACGCCTTCCGCCACCGCGCGATCTGGAACGACGATCGCGCACGGATCGAGATGCATCTTGAGGCGACCGAGGACGCAGCGTTCACGGTCGACCGTCGGCCGTTTGCGATCCGCGCGGGCGAGACGATCCATACCGAGAACAGCCATAAATACGGCCCGCGCGACGCGCGCATCCTGCTGCGTTCGGGCGGCTGGACACCGGTCGCGGAATGGACAGACCCCGAGGAGCGGTTTGCGGTCTATCTGGCCGAGGCGCAGGCGGAACGGCTCGCGCCCTGAGTCGGATCGTCATTGCGAGCGAAGCGAAGCAATCCAGAGCCGCAAACGCCGGGCTGGATTGCTTCGTCGCTGCGCTCCTCGCACGGACGATGTTTCGGATTTCATACTTGCCGCGCTAAGGCCGGTCCATGTCCGGCCGCTTCGACACGCTTCCCAACCGCCGCGCGATCATCGATCGCCGCGCGCTCGCCGAAGACATCGCCGCGCTCGACGAAACCGGCGCCGATCTCCGACGCAGCGCCACCGCGCGGCTTAAGGTCGCGCTTGAGGCCGGCCGCGACGAGATCGCGCAGCGGCTGATCGAAAACCCCTCGCGCGGGATGGAAGCGGCGGGGGCGCAGGCGTTTCTGATCGACACGATCGTCGAACTGCTGTTCGATCTCGCCGCCACCCGCCTCCACCGCAACGCCAATCATACCGCGGGCGAACGCCTGACGCTGATCGCGGTCGGCGGCTACGGGCGCGGCGAGATGGCGCCGTTTTCGGACGTCGATATCGGCTTTCTCACCCCGTGGAAACAAACCGCCTGGGCCGAGCAAGTCATCGAATCCTTGCTCTATGCGCTCTGGGATCTCGGGCTGAAAGTCGGCCATTCGAGCCGGTCGATCGACGAGATGGTCCGCCAGGCGAAGGCAGACGTCACGATCCGCACCGCGCTGCTCGAGGCGCGTTTCGTCTGCGGCGACCAGTCACTCTATCACGAAGCCGCCGAGCGCTTCAAAACCGACGTCCAGCGCGGCACCGAGCGCGCCTTCATCGCCGACAAGCTCGCCGAACGCGACGCACGTCATATCAAGATGGGCGATACCCGCTACGTCGTCGAACCCAACGTGAAGGAGGGCAAGGGCGGGCTGCGCGATCTTCATGCGTTGTTCTGGATCGGCAAATACGTGCACGATGTCCAGCGCGCCGCGAAACTCGTCGGCGCGGGCTTCTTCACCAAGGCGGAATATCGCCAGTTTCACCGCGCTGACAATTTCCTGTGGGCGGTCCGCTGCCATCTGCACATGATTACCGGGCGCGCCGAGGATCGGCTGACGTTCGATTACCAGCAGGAGATCGCGGAGCGGATGCGCTTTTCCGATCGCCCCGGCAAATCGCGGGTCGAACGGTTCATGCAATATTACTTTTTGCAGGCGAAGACCGTCGGCACGCTGACCGGCGTTTCCCTGGCGCATCTCGACGAGCAATTCGCCGCGCGCGGACGCCGCTTCGGGTTGCCGACGATCCGGCGGCGGCCGCGCCGCCTCCACGGCTTCGTGCTCGATCGTGGCCGGCTGGCGTTGCCCGACGATAATTTCTTCCAGGACGATCCGGCTCGGTTGATCGAGCTGTTCCAGCTCGCCGATCTCCACGCCCTCGAAGTCCATCCGCTCGCGATGCGCGCCGCCGCCCGCGATGCGCGGCTCGTCGACGGCATCAGGGACGATCCGCGCGCCAACGCGTTGTTTCTCGATGTCCTCACCTCGCCGCGCGATCCGGAAACCGTGCTGCGCTGGATGAACGAAGCGGGGGTTTTCGGTCGCTTCGTTCCCGATTTCGGCCGCGTCGTCGCGCAGATGCAATTCGACATGTACCATCATTACACCGTCGACGAGCATACGATCCGCGCGATCGGCCTCCTCGCGCGAATCGAAAAGGGCGATCTCGCCGACGATCATCCATTGTCGACCGCGATCCTCGACCAGATCGTGTCGCGCCGGGTGCTCTATGTCGCGGTGCTGCTCCACGATATCGCCAAGGGCCGCGGGGGCGATCATTCGATATTGGGTGCCGACGTCGCACGACGACTTTGCCCGCGGCTGGGCCTGAGCCCCGCCGAAACCGAGACCGTCGCGTGGCTGGTCCGCTGGCACCTCATCATGTCGGCGACCGCGTTCAAGCGCGATCTCGCCGACTTCAAGACGATCCTCGATTTCGCCGCGATGGTGAAGAGTCCCGAGCGGCTGCGGCTGCTGCTGGTGCTGACCGTCGTCGATATCCGCGCGGTCGGGCCTGGCGTGTGGAACGGCTGGAAACGCCAATTGCTCGCCGATCTTTACGAGGCGGCGGAAGAAGTCCTGCGGCTCGGCCATAAGCAGAAGGGCCGCACCGAACGCATCGCCGCCAAACAGGATGGCCTGGCGACCGCGATGGGCTGGGACACGGTCGCACTCGGCCGGTACGTCAAACGCCTGCCCGAAGCCTATTGGATCGCCGAGGCCGAAGACGTGATCGAACGCAACGCGCGTTTCGTGGCGGGCGAACGTGACTCGCCACTCGCGATCGACACCCGCGTCGATGCGGAGCGCGGCGCCACGTTAGTCACCGTCTATGCCGCCGATCATCCGGGGCTGTTCTACCGCGTCGCGGGCGCCATCCATGTCGCGGGCGGCAACATCATCGACGCACGCATCCACACCACCCGCGACGGGATGGCGCTCGACAATTTCCTCGTCCAGGATCCGTTCGGCGGGCCGTTCGCCGAACCCGCGCAGATCGACCGGCTGAAGACCGCGATCGCCGACGCGCTCGCCAATCGCGGCAAGCTGACCGACCGGCTGAAGGCGAAACCGCTACCGCGCACCCGCGCCAACGCCTTTCGCGTCGAGCCCAACGTCCTCATCGACAACAAGGCGTCGAACCGTTTCACCGTGATCGAGGTCAATGCCCGCGACGGCCCGGCTTTACTCTATCGGCTGGCGCAGACGTTGTTCCAGTCGAAGGTGATGCTGCATTCGGCGCACGTCGCGACCTATGGCGAACGCGCGGTCGATACCTTCTACCTGACCGACCTGACCAATGATAAGATCGCGACCGGGCCGCGGCTGAAGACGCTCGAGAAGAGACTGCTGGACGCAGCAGCGGGGCGCGTGATGGCCCTGGCGGCGTAGAGGGAGACGATCGTGCCAGTTCTCGGAATCGGTGGCCTGTTCTTTCGCGCGCGCGATCCCGACGCGCTGAATACCTGGTACCGCGACCATCTCGGCGTCGGCGCGGGCTGCGCCGCCGAAGGTGCCGGTGAAGTCGACGAATGGACGTGGAAGACGCAGGGTGGCCCCGTCGTCTTCGCGCCGTTCCAGCACGACACCGACTATTTCGCCGCCGACAAGCAATGGATGCTGAACCTGCGAGTCAGCGGTATCGATGCGCTGTTGGCGTCGTTGCGTGCCGCCGACATCGCGGTCGAGACGCGCGTCGAATGGGATTCGCCCGAAACCGGCAAGTTCGCCCGCATCCACGATCCCGAAGGCAATGCGATCGAATTGTGGGAGCCACCGGCGTACGGTTGACGAGGTATCGCGTGCTTTCACCCGTCATGCCGGACTTGTTCCGGCATCCACCGTGCCGCACATGCTCAGGCCACTGATTTTCCGGCGCGGTGGACCCCGGAACAAGTCCGGGGTGACGGAGATCTTTCTCGGATCGAGCGCCGTCCGACAACCGACACCCGACCAATCCCTCGGCTTACTTAGGCGACAGCACCATCAGCATCTGGCGCCCTTCCATTCGCGGATAGGCTTCGACCTTCGCCACCTCGTTAGTATCCTCCGCGACGCGTTGCAGCACCGCCATACCGAGTTGCCCGTGCGAAAGCTCGCGGCCGCGGAAGCGCAGCGTCACCTTAACCTTGTCGCCGTCGCCGATGAATTCGTGCACCTTCTTCATCTTGGTGTCGTAATCATGGTCGTCGATGTTCGGACGCATCTTGATCTCCTTGATCTCCTGCGTCTTCTGCGATTTGCGGGCGAGGTTCGCCTTCTTCTGCGTTTCGTATTTGAACTTGCCGACGTCGAGGAACTTGGCGACCGGCGGATCGGCGTTCGGCGAGACCTCGACGAGATCGAGCCCATGCTCGGCCGCCTGCTCGATCGCCTCTTTGGTGTACATCACGCCCAGATTCTCGCCCTCGTGATCGATCACGCGGACCTTCTGGCTGACGATGAATTCGTTGAATCGCGGGCCGTTCATCGGCGACGCCTGCATCGGCCGGCGCATGTTGGGAGGGGGTATGGGTAATGCTCCTTGTTGGTTCGTCAGGCTAACATAGTATTTTTCGGACGATTACGAAAGGTCGGGCGGCAGCGCCTCTTGCTTTAGTTGCGCGATGGCCTCGCCGACACTCGTATTCTCCTGCCCCTGGCTCCCCAGCCGACGAATCGCGACCGTACCTTCGTCCGCCTCGCGCTTGCCGACGACGAGCAGGTTCGGAACCTTCGCCAGCGAATGCTCGCGGACCTTGTAGTTGATCTTCTCGTTGCGCAGATCGGTCTCGACGCGCAGCCCCGCCTTGCGCAGTTCCGCCGCGACCCGTTCGGCGTAATCGTCGGCATCGCTGACGATCGTCGCGACCACCGCCTGCACCGGAGCCAGCCAGAGCGGGAAGCGCCCCGCGTGATGTTCGATCAGGATCCCGATGAATCGCTCGAACGTACCGAGGATCGCGCGGTGCAGCATCACCGGACGATGGCGATTGCCGTCCTCGCCGACGTAGCTCGCATCGAGCCGTTCGGGCAGCACGGTATCCGCCTGGATCGTCCCCACCTGCCACGTCCGCCCGATCGCGTCGGTCAGGTGAAATTCAAGCTTCGGCGCATAAAACGCGCCCTCGCCCGGCAATTCCTCCCAGCCATAATCCGCGGTCGCGCGTCCCGAAGCGATCACCGCTTCGCGCAGAACCTGCTCGGCGTGGTCCCACATTTCTTCCGAACCGAATTTTTTCTCCGGACGCAGCGCCAGCTTGATCGCGTATTTCTCGAAGCCGAGATCGCGGTAGACCAGATCGAGCAGGTCGCAGAATGCCTTGATCTCGTCGATCAGCTGGTCTTCGCGCACGAAGATATGCGCGTCGTCCTGCGTGAATTGACGCACCCGCATGATGCCGTGGAGCGCACCGTGCGGCTCGTTGCGGTGGCAACAGCCGAACTCCGCCATCCGGATCGGCAGGTCGCGATAACTCTTGATCCCCTGCTTGAAGATCAGGACGTGCGCCGGGCAATTCATCGGTTTCAGCGCCATCAGATCGGCATTGCCCGACAGAATCGCGCCCTCATCCTCGATGTTGGGAATCTCGTCGGGAACGACGAACATGTTCTCGCGATACTTGCCCCAATGCCCCGACTGTTGCCATTGGCGCGCGTCCATCAGCTGCGGCGTCTTCACTTCCTCGTAGCCCGCGAGATCGAGCCGCCGACGCATGTACGCCTCGAGCTGGCGCCACAGGATAAAGCCCTTGGGGTGCCAGAACACTGACCCTTGAGCCTCGGGCTGCAAATGGAACAGGTCCATCTCCGCGCCGATCTTGCGGTGGTCGCGCTTGCCCGCCTCCTCCAGCATCGTCAGATGCGCGTCGAGTTGTTTCTTCGACAGCCAGCCGGTGCCGTAGATGCGGCTGAGCATCGCGTTCTTCTGGTCGCCGCGCCAATAGGCGCCCGACACCCGCGTCAGCTTGAACGCATCGGACGCGAGCTTCCCCGTCGAGGCGAGATGCGGCCCGCGGCACATGTCGAGCCAAGCGTCCTCGCCGCGGCCCGCCTTGTAGACCGTCAGTTCCTCGCCGTCGGGCAGTTCGCCCGCCCATTCGGCCTTGAACGTCTCGCCTTTCGCCCGCCACCGCGCGATAAGGTCCTCGCGCGTCCACACCTCGCGGATCAACGGCTCGTCGCGCGCGATGATCTTGCGCATCTCGGCTTCGATCGCGGGCAGATCCTCCTCGGTGAAGGGTTGCTCGGCGGGCGCGAAGTCATAATAGAAGCCATCGTCGGTCGAAGGCCCGAAGGTGATCTGCGTTCCCGGAAACAGCGCCTGCACCGCCTCCGCCAGCACATGCGCGTAATCGTGCCGCGCCAGTTCCAGCGCATCGGCCTCGTCACGCGAGGTGACCAGCGCCAGGCTGCCGTCCTTCTCCAGCGGCCGCATGATGTCGCGCAATTCGCCATCGACGCGCGCGGCGATCGCCGCCTTGGCGAGACCGGGGCCGATCGCGGCGGCAATGTCCGCGGGTGTCGATCCCGGCGGCACTTCGCGGACCGAACCGTCGGGGAGCGTGATCGAGAGCATGTTCATCTGGGTCTGTTCCTGCTTGCCGTCGCGCTTAGGCGAGCGCGCGCCGAACGAAAAGAGCGTCCGTCGGACAAGCAGGAAGGGATGAGGGACGCAGCGTCTCACCCGTTCCCGGGCGAGCGCCTCGACGTGGGGCTAAGCCGCGCCGAACCGCCCCCGGTCGCCCGGGGTGGTGGTAGTGGGTGCGGGGATCCGCGGCGTCATGGGGGGGGATATAGCGCAGGATTGTTTACGTCGCCAGTCCCACGTACTCGTCATGCCGGACTTGTTCCGGCGTCCACCGTCCCGTGGTCGTTCCTGCTTCCCCGGCGAAGGCCGGGGCCCAGTCTGAAGACAGCAGAGAATGACGCGGTGCGCTTCATTACTCCCGACGGCGTCGCTGGGCCCCGGCCTCCGCCGGGGAAGCGCACATTCTCGACAGGTGCATGCAACGGGGACAGGCCTGCCAACTCTCCCATCCGTCATCCCCCATACAGCAAATCCGCGCTACTATGCCCGCCATGCCGCTCTACTCCCAGAATCACATCGTCCTGATCGCCAGCGTCGCGATTCTGTTTCTTGTCCTCACCCTTGCCCGCCGCGTCCCGATCCTCAAGACGCTCGTTTCGCTCGTCACCTGGGTCGCGCTCGTCGGAATGGCGGTCGTCCTGCTCGGCCAGCGCGAGCGATTCGACCCTTATGTCGCGCGGATCGCTGCAATGCTGAACCTCGGCGACGACCAGAAGGTGGAGGGCGAGGTCACCCGGCTGCGCATGGCGCGCGACGGCCATTTCTGGGTCCGCGCCAACATCGGCGGGGTCGAGCGGCGGATGCTGATCGACAGCGGTGCGACCATCACCGCGCTGTCGGTCCGCACCGCCGCCGCCGCCGGGATCGCGCCAGCCCCCGCGCCCTTTCCGATGCTGATCCGCACCGCCAACGGCACGATCCGCGCGGAGACGGGCAACGTCGCCGAACTGAAGATGGGCAATATCGTCGCGCGCGATCTCGCGGTCGTCGTCTCCCCCGCGTTCGGCGACGCGGATATCCTCGGCATGAATTTCCTGTCGCGCCTGAAAAGCTGGCGCGTCGAGGACGGCACGATGATCCTGGTGCCGCATCATCCGCAAGAGACGCCCGCGAACGAATAACGGCCGCTTCGGGGGCATTGGCGAAAGTGACCGCAATGGGTTATGATGCACCGATGAAGGCGCCCCGCCTCACCATCGCGCACACCCTGATCGCTGCCGTGGGAATGGCGGGCGTCGCGGTTTCCGCACTTAACGCCGAATCGGCGCCACCGGACAGAGTGAAGCAGAGCGCGAAATCTTCGGCGCGGCTCCCGGATCTGCCGCCTGCGGTCATCGACAACACGCTCGCGATCGGCGGGGACGATATCGCCGCGCGCAAGGTGGAAACACGGATGACGGTCGCGGTTAACGTCGAAGGCCGCGGCCCGTTCCATTTCGTCGTCGACAGCGGCGCCGACACTTCGGCGCTTGGTTTGCGCACCGCGCATGCGTTGCGGCTGACGGCGGGAACCCCGGTGACGTTGCACGGCATCACCGATACCGGCGTGGTCGATCGTGTCCTCGTCTCCGAACTCGAACTCGGCCAAAGCACGATCCGGGACCTCGAACTTCCCGTGCTCAGGGACGCGGATCTCGGCGCCGACGGCCTTCTCGGCATCGACGCGCTCGTCGAGCAACGGCTGATGATGGATTTCGAAAAGCGCGTCATCACCGTCGAGGATGCGCACCGCCCCGCACCGCACATGGACGGCGATATCGTCGTCATCGCGCGTCGCCGCCACGGTCAACTGATCCTGACGCAGGCGCGCGTGGCGGGACATCCGGTCGAAGCGGTCATCGACACCGGTTCGGAGATCACGATCGGCAACTCCGCCCTGCGCGACCGTCTCGTCCGCCGCACCGGCGTCAAGCTGCCCTCCATCCCGGTGACGGGAGTGACCGGCGTGACGATCAACCTGCAGATCGCCGAACTTGCCGAATTGCGGATCGGCCCGATCGTCCTGCACGACATCCCGATCGCGTTCGCCGACGTTCCCCCCTTCGCGTCGTTCGGGCTCGACGATCATCCCGCGATGTTGCTCGGCACCGATCTGATGGCGAACTTCCGCCGCGTCTCGCTCGATTTCCGCGCGCGCAAGGTGCGATTTCAACTGAAACGCTGCAAGGCGACGAGCATCATGATCAGCACATCCAAGTCGTGGTCGCGATTGTCCGCGACGGATCAGGGTGTCGATGTGTGTTGAGGTAACTAGCCGCCGCTCGACAGGGCCGAAACGTTAATCTCGCGCGCCGTCGCGCAATCCTGACGTTACGCGGGTCCGGGCACGTCTGGGTCGATCTCCGCCTCGTCGAGGCTCGTCACGTCGACGATCCCGCGCCCCAGATAGCTCTTGCGATAGCCATAAGCGAAATAGATCGCCAGCCCGATCGCGCCCCAGATCGGCAGGACCAGCATCGCTTCGAACGGCAGATTGACGAACAGGAATATGCATCCGACGATCGTCAGCGGCCCGACCAGCCACAACGCGGGTGTCCGGAACGAGCGCGGGCGATCCGGGTCGCGGCGGCGCAGCAACATGACAGCAATCGCCACCATCATGAACGCATAAAGCGTCCCGGCATTGGCGATATCGACCAATTGCCCGACCGGCAGGAACGCCGCGGCAAAAGCCACCGCGGCACCGGTGATCGCGGTGACGACATAAGGCGTCTGCCATTTCGGATGCACGCGCGAAAGCACGTCGGGCAACAATCCGTCGCGCGACATCACGAAGAAAATCCGGGTCTGCCCGAACAGCAGGATCAGGATCACCGACGGCAAGGCGACGAACGCCGCGGTGCCGAGCATATTGCCGATGCCGCTGTAACCGATCGCGCGCAGCACATGCGCCAGCGCTTCCTTCGAACACACCAGCCGGTCGGCATATTGCGGCAGCGCGCATTGGCGGGCCAGTTCTTCCGATCCGGCCGGAAACGGGATGCCGCCCGGCCCCATGATCGGGGCGCCGCCGATCGCGCCGATCGCGCCTGCCGCCACGAGCATGTAGAATATCGTGCAGATCAACAGGCTGGCGATCAGGCCGATCGGCACGTTGCGTTGCGGGTCCTTGGTTTCCTCCGCCGCGGTCGAGACCGCGTCGAAACCGACATAGGCGAAGAACATCGTCGCCGCCGCCCCGACCGCGCCGACCCCGGAGCCAAGCCCGCCGAAGATGCCGGCGGGGAGGAATGGATCGAAATTCGCCGCCTTCGCCGCGGGCAGAGTAAGCACCAGGAACGCGACGAGCGCGACCAGCTTGATGCAGACCAGCGCCGCATTCACCCGCGCGCTTTCCGATGTGCCGATCATCAACAGCCAGGTGATCAGCAACGAAATGACGACGGCGGGCAGATTGATCAATCCGCCCGGCTCTCCCCCCAATGCCAACGGTGCGGTCGCCAGGAAGGCAGGCAAGTGGATGCCCAGATATTGGTTCAGGATGGTGCCCGTGAAATATCCCGACCAGCTGACCGCGACCGCACTGGCCGCGACCGCATATTCGAGGATCAACGCCCAGCCCACCGTCCACGCGAGCAACTCGCCCATAACGGTATAGGTGTAGGTGTAGGCGGAGCCCGCCACCGGGATCATCGCGGCGATTTCGGCGTAACACAGCGCCGCGACGATGCAGATCGCGCCGGCGATCGCGAACGCGACGATCAGCCCCGGTCCGGTCTTTTGCGCGCCCGCCGCGGTGAGCACGAAAATCCCCGCCCCGATGACGCAGCCGATGCCGAACAACGTCAGCTGAAACCAGCCGAGCGTGCGATGTAGCGATTTGCGTTCGGCGGTGGCGAGGATCGCGTCCAGAGGCTTGATTCGATCGAAGATCATCCGCGCTTTCTCCGCAGCCACGACGATTGGCTGCGGGCAGGTCTAATGCGAAAAGCCGCGCGCGCAACGTAATCGGCGACACGTGCATGGCGGTCCATCGCCCCCCGCCCCTACGCCACCCCGAAAGGGACCACGCAATTCGCCTGCGTATGCCCGATCTCGGCACGCCCGAAATACGGCACGCCCATCTCGCCGCACCAACGCGTGAGCATCGTCTCCAGCGTCTCGCCCCACGGCGGATCGTTCACTTGAACGTCGTTGACCGCGCCGAGCCGGACCCCGGCAATACCCTTCAACTGCGTCGCGTTCGCCATCGTGAACAGCAGCCGATCGACGTTGTAGAGCGGCTCCGACACTTCCTCGATCATCAGGACGTGATCGGTCAGGTCGGGCAGCCACGGCGTCCCGATCAGCGAGCCGAGGATCGCGAGGTTGAACGCCGCCGCCGGACGCCCGCCGAGCCCCGGCTCGAGCCCTGCCCGCTCGCCACGCGCCATCCAGCCGAGCGACCGCGCGACCGTCACGTCGCCATGCTCGCGGCGGATATCGGTCGCCATCGGCCCGTGCGCGGGTCGCCCGATCCGCCGGGCGTAAAGCGCGGCGAGCAGGAACCCCATGTCCGAATAGCCGACGTATGTCTTGGACTTCGCCGCCGGCCCGAGCCGCGGCATCGCGCTCGCGAGGATACGGTTCGAGCCATAGCCGCCGCGCGCGAACCAGATCGCGTCGAACGCCGCATCGTTGGCGAATTCGAGGAATGCCTCGGCGCGCCGCGCATCCGGCCCGGCGAAATGGCCTTCGTGCTCGAAACATTGCGGGTGAAAGACCAGATCGACCTCTGGATACGCGATCGCCGCAAACGCGGTCAGCGGCGCGACCAGCTCCGGATTGGCGGTATTCGCAGGAGCGACGATTCCGATCCGCAAGTCCACCCACCTCCGTTCGTGTCGAGCGAAGCCGAGAACGCTTCGGCCCGGCAGCGGTTCTCGACTTCGCTCGAACCGAACGGAGTAGGTTGCCCGCCGCCCGATCACCCGATAGCGCGCCGCCATGCAGGACGGCAACATCGCGGGCAAAAGCTATTTCTTCGTCGGCATCGGCGGATCGGGGATGATGCCGTTGGCGATGATCCTCGCCGGCCGCGGCGCGACCGTCGCGGGCTCGGATCGCGGGCTTGATCAGGGCCGCGTCCCCGCCAAATTCGACGACCTCCGCGCGCGCGGCATAGCGCTCCACCCGCAGGACGGCAGCGGCGTGGTGTCGCGCGACCAGATCGTCGTCGCCTCCGCGGCGGTCGAGGCGAACGTGCCCGATATCGTCGCGGCGGAACGGCTCGGCTGCAAACGCCTGTCGCGCGCGGACCTCAATGCGGCGCTGTTCAACGCAAGCGTCCTCCCGATCGGCATCGCCGGCACCAGCGGCAAATCGACCGTCACCGGCATGATCGCGACGATTCTTGCGCAAACCGACCGCGACCCGACGGTGATGAACGGCGCGGTGATGAAGGACTTCGCAGGATCCGACCGCCCGTTTGCGAGTGCATTGGTCGGCGGCGGCGATCCCTACGTCAGCGAAGTCGATGAAAGCGACGGATCGATCGCGCTCTATCAGCCGCGCATTGCGGTGCTCAACAACGTCAGCCTCGACCACAAATCGCTCGACGAACTGAACGCTTTGTTCGCGGGCTTCATCGGCAAGGCCGCAACCGCAGTGGTCAACATCGACAATCCCGATGCGGCGACGTTGGCGCTGCGCCTGCCGCGCGACTGCCTAACCACCTTTGCGATCGACCGCGAAGCCGATCTGCGCGCGACCGATATCGTCGAAGCGCCGTTCGCGGTGGAGTTCACGCTCCACGGGGAAGACCGCGCGACCCCGGTCACGCTGCGCGTCCCCGGTCGCCACAACGTCTCGAACGCGCTTGCTGCGATCGGCGCAGCGATAGCGGCGGGCGTGTCGATTGCCGAGGCGACACAGGCAATCGCGCATTTCTCGGGCCTAAGGCGCCGTTTCGATCTCATCGGCCAGATCGCGGGCGTCTCGGTCATCGACGATTTCGGGCACAACCCCGACAAGATCGCCGCGACGCTCGACACGCTCCACGCCTTTCCCGGTCGCCTGCTCCTGCTGTTTCAGCCGCACGGCTACGGCCCGCTGAAGGTGATGCGCGCCGAACTGGTCGCGATGTTCGCCGCCAAACTCGCGCCCAGCGACGTGCTGATAATGCCCGATCCGGTCTATCAGGGCGGCACCGTGGCGCGTGAGGTGACCAGCGCCGATATCGTCCGCGACATCGCGGTCACCGGCGGCAATGCGCTCCACATCGCCGATCGCGACGCCGCCGCCGCGCATCTCGTCACCGAAGCACATGCGGGGGACCGGATCGTCGTGATGGGCGCGCGCGACGACAGTCTGAGCCTGCTCGCCGCCGGAATGCTCGATGCGCTTGCCGGACGGGCTGGCAAGCCCGCGCCGATGTGATAGCGTCGCACCGCAACCGCAACGCGAGACCGATTATGTGAAGGAAATCGGGCACCGTTAGGTGTACGATTTCCTCCAAAGCAGGAAGCCGCGGGCCACGGGCGGTGACCTATGGGGAAAGCGGTTTTCGGGTTGGTATGGGGTGTGCGCGACGACGGTCGGAACGCGCCAATGCGAGCGGCGATATGGTGGACAAAGGCGGTGTCGGAGCTGGAGGCTGGCCGTAATCGAGGCACATGATGGTCGACGGCACGGTGTTTGTAGGGGCCAGTGCGAGCGCCATCGTCGCCGGAAGCGCAGGATCTGCGCGGCGCTGTGAAGCCTGGCCATGCCGGATCATGACGTGGTCGTCCCGGTGGATACGATACCGTGCGGCGGTGCGCGGGGCTGTCGCCATCGTTCGAAGGTTTCGATGACGACCATGTGTCCGCCGCAGCACGGGCACGGCGGGCGGACATTGGCTGGTTCGTCTGGCGTGTCGTCATCGGGCGGCGGCGCGACGCCGAGCAAGCGCCGCGCATGGTTGAGATGCGTGTTGCGGTTGGCACCGGCGAGCAAGCCGTAGTGACGGATGCGGTGGAAGCCTTTGGGCAGGACGTGGAGCAGGAAGCGGCGGATGAACTCGTCGGTGGCGATTGTCATGGTCTGCTGGCGGTCGGCGCCGTCCCTGCGATAATCCTTGTAGCGGAACGTCACCCCGGCCTCGTCGAAGCGCAGGAGCCGGCTGTTCGAGATGGCAACCCGGTGGGTGTAGCGCGACAGATAAGCGAGCACCGCCTGCGGACCGGCGAACGGTGCTTTGGCATAGACGACCCAGTTCTTCTTCCGGATCGGGGACAGGTGACGCAGGAACGCCCCCCGGTCGGCGAGATGTGCCATGCCGCCGTAGAACGCGAGTTGCCCGGCATCGTGCAACGTCGTCAGCCCGGTCAGGAACAGTCGACGGAATAGTTTGCCCAGCACGCGCACGGGCAGCAGGAACGCCGGGCGTGACGATATCCAGCGCGTGCCGTCGCGCGCGATACCGCCGCCCGGCACGATCATGTGGATGTGCGGATGATGGGTCATCGCCGATCCCCAGGTATGAAGCACGGCGGTGATGCCGATCCGCGCGCCGAGATGCTTCGGGTCGGCCGCGATCGTCATCATCGTGTCGGATGCCGCCTTGAACAGCAGGCCGTAGAGCAAGGTCTTGTTGTGGAAGGCGATGTCGGCGACCTCGGCGGGTAGCGTGAAGACGACGTGGAAATAACCGACCGGCAGCAGATCGGCCTCACGCGCCTCGAGCCAGGTGCGTGCCGCCGCGCCCTGGCATCGGGGACAATGCCGGTTGCGGCAGCTGTTGTAAGCGACCCGCCAATGCCCGCAGTCGGTGCAGGCCTCGGTATGGCCGCCGAGTGCAGCGGTGCGGCAATGCTCGATGGCCGACATGACCTTTAACTGGTGCAGGCTGAGATGCCCGGTATGCGCGGCCCGGTAGGCAGGACCGGCGCTGCGGAAGATGTCGGCGACCTCGAGGGAGGCGCGCACCGCGCTCAACCGGGGGGCGTCTTCCCTTCCATCAGCGCCATCAGCCGGTCGAGCGGGCCGGTCACCGCATGGATCGTGCGCGTCGCCACCTTGGTGTAGAGCGCGGTCGTCTCGAGCTTGCTGTGCCCGAGCAGCACCTGGATCACGCGGATATCGACATCCTCCTCGAGCAGGTGGGTGGCGAAACTATGCCGCAGCGTATGTGGGCTGACGCGCTTTCGGATACCGGCTGCTTCGGCCGCCTCGCTGACTGCGCGGTGCAGCTGCCGCGTCGAGATCGGGTCGGTGTAGCTCCGGCCCGGAAACAGCCAGCCGTGAGGCAGCAGGACACTGCGCCGCTTACCCTCGCGCCACCACAGCCGCAGCAGCTCGAGCAGTTGCGGCGACAGCATGGCGTTGCGGTCCTTGCGCCCCTTGCCCTCCTCGATGCGGATCAGCATGCGCTTGCTGTCGATGTCGTCGGCCTTGAGATGCGCAACCTCCGACACGCGCAGGCCAGCGCCGTACGCGACGCCCAGCGCGGCGCGGTACTTGATGCCCGGCGCCGCTTCGAGAAGCCGTCCGACCTCCTCGACGCTCAGCACGTCGGGCAGCTTGCGGGGACGAGGTGCCAGCACCAGCTTGCGCGACAGGTCAGGCCGATCCAGCGTCACCCCGAACAGGAAGCGCAGCGCCGACACCGTGGCGCCGATGACGGACTCTCCGACACCGTGTTCGCGCTGGTGAATCTGGAAGCGCCGCACGTCCTCGGCGGTCGCAGTGTCCGGCGAGCGGCCCAGGAACGCCGCAAAGGCCCGGACGTGGCGGACATAATCGTGCTTGGTCCGCGCCCCCATTGCGCGCATCGCCATGTCGTCGAGCATCCGTTGACGCAGCGGGGTGAGGGGTCGGTCGATCGGTTGAGTCGCCATGATAAGTTCCTCTTGTTGAAGGAACTCCATCGTCCGCCACCGCTCCCGCCGGGCCAAACCTCAACGCAAGCGCGCTACCTCACCACCAACACCCCTGCCGCGCAGCGGCTTCGTGCATTGCTCCACCGCCTGTTCCTCGATCACCCTGCCTCGGTCGGCGAGAGCTATGGCGAGCATTTCGGGGTCGCGACGCGGTTCGGCGCAAAAATGGTCGTCGGCGGCATCGGCGCGATAGTCCACGGCATCCTGCCCTTCGCGTTCAAGACAACCGGCAGCCGCACGATCGGCGCGCTCCACGCCGAAATGGTCGCCAAGCGCACCGCCGTCCGCGACGGACAGACCCAGCTCAAGACCGTCGAATACGTCATCTGACGCATCGTCGAAGTCCATTATGACGACCGAACGCGCTCGCCTCGCCTATCATCTGACCGAAGGCGCCGGCCCGACGATCGTCTTCCTGCCCGGCTACGCCTCCGACATGAGCGGCTCGAAAGTTCTGGCGCTCGAAGCTTGGGCGCGCGCGAACCATCGCGGCTTCCTGCGCTTCGACTATGCCGGCTGCGGGCAGAGCGAAGGCCGTTTCGCCGACCAGACCCTCGCCACCTGGCGCGACGACGTCCTGTCGATGCTCGACGCGGTCGTTGTCGGTCCGGCGGTGCTGGTCGGATCGTCGATGGGGGGCTGGCTGATGCTGCTCGCCGCGCTCGCCCGTGCCGATCGGGTAAAGGCGCTGGTCGGCATCGCGCCTGCGGCGGATTTCACCGACTGGGGCTTCAGCGCCGACGAGAAGATGTTCCTGCTCCAGTACGATCGGCTCGAACGCCCCAATCCCTACGGCGATACGCCGACGCTCTACACCCGCGCCTTCTGGTCCTCGGGCGAGGCGAACCGGCTGACCTTTGGACCCATTGCGTTCGAAGGCCCGGTGCGATTGCTCCAGGGCCAGCGCGACCCCGACGTACCGTGGCAGCGTACGACGCATCTCGCCGGAATGATCGCGTCCGCCGACGTTCAGACGATTCTTATAAAGGACGGCGACCACCGCCTGTCGCGCGACGGCGACATCGCGTTGCTGATCCGCGCGGTCGAGGATGTGCTGGCGGCGCTGGCGTAACGCCGCCGCGGTTCCTACCTCGGCTAGCGAAAGCGAGGTTCCCGCATGCAATATCTTCACACCATGATCCGCGTCACCGATCCCGATGCGACGATCGCCTTTCTCGATCTCGTCGGATTGAAAGAGGTCCGGCGGATGGAGAGCGAGAAGGGCCGCTTCACGCTGATCTTCCTCGCCGCGCCCGGCGAAGAGGGCAAGGCCGAAGTCGAACTGACCCACAATTGGGACCCCGAAGAGTATGATGGCGGGCGCAATTTCGGCCACCTCGCCTACCGCGTCGACGATATCTACGAGACATGCCAGCGAATCATGGGCGCCGGCCACACGATCAACCGCCCGCCGCGCGACGGGCATATGGCGTTCGTGCGGACGCCAGACGGCATCTCGATCGAACTGCTTCAGGACGGCAGCCTGCCCGAGCAGGAACCCTGGGCCTCGATGCCCAACACGGGGGAATGGTAATGGCGTTGGAGATCGTTCGCGTCCCCGTACTGAGCGACAATTACGCCTGGCTGATCCATGACGACGCGAGCGGCGAGACGGTCGCGCTTGATCCCGGCGAGGCGGCGCCGATGGCTGAGGCGGCGAAGGCGCGCGGCTGGACGATCGACGCGATCTGGAACACGCATTGGCATCCCGACCATATCGGCGGCAATGCCGACCTGAAGACGGACGGTGCCAAGGTTACCGGGCCGTCCGCCGAAGCCGCGAAAATCCCGACGCTCGACACTGGGGTCAGCGAAGGTGACACCGTGCGGATCGGCGACAACGCCGCGACGGTGATGACGGTGCCCGGCCACACCCAGGGACATATCGCGTTTCATTTCGCCGACGACGCGGTGATCTTCACCGGCGACACCTTGTTCGCGATGGGCTGCGGCCGGCTGTTCGAGGGCAGCCCCGCCGATATGTTTGCCAACATGCAGCGCTACGCCGCCTTGCCCGATAACACGAGGGTCTATTGCGGCCACGAATACACCCAATCCAACGGTCGCTATGCGCTTGTCGCCGAACCCGAGAATGACGCGATCGTCGCGCGGATGAAGGTCGTTGATGCGGCCCGCGCCAAGGGCGAGCCGACCGTCCCGACGACGATCGGCGAGGAGCGCGCGACCAACCCGTTCCTGCGCGCCGAAAGCGCCGAACGGCTCGGCGAACTTCGCGCGGCGAAGGATGCGTTTCGCGGCTGATCGTGCTATCTCCCGCGCGGGGGCCGATAAGGAGCAACATCATGCGCACCCTGATCCTCGCCTGCGCCGTGACGCTGATCGCGGCGCCCGCGGCCTCGATCGATCGCCCCGGCGATGCCGAACGCTTTGCCAAGGCGACCGCGGGATTCACCGCCGGCGCCCCGAAGGAATGCCTCGACCGACGTGACGAGCAGGGCTTCACCACCGCGGGCAGCAAGCTGATCTTCCGGTACGGCGCAAAATTGCT
Source organism: Sphingomonas sp. (assembly GCA_965219285.1). Lineage (GTDB taxonomy): Bacteria > Pseudomonadota > Alphaproteobacteria > Sphingomonadales > Sphingomonadaceae > Sphingomonas. The sequence continues at coordinate 86,286 of CBDCNF010000022.1, forward strand.
CTACGTAAACGAGACCAGAGGCGGTTGCGAGGGCGCATCGCGCCGCGACGCGATCGTCGTCAATTCGGGGATCTCGCGGCTGTGCCGCGGCGACGTCGCGCGCGCGGTCGATTCGCGGACCGGCGTGGAGAGCGGTATCTGCACGCTCGGCAAGTTCGTCCCGTACACGCGGAACTGACCCGCACCGCTCAGAGCACGAAACGGCTGAGATCGGTGTTGCGCGCGATGCTCGCGAGTTGTGCCTCGACATAAGCGGCATCGACTTTCAGCGTCTCGCCCCCGCGGTCCTCGGCGTCGAAGCTCACCTCTTCGAGCAATTTCTCCATCACCGTCTGCAAGCGCCGCGCGCCGATATTCTCGATCTCGCCGTTCACCTCCGCCGCGATCTTGGCGACCGCGCGGATGCCGTCCTCGGTGAAATCGACCGTCACGCCTTCGGTCGCGATCAGCGCGCGATACTGGACGGGGAGCGACGCCTTGGTGTCGCTGAGGATCGCGACGAAATCCTCCTCGGTCAGCGCCTTCAACTCGACGCGGATGGGCAACCGTCCCTGAAGCTCGGGGAGCAGGTCGCTCGGCTTGGCGACGTGGAACGCGCCCGACGCGATGAACAGGATATGGTCGGTCTTCATCGGGCCGTATTTGGTCGAGACGGTGGTGCCCTCGATCAGCGGCAACAGATCACGCTGGACCCCTTCGCGGCTGACCGATCCGCCACCGCGATGTTCGGACATCGCGATCTTGTCGATTTCGTCGAGGAAGACGATGCCGTTCGCCTCGGCATCGGCGAGCGCGACTCGGCTCACCTCGTCCTGATCGAGACGCTTATCGGCCTCCTCCTCGACCAGTTTCTCCCACGCTGCGGGGACAAGGATCTTGCGACGCTTGACCTGCCCCTGCCCGAACGCCTTGCCCATCATGTCGCCGAGATTGATCATCCCGACGGAACCACCACCCGGCATCTCAAACGGCATCTGCGGCGCCGACGCCAGTTCCAGCTCGATCTCGGTCTGGTCGAGATGGCCATCGTGGAAACGCTGCTTGAACGACTCGCGCGTAGCCGCACTCGAATCCTTGCCGACCAGCGCGTCGAGCAGCCGCGCCATCGCGGTCTCCTCTGCCTTGTCCTTCACCGCGGCGCGGCGGCGTTCGGTTTCCAGCCGCACCGCTTCCTCGACGAGATCGCGCGCGATCTGTTCGACGTCGCGACCGACATAGCCGACCTCGGTGAACTTGGTCGCCTCGACCTTCACGAACGGCGCGTCGGCGAGCTTCGCGAGACGCCGACTGATCTCGGTCTTGCCGCAACCGGTGGGGCCGATCATCAGGATGTTCTTCGGCGTCACCTCGTCGCGAAGGTCGGCGCCGAGCCGTTGGCGGCGCCAGCGATTGCGCAACGCCACCGCGACCGCGCGCTTCGCGTCCTGCTGTCCGATGATATGTTCGTCGAGTGCTGCGACGATGGCTTTTGGGGTCAGATTATCGTTCATTGCCGCCGCATATCGGTGCGCGAGACTATACGATCAAGCGCAGCGCATCGCCGCGAAGAAACGCCGGTGCCTCGCAACGATCCGCGCGATGTCAGCGGGCTGCGGCTCGGCGAGGGTCTCGCCATGTTCGAACGTGCCGCCGAGAACGATCCCGTCGCCGCGCGGGAACATGTAGCCGCTGTTGCCGGCATAGGCATATTGCACCTCGGGTTGCGGCAACAGCACCGCGAGTTGCCCGCGCACCGGCTCCAGCGTGGTGTCGCCAAACAGTTTGCCTGCGCCGAGTCCCGTGCAGTTGAAGACCAGTCGTTCGGACAGCGCCACCACATCGGCGGGCGTGGCGAAATCGCGGATGACGATTCGCCCGCCGGCGATCTGCACATCTCGAATCAACTGGCGCAGCAGGTGGCCGACCTCGGCATACATCGTCGTGTAACGCACCACCCGTTCGACCGGAAACGGATGCTGGCCTGGGCCGAGCGCGGCGAGATTGGGTTCGTACGGCGCGAGCAACGACGCCTCGCCGCCGTCAGGTGGCGAGCCCTGCTGATAGGTCGGCAGCCAGCGGATGCCATATTCGTCGCCGGTCATGATCTGGAACCGCCGCCAGCTATAGGCGAGCGCGGCGGCATATTGCGCGCGCCATGTGTCGGTCACCGCACTCTCGCGGTAGAGCGTCGAGGGCGCCCATTGGCCGCCCGCGATGTTCGACGTCGTCTCGGGCGGCAGCGCCGCGGCGTACAGCGTGACGGGATATCCCGCCTCCTGCACCAGCCGCGCGGTCGTCAGGCCGACAATCCCCGCGCCGAGCACCGCGACCGAGCCGCTGTGTCCCGGCAGGCCGAGATTGGTGGCGAGGCGCGAGGTGCCCCAACTCAAGGTGATGCCTGCCCCGCCGTGGCCGTAATTGTGGACGAGGCGCTTGTCGGCGAGCAGGTCGGCGCTGACGACGAAGCCGCCGGGGCGGTAGGGCCTGAGACCGGCGACGGTGCGGATCACGCGACCCTGCGCGACATCGACCGGTGGCAGGCACAGTCGCGTCGAGCGCGCCTGCATCGTCGCGCATCCCGGCAACGCCAGCCCCGCGCCCATCAGGGCGGCATTACGGACGAAATCGCGGCGCGCGTGAATCATGCCGCGACCCTATCCCGGCTTCAGGTCGCGCTGTCGAGCGTCTCGACCACCAACCGGTCGTTAGTGAACACGCAGACTTCGGCGGCGATCGCCATCGCCTTGCGCGCCAACGTCTCGGCATCCTTCTCGTAATCGACCAGCGCCTTGGCGGCGGCGAGCGCGTAATTGCCGCCCGATCCGATCGCGGCGATCCCGGCTTCGGGTTCGAGGACGTCGCCGTTGCCGGTCAGGATCAGCGTCACGTCGGTGTCTGCGACGATCATCATCGCCTCCAAATTGCGGAGATATTTGTCGGTCCGCCAGTCCTTTGCAAGCTCGACCGCGGCGCGGAGCAAGGCCCCGTGATGCTGCTCCAGTTTGCGTTCGAGCCGCTCGAACAAGGTGAACGCGTCGGCGGTCGCGCCGGCAAACCCGGCGATGACCTTGGCGTCGGCCCCTAATGTGCGGACCTTTTTGGCGTTGGGCTTCATCACGGTATTGCCCATCGAGACCTGGCCGTCGCCCGCGACGACGACCTTGCCGCCGCGCCGGACCGAAAGGATCGTGGTGCCGTGCCACACCGGCATATTGTTTTCGTTCATGTCGCGCGATGTAGGGCGCGGCGGGCGAAGCGCCAATGCTCGCGCGTCACCGGTCCTTCGCCTTCCCCCACTCGCGCGCGACGGTGTAGCCGAGATAACCCGTGCCGAAGAGCGCGTAGAGCGGTTCGGGCAAGGCATCGAGATACGCCGCCATTCCCCGCGCCATCGCCTCGGCCAGCGCGGGGCGGAACGCCGCGATCAATCCCATCGGGATCGACCACAACAGCAGCGCGTACATCACGTAGAGGAAGGTCGGACGCGCGCGGCTGGTCCAAAGGTCGGGCGAATTCGCTTCGGCTGCCTGCGCCGCCATCGCAATCAACTCCTGCCCCACCGCTGCGCGCATAGCCGGATCGGGTCCTGTCCCGTCGATAATCGGCGCCTTCCGCCCGATGATTTCTTCGCCGTCCGCCACCTATCTAACCCCCGCGAATGTTGAGAACGTTGAGGACTGTCATTGGCTAACCGATCCGGTTCGCCAACCAGCCATAGAGGAACGCTTCATTGGCGGGTCGCTGCTCGGCGAGCGCGACGTAGCGTTCGCCTTGGAGCGCCTCGATCGCCTTCAGAAGCACGGTCTCGCCGGTCTTGCGGACCGCAAGGAACCGCGTCAACGCGGCAACGGTGCGATCGCCGATCCGGCCGTCGGCGACGATATCGGGGTAGTCGCTGGCGCCGCGATTGAGCGCATTGAGCGCGCGTTGAAGGAATGCCGCGGCGACTGCGGGTCCCATGTTGACGCCCGTGTCGAACAGTTCTGCCCCAACCTGGGGCGCAAGCGCAGCGACACGATCGAAGGCGGGCCGCAGCCAATAGAGGCGGCGATAGATCGCGACCGCAGCGGCGCGCGGAAATTGCCGCATGTCGCCGGAATAGCCCTCGGCATGCGCCACCGCCTCGGTGATGCCGTAGCGAGTCGCGCCGCCGCGATCCGCGCGGTTGTTGCTGAAGCCACCCTCGCGGTCGATCACCGCGTCGATCAGATTTTCCACGTCCATGACACTCTCTCCATCTTGGTCAGGACAGTTATTATCCTATATGGTACATTGTAGGAAAGAGTGGTCTTTGCGGTTTCGCGGAACGAGCGCGCTTCCTCGGGAGGCCACGGATCAGTTACGGAACAGCGGAAATCACGCGCTGCGCGTCGGCACATCGACCTTCGCGCCTGGGCCCCGGCCTTCGCCGGGGAAGCGCGGGTGGCGCGAGCGCGGGATCGCCGCCATATCGGCGGCGCATGACCGCCGACGATAATTCTGCCCCGCTAGCGCTCTACGTCCACTGGCCGTTCTGCGTGTCGAAATGCCCCTATTGCGATTTCAATAGCCACGTCCGCGCGAGCGTCGATCAAGATGGGTGGCGCGCGGCGATGCTGGCGGATCTCGCTTACGAGGCGGCGGCGTTGCCGGGTCGGCGGGTGACGTCGGTGTTCTTCGGCGGCGGCACGCCATCGTTGATGCCGCCCGACACGGTGGCGGCGGTATTGAGCGCGGCGGAGCGCCATTGGGGGTTCGCCGACAATGTCGAGATCACGCTGGAGGCGAACCCGTCTTCGGTCGAGGCGGCGCGGTTCGGCGATCTCGCGGCGGCGGGCGTGAACCGGGTGTCGCTGGGGCTGCAATCGCTCGACGACGCGGCGCTGCGCTTTCTCGGGCGCGCGCATGACATGGCCGAGGGGCTAGCCGCACTGGCGACCGCGCAGGCCAACTTCGCCCGCGTCAGTTTCGACCTGATTTATGCGTTGCCCGACCAACGGCTCGCCGATTGGGAGGCGCAACTGTCGCGCGCGCTGGGGTTCGGCACCGAGCATCTGTCGCTGTATCAGCTCACCATCGAACCGGGGACGCGCTTCGCGACCGAGGCGGCGGCGGGGCGGATCGCGATCCCCGATGGCGACGCTGCTGCCGATTTGTTCGAGGCGACGCGCGCGATCACCGCGGCGCGGGGGCTGCCCGCTTACGAGGTTTCGAACCATGCGCGTTTAGGCGCGGAGAGCCGGCACAACCTGACCTATTGGCGCTACCGCGATTACACCGGCATCGGGCCGGGCGCGCATGGCAGACGTGGCGGGCTGGCGACGGTGCGGCATCGCAAGCCCGAGAACTGGATCGCGGCGGTAACGCGCAACCGGCACGGCGCGCAGAGCGAGGAGGCGCTGTCGGCGGCGGCGCGCGCGAGCGAGGCTTTGCTGATGGGATTGCGGTTGCGCGAGGGGGTCGATCTGGCGCGGATTGGTGGCGAATGGGTGGATGACGCGGCGGTGACGCGGCTGGCGTCTCAGGGGCTGCTGGCCCGCGACGGCGATCGGTTGCGCGTTACCGAATCAGGGATGCTGCTGCTCGACGCAATCCTGCCGCTGGTGGTGCGGACAAAACCGCGCGCCCAACAAAGCCCTCTCCCGCCTTCGCGGGAGAGGGTTGGGTGAGGGTCTTCTTCGTTTTTACGGCGCGAAGAAGAAGACCCTCACCCTCCCACTTCGTGGGCCCCTCCCTCTCCCGCGAAGGGGGGAGAGGGTTTGACGTCTACTTCCCGAATCCCTTCGGTGCGGGCGATACCGTCACCGTCGTGCCGCCCTTGATCTCCTGCACCTCGAGCACACGGTCGGCGACGCCATTGCGGCCGAAGCGAAACGCGCCGTCGATCCCGGCGAAGCCGTCCGCCGCGCGCAGCCGTGCCTCCGGGAAGGGCGCGCCGACACGCCAGTCGCGCGATATCCGGACAGTCAGCAACACCGCATCATACCCCAGGCTCGACAGCCGGAACGGCGCTCCACCGAAGCGCGCGCGATATTTCTGGGCGTATTGGCGGTAGAGACCATCGGAAACGCTGGCGAACCACGCGCCGCCAAGCGCGGGCCTGGTCGCGGTCGAGCTTTCCGAATTCCAGAGTTCTGTACCCAGGACCTGCGTCTGCGGACTGTCCCGGCGGAGCAGCGGCACCGCGGTGGCGGCGGTCCCCGCGCTGTCCGCGATCAGGATCGCGTCGAACGGCGCGTCCTTCGCCATGCGCTTGACCGCAGCGGCGATCGCGCCCGAACTGCGATCGTAGGTCTGGAGCGCGACGACGCGGCCACCCGCGCTCTCCACCGCGCGCAGGAACGCCGTCGACGCGCGCGTGCCGTAGAGCGCGTTGGGGACGAGCCCGCCGAAATTGGTGATGCCGCGGCTCTTGGCATAATCGACGACGCGGTCGATCGACTGCGTTGGCGCGTAGCCCATCAGATACGTCCCGTCGCCCGCAACCCCGACGTCGTTGGAAAACGCGAGCACCGGTACCCCGGCGCGGTGCGCGATCGGTGCCACGTCGCGGACATCTTCCGAAAGGAGCGGGCCGAGGATCAGTTGCGCGCCATCGGCGATCGCGCGATTCGCCGCCGCCGCCGCTCCGGTCGCGGTGTCGTAGCTGGTAATCCGGACCTTTTCGGTCTTCGTGTCGAGCAACGCCATCTGGGTGGCGTTCGCGAGGCTCTTGCCGACCGCCGCGTTCGATCCGCTGAGCGGTACGAGCAAAGCGACGCGGTTACGCGCGGTATCGCGGGCGACGCCCGTCGCCACTTCGTTGCCGGGTCGGGAGGGCGGCGGCGGGCCTTTGACGACTCGCGGCGGCGGCGCCTCGGTCGGTCCGCGCGGGACGATCGTCTGGCACGCGCCGAGCAGAAGCGCGCTCGCGACCGCGACCGCGCGAAATAGCTTGCCTGCCCGTTGCGGACGCTTGTGTGCCTCTGCCATGATACCCCTCGTGGAAACGCTACCGCCCGGTCTCTACATCGTCGCGACGCCGATCGGCAATCTCGGTGACCTGAGCCCGCGCGCCGCCGACATATTGGCGCGCGCCGACGTGCTCGCGGTGGAGGATACGCGCGTCACCGCGACCTTGCTGAGGCACATCGGGGTGAAGCGGCCGATGATCGCGTATCACGATCACAATGCCGATTCGCTCAGGCCGGGGCTGATCGCGCGGATGGCGGGCGAAGCGGTCGCGTTGGTTTCGGATGCGGGAACGCCGCTGATTTCCGATCCGGGCTATAAATTGGTGCGCGATGCGCGGGCGGCTGGCCACAATGTCGTGACGATCCCGGGGCCGTGCGCGGCGGTGGCGGCGTTGACGCTCGCCGGGTTGCCGACCGACCGGTTCCTGTTCGCAGGGTTTTTGCCGGCCAAGGCGGGAGCGCGGGCGAAGGAAATCGCGGAACTGGCGACGGTGCGCGCCACTCTGGTGTTCTACGAAAGCGGGCCTCGGCTGGGGGCATGCCTGATGGCGCTCGCGGAAGGACTCGGCGACCGTGAGGCGGCAGTGACGCGCGAGATCACTAAGCGATTCGAGGAAGCGGTGACGGGGACGCTGGCGTCGCTCGCGGCGCGCTATGCCGATGCGCCGCCTAAGGGTGAGATCGTCGTGGTGGTCGCTCCGCCGGGCGAGGCTGCGCCTGCTTCCGAATCGGATGCCGACGCGGCGCTTGCCGAAGCACTCAAGCGGCTGCCGGCCTCGAAGGCGGCGGGTGAAGTGGCGAAGGCGCTGGGCCTCGATCGACGCGAACTTTACGCGCGGGTGCTCGCGCAGAAAAAAATGGTGGAAACGTGAGGGACCGCCGCGTTGCCGAAGCCGCCGGTCGGCGCGGCGAGCGGCTGGCGGGGTGGTGGCTGCGGCTCAAGGGCTGGCGCATCCTAGATCGGCGGGTGCGGACGCCGGTCGGCGAGATCGATCTGGTGGCGAAACGTGGCAATCTGATCGCGTTCGTCGAGGTCAAGGCGCGCGCGACCGCCGCCGAACTCGACTTCGCGATCGACGAGCGGCGGCTGGCGCGGGTCGCAGCGGCGGCGGAAATGCTCATGGCCCGTTATGCCGCGAACGGCGAAGATATCCGGATCGACGTGATCCTGATCGCGCCGGGGACACGGCCACGGCATATCGAGAATGCGTGGATCGGATGACTTTCCGCGAGCCGGTCCCTAAGTGCGCGCCATGACGAAACCCCTTACCGTCGCCGTCCAGATGGACCCGCTTGCCGACATCAACATCGCAGGCGATTCGAGCTTCGCGCTGATGCTGTCGGCGCAGGCGCGCGGGCACCGGTTAGTTCATTATGCCGCGGAGGATCTGAACTGGTCCGCCAACGAGACTGGGGGCGGGCGGTTGTGGACGCAAGCGCATCCGGTGACGGTGCGGCGCGTCGCGGGCGATCATTTCAACTTTGGCGAGGCGGTGTCGCTCGATCTCGGCGAGGAGGCCGACGTCGTGCTGATGCGGCAGGACCCGCCGTTCGACCTCGGCTATATCACCGCGACGCATCTGCTCGAGCGCATCGCCGGAAGAACGCTCGTCGTGAACGATCCGGCGAGCGTCAGGAACGCGCCGGAAAAGATGTTCGTGCTCGATTACGCGCGGTTCATGCCGCCGACGCTGATCACGCGCTCGCTCGACGAAACGCGCGCGTTCCTGAAGGAACACGGTGCGATCGTCATCAAGCCGCTCCACGGCAACGGCGGCAAGGCGATCTTCCGGGTCGGACCCGAGGGCGAGAATCTCTCGGCGCTGATCGAGGTGTTCAATACCGCCTATCGCGAACCGCACATGGTCCAGGCGTTCCTTCCCGACGTGGCGAAGGGCGACAAGCGCATCGTCCTGGTCGATGGCGAGATCGCGGGGGCGATCAACCGGTTGCCGGGCGCCGGGGAATTTCGCAGCAACCTCGCGGTCGGCGGGTCGGCGGAGAAAACCGTCCTGACGGCACGCGAACGCGAAATCTGCGCGGCGATGGGGCCGGAACTGAAACGGCGTGAGCTGATCTTCGTCGGGATCGACGTAATCGGCGGCGAATGGCTGACCGAGATCAACGTGACTTCGCCGACCGGCATCGTCGCGATCGAACGGTTCGACGGCGTGGATGTCGCGGGGATGATCTGGAACGCGATCGAGGGGCGTGTGGCGGGGCGCTGACCTGAATCAACATACGGAACTAGGGTGGGGTCGGCCCGGAAGCCCCCGGAAATTTTGTCTTCCCGGTAATGGACGCTTCCCCGGCGCAGGCCGGGGCCCAGTCGCGATGGTCGAGTTACGACGCGCAGCACCCGATCACTTCTGTTTTCCAACTGGGCCCCGGCCTGCGCCGGGGAGGCGGCAACGTTACATGGTCGAGTGGAATAGCTGCCGAAGCCCTCTAAGCCCGCGGGTGTGCATTGCGGTACACGTCGAGCAGATGCGCGGCATCGACCGCGGTGTAGATTTGCGTCGAGCTAAGACTCGCGTGGCCGAGCAGTTCCTGGAGCGCACGCAGATCGGCACCGCGCCCCAGCAGATGTGTCGCGAAACTGTGGCGCAGCGCGTGCGGCGTCGTCCGGTCCGACAAACCGAGCCGCCCCCGCGCCCCGCGCACCGCCGCGCGGATCACCGAGGCGGAGAGGTCGCCGCCGCGCGCGCCGCGAAACAGTGGCGCCTCGCGCACGATCGGCCACGGCGACAGCGCGACATACGCCTCTATTGCGTCGCGGACCTGCGGCAGCAACGGCACGACGCGGGTCTTGGCGCGCTTGCCCGTCACCACCAAAGTCGCGCCAAGCGGGAGCGCCGCGCCGGTCAGCGCCATCGCCTCGCCGATCCGCAAACCCGCGCCATAGAGCAACAGCAGCACCGCCCAGTCGCGCGCCGCGATCCACGGTTCGCGCGCCGCCTCCGCGACGTCTTCGGCCAGCGCGACCGCTTCGTCGGGGGAGACCGGACGCGGCACGCCTTTCTTGACGCGCGGCCCCTTCAGCCGCGGCGCGGCGCCCTTGCCATTGGCCCAATCGAGGAATCCGCGCACCGCCGAGAGTTCGCGCGCGGTCGATGCGTTCGACAAACCGTCGCCGCGACGGTGCGCCAGGAATGCACGAAGATCGGTGACGCTGACGCGCCCCAGCGCCGCCCGATCGACCGCGCCGCCCCAATGGTGTTCGAGAAATTCGACGAGCCGCTGTGCGGTCGCCCGATAAGCGCGTATCGTGTGCACGGACCGGCGCCGGTCGCGCGCGAGATGATCGGCATAATCGGACGGCAGGTCGTTCATTATCCGCACCTTTAGCGCGCGAATCATCTCTGCGGCGAGGGCTTGTTAACCGTATGGCGTTATGAGGTTGCCCGATGGCCGATCGCTCTTCCGCTTTGCCGATCCCCGATACGCGCGCGGAGGACGCGCGCGTCGCCGCGCTGTACGCGCTCGACCTGATCGACAGCGCGCCCGAGCGCGAGTTCGACGCGGTCGTCTCGCTCGCGGCGAAACTGCTCGATACACCCTTCGCGGCGGTGACCTTGGTCGATCGCGAGCGGCTGTGGGTGAAAGCGACGTTCGGCGCGCCTGCGGTCGAAGAACCTCGCAACGTGAGCTTCTGCACCTGGACGATCGAAAGCGACGAGATTCACGCGGTGACCGACGCGGGGCAGGACACGCGTATGACCGCGCGCAGCGATTATTATGGCGGGCATCAGGTCCGCTTTTATGCCGGCGCGGCATTGCATGCACCGAACGGCGAGCGGATCGGCGCCCTGTGCGTCGCTGATCTGGCGCCACGCGACTTCGACGAGGCGTCGGGCGAGCGCCTCCGCGAACTGGCGCTGCTGGTCGACGCACTGATCGCGGCGCGCGCCACGACGCGCGACGCGATCCTGATCGCGGGCGAGAGCGCCCGTCAGGCCGAATATCTCCAGCGGCAGGAGCGCGTCATGCTCCAGGCCGAGCGCCTCGCCATGATCGGCTCCTGGCGCGTGACGATGGCGGACAATTCGGTCGAATGGTCCGACAATACCTATCGCATCCACGGCCTGCCGATCGGCCAGTCGCCGAGCATCGAAGGTGCGCTCGATTTCTATCCGCCGCACGCCCGCGCCACCGTCGCTCAGGCGCTGGCGAACACGATCGAAACGGGCAAGAGCATGGACGTCGAGATCGATTTCCTGACCGCCCAGGGCGTCGCGCGCCGCGTCCGCACGATCGGCGAACTCGAATGCCACGGCGGGCAGCCGGTCGCGGTGGTCGGGGTGTTCCAGGACGTGACCGAACGCTGGACGATGGAGCAGGCGCTGCGGCGCTCGGCCGATCAGGACGAACTCACCGGGATCGCCAATCGCGCCGCGTTCAACAGAGTGCTCGAGGCCGAGATCCAACAGGCGCAAAAATCCCGTGCGCCACTCCTGCTCGCGTTGATCGATCTCGACGGGTTCAAGACGGTCAACGATACGCTGGGGCATCTCGCCGGTGACGACGTCCTGAAGGCGGTGGGCAAACGGCTCGGCGCGCGGTGGCTGGAAGATTGTTTCGCGGCGCGGCTCGGCGGCGACGAATTCGCCCTGATCGTCACCGATCGCACGCTTGCCAGCGACCCCATCGGATTTGCGGCGCGGCTGGAAATCGAACTTTGCGAGCCGGTCGCGGGCATCGGGCTGCATGTCGGGGCGGCAGGGACGGTCGGGACCGCGAGTTTCGACCCCGACGCCGATACGCAACGCGATCTCGTCCACCGTGCCGACACGGCACTATATGCCGCGAAAAGGCGCCGGGTGGGAAACCGGCGCGCGGAGCGACGCGCGCGGTAGGCCCGATCAACATTCGATTTGTTTCAATCCTCCCCCGCCAGGGGGAGGTGTCAGCCGCAGGCTGACGGAGGAGAGGGCGGCGAATACTTCTGTTCCGAGTCCTCCCCCTGCGTCACGCTGCGCGCGCCACCTCCCCCTGGCGGGGGAGGATAGAACAGAACCTTGCCGGCTGAATCCGCAAAGGTTCACGCCAACTCTCCGATCCCCCATATGAGGCGGATGTCCCGCGCCCGCGTTCTCGTGCTCAATTCCGCGCTCGGCCCGCTCGATTACCGCGTGCCGCACGGCATGGCGGTCGAGCCGGGATCGATCGTCGTCGCGCCGCTGGGGCCGCGTCAGTTGCTCGGCGTCGTCTGGGAACCCGAGACGATGCCGTCCGACGCCGAGGTCGGCGACAATCGCCTGCGCAACCTGATCGCGGTCGCCGACGTGCCACCACTCGCGGCACCGCTGCGCAGGTTGGTCGAGTGGACCGCGAATTATTACCTCGCGCCGCCCGCGGCGGTGGTGCGGATGGCGCTGTCCTCGACGTCCGCGCTGGAGGGCGCGAAGTTGGCGGTGGAATATCGCGCGACCGGGGTCACGCCCGACCGGCTGACCCCGCAGCGCGCGCAGGCGCTCGAACGGATCGGTGATCGGCAGGGCCTGATCCGAGAGCTGGCGACGATCGCCGACGTGTCCGACGGGGTGATCCGTGGGCTGGTGAAGACCGGTGCGATCGAGGGGGTCGAAGTCGATATCGACAGCCCCTATCCGCTGCCGCACCCCGACCATGACACACCGACGCTTTCGGACGATCAGCGCGCCGCCGCCGACACGCTGATCGGGGACGTCGCGGCGCACATTTTCAAGCCCACCTTGCTCGACGGCGTAACCGGATCGGGCAAGACCGAGGTGTATTTCGAGGGCGTCGCCGAGGCGATACGTCACGGGCGCCAGACGCTCGTCCTACTCCCCGAAATCGCGCTGACCGAGCCGTTCCTTAAGCGCTTTCACGAGCGTTTCGGGTGCGAGCCGGTGGCGTGGCATTCAGGGCTGCGCTCGACGCAGCGGCGTCGCGCATGGCGCGCGATCGCCAGCGGACAGGCATTGGTGACGGTCGGGGCGCGATCGGCGCTGTTTCTGCCCTATGCGAAGCTCGGGCTGATCGTCGTCGACGAGGCGCACGAAACGAGCTTCAAGCAGGAAGAAGGCGTTCATTATCACGCGCGCGACGTCGCGGTGATGCGCGGCAAGTTCGAGGATTGTCCTGTCGTACTCGCCTCCGCCACGCCCGCGATCGAGACGCGGCAACAGGTCGAGATCGGCAATTACGCCGAATTGAAGCTGCCGGCGCGGTTCGGCGCGGCGGAACTCCCCGGGATCGAAGCGATCGACCTGATCGCCGAACCGCCCGAGCGCGGGCGTTGGCTGTCGCCGCGACTAATGAGCGCGATCGAGGAGACCCTGGCGAAGGGCGAGCAGTCGTTGTTGTTTCTCAACCGGCGCGGCTATGCGCCGCTGACGCTATGCCGGACGTGCGGGCACCGTTTCCAATGCCCCAATTGCACCGCGTGGATGGTCGAGCACCGGCTGACGCGGCGGCTCGCGTGCCATCATTGCGGGCATGTCGAGCCGGTCCCTCGCGTCTGCCCCGAGTGTTCGGGCGAGGATACTTTGGTCGCATGCGGGCCGGGGGTCGAGCGGATTGCCGACGAGGTCGCGGTCTTGTGGCCAGAGGCGCGCACCGCAATCGTCACCTCGGATACGATCTGGTCGCCCGCGAAAGCGGCGGAGTTCGTCGCGCGGATGGAGGCGGGCGACATCGACATCGTCGTCGGCACGCAACTCGTCACCAAGGGATATCATTTCCCGAACCTGACCTTGGTCGGAGTGGTCGATGCCGATCTCGGGCTGGAGGGGGGCGATCTGCGCGCGGCTGAGCGGACGTTCCAGCAGATCCGCCAGGTCTCCGGGCGTGCCGGGCGCGGCGAGAAGCCGGGGCATGTCTTCATCCAGACGCACAGTCCCAAGGCGCAGGTGATGCAGGCGCTGGTGACGGGCGACGCCGACGCCTTTTACGCCGCCGAGACCGAGCAGCGGCGCGAAGCAGGGGCGCCGCCGTTCGGACGCTACGCCGCGATCGTCGTATCGTCGGAGGATCAGGCGGCGGCGCATGAAATCGCCCGCGCGATCGGTCGCGCCGCGCCACGGATCGAGGGAATGCAGGTCTACGGCCCCGCCCCCGCCGCGCTGGCGATGCTGCGCGGGCGGCATCGGTTCCGGTTGCTGGTGCATGCGCGTCGGGCGCTCGACGTGCAGGATGTTATCCGCGATTGGCTAGGCGGGATCGATCGGCCGCCGAAGGTGCGCTTAACGGTGGATGTCGATCCGTACAGCTTTCTTTAGCGGCGCTGCCAGACTAGCACTACGATCCGCCGCGTTCCGTAAAGCCTGATCGTCTGGTGGCCGATCGGGTTATAGAACTCGCGCAGCGCCGCGCGCACTATCCGATCGTTGGTCGTCAGCGGGCCGCCTTCGCGCGCATACGGCGCCATCACGATCACCGCGGGTCGCCGCGCCAGCGTCTCGCGCAGAATCGTCTCTGACGGGCGCTCCAGCGCTGCGGCTTCGGCGGGTTCGGTGAAATGGCCGGGGAAAACGTAGCGGCCCGGCAAGCACGCTTCGGTTTGCTGGTAAAGGATGACCGGGCCTTCGTAGACGAACAGGCAGCCGGTGCGGACATCGCTGGGGACCAGTGCACGCAGCGCCGCCACGTCGGCCTCGTCGCGCGATGCCCGCGGCGCGGCGCTCGCACCGAATTGCGCGGCGATCAATGTAAGCACGACGCAGGCGCCGATCGCGACCCCGCGGCGACGCAAGCCATAAGCGGCGAGCAGCGCCAGCGGCGTCACCAGCGGCAGGATATAGTGTTCGTAGCAGCGGCCGATCGCGACGAAGCTCAACAAGCCGGCGATGGCCCAAGCGGTGAGCACGATACGGCGCTCGACGGGAATGTGGCGCCCCTCGGCGAGCGCGGGCAGGATCAACGGTGTGAGCAGCAGGAGAAAGCCGACAAAGCGCGCGACGCTGTCGATTTCCGTACCACCGCTGCGCAGGAACGCCGAGGCGAAGTTCGCGAAGATGTAGGCGTCGAGGGCGCCGTGCGAGGCGTAGAAAGCGAGCCACGCGGCGGTCGGCGCGACGCCGATCGCGACATAGGTGCTTGCGCGGATCATGGTAGCGCGCCAGTCGCGGGTGCGGCGCCAATCGTCGTGGACGAGCAGCAGCCCGAAGGCGCAACATTCGAAGATCGCGCTGGTCTTGAGCGTCAGCGCGAGGCCGCAGAGCGCCATCGCCGCCAGCACGCGCGGATCGAGCGCGGTGAAATCGCGTGGACGTTCTCGCGCCGCGAGAACGCAACCGCCAGCGACGACGGTCAACAGATCGTAGAAGATCGGCGCTTCGCCGAACCCGGTGCCTAGCAGGACGCCGTACAGCACCACCGCCATCCCGGCGGCGAGCCCGGCGAGCGCGGGCAGTACCTGCATCGTGATTCGCGCGACGACGATGCCGGTCAACGCCAGGCATGCGCTCGCGACGATCTGGTAGGCGACGACGCCGTCCCCCGGTAGTGCGCGGATAGCGGCGTAAAGGAGGAAAAGCCCGGCGGGCTTGCGGTCCCAGATGTCGGTGTAGGGCAAGGCCCCCTGCCACATGCGGTCGCCGACCAGCAGATAGAATTGCTCGTCGAGACCCGCAATCGGATTGCCGAACTGGCCGAAGCGCAGGATGAGCAGGAAACCGAGGATCGCCAAGGCGAGCAAGGCGCCGGTCGCGGACAGCCTAGCGCGCGGCAGGATCGAGCGCGGAAGCGGCAGAGCGGCGCTGGCTTGCATTGCGCTGCAATGCCCGCCGCGTGGTTAAAACAATGTTAAATCAGGCCTCAGCCTGCCTGTTCGGCGAGTACCGTGAGCCCACTCGCGCTGACCTCGGCGAAACCGCCGAGGATCGAGATAGTCTCGGGCTCGCCCTTTTCGGTCTTGTAGACCGCCAGCGCGCCGTCGCGGATCGTCGACATGACCGGCGCGTGCATTTCGAGCACGCCGAAATCGCCCTCGGTGCCGGGCACGACGACCATGTACACCTCCTCCGAACGGAGGAGTTTTTCGGGCGTGACGAGTTCGAAGTGAAGCATTTTCTTACCTTCTCCCTCTCCCCTTCAGGGGAGAGGGTCGGGGAGAGGGGCAGTCGAAAAGCGGTGCGTCATGCCCCTCTCCCGACCTCGCTGCGCTCGGTCACCCTCTCCCCTGAAGGGGAGAGGGAAATACGTTACGCCTCGCTCGCCAGCTTCTCGGCCTTGGCGACGACTTCGTCGATGCCGCCGACCATGTAGAAAGCGGCTTCGGGGAGGTGATCGTATTCGCCGTCGACCACCGCCTTGAACGACTTCACGGTATCCTCGACCGCGACGAACTTGCCGCTGATGCCGGTGAAGACCTCGGCGACATGGAACGGTTGGCTGAGGAACTTCTGGATTTTCCGCGCGCGCGTCACAGTCAGCTTATCCTCTTCGGAAAGCTCGTCCATGCCGAGGATCGCGATGATGTCCTGCAGCGACTTGTAACGCTGGAGCAGCGACTGGACCGCGCGCGCGGTGTCGTAATGCTCCTGCCCGACGACGCGGGGTTCGAGCACACGGCTAGTCGAATCGAGCGGATCGACCGCCGGGTAGATGCCCAGTTCTGAGATCGCGCGGTTGAGCACGGTCGTCGCGTCTAGATGCGCGAACGAGGTCGCCGGCGCCGGATCGGTCAGATCGTCGGCCGGGACGTAAACCGCCTGCACCGAGGTGATCGAGCCCTTGTTCGTGGACGTAATCCGTTCCTGCAACGCGCCCATGTCGGTCGACAGCGTCGGCTGATAGCCCACCGCTGACGGGATACGCCCGAGCAGCGCCGAAACCTCGGCGCCTGCCTGGGTGAAGCGGAAGATGTTGTCGACGAAGAACAGAACGTCCTGCCCTTCGACGTCGCGGAAATATTCGGCGATCGTCAGACCCGACAGCGCGACGCGCGCACGCGCGCCGGGAGGCTCGTTCATCTGGCCGAAGACGAGCGCGACCTTCGATCCCTCGCTGAGCGGATTGCCGTCGGCATCCTTGGCGATGACGCCCGCGTCGAGGAATTCGTGGTAGAGATCGTTGCCCTCGCGGGTCCGCTCGCCGACGCCCGCGAACACGCTGGTGCCGCCGTGGCCCTTGGCGATGTTGTTGATCAGTTCCTGGATCAGCACGGTCTTGCCGACGCCGGCGCCGCCGAATAGGCCGATCTTGCCGCCCTTGGCGTAGGGCGCGAGCAGATCGATCACCTTGATGCCGGTAACTAGGATGCTCGATTCGGTCGACTGATCGACGAACAGCGGCGCGAGCGCGTGGATCGGCATGCTCGTCTCGGCATTGACCGGGCCGCGCTCGTCGATCGGCTCGCCGATGACGTTGAGGATGCGACCGAGCGTCATCGGGCCGACGGGAACGCGAATCTGCGAGCCGGTGTCGCGGACGTCCTGGCCGCGGGTCAGCCCCTCGGTCGCGTCCATCGCGATCGTCCGCACGGTGTTCTCGCCAAGATGTTGCGCAACCTCGAGGACGAGGCGGTTGCCGTTGTTGTCGGTTTCCAGCGCGGAGAGGATCGCGGGGAGATTGTCCTGCGCGAACGTCACGTCGACGACCGCGCCGATCACCTGGCTGATGCGGCCCACGTTGTTGGTCTTGCCCTCGCTTGGGCGGATGTCTTCAGCGGCGGTTGCCATCTTTTGCTTCCTTGCCTTCCGTTGTGTCCCCGCGAAGGCGGGGACCCAGTCTGGGCTCCCGCCTTCGCGGGAGCACAATATTGTTACAGCGCCTCCGCGCCCGATATGATTTCCACCAACTCCGTCGTGATCGCCGCTTGCCGCGTGCGATTGTACTGGATCGAGAGGCGATTGATCATGTCGCCGGCGTTGCGGGTGGCATTGTCCATCGCATTCATCCTGCTGCCTTGCTCCGAGGCGGCGTTTTCCAGCATCGCGCGGAAAATCTGGATCGCGATGTTGCGCGGCAGCAGTTCGGCGAGGATCGTTTCCTCGTCGGGTTCGTATTCGACGCCCGCGGCGTTCGCATCGGCGGTCGTGCCCTCGGGGAGCGGGACCGGGATGATCTGCATGCCGGTCGGAATCTGGACCAGCGCCGACTGGAACTTGGCATAGAAAAGATGCGCGACGTCGAACTCGCCCGCTTCGAACCGCGCGATCAGATCGGCGGCGAGGCCCTGCGCATCGGTGAACGCGACCGACTTGATCCCGCCGAGTTCGTAATCATGCGCGATGCCGTTCGGGTAGAAACGCCGCAGCACGCGGCCCTTCTTGCCGGCGAGATAGAAGCGCACGGTCTTGCCCTGCCCTTCCAGTTCCTCGGCCTTCTTGCGCGCGGCGCGGACGATGTTGGTGTTGAACGCACCGGCGAGACCGCGCTCCGACGTCGCGACGACGAGCAAATGGACCTGATCCTTGCCGGTCCCCGCGAGCAGCTTCGGCGAGGATTCGCTGACGGTCACCTTCGAGGCGAGGCTGGCCATCACCTTTTCGAGGCGATCGGCATAGGGGCGCCCGGCGACCGCCGCCTCCTGCGCGCGGCGCAGTTTCGCGGCGGCGACCATCTTCATCGCCTTGGTGATCTTCTGCGTCGACTTCACCGAGCCGATGCGGATCTTGAGGGCCTTCAGAGATGCCATTTGCTTCCTTTAGTCGGGCAGACTTTCCTTCGGTTTCGGGCTGACCGTCGCCAGATATTGGCGAACATCCTCCCTCGAACCGAACAGGCCTAGCTGATCGAACGACCAGTAAGGCCCGGTGTATTCGTCGCCGTCCTTCAACCTTTCCTCATCGACACTCAGCAGACCATCTTCACGAAGATAAATCGCAAACCGTATGCGATCATTCTCGGTCTCGATGGTCTTCAGCAACTCCACCTACGCAAACGTCTTGCCGAACGCGTCGAGCGCGTCCTTGAGCTTGCCCTTCGCCTCGTCGCCGAGATCGCGGGTCTCGCGGATCATCGTCAACACATCGGCGTGGTTGGCGCGCATCTCGGTCAGCATCGCCGCCTCGTAGCGCGTCACGTCCTCGACCTTGACGCTGTCGAGATAGCCGTTGGTGCCCGCGAAGATCGACGCGGTCTGTTCCTCGAACGGCATCGGGCTGAACTGCGCCTGCTTGAGCAATTCGGTCAGCCGCGCGCCACGGTTGAGCAGGCGCTGCGTCGAGGCGTCGAGGTCCGAACCGAACTGCGCGAACGCCGCCATCTCACGGTACTGCGCGAGTTCCAGCTTGATCGAACCGCTGACCTTCTTCATCGCCTTGGTCTGCGCGGCGGAACCGACGCGACTGACCGACAGGCCGACGTTGATCGCGGGGCGGATGCCCGCGAAGAACAGATCGGTCTCCAAGAAAATTTGCCCGTCGGTGATCGAGATCACGTTGGTCGGGATGTACGCCGAAACGTCGCCCGCCTGCGTCTCGATGATCGGCAGCGCGGTGAGGCTGCCGCCGCCGTTCGCGTCGCTCATCTTGGCGGCGCGCTCGAGCAGGCGGCTGTGGAGATAGAACACGTCGCCGGGATACGCTTCGCGGCCCGGCGGGCGGCGCAGCAGCAGCGACATCTGGCGATACGCCACCGCCTGCTTCGACAGATCGTCGTACACGATCAGCGCATGCATGCCGTTGTCGCGGAAATATTCGCCCATCGCGACGCCGGTATAAGGCGCGAGATATTGCAGCGGTGCGGGCTCCGACGCCGTCGCGGCGACGACGATGGAATATTCCATCGCGCCATTCTCTTCGAGCGTCTTGACGATCTGTGCGACGGTCGAGCGCTTCTGGCCGACCGCGACGTAGATGCAATACAGCTTCTTCTTCTCGTCGTCGCCCGCGTTGGCGTTTTTTTGGTTGATGAAGGTGTCGATCGCGACCGCCGACTTGCCGGTTTGGCGATCGCCGATGATCAATTCGCGCTGGCCGCGACCGACCGGCACGAGCGCGTCGATCGCCTTCAGGCCCGATTGCATCGGTTCCGAAACCGACTGGCGCGGGATGATGCCCGGCGCCTTCACCTCGACGCGGCTGCGCTCGCCAATAGAACCATCAGGCGATTCGATCGGCCCCTTGCCGTCGATCGGGTTGCCGAGGCCGTCGACGACGCGCCCCAACAGCCCCTTGCCGATCGGCACGTCGACGATCGTGCCGGTGCGCTTGACGGTGTCGCCTTCCTTGATCTCCGAATCCGACCCGAAGATGACGACACCGACGTTATCGGCCTCGAGGTTCAGCGCCATGCCCTGCACGCCGTTCGAGAATTCGACCATCTCGCCCGCCTGGACGTTGTCGAGCCCGTAGATGCGCGCGATGCCGTCACCGACGCTGAGCACCTGGCCGGTCTCGCTGACCTGCGCTTCGGTGCCGAAATTGGCGATCTGGTCCTTGATGACCTTCGAGATTTCTGCGGCGCGAATATCCATTTGCGTCAGCCTTTCATGGCGCTGGCGAGAGCATTGAGACGAGTGCGGATCGACGAATCGATCATCTGGGAACCGATGCGAACTACGAGCCCGCCGAGGAGGTCGGGATCGACGCCGAGATCGACCGAGACGTCGCGACCGATGCGCTGGCGCAGCGACTGTTTCAGCGCATCGACCTGATCGTCGGAAAGCGGGTGCGCCGAGGTGACCTCGGCATTGGTCTCGCCGCGATGCGCGGCGGCAAGCTGGCGGAACGCGCGGATGATCGCGGGGAGTTCACTAAGACGACGGTTTTCGGCGAGAACGCCGAGGAAATTCTTGGTGGTCGGATCGACCTTCAGCTCGTCCGCAACGCCGGCAACAGCCTTTACCGCCGCGCCGCGCGCGATAAGCGGGCTCTTCACCAGCGCCGCGAAATCGTCCGACTGGTCGAGCGCGTCGCGGACCGACGACAGGCTTTTTTCGACCGCGTCGATCGCCTTGCCGTCCTCGGCCAGATCGAACAGCGCGGTCGCATAGCGCCCGCCGAGGCTGGCCTGAATGCTACCGACATGAGTACCGCTGGACATATCCACGCGATTCGGATCCCCGTTTAGGTCAAGGTGTGGCCCCAGGCAGGATCGATGGCGCGTAGCAACACCGATGCCTGGGTTGGCGGGCGCGTAGCATCGGGGTAGCGGGGATGCAACCGGGACGTCCCCAATTACGGAGAGCAACATGGGCCAGATCGAGAAGAGGACAATGTCCGACGGCGCGGAGATCGCGGTCTATCACGCGACGCCCGCGGGCGAGCGGCGCGGCGGGCTCGTCGTGGTGCAGGAGATTTTCGGGCTGACCGAGCATATCCGCGAAGTGGCCGATGAATATGCCGGAGACGGGTACGAGGTGCTCGCCCCCGCGCTGTTCGATCGCGAGCACCCCGGCTTCGAGGCGGCGTACAGCGGGCCGGATTTCGAACGCGCGGTCGAACTGGCGCGCAAGCTCCATCCGTTCGATCTGTCGCTCAAGGACACGCAGACGTGCGTCGACGCGTTAGACGGACCAGTGTTCGTCGTCGGCTATTGCTACGGCGGATCGGTCGCGTGGATGGCGGCGACGCGGCTGACCGGAGTCGCTGCGGCATCGGGTTATTACGGGAGCCAAATCCCCGGCGTCATCGACGAGGAACCGAAGGTGCCGGTGATCGCGCATTTCGGGCGCTACGATCACGGCATCCCGATGGAAGGCGTCGAAACGGTGATCGCGAAGGATTGGCCGAACGCCGAGGTCTATGTCTACGAAGCGGGACACGGCTTCAATTCGGACCGGCGCAAGGATTATCACGAGCCGAGTGCGGACCTTGCCAAGGAACGGACGCTGGCGCTGTTCCGCGCGAACGGCGGCTGACGCACCGACTTCGTCGAGCGGGAGAGCGTCGTCGGTGTCGAGCCGGTTCGCGCGAATGATGATCGCGCGGATCGCGTCCCAATGCGCTGGATCGTGGTCCTTCGCCTCGACCGCGCGCTTCATCTGCGCGCGCGCCTTGTAGATCAATGCCTGGATCGATTTCGGATCGAGCGCGAGCGCGCCGCGTTAGCTTCGAGCGGTAAAATCGCGACGCTAGCCGCCACCGCCGCGATCCATGCCTTCAAAAGCCGCATGTCCCCGATCCCCCAGCCCTTTTCGCAAAATACCCCCGTCTGGAGTCCGCAATGGTTCAGACATGTCTCGCGTCGAGCAAGGCTCGCGCCGCGTCATCGGCCTCGGCGAGGATCGGCAGCACGCCCGAGATCGCGTCTTCGTGATCGCGCCATTTGTCGGCGCGCGGCGGGGTGACGATCGTCGGGGAGTTCGGCAGCGCGGCGTCGAGCATCTTGTCCCAGCCGAGACCGAGCGATCGGGTCAGCGCCTGCATCGTGTTCTGCGGGTCCGCGAGCAGCGCAGCATAGGATAGCGCGTGCACCCGCTCCGACGGCAGCGCGGCGAGATCGTCGAGCAGGATGGCCGTGGTCTCCGCCCATTGGTACGCGACGATCTCCGGCAGCGCGCGCCCGATGCGGTCGCGCCAACCCGGCACGAGCAACAGCGACCACGGCAATCCGCTCCATCCGGGCAGCCGCGGATAGGTGGCGAACCGCCCGGTGCGCCATGCCTCGATCATACTCGCCAGCGTCTCGCGTGGATCGCGGTAGAGATAGACGAAGATCGCGTCGGGAAAGACCGCGTCGAGGAATGGCACGCGCAGACTGTTCTTCGGGGTCTTCTCGATCATCCGGACGCGGCCTGCGGGCGCGCGCTCGTCGCGATCGCGCAACGTCGCGTAGAAGCGGCTCGGCAGGTCTTCGCGCAGAGCAGGCGTCGCGTCCGCTGCGGCCAGTGCGTTCGACGTCCAGCCGCGTTGGGCCGGATGCAGGCCGGGCAGGCTCTCGATCAGCGCATGGCTCTCGCCACCGATCGTGAACGTGTCCGGCGCCTCGGCGAGCGTCAGGAACAGCAGCGAAGACCCCGACCGCGGCGAACTGACGATGAAGACGGGCCGGTCGAATAGCGCGCGTGCGGCGGTCAAGTCAGGCCCGAAGCCGGATCGGCGGCGCCGCCCGCATCGCGATGGGCAACGCGAGCGTGTTGAGCAATTCGGTGATCTGGCGCGTCACGAACAGCCCGTTGCGCAGCCGGATGCGATCGCCGCCGAGCGACGGCAGGTCCGCCTCCAGCCGGGCGATCAGCGCGCGATACGCGGCGTGCCCCGCCGGCCCGGCGCCATGTTGCGCCCAGGCGCCGTGCCAGCCCGCGACGAAGCGATCGAGCCGCCGCATCACCCCGGCGAGCGCGGGATGCGCACCGGCCTGCTCGCCGATGAAATCGACATGATAACGCACTTCCCACGGCGACATGACCGCGGCCTCGTTCAGCCCTTCGAACGCGAGGTCCGCGGCATAATCCGCTCCGGGCTCGACGAAAGTATCCGCCGCCCCGTCGCGCGCCGCCGCCATCACTTCGGACAGATGCTCGCCGCCGACGGTGTCGAGCACGAGATGCGTTCGCGGCTGCGTCCAGTGATTGACGACATTGTGGTTGGAGAAAGTGTCGAACACCCAGCATTCGCCCGCCGCCATGTGGACGGTCTGGCCGCGACAGGTGAAGCGGACCTCGGGCGAGGTGATGATCGGCACATGGATGCGGACATGACGCCGCCAGTAGAAATTGGTGTCGACGTGCGGCGGGACGTTCGCGCCCGGCGCGAGGCGCATCAACCTGCACCGCCCCCACACCGCACCGATCGCCGCCATCGCCTGCATCATATAGGGGCACGCGCGCAAAAATTCGGTCGGCGCCATCGGCCCGGTCAGATCCTCGACGAAACGCCCCTCGGTGGTCGCGAGAAAAACCGCCTCGTTGCCGGGAATTAGGTTCGGATGCGGCTGCCACGCCACCGGCGGCAACGATTCGATTTCGGCGGCGAGTGTCGCCGCATCGAACTGGAGAGGCAGGCGCAACAGCGCTTCGGCAATGCGCATGGTGTTGAAAATCCGCTTTGTGTCCTTGGCGAACGCGTCATAGACTAATGATCGCGGCCTGTCATTTGCCCGCGTCGCAGGAGCTGTCGATGCGGACCCCGTTGGCCGTCGCGCTTGTCTCGTGGTTGATCGTCATTGCGCCTGTCGCCGCCGAACCGGCGCCGCGCGCCAAGGCCGATCGCAGCAAGGCCGCCGCCGACCTCCTCGCCGCAGCGAAGGCCTTCGATGCCGGGAATTGCGAGCAAGCGATAAAATATGCGGGCAAGAGCATCGATCGACACGAAGAACCGGCGTTGCCCGAACAGGCGCGCGCGATCGCTTTTCAGATCGCTTCATCCTGCGAGGAGCAGCTCGATCGCGGCACCGATGCGTACCGCCACGCCTTCGCCGGGACCGCTCTGACCGCGATCGACGACGCGACGTGGCGACGCAGGTTGTTGTACGAACTTCGAGATCATCGCAACGAAGCTGCGGTCGCGACGGTCGAAGCGATGACCAGCGGCCGGGGGGCGGCGCTGAATTCGGTGCCGATCGCCTGGTGTTATCAGTTTTCCACCCAGCTCAAGAATGCGGGCGCGGCGGATTTGCGGCGTCGGCTCCTCGCGATCCTCGCCGGCGAGGGCTACGATCCCGACTAACCTGGCGCGACCGTGGACGGCTTTCGGCACGATTATGCCGCGCTTCTCTACGAATCGGGCGATCACGTCGCCGCCGCGCGTCTTATCCGGCAGATCGTCTATCCCTCGCTTCTGGCGGATATCAGCCTCGACAAGAGATTCCGGGATTTTCTGCCCGCCGAAGGCCGCGATCGCTCGGGCGGATGGAATTCGACGCTTCCATATCCAGAAGGTGTCGTTCTAGCCCCGCTTTGATCGCAAGCGACGGGATGCGCCCGATCCGTTACGCGCTTACATCCACCATATGACCGAAACGATCGACCCGGACATCGCCCTAGCCGCCTTCGCGCGACGCGATCGCGCGTACGACGGGCGGTTCGTCGTCGCGGTCAGCACGACGCACATCTATTGCAAGCCGAGCTGCCCGGCGCGGCATCCTCGGCCCGAACATGTCACCATCCACGCCGATCCCGCATCGGCGCGCGCGGCGGGGTATCGCGCGTGCCTGCGCTGCAAGCCCGACGAAGTCGGGCGCGACCGGATCGCGGTTGCCGAAGCGGTGGCGTTGATCGAGGCCAATCCCGACGGGCTGTCGCTCGACGTGCTGGCGGCGGAGGTCGGCTATGCCCCGCATCATTTCCACCGGCTGTTCAAGCGCGCGACCGGGGTAACGCCGGCGGTCTATGCGCGCGGGCTGAAGGCGCGCGAGGTGACGGAGGCGTTGCGCGAAGAGAATAGCGTGACCGAGGCGATCTACGCGGCGGGCTATTCGGCGCCGAGCCGGTTCTACGATCACGGCGCGCGGCGGCTCGGCATGACGCCGAGCGCCTGGGCCAAGGGCGGCGCGGGCGTCACGATCCGCTGGACCGTCGCCGACACCAGCCTCGGACCCATGCTGGTTGCCGCGACCGACAAGGGGTTGTGCCGAGTATCGTTCGACGAGGACGATGCCGCACTCCATGAACGCTTTCCCCGTGCGGAAATCGTCTCCGGCGGCGCAGCGCTCGCCGATCTGGCGGCGTGCGTCGTCGCCGCGGTCGAATCGCCCGAGCGCGATCGGGATCTGCCGATCGATGTGCGCGGCACCGCGTTCCAGGAAGCGGTGTGGCAGGCGCTGCGCGACATCCCGGCGGGCGAGACGCGCAGCTACGGCGAACTGGCGGCGGCGGCGGGAAGCCCGAACGCGGTGCGCGCGGCGGGGACGGCGTGCGGCGCCAATCAGGTCGCGGTCGTCATCCCTTGCCACCGCGCACAGCGCGCGGACGGATCGCTCGGCGGCTACGCCTACGGCCTCGATCGCAAGCGCGTGTTGCGGACGCGCGAAGGCGTGTGATCTTGAGCGCATGATGGTTAGGACAATATAAAACCTTCGCCGGTACCCCCTCCCCCAAGAATATGAGGGATTGGGCATGAGTGCTTTCGGGCGTCGTAACGGTGCGGGTGCGAATACGCGCCCCGGATTCGGGGTCGCCAAGCCGATGCAGGGCGGCTCCGGCCGGGCCGAGCCGGGCGGCGAACAATTTCCGCCGATCGAATCGCTGCCGATGCCCGGTGAGACCGCCGAGGAGTTTCCGGGCAACATGCCCGGCGTCCAGGGCGACGCGATGCAGCGCCTCGCCGATCGCCAGAACGCCAGCGGCGAAGCGGGCAACAGCCGCGTCGAGGGCTTCGAAGCGTCGATCCACAAGATCAAGGAACAGGTGCTCCCCCGCCTGCTCGAACGCGTCGATCCCGAAGCCGCGGCGACACTGGGCAAGGACGAACTCGCCGAGGAATTCCGCCCGATCATCGGCGAAGTGCTCGCCGAACTGAAGCTGACGCTCAACCGCCGCGAACAATTCGCGCTCGAAAAAGTGCTGGTCGACGAACTGCTCGGGCTCGGGCCGCTCGAGGAATTGCTGTCCGATCCCGAAATCTCGGACATCATGGTCAACGGACCGGACCAGACCTTCATCGAAAAGAAGGGCAAGTTGCAACTCGCGCACATCCAGTTCCGCGACGAGGAGCATCTGTTCCAGATCGCACAGCGCATCTGCAACTCGGTCGGCCGCCGCGTCGACCAGACCACGCCTCTCGCCGACGCCCGCCTCAAGGATGGCAGCCGCGTCAACGTGATCGTGCCGCCGCTCAGCTTGCGCGGCACCGCGATCTCGATTCGTAAGTTTTCGGCCAAACCGATCACGCTCGACATGATGGCGGGCTTCGGCAGCATGTCGCCGAAGATGGCGACCGCGCTGAAGATCGCGGGCGCGTGCCGCTTCAACGTCGTCATCTCGGGCGGTACCGGTTCGGGCAAGACGACGATGCTAAACGCGATCTCGAAGATGATCGACCCCGGCGAGCGTGTGCTGACGATCGAGGACGCCGCCGAACTTCGCCTGCAACAGCCGCACTGGCTCCCGCTCGAAACGCGTCCCGCCAATCTCGAAGGTCAAGGCGAGATCAGCATCCGCGATCTCGTCAAGAACGCGCTGCGTATGCGGCCGGACCGGATCATCCTGGGCGAAATTCGTGGCAGCGAGTGTTTCGATCTGCTCGCCGCGATGAATACCGGCCACGACGGATCGATGGCGACGCTCCACTCCAACTCCCCGCGCGAATGCCTCGCGCGGATGGAGAACATGGTGATGATGTCCGACATCAAGGTGCCGAAGGAAGCGATCAGCCGCCAGATCGCCGATTCAGTCGACATGATCGTCCAGGTAAAGCGCCTGCGCGACGGCAGCCGCCGCGTCACCAACATCACCGAAGTGATCGGCATGGAAGGCCCCGTCATCGTGACGCAGGAGCTGTTCAAGTTCGAATATCTCGACGAGAGCGCCGACGGCAAGATCATCGGCGAATATCGCCCGATGGGGCTGCGCCCGTATACGCTGGAGAAGGCCCGGCAATACGGATTCGACCAGGCGTTCCTCGAAGCCTGTCTGTAATATCTTTTCGACAGAGCGGCGCATACGCTATCGCTGGTTGATGCGGCATTCCTGGAGTCTGATCGCGCTGGCGCTGGCCGGCGCTGCGCCCGCGCCGCCGCCCGACGCGGGACGCAGCGTGCTTGCAAGCGATGCCGAGACGCGCTGGGTGCCGTTCGAACTGACGCCGGGCAACCAGATCCGCTTCACGATGACGGTCGATGGGCGCGCGGTCTCCGCATTGCTCGATACCGGTGTCAGTTATTCGGTGATGGCGCGGCGGTTCGTCACGGCACATCGGCTGGCGACACGCCCCGGCGGTCGGGCGACCGCGATCGGTGGCGCGGTCGATATCGCCTGGATCGATACTCGCGCGATAACGCTGGGCGGGTTGACGCGAGCCGGGGGCGGCCTGACCGTCGCCGATCTTCCCGCGCTCGCCACCGGCAGCGACGCGCCGGTCGATCTGCTCGTCGGACGCGACCTGATCGGTACTTTCGCGCTCGATATCGATTATGCCGCCAGCCGGTTTCGCCTGATCCGCTCCGGACGGTTGCCCTTCGTCGGGACCGCTGTCCCGCTCGCGATATCGCGCGACCGTCTGGTTTACGTCAGCGAAGTGACGCTCGGCGCGACGCGACTCCGCCCGATAGTCGTCGATACCGGGGATGGGTCGGCGGTGACGGTGACGGCGGCGGGCTGGCGCGCGGCCGACTTGTCCGACGTGACGACCACGAGCGCGATCTCCTATGGTCTGGCCGGTCCGATCGTCAGCACGATCGGCATCGTGCCGAACCTCGACATCGGTCCGCTCCATGTCCGCAATGTCGAGGTTCGGATCGAGGATGCGGGGGGTTTTTCCGACACGATCGGAGTCGCGGGCCGGATCGGCACCGGCCTTTTGCAGAATTACCGCGTGCTGCTCGATCCGGCGGCGGGGCGGATGGTGTTGCGGCCCGGGGCCACCGCCGACACGCCGCCGCTGCGATCGACCAGCGGTTTGCTCGTCGCGGTCGATCACGACCGGCTGCGCGTCCTCCACATCATGCGCGGGAGCCCGGCGGCGGCGACTGGGTGGAAGGCGGGCGAGACGATCTGCTCGGTCGATGGCACGGCGATCACCGACGATTATCCGACCGAACCGATCGCGGCATGGTCCGCGGGTGCGCCGGGGCGAACGGTGACACTGGGCCTGTGCGACGGGACGAAACGGGCGTTGACGCTACGGCATTTCTACTGAAGCGCTTTCCAGAGAAAATAGCCGAGCGCGGCGACCACGATCAGCGCCAGCATCTGCACCGTCCGCCAATCGACCGCGCCGATCCGATCGAGATCGGCGCGCGTCCGGCGGCGATAATCGCGCCAGCCCGAGAACACCGCGACCGACAATGCGACGATCGCCCCGGCCCACATCGCTTGCATCGCCATCGTCACCGCTCCATGCTCACCGCATCGCTTTTTGTCGAGGAACCGCAATGCGTCATCATCCGATCGCCCTTACCGTCATCGCCGCCGCCGTCGGCACCGCCGCGATCGCGGCGGCGCCATCGAATACGCTGCAGACCGCGATCGCGGCAAAGTCCCGCACCCCCGACAATGTCTCGCGAGACAAATATCGCCACCCCGCGCAGACGCTCGGCTTCTTCGGGGTGAAACCGACCGATACCGTCGTCGAACTGATTCCGGGCGGCGGCTGGTACACCGAAATCCTCGCGCCTTATGTCGCGCAGCACGGCCAATATTGGGCGGCGGGCGGCTGGGATAAAGGCTTGAACGGGGTGAAGGCGCTCGAAGCCAAAAACAAAGCCGCGTACGGCAAGATCAAGCTCGCCGCTTTCCCCGCCGCCGCCGGTCAGCCGAGCGTTCCCGACGGCAGCGCTGACGTCGTTCTGACGTTCCGCAACATCCACAACATGCGCTTCGCGGGCGCGGACAAGACCGCGGCGAACTTTGCCGACATGTACCGGATGCTGAAACCCGGCGGGACGCTGGGGATTGTCGAACATCGCCTGCCCGAAGGTCGCGACGCCGCAAGCGAGGTGAAGAGCGGCTATATGAAGACGAGTTCGGTGATCGGGTTCGCCGAAAACGCCGGGTTCAAGCTGGCGGGCAAATCGAATGTCAACGCCAACCCCAAGGACACCGCGAACTGGGCCGAGGGGGTGTGGACGCTGCCGCCGACCTATCAGCTAAAGCAAGTCGATCGCGCCAAATATACTGCGATCGGCGAGAGCGACCGGATGACGCTGAAGTTCGTAAAGCCGAAGTGACGAGGGGTTCTGGAGCCCCGTCATTGCGAGGAGCACAGCGACGGAGCAATCCAGTCCGGCGTCCGCGTCGCTGGATTGCTTCGCTGCGCTCGCAATGACGATCGCAATTTCGCCTATGACGCTCTTAGTAAGAACTCGTTCGTTACTGCCCGAGCTTCTCGACCTTGTCCTGAAGCCGCGTGAGTTCGGCCTTTAACGCCGCGATCTCGTCGTCCTTGCTGCCGTTCGCTGGCGCCGCATCGCCCGGCTTGAACGCATTGGTCGCGGCGTCGAACATCGCCATGTTGCGCTTGGCAATCTCGGCGAAAGGTGAGTTGGCAAACGCTCCCTCGACCGCGGTCTTGAACTGTTCGTGGTTGCGGCGGAAGCTTTCCATCGACGCTTCGAGATAACCTGGCACCATCGCCTGCATCGAATCGCCGTACATCGCGATCAACTGGCGCAAAAAGCTCACGGGCAGCATCGGCGTCGTGCCCCGGCCTTCCTCTTCCATGATGATCTGGGTCAGGACGTTGTGGGTGATGTCGTCGTCGGTCTTCGCGTCGACGACCTTGAACTCGCGCCCCTCGCGCGTCATCGTCGCGAGATGATCGAGCGTGATGTACGATGAACTCTCGGTGTTATAGAGCCGCCGATTGGCGTATTTCTTGATGATGACGACGCCGTCGCCTGCATGCTGTTTTTTCATCACGAGCCCCCGATGATGCGCCACAAGGCGGAATTATCCCGCGGTACAGCACAAGTTACCGCACCGCAACACGGGCCGCGGCCCCTCCCCCTGTTCCTCGACATATTGCGCAGCGAAACCGCAGCATCGCCCGAGCGGCGAGCGGCGGCGATGGCGGGGCTGAAACGGTATCAGGACGCGCCGCGCCCGTCGCTCAGGCGGACGATGCCCGCACGGTTTCGCAAGGGGCGCGCGCGCCTGCGCGATTATGGCGGCGACGGGCCGCCGGTGGTCTTCGTCCCTTCGCTGATCAACCCGCCGATCGTTCTCGACCTGACCCCGGAAACCTCGTTGCTGCGCTGGATCGCGACTCGCGGGTTCCGGACGTGGCTGCTCGACTGGGGCGCGCCGACGCCCGCCGATCGCGCGCTCGATGTCGCGCAGCATATTTCGCAGCGATTGCTGCCGCTGATCGCGAAGCTGGAGACGCCGCCGATCCTCGTCGGCTATTGCCTGGGCGGGACGATGGCGCTCGCCGCCGCTGCATCTGCGAAGGTCGTGGGCGTCGCGACGATCGCAGCGCCTTGGCGGTTCTCGGGGTATGGCGACGCGCGCACGGACATGGCGGCCTTGTGGGACGCCGCAAAGCCCGGGTGCGACGCGATGGGACTGGTGCCGATGGAGGTGCTCCAGGCGGGGTTCTGGAAGCTCGATCCGGCACGGACGATCGCGAAGTATGAGGCTTTCGCGACGATGGAGCCGGGGAGCGCGGCGGCGCGGAGCTTCGTCGCGTTGGAGGATTGGGCGAATGCGGGCGCGCCGCTGACCTATGCGGCGGGCGAGGAGATTTTCGAGCGGTTGATCGGCAAGAACCAGCCTGGCGGGGGCGAGTGGAACGTCGCGGGTGCGACGGTCGATCCGCTGACGCTCGATTGCCCGACTGTCGAGTTCGTGTCGCTGAGCGACCGGATCGTTCCCGCCGCGACCGCGATTGGGCTGACCGACCGCCGCGATCTCGGCGCGGGGCACGTCGGGATGATCGTCGGCAGCCGCGCGAAGGCGCAATTGTGGGAGCCGCTGGCGGGGTGGTTAAGCGGGGTCGCGGACGCTAGATAGCGGGCCAAACAAGGAGCCATTCCATGACCGACGTCGTCATCACCGCCGCCAAGCGCACCCCGGTCGGCAGCTTCCTCGGCGCGTTCGCCGCGACCCCGGCGCACGAACTCGGCCGCGTCGCGATCGAGGCTGCGCTCACGCAGGCGGGGGTTTCGGGCGAAGACGTGAGCGAGGTCATCCTCGGGCAGGTGCTGACCGCCGGGCAGGGCCAGAACCCCGCGCGGCAGGCGTCGATGGCGGCGGGTGTCCCCAAGGAGGTGCCGGCGTGGGGCGTCAATCAGGTCTGTGGCAGCGGGCTGCGCGCGGTGGCGTTGGGGTGCCAGGCGATCCAGACCGGCGACGCGACGATCGTCGTCGCTGGCGGGCAGGAATCGATGTCGATGTCGCAGCATGCGCAAGGCTTGCGCGGCGGGCAGAAGATGGGCGCAGTCAGCCTGATCGACACGATGATCAGCGACGGGCTGACCGATGTGTTCAACGGCTATCACATGGGCATTACCGCGGAGAACCTCGCCGAGCAATATCAGGTCACGCGCAGCGAACAGGACAGTTTCGCGGTCGCCAGCCAGAACAAGGCGGAGGCGGCGCGCGGATCGGGCCGGTTCAAGGACGAGATCGCGGTGGTCACGATCAGGGGCCGCAAGGGCGACACGATCGTCGCGGACGATGAATATATCCGAGCCGGCGCGACGCTCGACGGCGTCTCGGGGCTGAAACCCGCGTTCAAGAATGACGGCACGGTCACCGCCGCCAACGCCAGCGGCCTCAACGACGGCGCCGCCGCGATCGTGCTGATGAGCCGCGAGGAGGCGGACAAGCGCGGCACGCCGGTGCTGGCGACGATCAAGTCGTGGGCCTCGGCAGGAGTCGATCCATCGATCATGGGGATCGGCCCGGTTCCCGCCAGCCGCCGTGCGCTGGAAAAGGCGGGCTGGACGATCGCCGATCTCGACCTGATCGAAGCGAACGAAGCGTTTGCGGCGCAGGCGCTGTCGGTCGGCAAGGAACTCGGCTGGGATGCCGCGAAGGTTAACGTCAACGGCGGCGCGATCGCGATCGGCCACCCGATCGGCGCGAGCGGCGCGCGGGTGCTGACGACTCTGATCTACGAGATGCAGAAGCGCGATGCGAAGAAGGGGCTGGCGACGCTGTGCATCGGCGGCGGCATGGGCATCGCGATGTGCATCGAGCGGGATTGATACCTACATTCTCAACGGCTTGCGTGAGCGCGGCAATGATTATACAAAGGTATCTGTCGGCGGGAGAGCGGATGATGAGTCGAGTCGTTTACTTGGGGGTGGCGGCGCTTGTCACGGCGTGGATTAGTCCAGGAAGCGCGCAGGTCTCAAACACCGGTAAGGTTGTGGCATCGGCACAGTCCAGTGTTCGATCGGCGACGCACAACCCAAACCGCATGATTTGCGTCACCGAGGATACAACTGGTTCCCGTCTTTTGAAGACACGGAAGTGCTTGACCTCAGCGCAATGGGTTGAGGCACGCCGAGAATCGCGCAATGTTGTTGACCGCGCTCAATCGAACCGGGGTCATAATCAATTCACAGATAAATATCTGAATGGTTTGACTTCAGGGCTTGGAACGCTTTCCAGAGCCCGCTAAAGTCGGATTTGGGACACAGCCCGATCACCGCGAAATCTGTTCGCGCAAGTTCTCTCGTGACCTGTGAAAGAGCCATAATGGATCGCAAGGCAAGTCCGGGTTCGACAATGTCATGTCGACCATGTTAAGTTGAGCGATTCGCTCCTGACGTTCGTCATCTACAAGGCCTCCTCCAGATCTGTCCCGTCGCCGATCAATCCACGTCGAGCGGCAGGCCCGGCGGGCTGACCGTGACGCGGACGTGGTCGGTCTGGCGAAAGATCTCGGCGATGTGATCCGCGGTCGGCGCGTCCTCGGCGCGGGCCACCCAGACGTTGCCTGCACGGTCAGTGCCCGAGGTCAGATAAGGTTCGCGTTCGGCCATCTTGCTAACTCCAGATCCGATCGAACCGCGTGCCCAGTCCGGTCAACAATTCATATTGCGACATGCCCGATATAACTGCCGCTTCGGGCAGCGCGAAATCGAGGCTCAGCCAGTCGCCCTCCGCCACATCCGCGCCCTCGCACTCGACCGCGACGAGGTCCATCGACACGCGACCTAGGACAGGCAGTGCTACCTCGCCCGCCCGCACGATACCCGTTTCCGAAAAGCCGCGCCAATACCCATCGGCATAGCCGACATTTAGGATCGCGACCTCGGTCTCGGCGGGCGCGGTCCACGTTGCGTTATAGCCGACCGTCTCGTCCGCGGCGACGCGGCGGCGCTGGATCACCTGCGCCTGCGGGGTCGCGACCTGACGGATGCCGGACAGTTCGGCACGCGGGATGCCGCCGTAGAGCGACAGGCCGGGACGGGTAAGATCGAACGCATAATCGGCGCCGAGCGCGATGCCCGCGGAATTGGCCAGGCTCATTCGTGTCGCGCCGGTCTTTCCGACGAGCCCGGCGAGCGCGTCGCGCTGGCGGCGGTTCATCGGCGAACCCTCGTCGGCGCAGGCGAGGTGGCTCATCAGCGTGTCTATCGTCAGGCCGTCGAGCAATCCGCTTGCGACATTCGCCACCGACAGACCGAGCCGGTTCATGCCGGTATCGACCATAACGTCGCACATGCCTCCCCCCGCCGCTTTCCAGCGCGCAACCTGTGCAGGCGTGTTGAGCACCGGACGGGCGTTGCGTAGCCCGACGAGCGGCATGTCCTCTTCGCGAACGCCGTGCAGCACCGACACCGTGGCCCCGGTATCGGCAAGCGCGCGCGCCTCGCGCCAAGTCGCGACGAAGAAATCGCGGCAGCCCGCGTCGAGCAGGCGACGGACGACCTCCGTCGCCCCGAGACCGTAACCGTCGGCCTTCACCGCCGCGCCGCAGGCCGCGTTGCCGCTCATCGCCGCGAGGAGGCGCCAGTTGGCGATCAACGCAGCGGTATCGAGCAAAAGGCGGCAGGGGGACGGGATCATGTCAGCGCGGTTAGCCGCCTGAAGGTCACACAACCACCCCGTTCGGACGATAGGGTCAGGCCTGCGCATGCCCCGCACGATCCTCGCGCAAACCCCACAATGTCACCACCAGCGCCATCGCGACGACCGCCATCGTGTACCACAGCCCCGCATAGGGATCGCCGGTCTTGGCGACGATATATTGGCTGATGAACGGCAGGAACCCACCGAAATATCCGGTGCCGAGATGATAGGGAATCGACAGCGACGAGTAACGGATCGCGGGCGGGAACATCTCGCTGAGCAAGGCAGCGACCGGGCCATAGGTAATCCCAGACAAAGCCGCCATCGCCAGGATCGCGACCAGGATCAGCGCGATGTTCGCTGCCGACGGCCGAACAGCGGTGAGGTCGTAGCCCGCACCCGCCAGCGCTTCGTCGAGCGATTCAGGAGACGTGTTGGCAACCGGTGCGCCACCGATCGTCACGCCTGCGACCGGCGCGACCGCCTTGGTATAGGCGACGCCCTTCTTCGAGAAATAATCGAGCAGCTTGCCGCAGTCGTCGGCCTGTTTCGCGGCGAACGGGCTATAGGCGCAATGTGGGCCGGCGACGACGACGGGCGCTCGCTCGGCGGCGCGTTCGAGGCCCGGGTTCGCCGCCGCGCCGATCGTCCAGAAGATCGGGAACAGCAGGACAAGCGTCAGCACATAGCCGATCACGATCGGCTTCTTGCGCCCGACGCGGTCGGACCAGGCGCCGAACAGGACGAACCAGGCCAAGCCGAACAGCGCGCCGACGCCGACGATCAGCTGCGCGGTCGTCGCCTCGACGCGCATCGTCGTCTGGAGGAACGATAGGACGGTGAACATCGCGGTGTACCAGATCACGGTCAGCCCGGCGGCGATGCCGAACAGCGCGACGATCATCCGTTTCAGGTTGCCGGGATAGGTGAAGCTCTCGACGATCGGATTGGTCGCCCGCTCGCCTGCGGCGCGCATCGCCTTGAAGACCGGGCTTTCGGAGAGTTTCAGCCGCATCCAAAGCGACACCGCGAGCAGCAGGATCGAGAACAGGAACGGCAGGCGCCAGCCCCATGCGTCCCAGGTCGCGGTCGAGAGCACGCCCTTGAAGCTCAGCACCACGACGAGGCTGAGGATGAAGCCGCCGACCACCCCCGCCTGGATGAAGCTGGTGTAGAACCCCGACTTTCCATGCGGCGAATGTTCCGCGACATAGATCGCCGCTCCGCCATATTCACCGCCGAGCGCGAGGCCCTGCGCGATACGGAGCAGGAGCACGATCGCGGGGGCGGCGTAACCGATCGTCGCCGCCGAGGGGACGAGGCCGACACCGGCGGTTGCGATCCCCATCAGCGTGATCGTGATCAGGAAGGTATATTTTCGCCCCAGCCGGTCACCCAAATACCCGAACAGCACCGCGCCCAATGGCCGGAAGCCGAAGCCGACCGCGAAACCCGCCCACGCCAGCAGCGTCTGGACGACTTCGTTTCCCGCCGGGAAGAAGGTGCGCCCGATAATGCCGGATGCGGCGAGCGTACCGTAGATGAAGAAATCATACCATTCGAACACGGTGCCGAGCGACGACGCCGAGATGACCAGGCGGATGTCGGCGGGGCTGGGTTCCTCCGCCACATGTCCCATCGATCTCGCAGCCGTCGCGGTCATTCGAACCCCTCCCGATGCCGCCCTTGTACGGATTATTCGACGGAAGTCAGCGCGCTTTCGCCTCGGCGCGGAAGCGGTGCAGCAGCGGTTCGGTATAGCCGTTGGGCTGATCCACCCCCTCGAACACCAGCGCGCGCGCCGCCTGCCATGCCAGCCCTTCCGGCGTCAGCTTACGATACAATGGATCGCCCGCATTCTGCGCATCGATCTTCACCGCCATCCGCGCGAACGCGGCGTCCACTTCCTCGACGGTGCAGACGCCGTGAAGCAGCCAGTTGGCGATATGCTGCGACGAGATACGCAGCGTCGCGCGGTCCTCCATCAGGCCGACGTCGTGGATGTCGGGCACCTTCGAACAGCCGACGCCCTGATCGATCCAGCGGACGACATAGCCGAGGATGCCTTGCGCGTTATTGTCGAGTTCCTCGCGAATTTCCTCCGGCGTCCAGTTGCGGCCCGCCGCGAAAGGGACCGTCAGCAGGTTGTCGAGCGCGGGCGCGGCCTCCGTTGCGATCTCGCGCTGCCGCGCGAACACATCGATCTGATGGTAATGCAGCGCATGAAGCGTCGCCGCGGTCGGGCTCGGCACCCAGGCGGTGTTCGCACCCGACATCGGATGCGCGATCTTCTGGTCCATCATATCGGCCATCCGGTCGGGCGCGGCCCACATGCCCTTGCCGATCTGCGCGCTGCCACCGAGCCCGCAGGCGAGGCCGATGCGGACGTTCCTGTCCTCATACGCCTTGATCCAATCGGCGGTCTTCATCTCGCCTTTGCGGA
The DNA here is from genome assembly GCA_965219285.1 of Sphingomonas sp. Classification (GTDB taxonomy): domain Bacteria; phylum Pseudomonadota; class Alphaproteobacteria; order Sphingomonadales; family Sphingomonadaceae; genus Sphingomonas. Next base: position 123,118 of record CBDCNF010000022.1, read on the forward strand.
TCATCGCGCCGCCCCGCATCGCAGTATGCATCTCGTCGCCGGTGCGATCGAGGAAGCCGGTGTTGATGAACACGATCCGGTCCTTCACCGCGTGGATGCAGGCGGCGAGATTGGCCGAGGTGCGGCGTTCCTCGTCCATCACCCCCACCTTGATCGTATGGCGGGCAAGGCCGAGCAGCTCTTCGACTGCGTCGAACAGGCGGTCGGTAAAGGCGCATTCGTCGGGCCCGTGCATCTTGGGCTTGACGATATAGACGGAGCCAGCGCGGCTGTTGACGAAGCGGCCGAGACGGCGGAGGTCGAACAGCGCGATCGTCGAAGTCATGATCGCATCGAGAATCCCCTCGGGCGCCTCCGATCCATCCGCGAGCAGGATCGCCGGCGTCGTCATCAGATGGCCGACGTTGCGGACGAACAGCAACGATCGGCCCGGGAGCGTGACGGTCGCGCCTTCGGGCGTGGTGTAGTCGCGGTCCGGATTCAGCCGGCGGGTCATCGACGCGCCGCCCTTCTCGAACGTCTCCTCCAGATCGCCGCGCATCAGGCCGAGCCAATTGGCATAGGCCGCGACCTTGTCCTCAGCATCGACCGCGGCGATCGAATCCTCGAGATCGACGATCGTCGTCAGCGCGGATTCGAGGATCACGTCGGCGATGCCGGCGGGGTCGGTCGCGCCGATCGCGTGATCGCGATCGAACACGATCTCGATGTGGAGGCCGTTGTGCCGGAAGAGGCGCCCGCGGGCACTGGCGCCGACATATTGCGCCGGGTCGCGGAGCGCGACGCCGCCCTCGGGGTTGGTCAGATCGGCCCACGAACCGGCCGCCAGTGGCACCGCGGAATCGAGGAAACGCTTGGCGCCGGATACGACGTCACGCCCGCGCGCCGCGTCATAGCCGCCCGAGGCGGGCGTGCCCGGTAGGACGTCGGTGCCGTAGATCGCATCGTACAGGCTGCCCCAACGCGCGTTGGCGGCGTTTAGGACGAAGCGGGCGTTGAGGCTGGGGACGACGAGTTGCGGACCCGCCATCGTCGCGATTTCGGGATCGACGTTGGTGGTGCCGATCGTGAAAGGCTCTGGCTCGGCAACGAGATAGCCGATGTCACGAAGGTACGCTTCGTCTACCGGTTCGTTCGCGACGTAGCGGGCATCGATCCGTTCCTGAAGATCATCGCGCTTTGCCAGCAACGCGCGGTTTTCGGGGGTGAAGGCCGCGAAGATATCCGCAACGCCTTGCCACCAGCCGTCGGCTTCCACGCCGAGCGGGGGAAGCACCTGCTCCTCGACGAAGCGGGCGAGCGGGTCGGCGACCGAAAGGCCGGCGCGGGTCTGCATTGTCGGAGTCCTCCGTTAGCGTGAACGATTGCCTGGGGAGGGCGTCGCCGGATTAGGCGAGAACGTCCACGCTCTTCAAGAGCTTCGTCACCCCGGACTTGTTCCGGGGTCCACCGTGCCGCGCAATCAGCAGCTGGTGAGTTCGCAGCACGGTGGATGCCGGACTTGGGCTATTGCTGCCAGATCATTTCCTCTCCAACCGCAATGACCTCACCTGTTTTCCCGATCGGTTCCGCCGCGCCGTCGCTGAGGAAAGCGGTCGTCTCGACATCCTCACCCGGCACCTTCGCCAGCGTCCGTTTGCCCCCCGGCGTCCGCGCGACGACCACGCCGCTCTTCGCCGAACCATCGCGCGCATAGAACACCGTATAGCTCTCGATCTCCGCCGGCCCGGCATAGTCCTTGACCAACTCCGGCACCGGGCCGCGCGCCGCATCCGCGTCTGCCTGCACATCGAAATCATGCGCCTCGCCCGCGCCGGGCAGCGGTTCGGTCGCCAGCACGATCGCGTGATTGTGCGTCGCGAAGCCGCCGTTGGCGAACAGCAGCCCCTTCTTGCCCTCGCCGCTGCGCAAGGCATCGACCATTTCGGCAACCGCGTGACTCATGTAATTGCCGATCGGACCGCCGCCGAAGGTCAAGCCGCCGAAGACGGTCGCGGGTTTGTCGATCGGCCAGCCGATTACCCGCCGCGCCATCTTCGGGACGCAGGGAAAACACGAATAGAGTTCGACGAGATCGAGATCGTCGGCGGTCACCCGATTGAACGCGAGCGTTCGCGTCAGGCACGTCGCCATGCTCGGCGAGGCGTCGTAGCGGTCGCGTTTGAGGAAGTCGTCGTCCTCATGCGCCGCCGCGCCGCGCCCGACATAGACCAGCCGCGCCTCGGGCACGCCGCGACGCCGCGCCTCTGCGAGGCTCGTCACGATGAACCCCGCACCCTGGTTCACGCTCGAATTGGCGACCATCAGCTTGGTGTAGGGAAAGGCGATCGGGCGGTTGTCCGCGGTCGGCTCGACGATCTCGGCGACGCTCCGGGGCGCGTGGATCCACGCCGCCGGGGTTCGTGCCGCGACCTCGGAGAAGCGCGACCAGATCTCGCCCGATTCGCGCTGTCCCTCAGCGAGCGTCTGGCCGTAAGCGGCCCGGCCCGCATTCTCGTAAAGCGGGTAGACATCGACCGGCGTCGTCAGGCCGTAGCGCTGGCGATAGCCGGGCGCCCGGCCCTCGACGAGCTTGCGCAGCGGGTTCTGCGCGGCAAGGTCGGTCTTCGCGACAAGTGCGGCGCGCTGGCTCGCGGTGCGCAACGCCTCGCCCCCGACGACCGCGGCGATCGTCGCCTCGCCGCGGGCGATGCGATTGGCGGCTTCGTTGAGCAACAGGATCGGGCTGTCGCCGTTGGGCCCCGCCGACTGATAGGCATGCGCCGACGTCGCGCCGATCGCATCGGCGAGCTTCTGCGCCAAGGGATTATCCTTGCGAAAGCTGATCTGCTCGACGACCGCGACTGAATCCGCATCGGCGAGCCATGCGCCGCCCGCGTCCTTATCGGCTTCCTCGAGTGCCGCCTGCATCAGCCCGAACGAATCGAGTCCCGCCATCGGGTCGGCAGGGCGATCGTTGACCTGCCCGACGCCGACGATGACCGCGACCTTTCCCGGATCGGCCATCACCGCGCCTTCCACACGGGCGCGCGCTTCTCCGCGAACGCCTTGGGCCCCTCGCGCGAATCCTCGCTAGTGAAAACGATCTTCGATTCGGCGCGGTTTTGTTGCCACGCCGCGTCCTCCTGCGCGATCCGGCCATCGACGATCCCCGCCGCCATCCGCTTCGACGCCTGCACCGAAAGCGGCGCGTTGACCGCGATCCGCTCGGCAAGCGCGAAGGCGGCGTCGAGCAGGCCGTCACGCGGGCTGAGCACGTTGACGAGACCGAGGTCGAGCGCGCGCCCGGCGGAAATCGGGTCGCCGGTCAGGATCATCTCCATCGCGATTTTCTTCGGGAGTTGCTGGCCAAGCCGGAACACCCCGCCGGCCGCCGCGAACAAGCCGCGCTTGGGCTCGGGCAACCCGAACCGCGCGCTGTCGACCGCGACCGCGAGATCGCACGCGAGCGTGATCTCCAACCCGCCGCCGAGCGCGTCACCGTTGACGCAGGCAATGACCGGCTTGCTGATCGCGTGAGAGACGAGGCCCGCGAAACCCCACGCCTGCTTGGCCTTGTCGTCGGGCGCGAGGCTCTCGCCACGCGATAGCGCGACGAGATCGGCCCCCGCGCAGAACGCCTTGTCGCCCGCCCCGGTGACGATGACCGCGCGAATATCGAGATCGCCATCGGCGGCGTGGAGCGCGCCTCCCACCCCCTCATGCACGAAGCGGTTGACCGCGTTGCGCGCCTCGGGCCGGTTGATCGTGATCAGCATCACATGCCCGCGTGTTTCGACCGTGACGGCGTCGTTCCCAAGTTCGGTCATCGTGCAATTTCTCCAAAGTCCCGTTCGTTTCGAGCGAACGGGGTTTGTAGGTTCAGCCGTCATGCCGCCTGTTCGATGATTCGGTCGGCGAGAAGCGCGGCGGCTTCGGCCTCGGTGGTGCCGAGCCAGTCCTTGAGCACCTCGGCGCTATCCTCGCCGATCCGGGGTGCGGGGCGCTGATCGGGTTCGGGCAGGCGTTCGCTCGGAGCAGGCGCCGCCTCGACCGCGAAGCGCGTCTCGATCAGCGGATGCGCGATGTCGCGAAAGGTGCCGTGGGCGGCATATTGCGGCATCTGCGGCAGTTCGACGACACGCATCATCGCGCCCGCGGGAATTCCGATCTCCTGGAGCGCCGCCATCACCTCACCCGGTGGGCGCTGCGACGCCCATTCCGCCACGTCTGCACGCGCATCGCTCCCAACAAGGGTTCGTAACGCGGTGCGATCCCTATCGTCGCGGATCGACACCGCGCACCATTCGTCATCGCCCGCACAGGGAAGCAGCCAGTCCTCGGCAACATCCGCGGGCGGCGCAATCGTTTGCCCCGCCGCCTGCGCACCGAGCACCGCGATGTCCGCCGCCATGTGGCCAAGCATCACCTCGGCCTGGCTGACGCTCGCGCTGCCACCCTTGCCCGTCCGCATCCGGCGGATCAGCAGCGCGAGCACGCCGATTGCCCCGATCCGCGCGGCGACGTGATCTGGATAGACCGTGATCGCGTCGGAGAAACTGTCGGGCTCTCCTTCGTACGTCCACAGCTTGGCGAGTCCCGCCGACGCGCGGACCAGAGGGCCGTAACCCAGTCGCGTCGACCACGGTCCGCTCGGCCCGAACGCCGAGCTGTCGACGGTGATCAGCCGGGGATTGGCGCGTTCGAGCGTCTCGCGATCGAACCCAAGTGCGGCGAGCGTACCGGGCTTGAAGTTCGACGACAGCACGTCGGCCTGCTTCACCAGATCGAGGAACACCGCCTTGCCGCGCTCCGAACGCAGGTCGATCGACAGCCCACGCTTGTTGCGGTGCCCTGCGGCGAAGGTGATCGACACTTCGGCATCGTCGCGCGACTGGCGCTGGCCGTCGGGGAAGGCGCCGTTCTCGACCTTGACGACGTCCGCGCCCTGATCGGCGAGCAGCCGCCCGGTATCGCCGCCGACGACGATCACCCCCATGTCGAGCACCTTGACGCCCGCGAGCGGGCGGTCGGCGGCGGCGGGCGCGTTCCACGCGCCACGCTTCTCGCGCCACGCTGCATCACCCATCGCGGGAACGCCGCCTCGAATACCGGCGCGATGCCCGTCGATCTCGATTGTCCCGTTCGGGAAAGGCGCGGTGACGCCCGGCGCGACCTCCACGGGGACGAAAGCCCCCCGCGCGGTCATCTGCGCAGTGCCGACCGCCTCGCCGAGATCGAGCAGCGCAGCGACGGGGACTCCGTGCGCTTCGCCCTCCGCCTCGATGTCGTCACGCGTCTTGCCCGCAAAGAAACGGGTCATCGCCGGAAGCAGCGTCTTCGAGCGGAAGCGCGTCACGATGTGTTCCCATTCGCGCCCGGCGAATTCCTCGGGCTCGCCCATCCATTGGAACATGCCGCGCCATTGCCGCGGCGCGAGCACGCACAAACGCACATAGCCATCGGCGCACGGCAGAATCGGATAGCGGTGCCGCTCGTCGTGGCGGCCGCGCGCCATCTTCCACAGCGGCACCCCCGATTGCGCGCTGCCCGCGAGCCCGAAACCGGGATCGAGCGCATGCATCCCCGCTTCGAGTAGCGACAGATCGATCCGGTCGCCCTCGCCGGTACGCAGGCGGCGGACGAACGCCGCGAGCGTGACGAACGCGGCCTGCGCGGCGGCGGTCTCGATCGTCAGCGCACCCGGCGGAAGTAGGGGTTCGCGATTCGGAAGGCCAGAGCGCGACAGGCCGCCGGTGAGCGCGTGAAGCACCGCGTCGCTCGCCTGCCAAGAAGCCCACGGACCGGTTTGGCCGAAATCGCTGACCGAGAGGATGACGAGCGCGGGATTACTGGCGCGGACGCCGGGGAGGTCGAGCGCCACGGAATCTTCCGACCCCGGTGCGGTACATTCCAGCAGAATATCCGATTGCGAGACCAATGCTTCGAACGCCGCCCGATCTTCGCGCAAATCGATCGCCACCGCCCGCTTCCCGAGGTTCGCCGCCGCAAAGGACAGGCTCGTTCCGCCGAGCATCGGCCCCTGCCCGCGATCCACTCCGCCGCCGCGCGGCTCGACGCGGATCACGTCGGCGCCGAGTTCGCCGAGCAGCCGCCCGATCGCGCCGAGCGGGCCCGGAATCATATCAACGACACGGACGCCGGTGAGCGGAAGATCGATCGCGTTATCGGTCATTGGGGCCAAATCAGTTCGCGCCGCGCGGCGCTCTCCTTGTAAAAACCGCAGATCGCGCGGTCGGTGGCGGTATCGCCCTGCTCCTCGACGCGGGCGTGATGCGCAATCAGCGCTTCTGACAGGATCGCCCAGGCGGCATCTAGTTCGGTGAGCGTGAAACCGTCGCCGACCGCAGGCGCGACATCGCCGAGCAACGCCTGCATCGTGCGGATATCGGCGATTCGCCATGCCGCCGCCTTCTCCGACTCCTGCGCGCCGAGGATCGCGAGCACGCCCGCGACGAGCATCGTCGATCCGCCGAACGCGTCATGCTCCGCCGCCGCGGTGCCCGCGCCGACGCCGATCATGCCGCTGCCGGTGAGGATATCGAAAAGCTGGCTCACGCAAACGCCTCCAGCCGCGCCGCGATGATCGCATCCTGCCGCACCGCGGTGTACCAGCCCGAGATCCCGAGCACCGGATCGGTCAGCCCGCCGGCGACGAATTCCTTGAACGCCGACGTCCAGATCGCGCGGCCCTTGACCGAGTTGAACAGCGACCACCAGCGCAGCGCGTCGGGATCGACCGCCATGCCGCCGGCCTTCTCCCAGGCGGCGATGGCGCGGTCTCGCGTCGTCATGCCGCAGACCTTGCCGGGTTCGAAATGATCCCAGATCGGGTCGAGCGTCCAGCCGAAATCCTCCAGCGGGTCGCCGAGATGCGCCATTTCCCAATCGAACATCGCGAGCATCCTACCCGCGCCGTCGTGCATCATGTTGCCCGAACGATAGTCGCCGTGGACGATCGCTACCCGCTGCGCGGGTGGCGGCGGGTTCCGCCGCAGGCGCCGGATCGCGGCGCGGACGATCGGCAGAGGCGTGGTCGCATCCTCGTCGATCACGCTTTCCCAATAATCGAGCGCGACGCTCCAGCATCGGTCGGGCGACGGCGTTTGCGCATGTTCGGCCAGCGGCGTGCCAGCGGGATCGAACGCGGCGAGCCGGCCGAGCGCGGTGAAAAACTGGTCACCGAGCGCCTCGCCGTGCGCCCCGAACGGATCGCGCGCGAAGCTCGACGCCACTTCGCCGCCGTCGATCCGCTCCATCAGGAAGAACGGGCGTTCGAGTTCGGCGCCGTCGGCCTCCAGCGCGATCGCCTTCGGGACGGGAACGATACCTGCGGCGCTCTGATAAGCGCGGAACTCGGTTTCGCTTTCGGTGTCGATCAGCCCCGCCGACGGTTCGCGACGCAGGATCAGCGCGTGCGTTTCGCCGTTCGCGGTCGCGTCGAAGCGGTAGGTCTCACGGCTCGCGCCGCCGGGGATTCGCGCGAAACCCGCGATCGTCGTCGGCGCATCCCACAGCCGCGTCAGATACGCCTCGATCTGCGGCGCGATACTCATGCCGGATCGAGCAGGCCCTTGAATCCCGAAGGCGCGTGCGGCCCGATCGCGAGTTGTTCGAGGACGCCCTTACCGTGGCGGACCGCGCCGTCGGGCGCGGTCATCGTCACCCCGACCGACGCCTGGATATGGAGATGATGCGGCAACATCGGATCGAGATCGGGGACGACGAAATCCTCGCGTTCGACCTCGATCTCGCCGTGGTTGAGACCGTGCGCCCATTTCGGATGACCGTAACCGAGGCCCAGCATCATGAACGTCTCACCCACGTCGAATTCGACGCGGGTCACGCCGGCTTCGTCGGTGAGATCGACGCTAGCCGACGAAGCGTGGCGCGATCCCTTGCGCCATACCACCTTCGGATCGGCACCATCGTAATGATGCTCGTCCGCGACCCCACCGCCGATCGGCCGCCACGCCGCGCGGCGGTTCCAGAAGCGGCCGTGCGCGTCGTCGTTGGTATGAAAATAGAGGTCGCCGCCGTCCATCACACACGGGCTCCACAACCAGTAGAATTGCGGCACGATCGGCGGTGAGGCAGGCTGCGCATCGGGCGCGCCGATCGGGCGGACGCCCCAACTCCGGTCGCGCGTCCCGACCCAGCCCGAAACGTCGGTGCGGACGCCATCGACCTCGACCCAGCCTTCATAGCCCCCGTTCTGCGTCAGCCGCGTCACGTCCATCAGAACGCGCGGCCCGTTGCGGCGGGTGAAGCGCGGTTCCTCCAGCGGGAAAGCGCGGCCGGTGAAGGTGATGTCGGCGCGGATGCCCTCATCGGGCGCCTCGACGGTCACGCGGAGGACCTTGAGCGGCTCGATAACTTCGATGCGGATTGGACCCACCTCGGTGTCCATCCGCTCCATACCCAGCCCGCGGCTGGCATGAAGGTTGACCTGCCTGCCCCCGCTCAGCCAGCAGAACGACGCGTCGATGACGTTGAGATGCGGATAGACGCCGAGCGCCACCGCGAAGAAGCCCCCCTCCCCGACCGCGGGCGCATAGCCGTTGAAGAAGTAGCGGTCGTAGAAATTGCGGTCGGTGCCGGCATAGGCGATCGGATCGGGGGTCTGGTGGACCGGATAATCGTCGCCCTTGGTCAGCAAAGCCTTGGCTCTCCATTCGCGCGATCTCCCGCCACGCCCGGCTTCGGTGGACCAGCGGCGGTGGCGCTGTCAATTGGAAGATAACAGAAGTTATGGCCGTCGGTGGCGCGCGGACGCTTACGGCAAACGGACGACACAATCGCGCTTTAAAAGAAAAGGCGCCCCCGACGATGCCGGGAGCGCCTCGAAATTCGTGACCGCCGACCTCAGTCGATTTTCGGCAAGGTCTCGAACTGGTGATACGGCGGCGGGCTCGACAGCGTCCATTCGAGCGTCGTCGCGCCCTCGCCCCACGGGCTGTCGCCCGCCTTCTTGCCGGCTACGAGCGACCAGATCAGATTGACGAAGAACACCAGCATGCTCGCCGCCATGATCTTGTAGCCGAGCGTCGCGATACCGTTCCAATATTCGTATTGCGGCGTATAATCCGGGATGCGCCGCGGCATGCCCTGGAGGCCCAGGAAGTGCATCGGGAAGAACATCACGTTCACCCCGACGAAGAACACCCAGAAGTGAATCTGGCCGAGCAATTCGTTGTACATCTTCCCCGACATTTTCGGGAACCAGTAATAGAAGCCCGCGAACAGGCTGAACACCGCGCCCAGGCTCAGCACGTAGTGGAAATGCGCCACCACGTAATAGGTGTCCTGCATATAATCGTCGATGCCGCCGTTGGCGAGGACGACGCCGGTCACGCCGCCGACGGTGAACATGAAGATGAAGCCGATCGCCCACAGCATCGGCGTCTTGAAGCTGATGCTGCCGCCCCACATCGTCGCGATCCACGAGAAGATCTTGATGCCCGTCGGCACCGCGATCACCATCGTCGCGGCGGTGAAGTACATCTTCACGTTCACGCTCATGCCGGTGGTGAACATGTGGTGCGCCCAGACGACGAAGCCGACCACGCCGATCGCGACCATCGCATAGGCCATGCCGAGATAGCCGAAGACAGGCTTGCGGCTGAACGTCGAGATGATCTGGCTGACCATGCCGAAGCCCGGCAGGATCATGATGTAGACCTCGGGATGACCGAAGAACCAGAACAGATGCTGATACAGCACCGGATCGCCGCCGCCGGCGGGATCGAAGAAGGTCGTCCCGAAATTGCGGTCGGTCAGCAGCATCGTGATCGCCGCGGCGAGAACCGGGAGCGCGAGCAGCAGCAAGAAAGCGGTGACCAGCACCGACCATACGAATAGCGGCATCTTGTGGAGCGTCATGCCCGGCGCGCGCATATTGAAAATGGTGGTGATGAAATTGATCGCGCCGAGAATCGAGGACGCACCCGCAAGGTGGAGCGCCAGAATCGCCATGTCGGTCGACGGCCCCGGTTCGCCATAGGTCGACAGCGGCGCGTAGAGCGTCCAGCCGTTGCCCGCGCCGCCGAAGAAGGGCGACGCCAGTAGCAGCGAAAAAGCGGGAACGAGCAACCAGAAGCTGATGTTGTTCATCCGCGGGAACGCCATGTCGGGCGCGCCGATCATCAGCGGCACGAACCAGTTGCCGAAGCCGCCGATCATCGCGGGCATAACCATGAAGAACACCATGATCAGGCCGTGCGCGGTGACGAGCACGTTCCACAAATGCAGCGCGTGATCGAGGCCCTGATCGCCGCCGGGCAGATAATCCGCCCAAATCGTCAGATACTGAATGCCGGGATGCGCCAGCTCGGCGCGCATCAGACCCGATACCGCACCGCCGATGATCCCCGCGCATATCGCGAAGATCAGATAGAGCGTGCCGATGTCCTTGTGGTTGGTCGACATGAACCAACGCTGGAAGAATGCGGGCTTGTGATCGGCTTCATGATGGGCGTCATGCCCGTGATGTGCCTCGAACAGCGACGGATTGAGCGCGGTATCGGTCATGGCTTAGCGTCCGGTATCGCCGGTGCCGCCGGGATTGGCGGTGGCACCCTGCGAGGATGTGGGAGGAGTGATCGTACTATTCTCGACCGGACCCGCGGCGTTGGTCGCCGCGGCGGCGTCCCCCAGTGCGGCGGCGGACGTGTCCGCACCCGGTTGCGGGATCACCGCGGCGGAGGGCTTGACCTCGCCCGGCATCGTGCCGCCCTTGGCGCGAATCCACGCCGCGAATTCGGCGGGCGGCACTGCTTCGACCGCGATCGGCATGAAGCCGTGGCGCGCGCCGCACAGTTCGCTGCACTGGCCGAAATACACGCCCGGCTTCTCGATCGTGAAGCTCGTCTCGTTGAGGCGGCCGGGGATCGCGTCGAGCTTGATCCAGAACGCCGGCATCGCCCAGCTGTGAATCACGTCGTTGGCGGTAGTGATCAGACGGATCGGCACCCCGACCGGCAGGACGACGCGATTGTCGGTCGCCAGCAGCTTGGGCCCGTCGGCGTCAGTACGAAAACGCTCTCCGGGGCCGACCTGATCCTTTTCCTTGAGCATGTTGGCGGTGATCTCGATCCCGCCGTTGTCGGGATATTGGTAGCTCCAATACCATTGGTTGCCGATCGCCTTCAGCGTGACGGCACCCGCAGGGGCCGGCTTGAACTGCGCCGAGAGCAGCCCGATCGAGGGCACCGCCATCGCAACCAGGATCAACACCGGCGCCAGCGTCCAAATCACCTCGATCACGGTGTTGTGGCTGGTCTTGGACGGGATCGGGTTCGCCGCCTTGCGATAACGGATCACCACCCAGATGAGCAGCCCGAGGACGAAAAGCGAGACGACGGAGATCAGCGGAAACAGGATGGCGTCGTGAAACCAGTGCGCGCGCTGGCCATTCTTGGTCACCTGCGGCTGCAGCGTCATCAGTCCGTCGGTCGGCACGCCGATCATCGGCTTGGGCGTCATCACCGGGGCGCCGTCCATCGCCAGTTCGGGCGAGGTCGGGGCAGCGGTGGCGGGGGCACCCGCCGAAGTCGGGGCGGTGTTGCTGACGCCCGCGGGGGCGGCGGCTGCCTGCGGTGCCGCGGGAGCTGGCGCCTGTGCGTAGACTTGCCCGGCGCCCGCCAGCGCGAGTCCCGCCGCGAGCATCAGTCCCAGAAATCCGGTCTTCATTGTCTCGTCGTCACCCCTGTTGCCACGGGCGGGGAAACCCGCGCCGACGCGTGGATTCCCGTCCATTCGGCCCGGCCTATAGGCGCGGCGCTCGGCAGCCTCAAGCGCCTGCCAAGCCTTTTTTGCTGCGCTGCCGCGTTGCGCCGGGTTTGCGGCTTGCCTATCAGCCCGTCGAACAGGAGGCGCACGATGACCGACGACGAGGTGCTGGCCGAATTCCGCGCCGCCGAAGCGCTGCTCGAAGGCCATTTCATCCTCTCCTCCGGGCTGCGCAGCCCGCGCTACCTCCAATGCGCGCGCGTCCTGATGGACCCGCGTCGTGGCGCGCGTTTGACCGAGGCACTGGCGGCGCGCATCCCGGCAGACCTCCGCGCGCGGATCAGCGCCGTCGTGTCGCCTGCGATGGGTGGGGTGATCGCTGGACACGAGATGGCGCGCGCGCTCGGCGTCGAGGCGATGTTCGTCGAGCGGCCCGAGGGCATCTTCGAACTGCGCCGCGGCTTCCGACTCGCGGCCGGGCAGGAAGTGTTGATGATGGAGGACGTGGTCACGACCGGGCTGTCGGGCCGCGAGGCGATCGAGGCGATCGAGGCGGCGGGCGGCAAGGTGATCGCCGCCGCCGCGCTGATCGATCGCTCGAACGGCAAGGCTGCGTTCGACATCCCCTTCTTCCCGCTTGTTGCGCTCGACGTGCCGACCTATGCCGCGGACGCGCTCCCGCCCGAACTGGAAGCGATACCGGCGCTGAAACCGGGAAGCCGGGCGGCGGCTCCGGCATGACAGCGCGGATGGGCGCCTTCGTGGTCCTCGGCTTCGCGTTCGTCTGGCTATGGCTCGGCGCGAGCGCGCAACCGATGCCTTGGGCGGCGGTCATCGGCGTGATCGGGGCGGTCGCGCTGATCGCAATCGGCTGGCGCGTCCTGCGACAGCCGGCGTCGGCGTGGCGGGGGCGGCGTTTCTATCGGAGCAGGTTCGCCATCGCCGTCGCGTTCGAGGTGATCGCCGCAAACCTCGCCGGGTGGCTGCTCGGGCGCGCGGGGCTGATCGGCTATATCTGGCCCGCGCTTGGGATCGTCGTCGCGCTGCACTTCATCGGCCTGTGGTGGGCGTCGGGCGATCGTCGCTTCATCACGCTCACGGTCGTCATGGCCGCGGTGAACGTCGTCGCCTTGTTCTTCGCGCCCGGCGGCGCGGCGATGCTGGCGGTCAGCGGGCTCGGCTCTTCGGCCGCGCTCGCGACGATGATGGTACGCGCGTGACGCCCGCGCTGCGCCTCGGCGTCAACATCGATCATGTCGCGACCGTCCGTAATGCGCGCGGTGGTGCTTATCCCGATCCCGTCCGCGCGGCGCTGATGGCGGCCGAGGCGGGGGCGGACGGGATCACAGCACATCTGCGCGAAGACCGGCGGCACATCACCGACGACGATATCGCGCGGCTTTCCACCGAACTGACGATCCCGCTCAATCTGGAGATGGCGGCGACCGACGAAATGCTGGCGATCGCGCTCAAACATCGCCCGCATGCGGTGTGCATCGTTCCCGAAAAGCGCGAGGAACGCACCACCGAAGGCGGTATCGACGCCGCCGGGCAGCACAACCGCCTTGCGCCGATGGTCAACGAACTCGGCGCGGCACGAATACGCGTGTCACTGTTCATTGAACCCGATCCGCGCCAGATCGAGGCGGCGGTGCGGCTCGGCGCGCCGGTCGTCGAACTGCATACCGGGCGCTATTGCGAATTGGCGGGCGAGGCGCAGGCCGAAGAACTACGCCGCCTGTCGGATGCGGCGGCGCTGGCGACGAAGAACGGGATCGAGGTTCATGCCGGGCATGGCCTGACCTACGACAATGTCGCTCCGATCGCGGCGATCCCGCAGGTGCGCGAACTCAACATCGGGCATTTCCTGGTGGGTGAAGCGATCTTCGTGGGACTCGCCGAGAGCGTCCGGCGGATGCGCGAAGCGATGGATGCGGCGCGGTGAAAAGGACGGCGATGGAATCGGCTGATGCGGTTCTCTGGGTGATGACGGCGCTGGGGTCGGTCGGCGCATTCTTAATGGTAGTACTTGCGCTCGCCGTACCGGCCGAGTTCGTTATGTCGATGTGGCTATGCTGGCTATGTTTGCCCCTGCTGATCGCATTGGCGATTACATCCGCCCTCAAGTTCGCAAGAACCGGTAATCACAATCGCGGTAGGGTGCTGCTCTTCATCGCAGCTTTGCCGGGGATAGGCCTCGCCTTATTTATTGCGGTAATGTTCCGGCAATGATCATCGGCCTAGGCTCCGACCTGTGCAATATCGAGCGCATCCAGGCGTCGCTCGACCGCTTCGGCGAGCGGTTCGAGACGCGCGTTTTCACCGATGTCGAGCGCGCCAAGGCGGCGCGGCGGGCGTTCACCAAGGCGGGGACGCTCGCCAAGCGCTTCGCCGCGAAGGAGGCGTTTTCCAAGGCGGTCGGGACCGGATTTCGCGCCGGCGTGTTCATGCGCGACATCGGCGTCGTCAACGCCCCCTCGGGCGCGCCGACGCTGGCGCTGACCGGCGGCGCCAAGGCAAGGCTTGACGCGTTGACCCCCGATGGCCACGGCGCGCGTATCCATCTGACCTTGACCGACGATCATCCCTGGGCACAGGCCTTCGTGGTGATCGAGGCGATCCCAAAAGAGTAAGCGATGGCCCAGGAGTATAGTTTGACGGCCGACACCGAAACCGTGGAATCCCCCGCTGCCGCAACGCCCGCGGAAAGCGACGCCCGAGAGGCAAAGGCGCGCCGCCGCACCGATTGGTGGGCGGAGGCGAAGGGCATCTTCTGGCTGATCCTGGCGGTGCTCGGTTTCCACAGCTTCATCGCCAAGCCGTTCTATATCCCCAGCGAATCGATGCTGCCGGGGCTCGAGGTCGGCGACCGGCTGGTCGTCAACAAATTCGCCTACGGCTGGTCGTTCGTCTCGCCGACGATCCCCAATCCGATCGCGATTTTCGACAGCCTGGTCCTGCGCCAGCCCGAGGAAAGCTGGAGCGTCCAGGTGCCGTTCCGATCGGGCCGAATCCTCGGCCGGATGCCGACGCGCGGCGATGTCGTCATCGTCACCCCGCCGGGCAGCAACAGCGATTACATCAAACGCGTCATCGGCCTGCCGGGTGACCGGCTCGCGGTGCGCGGCGGTGTCGTATACCTCAACGGTCGCGCGATCGCGCGCGGGCCGATGCATTACGTCGATCTGCCCGTCGATGCGAATACGACCTGCGGGCTCGATTATCCCGACGCCCGGATCACGCGCGCCGACGGCAGCATCGTGTGCCATTTGCCGATCGTCACCGAAACGCTGCCGAGCGGGCGGCATTACGATACCGTCGATCTCCAGCCCGACAGCCAGGGCGATACCTACGGCCCGGTCACGATCCCGGCGAACCATCTGTTCCTGATGGGCGACAATCGCGATCGCTCCGCCGACAGCCGTTTCGCGCTCGGCGGCTTCGAACGCGGGCTCGGCGGGCCGGTGCCGTGGGAGAATATCGGCGGGCGCGCCGAGTTCATCACTTTCTCGGTCAACGGCAATGCGTCGTGGAACCCACTGACCTGGTGGGGCTCGCTGCGCTCGGGCCGTGCCGGCACCTCGCTTCATCCCGAGCAGACGAATTGACCGCGCACGAGAGCCACGTCGTCGAAGGCGCCAGCCCGAACGAAGTGCGCGATCCGATCGTGCGGCAGGAGATCAAGAAGGCGAAGGTCTGGCTCGGCCTCGTCGCGGCGATGGCGCTGGCTGTGCTGCTGATCCAGCCGCTCCTCGTGATCTTCGGCGGGCTGGTCTTCGCCGCGATGCTCGATGGCGGCGTCCGCCTGCTCGGTCGCGTCTTGCCGATCGCGCGGGGCTGGCGCTTGCTGATCATCATGCTTGCCGCGATCCTGTTCCTCGTCGGCACCTTCTGGCTGGCGGGGGTGCAGATCACCGCGCAGGTCTCGCAATTGCAGGCGACGTTGCAGGTCCAATACGCGCGACTTGCGACATGGCTGGCGGGCAAGGGCATCATGCCCGGCGCGTCGGACGTCGGGACGCTGGTGCGTCAGGCGGCGGGGCAGCTCGGCACGGTGACCTCGTGGCTCGGCACCGCGCTCGGTGCGCTGACCACGACGGTTTTCATCCTGGTCCTCGGGCTGTTCTTCGCGATGGAGCCGCGCATCTATCAGCGCGGTTTGCAATGGATGGTGCCAGAGGAGTCGCGCGCCGAATTCGCGATCACCACCGAACGCATGGGCAAGACACTGCGCCGCCTGCTGGCGGGACGCCTCGTCGGGATGGCGGCGGAGGGCGTGCTGACGCTCGTCGCCTTGTGGATCGGCGGGGTGCCGATGGCGCTGGTGCTCGGCATCATCGCCGGAATCCTGGCGTTCATCCCCAATATCGGTTCGTTCATCACCGGCGCGATCATGGTCGCGGTCGGCTTCAGCGCCGGGGTCCATACCGGGCTCTGGGCGCTCGGCACCTGGGCGATCGTCCAGAGCTTCGACGGCTATGTCGTCGTGCCGATCGTCGCGCGGCGGACGGTCGATCTGCCCCCCGCGCTGACGCTGTCGATGCAGATCCTGGCGAGCGCCTTGTTCGGCATCCTCGGGTTGATGTTCGCCGATCCGATGACCGCGATGATCAAGGTCGCGCTCGAACGCCGCAGCGAGACCGTCGAGGAGAAGGACGCCGCGGCGTGACCATCGTGCTGTACGATTATTGGCGATCCTCGGCGTCGTACCGCGTCCGCATCTGCCTCAACCTCAAGCAGGTCGAATACGCGGTCGTACCGGTCAATCTGATCGACGCTGCTCACGTCGCGCCGGAAAATCGCGCGCGCAACCCGCAGGGTTTCGTCCCGACGCTCGTCGTCGACGGCAGGCCGCTGGTCCAGAGTCTAGCGATCATCGACTGGCTCGATGCGACCTTCCCCGATCCGCCGATGGTCGCCAAAGACCCGTTCGTCCGCTCGGCCCAGCGCGCCCGCGCCTTGGTCTGCGCCGCCGACATCCATCCGATCGACAACCTACGCGTCCTCAAACGCCTCGAATCGCAGTTCGGCGCCGATCAGGCCGCGAAGGACATTTGGTATCGGCATTGGGTCGTCGAAGGGCTGACCGCGCTGGAGGCGATGGCCGGAGACGGCCCTTTCCTCGGCGGCGCTGCGCCCGATGTGTCCGACGTGTGCTTGATCCCGCAACTCTACAACGCGCACCGGTTCGCGGTGCCGCTCGACGCTTGGCCGAAACTCGTCAGCGCGGAGGCAGCGGCGGCGGCGTTGCCCGCGTTTCAGGCGGCGCATCCCGATCGCGTCCGTCCGGGCTGACGAGCGCGTCGAACAGTTCGAGATACCGCGCCGCCGAATCCTGTCCGGGCTGCGGCACGCGGCGCGGCTTCACCGCGTCGGGCGCGAGCCAATGATCGAGCGCCGCCACCAGCGCATCGCCATCATCGCGCGCGCAGACCGTGCCGAGCGCGGGATCGGTCACGATCTCGGCAACGCTCGCGCTCGATTCGGTCGCGACGACGGGCGTCCCCACGTCCAGCGCCTCGCGAAGCACCCCCGGCACGCCTTCGAAATTCGACGTCAGCGCGACGACCGCAGCACGCACCATCGCGCGCATCGGATCGGCGGCATGACCCGGCATCACGACGCGATCGGCGATCCCGAGCGCGCTTGCCTGCGCCAACAGTCTGGCCCGCTCTTTCCCTTCGCCAAGGATCACGAGCATCACCTCTTGGTCGGCGAGGCGCGGCAGCGCCGCGATCAAGCGATCCCAGCGTTTCTGCTTCGCCAGTCGGCCGACGCCCAGGATGAAGCGTCCCTCAGGCAACGGGGTCTGGACCGCTTCCGGGTTGGGCGTCGCGGGCGGGTTCGGAATGATCGCGATGCGCTCGTCCGCGAAGCCACTTGCCTTGCCGATCTCCTCCGCCGTCGCGGGCGTCATCGCGACGATCCGGTCGAGAAAGCGAACATGCAGCCTTAGCCAAAGCCAGTGGAACCAGTGCCGGATCGCGCCATAGTCCGCGCGATTCGGCGCATTCGAAACCTTGCCGACGATCGGCGGGCAATCCGCTCCGAGCCGCCGCCGCGTCCACCAGGCGACGCTGGTATAATGGCTGCCGGGGCAGAAGATCACGTCCGGATGCAGATCGGAAACGACATCTGGCACCACGCGCAACGCCAGTTGCCACGCCGATCCCAGCTCGATCACATCGACGCCGTTGGGCACTTCCGCCGCAAGCGGCCCCGCGCGCTTGCCGAGAACCAGCGTCACGCGGCGATTCTCCGCCACCCAGCCGCGCGCGAGCCGCAGCATGGCGCGTTCCACGCCGCCTCCCTGCAACGTCTGGGCGTAGGTAAGGATGTGGCGGGCAATCGGCATCTTGTCGTCCGCCACGCTACAGCCCAGATTGCCGGCCAAAGAAACCACATTCCGCTACGACCGGCGTATTTGGTCGACAAGGCTGAACGAGGACACCCGCTTGCGCGCCGACGCGAACCAGCCGCCGACCCCGATCGTCGATCCCCCGCTCGATATCGCGGGTCTGGAGCCGATCGAGCGTATCCGCCGCCGCTGGCCGATCGTCCTCGCGACGCTGCTGACCGTCGCGATGATCGTCGGGTTGGGCCGCGAATTGCTCGGTTCGGGGCTGGCGGGCCTGACGCGCGCGGTGCCGGGCGATCCCCGCTTCTACATCGCTTTCGCTTTGCTTTATTTCGCCGCCCCTACCGGAGATTTCCTGATCTATCGCCGGCTCTGGCGGATTCCGTGGGTGGGTTTCGCCGCGCTCAACAAGAAGCGGATCGCGAACGACGTCGTGCTCGGTTATTCGGGCGAGGCGTATTTCTACGCCTGGGCGCGTGCGCGCGCGAAGATGGTCGCCTCGCCGTTCGGCGCGGTGAAGGACGTCAGCCTGTTGTCCGCAATCGCGGGCAACGGCGCGACGATCCTGCTTTGTCTCGTCGCGTTGCCGCTCGGTTACCAGCTCATCAGCCCGCCGATCCTGCGCACGATGGTCGCCTCGGCGGCGCTGACGATCACGGTTTCGGTCGGCATCCTCGCCTTCTCGCGACGCATTTTCTCGTTGTCGCGCCCCGATCTCTGGGCGATCTTCCGGATTCATTGCGCGCGGATCGCGGTGAGTTCGATCAGCCTCGCCTTCGCCTGGCATTATGCGATGCCCGCGGTGCCGATCGGCACGTGGCTGTTCCTTTCGGCGGGGCGGTTGCTCGTCTCGCGGCTGCCGCTGGTTCCCAACAAGGACTTGCTGTTCGCTAATTTCGCGATCCTGCTGATCGGGCGCGACCAGGCGCTTTCCGAAATGATCGCGTTCACCGCAGCGCTAACTCTGCTCGTTCATGTCATCATGATCGGAATGTTCGGCTTGGGAGATTTGGTGAAAGGGACACGATCATGGCAGCGCGACTGATCCTGGCACTTCTGGCGCTCGCTGTCCCGGCAGCGGCAGGCGCACAGATACTCGGCAACGAAGCCGCTGCCTGTACTTCTGGGCGCGGGCCGGCGATCCTCGCCGAGATTACCGGACTCAAGGATCGCACCGGATCGTTGAAGCTGGAGCTTTATCCCGCGACCAAAGCCGATTTCCTGCGCAGCCACAGCGCGTTGATCGCCGAGCACAAGATTTTCCGGCGGGTCACCGCCGCGATGCCCCGATCGGGCCCGGTCGCGATCTGCATCCGGGTTCCGCGCCCCGGCCGCTACGCCATCGTCTTCACCCACGACCGCGACGGCCGCAGCAAGTTCAACTTCTGGACCGACGGCGTCGGCTTCCCCGGCAAGACGAAGCTGCGCCGCACCCGGCCAACGGTAGAGGAGGCCGCGATCACCGTCGGGCAGGGCGTGACGGTCGCGAACATCCGCACGCAATATCTCCGCGGGATCCGCGGCTTCGCACCGATGCCGCGGAATTAGGCTCACACCCTTATGCGCATCGTCGATGTCAACGAATTCTACGCGCCATCGGGCGGCGGGGTGCGAACCTATATCGACCGCAAGATGGGAATCATGGCCGATCTCGGCCACGAACTGATCGTCATCGCCCCGGGCAAGGCGGATCGGGTCGAAGAGAAGCCCGGTGGCGGCCGCGTGCATTACCTCCGCTCGCCGGGGATGCCATTCGATTCGAACTACGGCCTGTTCTGGCATGCCGCGCCGATCACCCGACTGCTCGACGCATATGAGCCCGATGTCGTCGAATGCTGTTCGCCGTGGCGCCCGGCGTGGATCGTCGGCAACTGGCCGGGCCGCGCGGTCAAATCCTTCTTCATGCACAACGACAATATGGCGGCGTACGCGCAACGCTGGTTCGAGGGCGTGGCAAGGCACGAAGCGATCGAACGCGCGTTCGGCTGGTACACGCGCTACATGGCGCGGTTCCTCGACAAATTCGATACGATCGTCACCAATGGCCCGGCGCT
Organism: Sphingomonas sp.; assembly: GCA_965219285.1. GTDB lineage: Bacteria > Pseudomonadota > Alphaproteobacteria > Sphingomonadales > Sphingomonadaceae > Sphingomonas. The sequence goes on from CBDCNF010000022.1 coordinate 143,260, forward strand.
CGAAAATCGGCTCCGCGCGCGCGGCCTGAGGATCGACGCGGCGATGCCGCTCGGGATCGAGCGTGGCCATTTCTCGCCCGATCTGCGCGACGAGGCGCTACGCCGCTCGCTGCTCGCGCAATGTGGATTGGGTCCCGACGGGTTTCTCCTGCTCGGGTTGGGGCGGCATCACCCCGAAAAGCGCTGGCCGATGATCGTCGATGCGATCGAGCGCGCCGGTTCCGAAATCCCGGTCGGTCTCGTACTGATCGGCAAGGGCTTCGATACCGTGCGGATCAGCAAGCGCATCGCCGGATCGCCGCATTTGCGGATGTTCCGCCCGGTCTACGACCGCGAGCGTTTGGCGCGGATCATGGCGAGTTGCGACGCCCTGATCCACGGCTCCGAAGCCGAACCGTTCGGTCTGGTCGCGTCGGAGGCGATGGCATCGGGCCTGCCGTTGATCGTCCCGGACACCGGCGGCTGCGCCGAAGTTGCCGACCCACATGCCTCCGCGCTCTACACCGCGCGCGACCCGCAGGCCTGCGCCGCTGCGATCGTCCGGCTCGCGGCACGCGACCGTGCGATGCTACGCCGCGCCGCGTCCGTCGCCGCCGAAAGCGTGCGCACCGATCGCGAACATACGATAGACCTTATGGTTTATTACGAGGGGCTGGTCGCGGCGAAGATGCGGACTGTCACGCGCCCGAGCGGTAGCGCCGCCTTCAGCCGGTAACGTGCCGCGACGGTTCGCGCGACGATGGCGCGAATTTCCGCGCGCTCGCCGATATACGGCGGGCGCATCACGATCACTGCCGGTCTCGCAGCGAGAATCCGGTGGATTTCGTTTGCTTGATCGACGCCGATCGCGCCGTTTTCGCGATCGCGCGCGAGATGGCTCGGGAAGACGTAGCGCGACATGCGGCATCGCCCGGTCGCGGCGTAGAGCATCGCCGATCCCGAATAGACGAAAAGGCAACCCGGGCCGCTGCCGACACCTTCGGTGAGTGCGGCGAACTCCGCCGGCGTGCCGCGCCGCATCCGCTTGGCGACCAGCAGCGCCTGCCCGCCAAGTGCCACCGCCAGCAACACCAGGATCGCGACGCGGCGCACCTCCGCACGCGACACCACCGCGCCGCTCGCGCAGATCGCCGCGGGAAGGATCACCGGCAGCGCATAATGATCGAACCAGCCGCCGAACACGGTCAACCCGCCGATCGCCGCGACCAGCCAGCCGAACAGGAATGTCCGCTCGATGGTCATGCCGGCCGCTCGCGAGTCGCGCCACGCGACGACCGTCATCGCAACCAACGGCGACAGCATCGCGACGAGGATCGCCAGATTGCCCATCTGCGCCAGAGGCGAGTCGGTTGCGCGGCCGAAGATGGACGCGAAATTGGCGAACCAGAAGGCGTCGAAGTGCCCGATCATGGCATAGGCGACCATGACGCAGAGGGTCGGCAGCAACGCGACCACGACCATCGCCGCGCCCAGTAATGCGGTCGCGATGAGGCAGCGGTTCGTTCGCCAATGGCGCGACAACGCCCACAGCCCGAAGAATAGGCCTTCGAACACCACCGAATATTTGATCTGCATCGCAACGCCGGCGAGCAGCATCGCCGCCAGCGCGCGCACGGGTCGCGCGGCGCGGTCGCCCAGGATCAGCCACGCCGCGCCGACCATCGGTAGATTATAGAAGACCGGGGTCTGGCCACCTTCGCCCTCGGCCAGATTGAGCCACAGGACATAAGCGACCGCCGCAAGCATCGCCGCGCTACCCCAACCCGCGTCGCGCGCCAGCCGCGCGACGATCCACGCGGTCGCGACGACCGCGACCAACGCCATCGCCTGATAGGCCCAGATGCCCGCCGGATAGCCGAGCGCGGCGGCGGGCAGATACAACGCGAACAGCCCGATCGGCTTCCTGTCCCAGATATCGACATACGGAATCGCGCCGTGGGCCCAGGCATGCGCGACGGTGAAATAGAATTCCTCGTCGACATGGATGATCGGATTGCCGAAAGTGGGCGCGCGCGCCGCCACCGCGACGCCGACGATGAGGAGGACGAGTCGAAAGTCGGTGACTGGCGGCTGGCGGGTTCGAACGCCCGCGGCGGCAGGCGGGACGAGTGTCATCCTCGCGCCATATCGCCGATCTATCGCGACCGGGAAGGGAAAACGCGCCATGACGTTGACGATCGACCGCCGCTCGCTGTTGCTGACCGGGACTTTAGGGCTGGCGGCATTCGCCATTCCCGGTTTCGCGCAAGCGCAAGTCACCTCCCGGGGCTTCACGCATGGCGTTGCCTCGGGCGAACCCGGCGCGACGTCGATGCTGTTGTGGACGCGTTATGTTGGTCCCGGCGACGGCATCGCCGAACTCCACGCGGAGGTGTCCGAGACCCCCGATTTCGCGCGCGTCGTTACCGGCGGTGCCCAGATCACCGGCCAGTGGCGCGACGGCACCGCCAAGATCACCGTTCCCGGGCTGAAACCCGGTACCGACTATCACTATCGCTTCATCGCCCCCGACGGCAGCAAGTCCCCGGTCGGCCGCACCAAGACGCTGCCGGATGACGCCGCGCGGCAATTCCGCGCCGCGATCTTCTCCTGCTCGAACCTCGGCTTCGGCTGGTTCAACGCCTATGGCCACGCCGCCGCGCGCGACGACATCGACTGCGCGATCCACCTCGGCGATTATTTCTACGAATATGCGCCCGGCAATTATCCCCTGCCGAAGGATGTCATACCCGGCCGCGTGCCCGTTCCGGAACCCGCCACGGAGGCGATCCACCTCGCCGACTACCGACTGCGCTACGCCAGCTACCGCACCGACCCGGACCTTCTGGCGCTCCACGCACGGCTGCCGATGATCGTCCAGTGGGACGACCACGAAAGCGCCAACGATTCGTGGGAAGGCGGCGCCGAAAACCATGATCCCAAGACCGAAGGCGACTGGAACCCGCGCCGCGCCGCCGCCATCCAGGCGTATCGCGAATGGATGCCGGTCAGCGATGAACCGTGGAAGGCGTACGACATCGGCCGACTCGCCACGCTCTACCGCACCGAAACGCGCATCCTGGCGCGGACGAAGCAGCCCGACATCGCGCCGTTGTTCAAATCGGCCGATCCGCAGGCGGCGCTGAAGGCGTTCCACGACGGCGCGTGGATGGACCCGGCGGCGACGATGATGGGAACGCAGCAGGAATTCTGGCTCGGCCAGGCGATGCGCACGTCGGTGAAGGCGGGTCAGCCATGGCAGATCGTCGGCTTCGGCACGATCATGGGCGACACCGAAATGCCGACCGATGCGGCAGGCTGGCTGTCGAACGCGAATGATCGTGCGCGAAGCTATATCCAGGCGGGGATCGCGGCGGCGAAGGCGGGGCTTCCGTTCAATTACGACAATTGGGGCGGCTATCCCGCGGCGCGCGCGCGGTTCCTGAAATCGGCGCAAGGCATGGGGGCCAGCACGATCGTCATCTCGGGCGACAGTCACAATGCCTGGGCGTACGATCTGGCGCAGGACCGCCACGCCGCGGCGGTAGAATTCGCCGGTCAGAGCGTGACCTCGCAAGGCTATGAAGGCGGCCTCGCCGCCGATCCGAAACTGGTCGCGGCGTCGCTGGTGCGGGCCAACGCCGAACTCAAATGGTGCGACACCTCGCGGCGCGGCTACATGGCGATGACCGTCACCCCCGAGCGGGTGAGCAACGACTGGCTGTTCGTCGATACCGTGAAGTCGCGAACACCGCGCGCGAGCATCGGGCACAGCGCGATGGTGATGCGCGGACGGAATGTGATGGCGTAATTTCCCGTCTCCGCTTCGGAGATTATGCCTTTTCGAAATGTACGCTTCCCCGGCGCACGCCGGGGTCCAGTTATGACCGTCGATGTTACGACGCGCAGCGCCCGATCACTTCTTCTTGCCAACTGGACCCCGGCCTGCGCCGGGGCAGCGGTAAGGTTACATGTTTGAGCTGGACAAGCCCGCTCCCCTTCAGGGAAGAGGGCTCTTATCCTCGTACCGCCGTCACGAAATAGTCGAGCGCGGTCGATTCTCCTAAGACGAAGCCTTTCGTTGAAACCGCCAGCCCGCGCGTATCGATCACGCGCAAGCCCGCCTCCGCGAGCAGCGCGGTCAGTTCCTCCGGCGTCAAGAACCGATCCCAGTCGTGCGTCCCGCGCGGGATTCGCCCGGTCCCTTCCGCGATCGCGATCATCGCCACCCGAGACACCGCCGTCCGGTTAGGCGTGGACATCACCAACAGCCCACCCTCGGCCAGAACCCCCGCCAGTCCAGAGACGAAAGCATCGCGATCCGCGACATGCTCGATCACCTCCATACAGGTCACGAGATCGTACCGCGCATCCGCCGTCGCTTCGATCCCCCCCGAACGATAGTCGATCGCCAACCCCGCCGCCGCCGCATGCGCCCGGGCCACCGCGACATTTTCCGCCGCCGCATCGACTCCGGTCACCGCCGCGCCGAGCCGCGCTAATGGTTCAGCCAGCAGCCCCGCACCGCATCCCACGTCGAGCGCGGTCTTGCCCGCGAGGGGCGTGAAGCTCGCACCATCGCCGCCCCAATGCGCATCGACAGCCGCGCGGATATAGCGCAGCCGCACCGGGTTCAGCCGGTGGAGCATCGCCGACGATCCTTTCGGGTTCCACCAGTCGGCGGCCATCCGCCCGAAATGCTCGGCCTCGGACGGCGCGATGGTGGAATCATGTGTTACGGTTGCGTGGGTCATGCGCCGATCCTATCAGGACGCCCGAATTCCCCCAAGCGTCTGGATCACCGCGTTGGCTCGCATCGTCATGAAGTTCGGCGGCACCTCGATGGCCGGGATCGAGCGCATCCGTTCGGTCGCGGCGCGGGTGAAGCGCGAAGTCGCGGCGAGCAATCAGGTTGCGGTCGTCGTTTCGGCGATGGCCGGCGAGACCGATCGGCTGGTCGGCTTCTGCCGTGAAGCCTCGTCGCTATACGACGCGCGCGAATATGACGTCGTCGTCTCCAGCGGAGAACAGGTTACGAGCGGGCTGCTGGCGATCGCTTTACAGGCGATCGGCGTCCCCGCACGCAGTTGGCTAGGTTGGCAACTCCCGATCCGCACCTCCGACGGCCACGCCTCGGCACGAATCGGCGAGATCGACACCGCGTTACTCGACGCCAGCCTCGCGAAAGGCGAGGTGGCGGTTATCCCCGGCTTCCAGGGCGTCGCCGCGGGGGAGCGCGTCACCACCCTCGGCCGCGGTGGCTCCGACACCTCGGCGGTCGCAATGGCGGCGGCGATGAAGGCCGACCGCTGCGACATCTACACCGATGTCGACGGCGTCTACACCACCGATCCCCGCATCGTCCCGCGCGCGCGCAAGCTCGCCAAGGTGACGTATGAGGAGATGCTCGAACTCGCCAGCGTCGGCGCGAAGGTGCTCCAGACGCGCTCGGTTGGCTTGGCGATGAAGGAAAAGGTCCGCGTCCAGGTGCTGTCGTCGTTCACCGACGAAAACGCGCCGATGGCGGATACATTGCCCGGCACGATGATCGTGGGCGAAGAGGAGATTACCGACGTGGAACGCCAGCTCATCACCGGCATCGCGCACGACAAGAACGAGGCCAAGATCACGCTGACCCGCGTGCCCGACACCCCCGGATCGGTCGCAGCGATCTTCGAACCGCTTGCGGCGGCGAACATCAACGTCGATATGATCATCCAGAATATCGCGCACGACAGCAACGGGCGTGCGGGTTCGACGGACGTGACCTTCACCGTGCCCGCGGGCGATCTGCCGCGATCGATCGAGGCGCTCAATCAGGCGAAGGACAAGATCGGATTCGCCGAACTAGTCCACGACAGTCGCGTCGCCAAGATTTCGGTGGTCGGCGTCGGCATGCGCAGTCACGCAGGCGTTGCGAGCACGATGTTCACGACGCTGGGTGCGAGGAGCATCAACATCCTCGCGATCTCGACGAGCGAGATCAAGGTGAGCGTCCTGATTCACGAGGACGAAACCGAGCTCGCGGTCCGCGTGCTGCATACGGCTTACGGGCTGGACGCGGAGGAGGCGGCGTAACTTAGCCCTCTCCCCATCTTCATGGGAGAGGGTTGGGTGAGAACGCGGTTCGACCGCCATCTCGTTCCGCCGAGTGTTGTCCGCCATCGAGCTCAACGATCAGCATCGCTTCGAGGCACGCGAAATCGACGACATACGGATGGAGGCTGTGCTGGAAGCGGAACTTGAAACCGCCAAGCTGGCGGTTTCGGACCGCGCGCAAGAAGCGATCCTCGGCATCGGTGCGATCTCGGCGGAGCCCGGCGGCGTGACGGCTGATCTGGCGGCGCACCGGATGCATCGCGAGTGAATAGAAGAAAGAAGACCCTCACCCAACCCTCTCCCGCAAGCGGGAGAGGGCTAGAAGAGCCACCCCGACAGCGCTAACCCGCCGCCATGACCAACACCTCCTCCGGCGCCGAGCGCCTCCAGCGCCGGATGGCGCGCGGCGCGGCGTTTCTCGGCAGCGACGTCGCGATCATGGCGGGGGCGATGTCGTGGGTTTCCGAGCGCAACCTCGTCGCGGCCATGTCGAACGCTGGCGGTTTCGGGGTGATCGCGTGCGGCGCGATGACGGTCGATCTGCTCGATGCCGAGATCGCGGCGACGAAGACGCTGACCGACAAGCCGTTCGGGGTGAACCTCATCACCATGCACCCCGATCTGTTCGAGCTGATCGAGATTTGCAGCAAGCACCGTGTCGGCCATGTCGTCCTCGCTGGAGGGTTGCCGCCCAAGGGCTCGCTCGAAGCGATCAAGGCGACCGGCGCCAAGGTCATCTGCTTCGCCCCCGCATTGAGCCTCGCCAAGAAGCTGATCCGCTCGGGCGTCGATGCGCTCGTCGTCGAGGGGATGGAGGCGGGCGGGCACATCGGCCCGGTTTCGACCAGCGTCCTCGCGCAGGAAATCCTGCCCGAGATCGCCGAGCAACTCCCCGTCTTCGTCGCGGGCGGGATCGGGCGCGGCGAGGCGATCGCGGGGTATCTCGATCAGGGCGCCGCCGGGGTCCAACTCGGTACGCGCTTCGTGTGCGCGCACGAATCGATCGCGCACGCCAATTTCAAGAAGGCGTTCGTCCGCGCCAGCGCGCGCGACGCGATCACCAGCGTCCAGATCGATCCGCGGCTCCCCGTCATCCCGGTCCGCGCGCTGAAGAACGCATCGAGCGAACTCTTCACCGCCAAGCAACGCGAAGTCGCGGCGCAACTCGACGAGGGCAACGTCGCGATGACGGAGGCGCAGCTCCAGATCGAACATTATTGGGCGGGTGCGCTGCGCCGCGCGGTCATCGACGGCGATGTCGAGCACGGCAGCGTGATGGCCGGGCAATCGGTCGGCATGGTGACCAAGGAGGAGCCGCTCGCCGATATCATCGCGACGTTGCTGGACGAGGCCGCGCGCGCGCTGGAAAAGCGCGCGGGGTAATCGCGTCCGGCTCAGCCGCGTTTCCCCCGATACCACCGCCACACCGCACCGACCGCCTGAGCCACCAGCATCGCTCCGATCGCGACCAGGGTGACCTTGGCGCTCAAGTCCAGGCTGCGCTGTAGATCGGCGAGTTTGTCGGGCGCGATCGTCGGCGACGAGACGACCACCCAGGCCCCGATGCGATAGATCGGCGTGAGCACCGCCACCCCCACCGCCGCCAAGCCGACCGCGATCGCAGCGTGAACGGCGAGCCAGCGCGGACGCAGCAATCGGACGATATTATACCCGACACGCCCGACCAGCAGCGCGAGGATCGGCCAGTAATATTGCGCCCACACCGGAGCGGCTTCGATGTTCAGGTCCTCCGCGTGGGCATAGACGACCGGCACGTGGATCGCCCCGACCCACCACAAAACGAATGCGATCCCGACGCCGATTTCGAACACGAGTTCCCACGCGCTTTTCGGCTTCCGCTTCAGCTTGCCGAGATCGGGCAGATGCTCGGGCGACCAATTCTTTAGGTACCGGTTCAGCCAGCCCGTCCGCTCGGCGATCGCGAAGATCAGCGTGACGAGACCCGCGTTGGCGAGCAGCGACCACCAGCCTCCGTGGAGTCCCTGCACTACCGTCCGCATCGCGTGTTGATCGCCGAGGATTCCTCCCGCCACGCCGGAAAAGACCAGAATGACCAAGCTGATCGCCAGCACGATCTTCAGCGAGAACAGATAGAATGGAAACACCTCCGGCCCGATCAGCCATTGCTGCGTGCCGTATCGCGCGGCGACCACCAGCGGGTGCCCGAAGTCGCGCAGCACCGCGCTCGTCTCGTCCTTCGTCAGCGCCCGGTTCAGCGCATCCTCGCGCTCCTCGATCCGGCTGGCGATCACGTCGTTCAACTCGGCGATGATGTCGTCGGCGTTGGCGCCGCGCGGCAGGTTCCAGCGGATCGTGTTCAGATAATTGTCGAGCAAATTCATCACGTGTCCCTTTCGGTGATGCGCAAAATCGATTCGGAAATGGCATTCCATTCGCCGAGCAGCCGAGCGAGCGTGTCGACGCCCTGGGCGGAAAGCCGGTAAAAGCGCTTGGTGCGCTTCGCATCCTCACGCCATTCGCTGGTCAGCAGCCCTTGCGTTTCGAGCCGGCGCAGCAGCGGATAGAGCGCGCCTTCCTCGATCGGCAGCCCGGCATCCTCGAGCGTCTGGCGCAAGGTGTACCCGTATCGCTCCTCACGCAGCGCCCCGAGCACCGCGAGCACCAGCGACCCGCGCCGCAGCTCGACACGCATCTTCTCGAACAGGTCTTCATCGACGGCCAAGGCTGTGTCTCACATGGTGTATGACATACACTGTGTGTCATACAGTAAAAGGGATTGCAAGCTGGATTCGTCGCGATCGCACGAGAAAAACGATCCTTACGGAAAGTTAACCAATTGACCGCACAACCGTCGGGCCGGGGGGCACGAAGGGTTGGATATGCTTGGTTTCGTCCGCTTGCCGCTGGTTGTCGGTCTTGTCCTGATCTTCGCGGGTTGCGCGCGTCATCGCGAGCCGATCGTGATCCAGCCCGCGCCGGCTCCGGTCGTCGCGTACACGCCCGCGCCGGTGCAGATCTCGCCGATCAATCGCGATCTCAGCCCCGCCGCGACGCTTTGGCATTTCCGCGTGGCGCTGAACGTCGCCGCGCTCGCCTGCCGCGGTCCGTCCGAACACGTCATCGTCGCCAGCTACAACAGCCTGCTCGCGACGCAGCGCTCGTCGCTCACCGCGGCGCAGACCACGCTCTCGGCGGAATACAAGGCGCGCGGCGGCGACTGGCAGGACAGCTACGACGATTCGATGACGCGGCTCTACAATTTCTTCTCGCAGGCGCAGGCGCGTGAGCGCTTCTGCGCCGCTGCCGAACAGGTGCTGGCGGAGGCGCAAGCGATGCCGGCCGGGACGATCGGCGCGCTCGCCGAGAAAAAACTGGCGATGCTCGACGCACCGTTCGTCTCGCCGTTCGACGCGCGCCCGGTGATCGCGGTCGCCGCCACCACACCGCAGCCGGTCGCGCCAAAGCGTGTTCTCGCGGCGCAGCCCGTACCCGCGGCGGTCCCCTATCTCCGCGTGAACGTCGCCGCGCTCGGCGAGTAATCCGACGCGAAGATCATCGGAAAACATCGACCCGGCCACGCTTCGGCGCTAACGGGTGCACGTGGCAGACACCGAATCCCAACCCCTCGTCGTCGGCATCGGCGGCACGATCGGCGGCATTTCCTCGACCGAACGCGCGCTCCGCATCGCGCTAGAAGCAGCCAGCGAACAGGGTTTTCGCACCCGCATGTTCGGCGGCGCGGACATGGCGAAGCTCCCGCTCTACGACCCCAAGGCCACCTCACGAACGCCCGAGGAACGCGAATTCGTCGAGGCGGTGCGCGACGCGTCGGCGCTGATCATCGCCTCACCCAGCTATCACGGCAGCATCTCGGGCGTCGTCAAGAACGCGCTCGACCTGCTCGAGGAGACCGCGCAGGACGCCGATCGTCCGTACCTCGCCGACATGCCTGTCGGCTTGATCGCCACCGCTTACGGCTGGCAGGCGACCGGCAGCACCATCGCGGCGCTCCGCTCGATCGTCCACGCATTGCGCGGCTGGCCGACGCCGTTCGCCGCCGCGATCAACAGCCAGATCACCAAATTCGACGACGAAGGCGGCGCCAGCGACGCCGCCGTGGTCGATCAGCTCCGCATGATCGGGCATCAGGTCGCACGCTTCGCGCCCCTGACGCAGTCCGATGTTCGATAGGCGCGACGCCCTCGGGCTGATCGGCCTCGGCGGCGCCGGGCTGGCGAGCGGCGCCTGGGCCGCGGAGGTCGATCTCGGCTTCGGCAACGGCCGCCGCGAAACGACCACCGCCTTCCCCGGCAAAGGCGAGATGATCCTCCAGCGCAATCGCGGTCCGCTGCTCGAAACCCCGATCGCGGCGATGGACGGGCAGGTGTTCACCCCCAACGACCGCTTCTTCGTTCGCTGGCACTACGACGACATCCCGACCTCGGTCGATACGCGGACGTTCCGGCTGCGCGTCGGCGGCGCGGTGAAGCGCCCGCTCGCGATCTCGCTCGATCAATTCGCGCGGCTTCCCAGGTTCGAGATCGCCGCGGTCAACCAATGTTCGGGCAATTCGCGCGGTCGCTTCAACCCGCGCGTCACGGGCGGGCAATGGGGCGACGGCGCAATCGGCAACGCGCGCTGGGAAGGCGTACGGCTGAAGGACGTGCTCGACATCGCCCATGTCGCCCCCGGCGCGGTCGCAGTGCGCGTCTCGGGCCTCGATCGCCCGCCGCCGACCGGCGCGCCGTGGTTCGCCAAGTCGCTATCGCTCGATCACGCCCGCGATGGCGAGGTTATGATCGCGACGCATATGAATGGCGAGGCGCTGCCGCTGCTCAACGGCTTCCCGATGCGGCTCGTCGTCCCCGGCTGGTATTCGACCTATTGGGTAAAAGCGCTCGACCGGATCGAGGTGCTGACCGCGCCCGACGACACTTTCTGGATGGCCAAGGCGTACAAGATTCCCGACACTCCCCGCGCCAGCGTCGCGCCGAGGACGAAGGATTTCCCGAGCGTGCCGATCAACCGCATGGTCCCGCGCGCCTTCATCACCAATCTGGCGGGCGGCGCGAAGGTTGCCGCGCGCGCGCCTTTCTTCGTGCGCGGTCTCGCGATGGGCGGTACCAACGCGGTCGCGCGGGTCGATCTCTCGATGGACGGCGGCAGGAGCTGGCACGCCGCGACCCTCGGCCCTGACAAGGGCAAATACGGCTTCCGCGAATGGGGCGCGACGATCGCGGGGCTGAACACGGGAGGCTATCGCCTGTGGGCGCGCTGCACCAATGTCGCCGGCGCGACGCAGGTGATGGACGCGATCTGGAACCCCGGCGGCTATATGTACAACCCCTGCCCCTCGATCGCGCTGCACGCGGCATGAGGGCGGCGCTTCTCCTCGCGCTGACGCTCGCCGCCTGTTCCGCCGAGCCGAAACAGCCCGCGAACGAAACCTCGCCGGTCGTCGCGATCACATTGCCCGCCGACACCGCATCGTTCCCGGCGACTCCGGCGGGCGAGCTCGTCACGGTCAATTGCACCGCCTGCCATTCGGTCGAGATGATCCGGCAGCAGCCCCCGCTGACCGCCGACAAATGGGCCGCGACCGTCAAGAAGATGCGCGAGACCTATCACGCCCCCGTCGCGCCCGACGACGACAAGGCGATCGTCGATGCGCTGATGGAGTTGCAGGGCAAGATTTGACGAAATTGCCACGCGCGCGCATTTTGCGTGGCAAGGAGAATCGCATGCCCGACTCAGCCTATGATCTCGTAATCCGCGGCGGCACGATCGTCGATGGATCGGGCGGCGAGCCGTTCGCGGGCGACGTCGCGGTCGCCGACGGCCTGATCGTCGGCGTCGGCACCGTCGCAGGCAAGGGTCGCGCGGAGATCGACGCGCGCGGTCACCTCGTCACCCCCGGCTTCGTCGATGTCCACACGCATTACGACGGCCAGGCGACGTGGGATAATCGGATGCAACCGTCGTCGTGGCACGGCGTCACGACGGTGGTGCAGGGCAATTGCGGCGTCGGCTTCGCCCCGTGCGAGCCCGCCAATCGTGACCGGCTAGTCTATCTGATGGAAGGTGTCGAGGATCTGCCCTTCCCGGTGCTGACCGCCGGCTTGCCGTGGAACTGGCAGAGCTTCCCCGAGTATCTCGACACGCTCGACGAACGCCGGTTCGATCTCGATATCGGCACGCAGGTTCCGCACGCGGCGCTGCGCGTCCACGTCATGCGCGAACGCGGCGTTGCGCGCGAACCCGCGACCCCCGATGACATCGGAAAGATGGCGGCGATCGCCAAGGCCGCGGTCGAGGCGGGTGCGCTGGGCTTCTCCACCAGTCGGACGCTCAACCACAAGACCAAGGCGGGCGAGCCGACCCCGACGCTGACCGCCGAGGAAGACGAACTCACCGGCATCGCGATGGGCCTCGCCGCCGCGAACGGCGGCAAGGGCGCGGGCGTGTTGCAATTGGTCAGCGATTTCTATCCCGATCCGGCAGCCGAATTCGCAATGTTCCGCCGGATCGTCGAGAAGAGTGGCCGACCCTTGTCTTTCAGCCTCGCGCAGAACCACCAGTCGCCCGACGGATTCCGCATCATCCTCGATGCGCTGAAACAGGCGGTCGACGACGGCCTGCCGATCAAGGCGCAGGTCGCGCCGCGCGCGGTGGGGGTATTGTTCGGGCTCGACCTGACGCTCAACCCGTTCAGCGCGCACAAGACCTACAAGGCGATCTGGCAATTGCCGCTCGCCGATCGAATCGCGCGGTTAAGCGACCCGGATTTCCAAGCGTCGCTGTTCGCCGAGGAACCGACCCCGAACGATCCCTTCGCCTCGGCCAGCCTGTCGAACTGGGCCGAGATGTACCCGCTCGGTGCCGAAAGCCCCGATTACGAGCCGACGCAGGACCGCACCATCGCCGCGATCGCCAAGGCAGAAGGTCGCGATCCGAAGGCGGTTGCGCTCGATCACCTTTTGTCGAACGGCGGGACGGGCATCCTCTATCTGCCGTTCCTCAGCTATGGCTACGGCTCGCTCGACGCGAGCCACGAGATGCTGATCCACCGCGACACCGTGCCCGGCCTCAGCGACGGCGGCGCGCATGTCGGTATGATCTGCGACGGCAGCTTCCCGACGACGCTGCTGACGCACTGGACGCGAGACCGGACGCGCGGGCCGAAGCTGTCGGTGCCGTTCGTCGTCAAGCAACAGGCCGCCGACACCGCCGCGCTGGTCGGCCTCGGCGATCGCGGCCAGATCGAGGTCGGGCTACGCGCCGATCTCAACGTCATCGATTACGACGGCCTGACGCTCCTCGCCCCCGAAATCGCGCACGATCTGCCCGCCGATGGCCGCCGCCTGATGCAGCGCGCGCGCGGCTATCTCTACACGATCGTCGCGGGGCAGGTGACGTACCGCGACGGCGAACCGACCGATGCGCTACCGGGACGCTTGCTGCGCGGCGCCCGGGGCGCACCCACGAAGGCGCGCCTCGCGGCGTAATCAGAGCGCGGGGCGCCGCCCGAATCCGCCGCCCGGGCGTCGCTCGGCGAGCGGGTTGGCTTCGCGTTCCAGCAACGTCAGCGTTTCCTCGAACAGCGGCTTCAGGCGAACGATATCCTCGATCGCATCTTCCGGCGTGTCGCGGGTTTCGACGCAATCGCGCGCCATCATCTCGATCGATTCGGCCAGCGCGGCAAGCGGTTCGGCGCCGAACTGACGCGCTTCGCCCTTCAGGGTGTGCGCCGGAATGACCATCGCGGCGGCATTCTTCGCGCGCATCGCTTCCTCGATCGCGGCGACCGATTTCACGCCATCCTCTCGGAAATAGCCGAGAATCCGGACGAATCCCGCGCCGAGTTCGGCCCGCGCTTTCGCATAGGCCGGCCAGTTGATCAGGGTGCTGCCCTCGAATGACACCGTCGTGTGCTCCTCCATCGCGCCACGCCCCGGCCGCGAAGGTTTCGAGGCGGGTGTATCCGCGTCAGGTAAACACCCGGTTGACGGACGCCCCGATCACTTTCGATCGAACGGATTTTTCGGCGCGCGCAGCGTCAGGCGCAGCGGCACCGCGCCAAATCCGAGATCGCGCCGCATGCTGTTGACGAGATACCGTTCGTAGCTCGCGGGCAATTGATCGACGCGCGTGCCGAACACCACGAAGCTCGGCGGCCGTGTCTTCACCTGCGTCACATAGCGCATCTTGATTCGCTTGCCGCCCGGCGCGGGGGGCGGATTTGCCTCGATCGCGCGTTCGAACCAGCGGTTGAGTTCGCCAGTGCCGACGCGCTTCGACCACGCTTCGCGCGTGTCGAATGCGGCCTGGATCAGCTGATCGATGCCCTTGCCGGTCGCGCCCGATACGGTCATCACGGTGACGCCCTTGACCTGGCTCAGCCCGTCCTCCAGCGCCTTCTTCACGCCGTTGAACAACGACGATGCGTTTTCGGCAACGTCCCATTTGTTGAGCGCGATGACGAGCGCACGCCCCTCCTCCAGCACCCTGTCGGCGATGCGCAGATCCTGCGCCTCCAGCCCGAGCGTCGCGTCGAGCAGCAGCACGACGACCTCGGCGAAATCGACCGCGTGGAGCGCATCGGCGACCGAAAGCTTCTCCAGCTTGTCCTGCACCTTTGCGCGCTTGCGCATTCCGGCGGTATCGATCAGCCGAACCGCGCGCGTCTCTCCCGCGGCATCGCGCCATTGCCAGTCGATCGCGATCGAATCGCGCGTGATCCCCGCTTCGGGCCCGGTGATCATCCGGTCCTCGCCGAGTATCTTGTTGACGAGCGTGGACTTGCCCGCATTCGGTCGCCCGACGATCGCCAGTTTCAGTGGCCCGTCGAGACTCTCGTCTTCTTCGACGTCGCCTTCGTCCTCCAAGCCCTCGAGGTGCGGCAACAGCGCCTCGAACAGATCGCCGACCCCCTCGCCATGTTCGGCGGACATCTGGACCGGATCGCCGAACCCCAGCGACAGCGATTCGAGGATGCCCTGATCGCCCGATCGCCCCTCGGCCTTGTTCGCGACGAGCACGATGGGGGTGTCGGAGCCGCGCAGCCAGCGCGCGATCTCCTCGTCGAGCGGGACTATGCCCGCGCGCGAATCGAACAGGAACAGCGCGACATCGGCCTGCGCCACCGCCGCCTCGGTCTGCTGGCGCATCCGTCCCGGCAGCGACTGCGCGTCGTGATCCTCGTATCCTGCGGTATCGATCACCCGGAAATCCAACCCGACGAGATGCGCGTCGCCCTCGCGCCGATCGCGCGTGACGCCGGGGCGATCGTCGACGAGCGCGAGCTTCTTGCCGACGAGACGATTGAACAATGTCGACTTGCCGACATTGGGACGGCCGACGATCGCGACGACAGGGAGACGAGACATGGGTTGGCCCTAGACGCCTCCAACGTAGCCGTCACCCCAGCGAAAGCTGGGGTCTCATGCGGCTCTTGCCCGGCGCAAGCCTGAGACCCCAGCCTCCGCTGGGGTGACATGCTAATTCACCGATACGCGCTCAGCCCGCCCTTCTGGTCGAGCAGGTACAGCACGTTGTTCGCGACCACCGGCGGCAGCGAGAACGAATCCCCCGCATCGACCGACGCGCCCATCGCGCCATCGGCGGGCGACACGTTGACCAGTTCGCCGCGCGAATTGGTCAGCCACAGGCGATTGCCCGCGAGCACCGGGCCGAACCAGGTGATCGCGTTGCTGCGCTTCTTGACGTTCTTGTACGCCTTCAATTGTGCGATCCAGCGGACCTTGCCGTTGGCGCGCGACAGGCAGACGACGCGCGCATCGTCGGTCAGGACGAAAATCCACTCCCCCGCGACCCACGGCGTCGAGATGCCCGCCAGATTCTGCTCCCACAGCCGCTGGCCCGTCGCGATATCGACCGCGACCATCCGCCCGCCCTGCCCGACCGCGTAAGCGCGGCCGTCGGCGATCACCGGATCGGCATCGATATCCGCAAGGCTAGACACCGACGTCGAAATCGATGTCCGCGACAAGGCGTCCTGCCACAAGGTGCGGCCGTTCTCGTAGCGGTACGCATTGAGTTCGCCGCTGGAGAAACCTGCAACGACCGTGCCCGAGGCCGCGGCGGGCGCGGCGACGCCGAACACACCCTGCGTCTCCAGGCTGCCCGATTGCGTCCACGCGACCTTGCCGTCGCTCTGGTTCAGCGCGAACAGCTGATTGTCCTGGGTCAGCACATAGACCTGATCGTTGGCGATCGTCGGCGCACCGCGCAACGGCCCGCCCGGCTTCGCGCGCCAAACCTCCGCGCCATCGGCGGCGTTCAGCGCGACGACGTCACCCAAACCGTCGGTCGCATAAACGCGGCCGTTGTCGAAGCTCGCGCCGCCACCGAAGCGCGCGGCGCGATTCTCGTCGGTCTTGGGGAGCGCGGTGGTCCACATCTTCGCGCCCGTATCGGCGGCGAAGGCGTGAACGGTCGCATCGACATCGACGACGAACAATTTGCCGTCGGCGATGACCGGCGCCGCGCCGAGACGCTGACGGTTCGATCCGCCGTCGATCGACGCGGTCCACGCCCGCCGCGGCGAATCCGCCAGCGCCAGCTGCCCCATCGACTTCGCGGCATTACCGCCCGATTGCGCCCAGGCCGGGTTCGGCGCGGCGGCGGGGAGCAGCACCTGTACGTCGGCCAGCGTCTTGTCCGCCTCGGCGTCGTTTTCGGACACGAGGATCGGGATGCGCTTACCCAGCGTCGGCGTCTTCTTGCCGCCGCCCTTGAAGATGCCGCAGCCCCCCGTCGCGAGGAGCGCCGCGATCGCGATCGGCGCGAGGATTTTCTTCATTTCTTGGCCTTGTCTTCGTTGTCGGCGACGGCATCGACCCCCAATACCCCCGCCATCTGAACCGCACGTTGCCTGATCGTTGCAGGCACGTCTTCGTCCTTGGCGATCTGCCCGAACAGCTTTCCGGCGAGATCGCGTTTGCCCTGTCTGAGATACGCCGCCGCGACGAGTTCGCCGGCGCTGCCGAACCACGGATTGCCCGGCGCAGCGATGGTGCGCAGCCGCGCGACGACGACATCGGGCTTCAGCGTGTCGAATTCGGCGGTCGTTTGGCGAATGAGCGCGAGATCGCGGAACGGCTGCGCCACCGACGTATCGCCCGCCACTTCGGCGAACTTGGCGGCGGCGCCCTTCAAATCGTTCTTCTGGAGCAGCAGATCGGCCTGCGTATAGCGCGCGAGAACACTATACCCGTCGTTCCCCGAACCCGCGAGTTCGGCAAGCGGCTTGGCCGCTTCGGCGGGCTTGTTCGCGCCAAGCGAATCATACGCCGACTGGAGCGTAACACCCTGCGCCGCCGCGGCCTGGCTCTGGCGATGCTGCCAGAACAGATACCCCGCGAACGCCGCCAGCGCGGCGACGATCGCCACCGCGATCCAGATGCCATAGCGCCGCCCGAAATCCATCGCCTGGTCGCGGCGCAGTTCCTCATCGACCTCACGCAGGAATTGCTCGTTGGAATTGGGCGTGACGGCCAAGGGACTCTCCGGCGGCGTTGGAAGGCGGCAATCCTTAGCGATGCCGCGCGCGAAACGGAAGCGCGGTCAGCTTTTGGGCTGATACGTCTGGTCGGGCGTCGGAAATTCGCGGGCGCGCACGTCCTTGGCATACGCCGCGACCGCCTCGGAGATATGCGCCGCCATATCGCCGTAGCGTTTCACGAACCGCGGCGTGCGCTCGAACAGGCCGAGCATGTCCTCCGCCACCAGCACCTGCCCGTCGCAATCGGCCGAGGCGCCGATGCCGATCACCGGCACCGAAACCTCCGCGGTGATCGTCCGAGCCAGCGGCTCGACCACGCCCTCCGCGACGACCGCGAACGCCCCCGCCTCCGCCACCGCACGCGCATCCGCAACGATCTGCGCATGCTCCGAATTGCTCCGCCCCCGCGCGCCATAGCCGCCGAGCGCATTCACCGACTGAGGCGTCAGCCCGACATGCGCCATCACCGGAATGCCGCGCGCGGTGAGAAACGCGATCGTCGGCGCCATCGTCTCGCCGCCCTCCAGCTTTACCCCCGCCGCACCGGTCTCCGTCATGACGCGCGAGGCGCTGGCGAAGGCCTGTTCGGGGCTCGCCTCATAGGTGCCGAACGGCATGTCGATCATCACCAGCGCATGGAAACTGCCACGCACCACCGCCGCACCATGCGCGCACATCATGTCGAGCGTCACCTGAAGCGTCGAGGGAAAGCCGTAGATCACCTGTCCTAGGCTGTCACCGACGAGCAGCAGATCGCAATGCGGATCGAGCAATTGCGCCATGCGGACCGTGTAGGCGGTCAGCATCACCAGCGGTTCCCCCTTTTTCCCGGGGGCGCTCTTGCGGTTGCGGATCGCGGGGACGGTGAGCCGCTTCATCGGCGCCGACACCGGGGTCGCGCGGCTGGTCGAGGTGTCGATCGTGAAGGTGGTGGACATGACTCCATCCTACCCCGTCGACGTCGACCGAGCCAACCCCTCGCCCGAGCGAAGTCGCGTGGCTAGGCAAGCTCCGCATAGCGCGCGGTATCGAACCCGACGATCAGCGTCTCGCCGCGCACCAGCACCGGGCGTTTGATCGCCGAAGGATTGGCCAGCATCAGCGCGATCGCTTTCGCCGCATCGATGTCGGCCTTGTCGGCATCGGGCAGCTTGCGGAACGTCGTTCCGGCGCAATTGAGCAAAGGCTCCCAGCCGAGGCGATTTACCCACCCGCGCAGCGCGGCCGCATCGACACCCGCTTTCTTGTAGTCATGAAACGCATACGCAATTTCGTGCGCGTCGAGCCACTTAAGCGCCTTCTTGATGGTGTCGCAGTTCGGTATGCCATAGACGGTCGTTGTCATCGTCCTGCCTCCCGGTCCCGCACGCCAATCTTCTCGCGCCGATCGACCGTCAGTTCGAACACATCGGGGCGCGAATAATGGCCGTCGCTGTCGAGCGACGCGAGGTCTCGGTCGATCGCCGAAAGATCGAGCGTGGTGGTGAGGATTTCCACGCCCTCCCCCGCTTGTGCAATCACGGTCCCGTCGGGCGCGATGATCGCGCTGCCGCCGGTCTGGAGCGGCCCGTCCGGCATCGCCATCAACAGGTCGCGCGTCGCTGGATCGCCACCGACCCGCTCCAGACCCGCCAGGAGATCTGCGCGCGACTGAATCGTCGCGGCGGCGAGGACGAAGCAGCGCCCCTCGAAGGCATAATGCCGCGACGCGACGAGGTACATCTCGCGAACCGTCGGCCAGGCGGCGACATGCACCGTCTCACCGGCATGGTGCATCGCCGCGCGCGCGAGCGGCATCCAATGCTCCCAGCAGATCAGGCTTCCCGCTTTGCCCCATTCCGCCTCATGGACGCCGAGTGTGGAGCCATCGCCACGCGCCCAGATCAACCGTTCGCCGTGCGTCGGCACGAGCTTGCAATGGACCAGCGGCGGCGCGTTCGGCCGCATCAGATATTGCGCATTGTACAGGCTGTTGCGGATGCGCCGATGCGCGCCGAAGCTGACGAGCGCGCCGCTCGCGTCGACCAAGTCCTGCAACGGCCGCAGCCGGGGATCGTCTCGCACCAAAGCCTCGCGGAGCAGGATGCCGTGCAGCGCCTTCGCCCCCGGCGCATCCCATAACGCCGCGCCGGGCGCTTCATCGAGCCACAGGGGATAGCCGCCGAGAAAGGTCTCGCCGAACGCGATCATCTCGCTGCCGTTCTCGGCGAGGGGCCGGACGTGAGCGACGAGCGCGCGTATGCCGTCGCCGATCGCGAGCGGAATCGGCGCCGCCTGGACGATCGCGACGTTCAGCTTGGTGTCGATGCCCATGATCTCCGCGCCGCCTTACCGACCGGCACTCCCATCGCAAGGGAGTCAATTCAAGGCGATTATGCGAACGTGACACCCTCTCCCGCCTTCGGGCTCCCATGAAAGTAATACTTTCATTATCGCGCCGGAAAGACGCCGATCGTTATCCGGAACGCTCGGCGTCGTGGCGCCCTTGCCGGCAAAAACCGCGTCGAGCGAGACGCCGTCATCGGACGGATTCGCCGTTTCGCGGCGTGCTTGCCACCGCGATGCCGCCTGAACGCCGCCGGCGCCGTTGTTCGTTTCCGTGATCGCCATGTCGCTGTCCTCCCTGACCGAAAGTGGCCTTCATGGAAGCAAGCGGAGAAATCGACCGGACGGGGTCAGGTGGCGGAAAATTTTTCCATATGGCGTGGTGGCGGCGCATGAAGCTATGCCCCTGACCACCTTATGTTCGCGTATCGTACCGCCTTCCATTGGGCGGACATCGGCGCGGTGTCGGACGTGATCGAGCAGGCGTTCGTGCGTTGGCGCCACGGCATCGTTGGGGCGCACGGCAGTGCCATCAACGTCGCATCAACATCAAGATGCTCGAACTTCCCTCGAAGCTACTCGGATCCTCTTAAGGCCTGTCAGCCATTGCAAGCTCCTCAACGCGCATAAGCGCCGTTAGCGGGTTTCCTAAATGGAAAGCGGGCTGTAAGTGGGTTTAAGCTCATGGGGTTGCGGCTGGAAACGAACTTTCACGAGGGACGTTCGAAACTCTCTTAGCGGGCCCGATTACCCTGAGATACAAATACGGCAGGAGGCACGCGCGATGACGATCCGGATCGGTATCGGCGGCTGGACCTACGAGCCGTGGCGCGGGACCTTCTTTCCCGAGAAATGGCCGCAGAAGCGCGAGCTGGAATATGCCGCGTCGAAGCTGACCGCGATCGAGGTCAACGGCACCTATTATTCGGGGTTCAAACCGCAGACCTTCGAGAATTGGGCGAAGGCGGTGCCCGACGGCTTCGTCTTCACGCTGAAGGCGTCGCGGTTTTGCACCAATCGCAAGGTGTTGGCCGAGGCAGACGAATCGATCGCGCGGTTCTGCGGGCAGGGAATTGTCGGATTGGGGGACAAGCTAGGGCCGATCCTGTGGCAGTTCATGGGGACCAAGAAGTTCGATGCGGCGGATTTCGGCGCGTTCCTGAAATTGCTGCCCGCCGCGCAGGACGGGGTCGCGCTGCGCCATGCAGTCCACGTCCGTCACGAGAGTTTCGCGGTGCCGGAATTCGTCGCGATGTGCCGCGCGGCTAATGTCGCGATCGTCTATGCCGATTCGGCGGACTATCCGGCGATCGCCGACGTAACCGGCGATTTCGTCTATGCGCGGCTGGAGAATGCGATCGGGGATGAGCCTGCTGGCTACGCACCGGCGGCGCTCGATCGCTGGGCGGCGGCGGCACAGACGTGGTCCGACGGCGGCCATCCCGATGGGTTGCCCTATGTCGAAGCCGCCGCGCCTGCGGCGAAACCGCGCGAGACCTTCGTGTTCTTCATCAATGGCGCAAAGGTTCACGCACCACAGGGCGCGATGGCGCTGATCGAGCGCGTCGCCGGCTAATTACTGTGGAGGCGCTGCGGGTAAGGGCTGTGGCGCCACCGGCGGCGGGACGACCGGGCTCGCCCGCCCCAGAATCGCCGCGCTCTCCAGCACATCGAGTGCGGTCCGTGTGTCGATGTAGCGCCGCGCCGCCGCGACCCACGCACCGGCCTGCCCCGCGCCGGGCAGGCGCTCCACTTCGGCGAGCGCCGCGCCGACCTGTCCCGCGTCGAGCATCCGCCGCGCGCGTTTCAACCGATCGGCGGGAATCGGCGACGGCGTGCCTGCGTCGTGGATCACGATCAGGCTACGGAGTTCGCGGCTAAGGCTTGAGAGCAGATCCTCGTCTTTGCCCGACAGCAACTCCGCGGAATTGGCGTCGACGCCTTGGCGCAAATCCTCCAGCGTCAGCGGCTCGCGCGCGGATTGCGTGATTTCCAGCGTCGCGCGCGGTTCGGCGGTGGCGAACCGCCGCCGCAATTCTTCTTCGAGATAGCCGAGCGGCATACCGCGTTCGATCGCGCGGCGCGCGGCGAAGGCGATCAGGATCGCCTCGGCACGCCCCGCCTGCCCCGAGGCGGCGGTGGCATCGACCGACACCGAGGCGGTGCGCGCCTCGAGCGCGGCGAGTTGCGCGGCGAGCGTGCTCTCGCGACTGGCCAAGGTCAACGGGTCGGCGGCCGCGGCGGCGGGGGACAGGTTCTGCGGCTGCGCGGGATTGTACTCGATCGTCGCCTCGGGGACGGCGGGCTTGGCGGGAGTTCGCACGAACCATCCGCCCGAGGTCTGGACCGCGTAGATCATCAGCCCGATGCCGATCAGCAGCGCCAGGCCGACCAGGATCACCACCCAATTGATCCGGCGCGGCCGGGCTGCGAACTCGGGGGGCCTCGTGTCGCTCATGCCGCCTTATCCCCGCGACCGCGGGGCCGGTCAATCGGCGAGGTCGCGGGCGATCTCGACGAGCGCCGCATCGTCGGGGTGGCGCGCGACGCGAATCTCCGCCCAACCGTCTCCGGCGGCGTCGGCCACGGCTACGCTGATCGCCGCGAGGCGGAGGCCGGCGCGGTCGATCCCGTCGCAGGCGCAAAGCGCCGCGAGGCGATCGGCCGCGCGGCGCGAATGAAGCATCGCGACAGTGCCGGCGAGCGCCAGGACGTCGGCTGGCGCAACTTCGGTTGCATCGCTGGCGTACACCGCAATCGCATCGACCGGGTGCAGAAGCGCGGTCCGGTCGCGACCGGCGAGGTGGAGCGGGCGCCCAAACCCCGCTTGCCGCGCGCGCGCGACCGCGGTCTCGGCATCGCCGGTGCCGACCAGCGCGACGGTCAGCCCTGCGGATCGCGCCGCCGCGGCGGTTTCCTCGCCAACCGCGACGACCGGAAGCGCGATCAATCTCGCGAGACCGGGTCCGGCCTGGCGTACCGCATTGGCGCTCGTCAGCAGGAGGGCGTCGTGGTCGCCGGGATCGGGCGGCGTCCATGTGAGCGGCGCGATCGCGAATAACGGCAAGCGGATCGCGATGAGGCCGAGCGCCTCGATCCGCGCGGCGGTGCGCGTATTGCCGGGTTCGGGCCGCAGGATCGCGACCGCGCGGGTCATCCGCCGAACAGCGCCCGGATCACCGGGGGCGAGCGTTCGAGCAGGTCGGCGGCGAGCGCAGCCGCGACCTCTTCGCCGGTCGTGCCCTGGCTCTGGCCATCCACCCGCGCCGACCCGTCCTCGGCGTAGAGAGTCGCGCGCATCTTGATCTCGTCGCCGACCAGCGTCGCGAGCGCGCCGACCGGCGAATGGCAATCGGCCTGAAGCGCGGCGAGCAGCGCGCGTTCGGCGAGGACACAGCGATGCGTATCGCGGTGGTCGATCGCGCTGAGCGCGTCGCGCGCGCGCATATCGTCGGTGCGCGCCTCGATCCCGACCGCGCCTTGCGACGGTGCGGGGAGCATCCTCTCGATCGGGATCGCGTTGCCGACATCGTAATCGAGCCGGTCGAGCCCGGCGGCGGCCAACAGAGTGGCGTCGATTTCGCCCTTCAGAAGTTTCGCCAGCCGCGTCTCGACGTTGCCGCGGATCATGACGATCTCGATGTCGGGGCGGAGCGATAGGAGTTGCGCGCGGCGCCGCGGGCTGCTCGTTCCGACGACCGAGGCTTGCGGCAGGCTCGCCACATCGGCGGCACCGATCAGCCGGTCACGGACGTCGGCGCGGGGCAGCATCGCCCGAATCGCGATTTCGGCGGGACGGATCGTTTCGACGTCCTTCATCGAATGGACGCAGGCGTCGACCTCGTTCGTCAGCAGCGCGCGGTCGAGTTCCTTGGTCCATAGCGCCTTGCCGCCGATCTCGGCGAGTGGGCGATCCTGCACCTTGTCGCCGGTGGTGCGGATGACGACGATCTCCACATCGTCGGGCGACCAGCCGTGCGCGGCGGCGAGCGCGTCGCGCACCTGCCCGGCCTGGATGAGCGCAAGCGGCGAACCGCGGGTGCCGAGACGGAAAACTGCCATGCCGCCTTCATGGCGAAGGGGCGGACCTTCGACAAGCTCGAGGCGAGCGGTTAGGGATTTGAGGATGTTGATCCTGGGCCTCGAATCCTCGTGCGACGAGACCGCGGCGGCGCTGGTGACGGGCGACCGGCGGGTGCTCGCGCATCGGTTGGCGGGGCAGGAGGCGGCGCACCGGCCCTATGGCGGGGTCGTGCCCGAGATCGCGGCGCGGGCGCATGTCGAGGCGCTGGAGCCGTTGGTGGCGGCTGCACTCGACGATGCCGGGGTATCACTGGCGGATGTCGATGCGGTCGCGGCGACGGCGGGGCCGGGGCTGATCGGCGGAGTGATGGTCGGGCTCGTCATGGGCAAGGCGCTGGCGCATGCCGCGGGCAAACCGCTGATCGCGGTCAACCACCTCGAGGGCCATGCACTGAGTCCACGATTGAGCGATCCCGATCTGGAATTTCCGTATCTGCTGCTGCTCGTATCGGGCGGGCATTGTCAGTTGCTGCTGGTCGAGGGTGTCGCGCGCTATCGGCGGCTGGCGACGACGATCGACGACGCCGCGGGCGAAGCGTTCGACAAGACCGCGAAGCTGCTCGGGCTGGGCTTTCCCGGCGGGCCGGCGGTGGAGCGGGCGGCGCTTTCCGGCGATCCCAAGGCAGTGCCGTTGCCGCGTCCATTGAAGGGATCGGCCGAGCCGCATTTCTCGTTCGCGGGGTTGAAGAGCGCGGTCGCGCGGGCAGCGGGGGATCATTCGCCCGAAGATCTGGCGGCTTCGTTCCAGGCGGCGGTGATTGATTGCCTGATCGACCGGACCGCGCACGTGCTGGCGAGCGTGGGCGAGATCAATGCTTTGGTCGTCGCGGGCGGGGTTGCCGCGAACACCGCAATTCGTGGAGCACTGGCCGAACTTGCGGCGGCGCACGGCCTGCGTTTCGTCGCGCCACCGTTGTGGCTGTGCACCGACAATGCGGCGATGATCGCCTGGGCGGGTGCGGAGCGGTTCGCCGCCGGATTAACCGATCCGCTCGACGTCCCCGCCCGACCACGCTGGCCACTCGATCCGGATGCCGAGGCGGTGCGCGGCGCGGGGGTTAAGGCGTGAGCGATTCGATACGTCCTGAGATGCGCTTCCCCGGCGGAGGCCGGGGTCCAGTTTGGAGCCGTTTGAGGTCGCGCGGTTGCGCTACTCATCGGCGATATCGCGACTGGACCCCGGCCTTCGCCGGGGAAGCTGATTCTGACTGCTGCGGCGGGTCATTATGAGAATCGGTGTCATCGGCGGCGGCGCCTGGGGCACGGCGCTCGCGCAGGTCGCGGCGCGGTGCGGCGACGTGACCCTGTGGGCGCGCGAGGAGGCGGTCGTCGTGGGCGTCAATGTGGCCCACGAGAATGCGCTGTTCCTGCCCGGCGTCCCACTGTCGCCCGCAATCCGCGCCACCGGATCGCTCGACGACCTTGCCGGGCACGACGCGCTGCTTGTCGTTGCGCCTGCGCAGCACGTTGCGGCGGTGCTTGCCGAGGCTCCGGTCGGGCGCACGCCGCTGGTGCTGTGCGCCAAGGGGATCGAGGCGGGGACTAAGCGGCTGATGAGCGAGGTGGCGCGCGACGTGTGCCCCGACGCGCCAGTCGCGGTGCTGTCGGGGCCGACCTTCGCGCATGAGGTTGCCGCCGGATTGCCGAGCGCGGTGACGCTGGCGTGCGAAGATGCCGCGCTCGGCGCGACGCTGGCGGCGCGGCTCGCCGGACCCGCGTTCCGCCCCTACGCGTCGTCCGACGTGATCGGTGCGGAGATCGGCGGGGCGGTGAAGAACGTGCTCGCGATCGCGTGCGGTGTCGTCGATGGCGCGGGGCTTGGGCAGAATGCGCGCGCGGCGCTGATCGCGCGCGGCTTTGCCGAAATGACGCGGTTCGGGCTCGCGCGCGGCGCGCGGGCGGAGACGCTCGCCGGGCTGTCGGGGTTGGGCGATCTGGTGCTGACCTGTTCGTCGACCGCCTCGCGCAATTTCTCTTTGGGGGTCGGGTTGGGACGGGGCGATGACGCGGCGCATCTGCTGGCGGATCGCCGGACGGTGGCGGAGGGTGCGTTCACCGCGCCGGTCCTCGCCGAAGCGGCGGCGGCGATGGCGGTCGATATGCCGGTGACCGAGGCGGTCTGCCGGTTGCTCGAGGGCGCGGCGGTGCGCGCGGTGATCGAGGCGCTGCTGGCGCGGCCGCTGCGCGAGGAAGTGGCGTGATGCGCTGGGCGGCATTGTTGCGCGGGATCAACGCGGGCGTGAAGCTGCCGATGGCCGATTTCCGCGCGTTCCTCGCCGATCAGGGGATGGCGGACGTCAAGACGCTGCTCGCTTCGGGCAACGCGGTGTTCAGCGCCGACGAGCATGACGGTGCCGAGCTGGAAGCGCGGTTTCATCGTGCGATGAAGGACAAGTTCGGCATCGACACCGGCTGGTTCCTGCGCTCGCACGCCGAATTGCAGGCGATCGTCGCGGCCAATCCGTTTCCCGATGCAGCCGAGACGCATCCCAATCACTTGCAGGTGCATTTTTCGCGCGAACCCGTGGACGCGACGTTGATCGCCAAGGTGGCGACAATCTACGACGGGCCGGAGCGGTTGAAGGCGCATGGGCGCGAACTGTACGTCGATTATCCCGACGACATCGGCCATTCGAAACTGCCGCAGGCGATGGCCAAGGCGAAACTTGCGGTCGGCGCGACCGGGCGCAACTGGAATACGGTGATGAAGCTGGTGGAGATGACGGGGTGAAAAAACCTCTCCCGCTTTCGCGGGAGAGGAGCGAGACTTGGTCCGCATTCTTCATGCGGGCCTAGTCGCAGCGGTGAGGGTCTTCTTCTTCCGGCAAAGAAGAAGAAGACCCTCACCCAACCCTCTCCCATGAAAATAGGAGAGGGCTAGAAGCTCGCAGACGTTACCCATCCAAAATCGCGTCGATCGCCTCCGCCAGTTCGATGTCGCGTTCGCTCAAGCCCCCGGCGTCGTGGGTTGTCAGCGTGATCTCCACCCGGTTCCAGACGTTGGTCCACTCCGGATGATGCTCGGCCTTTTCGGCGATCAGCGCGACCTGCGTCATGAAACCGAACGCCTCGGCGAAATCGGTGAAGACGATCGAGCGCGTAATCGCGTCGCGGCTGTCGTCGTAATCCCAGTCGGGCAGGCCATCGAGCGCGTCGGCGCGTTCCGTTTCGCTCAGTTGCTCGACCATGATCTGCTCCTTGCCGCTTTGAAGACACGAGGGGTATGGCGGGGACGATGGACGGGCAAGAGGCAATGGGCGAAGCGCCCTCGGCGGACGCGATAGAGCAGCATGCGCGGGCGACGATCGCGAAGCTGCCCGCGGCGTTTCCGCGCGCATCTCGGCGACGTCGTGCTGATCGTCGAGGAGTTTGCGGATGAGGAAACCTTGACGAGTTTGGGGATCGACCATCCGCTCGACCTGAGCGGCGTGTATGTGGGGGCGGCCTGTGGGCGAGAAATCGTCATTCGAGAGCGGGGCATTGCCCGATCGCATCCACCTCTATCGTCAGGCGATCCTGGCCGAATGGTGCGAGACCGGGGTACGACTCGACGATCTGATCGCGCATGTGACGATCCATGAGATCGGGCATCATTTCGGGCTGTCCGACGATGACATGCATGCGCTGGAAGACGCGGTGGCGGATTGAGCGTGCTCGCGGTCCGTGATCTGGCCTGCGTGCGCGGCGGGCGGACGCTGTTCGCGGGTCTGTCGTTTGCGCCGGAGACGGGCGGCGCGGCGCTGGTGACCGGGCCGAACGGGGCAGGGAAATCCAGCCTGATCCGGATTCTTGCGGGCTTGTTGCCGGCGGCTTCGGGCGAGGTCGTGCGCGACGAGACGCGCGTCGCGCTGATGACGGAGGCGGCGGCGTTCGATGGCGAGCGGCGGTTGGGGGAGGCGCTTGCGTTCTGGGCGCGGCTCGATCGGGTGCCCGATCCGGCCCGGGCGGGTCGCGGCGGCGCTGGCGGATGTCGCGCTGGCGGAGCTGGCGGAGGTGCCGGTGCGGCTGCTGTCGACCGGGCAGCGGCGGCGCGCGGCGATCGCTCGGGTGGTGGCGTCGGGGGCGGGGCTGTGGCTGCTCGACGAGCCGGCGAATGGCTGGATGCGGCGGCGGTTGCGCGGCTGGAGGCACTGGTGACGCGGCATCGCGCGGCGGGCGGGGTCGCGGTGGTGGCGACGCATCTGCCGATGGTGCTGCCGAGGCGGTGGGGGTTGCGTTGGGGAATCCGGCATGATCCTTACGCCGTCACCCCGGCCTGGTTTCGGGGTCCACCGGGCCGCGAGAGCAACGCGTATAAGTTTTGCGGCACGGTGGATGCCGGAACAAGTGGGTTCCCGCCAAAGTAATACTTTGGCGGGTGCCCAAGTCCGGCATGACGGTTGGGGCGAAGTGCGATGATCGCCGCACTGATCCTCCGAGACGTCCGCCGCGCTTATGCGAGCGGCGGCGCGACGTTGGTCATTGCGTTCTTCCTCCTCGTCGCGACGCTGTTCCCGTTCGCGATCGGGCCCGATGCGGCGTTGCTCGCGCGGGTCGGGGGCGGGGTGATCTGGGCGGCGGCGCTGCTCGCGGCGCTGCTGCCGGTCGAGCGGCTGGTCGGGCCGGATCTGGAAGGCGGCGTGCTCGATCAGTTCGCGGTGCGCGGGATTTCGATGGCGGCGGTGGCGGGGACGAAGATCGTCGCGCATTGGATCGCGTTCGCGCCGCCGTTGATGCTGGCGGCAGTAGTCGCGGGCGGGCTGCTCGATTTGCCCGCGGCGACCTTGATGAAGGTCGAGGCGGGGCTGGCGATCGGAACGCCGGGGCTGGCGGCGCTGGCGGTCGCGACGGGGGCGCTGGTCGCGGGACTGCGCGGCGCGGGTGCGGTCGCGGGGCTGGTGATGCTGCCGCTCGCGGTGCCGTTGCTGATATTCGGGGCGGGGGCGATCGCCGATGATGGGGGGGGCGGCGGCGGCGCGTTCAAGCTGCTCGCGGCGGTGAGCCTGCTGCTGGTTGCGGGAGCGCCGTTCGTAGCGGGTGCGGCGATGCGAGCTGGGATGGAGTGAGGCCTTCGGCGATCAATCTCGCGACCAACGCGCCCAGATCGCGGTCGGTAGCACCAGTCCGCGCGCTTCCTCTCGCACGCCTAGCTCGCCCGCTTCGACCGTCCCCGGCAAATCGGCGAATGCCTGCCTAAGCATCTCGCCGATCGCGAGCGCGGACATGCGGACGGCGTAGACTGTGAGAAACAGATAGCGCGAGTTTTCGTCGAGCAGTCGGCGGCAATCGGCGATCAGGCGTGGCAAGTCCTCCTCCAGCCGCCAGATTTCGCCTTCGGGGCCGCGGCCCGTATTTGGGGGGATCGAGCAGGATGCCGTCGTAGCGGCGGCCCCGGCGCACCTCGCGGGCGATGAATTTGGCGGCGTCATCGGTCAGCCAGCGGATCGGCGCGTCCGACAGGCCCGACAGCGCGGCGTTGGCACGGGCGGCCTCGACCGATTTCTTCGAGGCATCGACGTGGACCATTTTTGCGCCGTTGCTCGCGAGCGCAAGCGTGCCGACGCCGGTGTAGCCGAACAGGTTGAGGCATTCGAGCGCCGCGACGCCTGCGATCCGTTCGCGCATCCATGACCACACCGGTGCCATGTCGGGAAAGAAGCCGAGGGTGGCGGAACGGGGTGGTCTGCGCGGTGAAGGAGACGTCGTCCCACTTCAGCGTCCAGCCTTCGCGCGGGGGTCGGTTCGGTGAATTGCCAGCGGCCGCCGCCGTCTTCGTCGGCGCCGGGGAGGAATTCGCCGGTCGCTTTCCAGGTGTCGCTCGCCGGAGACCAGAGCGCTTGGGCGTCGGGGCGGATAAAACGGTAGCGGCCGTAGCGTTCGAGCTTGCGGCCGTGCCCGAGTCGAGGAGGCCGTAGTCGGGCCAAGGATTTCCGATGAGGGTGGTGAGGTTCACTCCGCCCTCCGTTCGCCCTCACCCTTCCGGCTCTGCGCGCCTCCCTCCCTCTCCCAATGGGAGAGGGAAGGGGCCCGCTCGCCGAAGGCGAGTGGGAAGGGTGAGGGTGCGTGGCTCACGCGCGCGCCACCGCCCGCTCCGCCACATACCCGCTCACCGCCGCGATCGTCGCATCCAAGGTCACGAACCGCTCCTCGCGTTCGAACAGATCGCCGATCCGCGCGGGGGAGCGAGGGGCGCATCCCCGTCGCACGCTCGACCGCGTCGCGGAACTTGGCGGGGTGCGCGGTCCCCAGTGTCACCATCGGCGCGTCTCCGCGTGCCCGGCGCGCCGCGGCGAGCGCGATTGCAGTGTGCGGGT